>NZ_KB899732.1 GCF_000378445.1 Deinococcus aquatilis DSM 23025 | reverse complement strand
AAGATATCCCTTTCCTGTCGCGCAATGTCCAGTTCCCGCTCCAGTTCTTTCAGACGAGCCTCCTGTGGTGAAAGGGCGGGGATCCCCCGCCCAGTGAAGGCAGGGCGGCCGGCGGCCGTCTGGTTGTCCTGCTGGTGCTTCCATCGCACGACATAGTGAGGGGGAACGCCAAGATCGCGGGCAATCTGGGCGCAACTCTTTCCGGTCGTGCGAACCAGCCGGACGGCTTCGTGTTTGAACTCAGCGGTGAATTTCTGCTTGGGTACGGACATGGTGTCCTCCAGTGTGAATCACACTGAACTGAGCCTCCATCAAACTCTACTCACATCACCCGCATCACGAACCTTCACCATCATTCCCGCACCAGCGTTTCCGCCTCGACCAGAAGAAAAAATCAGAAACAAGCGTTCCAGACGTGGTCAGCCGTCGCGGCAGGGATGGCCTGAAATTCAGGCCACCCCTGCCCTCCCCATATCCAACCCCGAATTAAGGCAACACCACCGTCTGACGTTGAACACCTGCAACGTTCGGCAACACAACCCTTTCTGAGCATCTGCCCTCTTCTCGCTGGATGCTTATCCCGATTTTGGTGACAGTCCGTGACTCCAGTAATCAGGCCACTGAACGGAGCCAACGTTTTACTGCATGCCGTGAGCAGGCGCAATCCCATAACTTCGCCAGGCCTCCCGCAGGTCTGGATGCGGGATCAGCAGCTTGGCTTCCGGCAGCGCCATCCAAGACAACATCCACCGTGTTCCTGTCTCCAAGCTCTCGTTCAGGGCCGCTGACAACGCTGCAAAATACGGCGGTTGTCCACCCTGATCCCATTCCAGCTTATCTGCCAGGAACACCACTTGATCCAAAGCAGTGGACTGACCATGCAGCGTCGTGTGATAACGAATCGCCTGCAGGACCTCTGGAGACGTGATGCCCTGCCATTCCCGTGCCAATACGACACTCAGCTTGGCATGAAGCAGCATGGGCACGCGCCGTTCCTCCGGCTCAACAGGCAGCCCCAGCGCTTCACAGAGCGGCACCATCTGGTCGTATCGAAACACCCCCCCGATATCGTGGAGCAGCGCGGCGGTGCGGGCGGCCTGCACGTCCACGCCAAACTGGAGTGCAAGTTTCTCTGCCAAACGAGTGACTCGCGGAACATGCTCCCTCGTGATCTCGCGGCCAAAGGCGGCCAGCAGGTGATCAACGTCCCCTGCGAGGTCCTGTGCTTTGGAGAAAGCCGAGAGGAGACTCTGGATCTCATGTGGAAGATTCATCACACCATCCTTTCCAGAGGAATGATGCGCTGAACGGTGCGGATCACGCCCTGTTTTTGCATCTGAAGGTCTTCAAAGGCAGCAGAGACATCCCTCGGCACCCAGTCGGGAAGGGCCTGAAGATCCATCCACCGCAACTCCGCGATCTCCTGCGGATTCATAATTCGTGGCTCATCGTCCAGGATGTGTGCTCGAAACACATAGGCCTGAATGTCTGGCCAACCACCCCCCTGCAGGAGGTAGAGCCCCAGCACCTCCTGCAGCGCAATGCTGATCCCGGCTTCTTCGTGTGCTTCTCGGATGGCGGCCTGAAGTGGGGTTTCGCCGGGATCGACGACGCCGCCGGGAAGGCTCCAAAATCGTTGGCCATAATTCTGTTTGACCATCAAGATCTGTCCGTCGCTATTTTGGAGGAGGACGGCTGCGCATTGACGCAGGGTCATGCGGTCTGTTGACCAATCCAGCTGATCTTCAAGCTCACGTGAGTATCTTACTCAAGCTGCCGAGAGCAGAGCGCGTTCGCCAGCTCACTCACTCTTGATACTCCCTTGACTCCTGCAAGCAAGCCACTGAGTACAGCGTCCTGCTGGTCTGCCTGACGTTCTTCACGCCCAAAAGGACGGCTGACAGGCACGATGGGAGTTCGTTCACACTCCAGCAAAACAATGTTCAGCGCGCGAGAGCAGCAATCTTCTCAACCGACGAAAACCTCGTGTCGGGAATTTCCTTCTGAAAAGTCAACGGAGTACCCCTACGCCCGTTGCAAGAACGCGAGTAGGGGAGAGGCGGTGCAACTCAATGGCAGAGGTAGCCTTCCCGTTGCGCCAGCACCCGCAGGGCGTAACTCACTGCCGAGAGCAATATTGCAGTGGTTGTTCCCCCATCCAAGCCCAGATACGCCGCAGAGTGCAGCGCATGGTAGGCCGCCAGAAGAGGTTCATCCCGTCCAACCACCAATCGCTTGTACCAGCCTTGCCCCAGCGCCGGCAAATCTAAGAATCGTTCCCCTCCCAGCGCCGTAATGTCTCCCGCATGCCGATCGATTTCAACGCTAAAGGCTAACAGGGTTTCACGGGTCGGCTGCGTGTGATGTAGCGCTGGCGCAAATTCCACGGCGGCTAACACCTGCAACGTCGTCGCCATACACGTCTCAAAGGCCTGCTGATTCCGCAGCCGGGCTTGTGGAGGCTGGGGCACGGCCGTCATCCCCTTCAGCATGGCGCGGCCATGAGAGGGGGTCAAGGGATCGCAGATAACCTGAGGATGAACCTCTCCAGATGAATCATGGTATTTACTGCTCTGCCACCTGCCTAAGTCCCGCAAATGGTGAACGGCTTGATCAGGTGCTTAGAGCTCATAATATGCCGCTGACAAAGGGAAAAACCCTCCTGACATAGGATGAAGCCACGCCAGATTGGAGGTCAACGCTCAGCAGGGCCCGAACAAATGGAAGGGCTTTTGCAGCAGAACGCTCGAGTGCGGCTCGAACCAGAGCTCCCTGCTGTGCAGTCCACCGTTGCAGCGACACCAAGGCCGCCCCTGAACGCGCCCGAATCCACCACTCAGCCCGCAAGCCCAGCAATACGCCCTGCGTCTCACGGGCATCCTGAGGGCCACGCAACTCCCCTCTGAGCCAAGGGGGAGTCGTTTGCTGCTTTGGAGGCATGCTCGGGGTTTCACTCGCTTCAAAGCCTCACTTGCTGAGGTGGCACACCACATCCACCACTGAAGCAGATAATGATCGAGGCCGCACCGGCGACGACCATTCACCCATAAGGCCTACCTGAGTGCGCCTTTTAGAACCAGTATGAGGAAGGGAGACAGGGGGTCATACTGCTCGTTTCAACCCACTCAGGCCGGGAATCACCTGATCCACAGCGGGCTGGCTTCTTCGCCCGTTTCACGGAACAATTGCATCCCAGCGGGAGAGATAATCATCCACTCGGCGTCGGTATCCCCAGTATTGTCGACGCGGTGCGGGGTGTGGGCAGGCACAATCAACGTGTCGCTGGGGGACAGTTCAATGCGCTGATCGCCGCTGGTGACCGTAACCTGGCCCAAAAGCATCACCATGACTTCTTCTCGGTTTTGAACGTGGATAGGATTGAAGCCGCCAGGGGCTTGACGTTGACGGACCACCGTTACCTCAGTGGCACCGAGCCGGGGAGTCGCGAGGCTGGTACCGTAGTTACCGTTCGGGGTTGCCATGGCCTGTGTGTCTCCAGCGCGAATAGTAATCATCTGAGCCTCCTGGTCATGCCTGCTGGGGCACAACCAACACTATAGTAAGGTAACCTGTCCATTTAGACAAGGGGGATGACTAGTTTGCGAGAAGTGCCCAATACCACGACCCTAGAGCAAGCCCGCCAGCAGCACATTGGCCGCCTCCTGCACCGCGCCGCCCGCGCTTACAACGTTCTTGCTCTCGAAAAACTTCATGCCCAGGGGCACACCGTCTTAAGCCTCGCCCACACCAATCTGCTGCCCCATCTCGATACGGAGGGCACCCGCATTGTGACCCTAGCTGAGCGCGCTGGAATGACCAAACAGGCGGCAGGACAACTGGTGACCGAGCTAGAAGCCCACGGTTACGTTGAGCGCCAACCTGACCCCATGGACGGACGGGCTACCCGCGTGCAGTTCACGGCAGCAGGATGGCGGTATCTGCTGGACGCACAGGAAGCCAAACGTGCGATTGAAGACGAGTATCAAGCCGAACTGGGACAGCCTCTGTGGGAGCAGCTCAACGAGGCGCTCCACCGCCTTTTGGGCGACGCCTCTCCTTCCCGCTGATTCCTGCATCCAGTCCCCGGCCAGATGGCAGCGCCTGAATCTCAAGCTGGACACCCCTAAACTCCCCGTCTAGCAAAGGACCCGTGTGCCCGGCAGCTCAGCCCACAGCGTCTGCCCACACCCTACTGTTCAACGCGTCCCGGCCCCCGCCGCTCTCCTCGCAAGAGCGCCGGTGCGCTTCTCGGCTTGACCCCCGAGTTGTTCAGCGTGCCTTCGCCGTCAAGTCGCCGGCCGCGTGCTGCCAGCTGCCACCAGTCGCGCAGCACCCGCACGCTCTGCCTCCGCGACGGCATGTACCACGCAAAAAACCCCAGCCGCAACACCCACCCTGGCAGACCCGTGAACTGCACGCCCTTCAGTTCCGTCACTCCCCGCCCCACCCCAACGCTCGCCGCCTGGCCCAGCCCGCCGTATGAAAAGCGGCGCAATGGTCGCCCTTGGATAGACCGCGCCGCGTTGGCCCCGGCCCACATTCCGTGCTTCATCGCCCACAGCGCGTTCGTTGGGCAGACCCCACCCGACGGGCGCGCCACGACCGCCGCGTCCCCACCCGCGAACACATCATCACGGCCACTCACCCGCAAAAACTCGTCTGTGACGAGCCGGCCCTGTTCATCGCGCGGCAAGTCCAGGGTGCCCGGCAACACGTCGAACGCCACGCCCGCCGTAAACAGCGTCAGATCCGAGGCCACGACCGCCCCCGACGCGAGGCGCACCCCGTCCGCCGTGACCGCCGTAGCCCGCGGCCCAAGGTGCAGCTCGACCCCGAGCGCCCGGAGTTCCCGTTCCGCGTACTCCGCGAGGCGGGCGTAGCGGGGCCTCAACTCGTTCAGCAGCCGCTCTCCGCTGCCGATCAAGTGAACCTGAACCTCGCGGCCTCCCCGCGCCCTCCCTAACTCGGCGATCGCGGCGGCCATTTCCACCCCGGCGAAACCCCCACCGATCACTGCAACGCGCAGAGCGGGCCTCCCCAGCTGGTCTGCGCGCAGCTCCGCGTGCAGTTTCGCGCGGAAGGCGTGCAGGTCACCTGGCGTTTTAAGACACCAGCCGTGCTCTCGGACGCCCGCAAGACATTCCAGCGCGTCACGTGAGCCTGTCCCGAGCAGGAGACGGTCAAACGGAAGGACGCATTCGGTGTCATCGGGCAGGTGCACCGTGACCTTCCGGGCCACGAGGTCAGCGCTTACTACCCGCCCATGCACGAACGATGCGCGCGGCAGCAGGCCCACAAGGGAGGTCAACATATGTGCAGGGGCAACAATCCCGCCAAGCACCTCGCCTGTCCAGCCGTGAAAGGCGTGATGCTCGCCCATACTGACTACGGTCATCTGAATCTCGCCGCTCCGCACCTCACGGCCCGCCTCCCGTAACACCGCCCGGTAGGCGTCTACTCCGAAGTACCCGCCGCCAACGATGACGAGACGCTTCATGCACGCTCCAGGAGGCGCGGCCGCGGCGCACTGCCCAGGGCCCCGTCGGGCAGCAGGCGCCCGAAGGAACGGAACGGCGCGAGATGAAAGCCGAGGTGGGCGTACCGGGCAGCGAGGTCGAGCATGTGCGCCGCCTTGTGTGCGCCGGGCGCCCCGATGGAGAAATGCCCTTCATGCCCGTCCAAGGTGAGCAGCATGGTCTCGGCAAGGCAGGCGTACGCGACCTTGGAGGCGAGGCCAATGGTGCCGCGCAGCTGCATGCCGGGCACCTGAACGAGGCCGCCGTCAATGATGGTGACGTCCGGCCGGGTTCTCAGCAGGGACGCGTCTGTATTGCGGGGTTGCGTGTCGTCGAGGACAATCGCGCCGGGCCGGAGGTGCTCGTCGCGCAGCAGCGCTTCTGCGGCGCTGGTGAGGAGCACGACGAGGTCTGCGGCGCGTACGTCGTCCATGCGGGTGCTGGTGGTCACCCGCAGGCCTGGGCGGCTTACATCGGCCGCCAGAGCGTCCAGGCGGCCCTGATGCCGTGCGATGAGCATCAGGGCCGCGTCCGTGCGAGCGGCGAGGAGATGGGTGAGACAACTGCCGACGCTGCCAGTCGCGCCAACAAGAGCGATGGTGGGATGGGCAGGCAGGCTGGGCAGGAGGCGTTCAACGGCGAGGTGCGTCATGGCAGCGGTAAAGGCGTTGCCATTGGTGACGCCGATGTCGCGGCGTTCCTGCAAAACTTGGCCGCCGAGGGTGGCAGGGGCAGTGAGTGCACCGAGCCCGACGACACTCGCGCCGAGGTCACGGGCCCGGTCGACAGCCTGGTTAATCTTGCCGTGAACGTGCGCGCGTGGAAGGCGCAGCAGTTGGGAGGCACTGAGCGGCACGGTAATGAGCCACCCAGCCTGCTGGTCAGGCGCGTCGTCGTAGCGAATCCCGCCGGTGATCAGAGGTGGGAGGGGAAGGTGCTGGAGGGCACCTTGCAAAACACGGTCGGGGATGAGCCCAAAGGCGGGGTGGAGCAATTGGCGCAGATCGTCGCGTAGGGTGTCACGGGGGTGCAACAGAAAGGCAAACTTCGTTCTCATGGCATCTCCTTGAAGGCGGCGGGCGCTGCCGTGCCACATTCGTAAGGTGATGCTCTGCGCGTGACTGAGCTGTGACATGCGGGTTCGCGCAGCGTAAGAACTTCCGGTCAGAGCAGGTATGTGTTCGGCTGTGAGTGATTCCTCGCTCATCAGCGGCATCAAGCTTTACTGAGGTACACCTGAAGGCCCAACTGTTCTGAAGACTGCCCGGCCTCTGCCAAATGAAACGTAGAGTGATATACAACTCTTTACTTTGTGGATCTCGATTAATTTTTATCTCTCCATCTCGTTCCACACAGAAGCAGGACAGCAGTGAGGGACAGCTTAGTTTCAATTGCGCAGCGCTCCGAAACCGCTCCGTCTTGTGGCTGACGAGGCCTTCAGTTCATCGGTTAAAGCCCGCGGACGAAGATGTGGCAAAGCACAGCTGCTCTTCTCGCTTGCACATTGAGTTCATGCTGGTTACATGACAGCCAATGTCATGCAACGCAGGGTTCCTTCGGTTGGCAACGTGAACGCTCAGATCTCCAGCGAAGCTCTTCTGATTGTTGTTTTCTTTTATGGGTTTCTCTTTTAAAGATTGATACGAAAAACATCATCAGGCTACAGGGTTGAGGCGTCATACACGGGGTTTTTCAAGCATTTCCCCCCATTCAGAACGGTATTTCCCCCCATTCAGAACGGTATTTTCAGCTCATTTCCCCCCATTCATAACGGGGGGTTTGAGCCAGTTCCCCCCATTCAGAACGGTATGGATGCCCCATTCAGAACGGGGGTAGATCACCCATTCATAACGGCATCAACGGCTCAAACCCCCCATTGGGAACGGCATCTTTCCCTCTGTTTCCCCCATTCATAACGGCATCTCAACTTCAAACAGAGGATTCCCCTTAAACACGCGGTTTTCCGCAGCTTTCCCCCATCCATAACGGGATGCGGTGTCCAGACTTCCCCCATTCATAACGGCGTGGTGATCGTGTCCCTTTGTCGTTACACTGAACGCTCTGGGAGGAGCCGTGACAAAGCAAGCCGAGCAGGAATTGGTCCTGAGAGAAGATTTGAACGTCGGTCATCTCGGGCTGATCTCCATCCAACGCAAGATCGCTGCCGACTACGCCTCCTGGAAGGTGAGTTTCAACCGGGCGGGCATCCCCAGTGAAATTGAATGCAACGGCGCACAGAAATACGGCGTGCCTCACGGGATCGACAACGATTCGTACCTGGCTCTTCAAGAGTTGTACATTGAGCAGGGGTGTCCGGAACATGGGCTGATCGCTTTCACCATGTACCGCCTGTTGCAGATGTGTGGCCTGGACGACACCGGAGCCAACCGCCGCATGATGCGTGAGAGCCTGGAGCGCCTCAGCGCCACCCAATACTGGATCAGTGGCGCTTGGCGCAGTCATGAAGAGGACGATTGGGTCACTGTAGGCTTTCGTTTGATCGAAAAATTGGTCTTTACCCGGTCGCGGCGGGACATGGAGGGGGCTAAACTGATCTCCGTCACACTCCCCCGCGAATTGACTCGCAACATCAGAAACGGCTACTTTAAGCCGGTCAGCACAGCCCTCCTGCGCCAGCTGGGTCAACCGGCCCGGGCCGCGTACCGGGTACTTGACGCATTGCGGCATGATCCGGTTCAACATCAAGACCGCGCAGCGACGTTGCAAATCACTTTGATGGATCTGGCGCAGCGCTGCGGCATTGCCAGCGACAAACCGGACAAGATTCGCCGAACCCTAGAGCCGATTCACGAGAATTTGATCAAGGCAGAGTACCTCAGTGAGGTGAAAGTGACTGGGCGCGGCAAAAAGCAGCTGCTCAGCTACGTGTTCGGTCAAGCGGCGCCCGAGCCAGACACTGAACTGGTGGCCTTGCTGGTTGCTCTGAACGTCCCATTGGTGGCCGCGAAGAAGGCTGCAGCAGATTACCCGCAGTCTGTACAGGACGGCGCCGCGCAGGCGAGGGCCATCCTGGCACGGGGGTACAAACCGCAAAACCATGTGGGTTTTGTTCTGGATGTGGTGCGCTCTTACGGCAACGGCAAATACGCCTGGCCAGACGCTCCACCACAGATCAAGGGTGCTGGTGTTACCGGCGCCCCTCAAGCGAAGGTGAGGATTCAGGACCCTGCTCCTGAAGATCTGCCCGTGTCTGCTGGTGATCTGGCCCGAACCTTGGCGTTTTTGCTGCGTTCAGAAGGGGTGCGGCGAGAAGACCTGGCGCAGTTGCCCTTGGGAGTGCTCCAAGACATGCATGGCCGCATTCTCGGCCGTCCTCAAGACGAACGAACCGAAACGGTGGCCCACCTGAAAGCACTCTTGGCCCTGTCCTGACTCTGTGTCAGATGTTGATTCTGTGCACCGTCACGAATGGGGCGTATGAATCTCTGGGGCCCCAGAGGGCAGGCGGTCAAGCTGTGGAGCCGACTCGGCTAAGCCAGGGTGAACCACTGGGCGGAAAGACGTTCCGGAATACAAGGCCGCCATCGGCTGCGAGTACATTCCTGACAAGTTTGCACACGCGGGCCTGACCCCTCTCCCTGCAGAGCTGGTGAGGGCGCAGCGAATCTTGGAGTGCCCCGTCCACCGCCATCAGGCAGCCGACTGCCGTTCACGCTGTGGCCCCCGCCTGTGCCGCCAACCGCTTGGCCCTGCCCATCACCTGTCACCGCGTCGTCCCCAGCAAGGGCGGCAACGGCGGTTACCGCTGGGGAACCGAGCAAAAAACCAGATTGATCGCTTACGAACGTCAGCTGTGATCGAGGGCGCTGGACACCCTGACCGTCTGTTTGCAGCAAGGCCACCTCTGCCATTGAAGCGCCTCTCCTGACGTGGAGAGGTCTTCACTGCGGATGACGGTCGCCGTGATTCCTCCAGTCATCTGGCAACCACTGTGGATGACGTTCAAAAACTACGCCATTTCTTCGCGGTGAGTAATAGAGTCTTCAACTCTCAAGACGCAGGGGGCTGTGTTCTTCACTCCCACGGCCTGAGAGTCAGCGGCGCTGTGATTTTCGTTGTTTGGCTGCCCGCTCCGTCTCGCTGGAACTCAGGCCAGGCTCACTCCCAAAACCAGCCAACAGCAGGGTCAGCCAGTCCCAAACGCTCAAGCGGTCAGAGCGCTTCTCCTGATGTCCGGGCATGCGGCGCCGAAAGGCCTGCCAGATAAAGCAGCCTGCCACGATCAGCACCCACAGCAGTATCCATGCGCTTTCAAAATTCACGCCGCTCCTCAAGTTCCTGGCGCACTGGGCAGGAGGCTGATGGCGCCGCCTATGCCCTCAAATTCCAGACCGACCCCGACTTCTCCGATCCCCAGATCCATCTCGGCCCCTACAGTTGTCGACGTTTCGCCTTTCACGCCGTAGTCCACAATTTTGCCGGTGCTGTCCACCGTCAGGTACACGCCGTCTTTGGCCCCCACACCGTTGCCGGCCACCGACGTACTGGTGGATACGCCCGCTGTGACGGTGAAGATGCTGATCTGGCCTTTGGGTTTGTCGAAATCTGGAAGCTTTTCCGGACGTACGTTACCTGCGCCCAATGCTTTGATGAACCGGTCGCGAGCCGTTGGCGGAGTTTGCGAACCTGCCGACGCCTTGCGCTCCACGCTGATAAACGCGCCGATGTCCAGCCACGGAATCTCCTTGGCAACTTCTACCGAGACTTTCTCGCAGTTCATGCCGAACTGCACCAGCATGACCTTCACGGTCGCAGTGGCCACGGGCGCGCAACCGTTGGCGGTCAGTTCGGTAAAAGAGCCCATCTGGTCGTCCGGCACCGGTTTGGGCGGCGCGGTGCGGGCAATATACAGGCAGGGCTCGTTGAGGCGATCCAGATCTGAAAGGTGATTGACGAAGTATCCGGGCACGGTACCAATAAAAGCCTTGCGAATGATTCGGTGGTTCAAACGCAGCTCAGCCAACAGCCGGGGTTCAGAAGCGTAAGAGATGACGGTGGTGTAAAAGCGGTCGGTCTCCTCAACGAGTGGCCGAACGCTCTGCGCCAAAAAGGATGAGCCGCCGCGCCAGGTATTGTTCCAGGTCACCAGACTGGAACACTTCCTGAGGTTCTTGTCATACTCCGCTTTGTCACGGCAGTACCGGCCATCGCTATCGGCGTCGCAGGCCCGGTAGGCCTGGTCATACTGCACCTGGGCATTGGCAAACTCCACGTCTTTGAGGTGCCGCATGGCGTCCTGCTCATTTTTCTGATAGGTGGCCAGATCTTTTCCCAGTTGGGCGTAGAGCGCCTTGAACCGGGCCTCTCTGAACAGTTGGTATTGTCCGGTATTCAGTAAGCGGATTCGCGGCCCACTCAGGGCGTCGTTCCGCACGCTCAGCAGCAGGTCGCTGACGCCCTGACGAACCTTGGGCAATTGCTGCGCTTCATTTTTGATGTCAAGACTGGCCTGCATCGTGGCGTATTCCGCCTGCCGACGATCCAATTGAGCCTCGTCATAGGGATTGAAGATGGTCGCCCAATACGGCCATTTTCCGACCTTGCCACGAGAAAAATCCAGCACATCGCGTAAGTTGTACTCGGTGTCGCTGCCCTGAGGGCCGGAAGGAAGTGGGATGGGCAGCGTGGCAGGAGACGGAGGAGGAGAGGTGGTGGGAGGAGCCGATTTCTGCGGCACAGTATGACGGCTTTTCGAGCGCGCCACCGCTGTTTTCGCCGCCCCACACTTGCCTTGATTGCCCAGCGCTGCCGCCAGATTGCGCTGCGCTTCAACCAGCTTGGGGGCCAGCTTGACCGCCTGGGTCAACACTTGCTCAGCCTCCTTGTTGCGGTCGACCAGCATCAAGGCGTAGCCCTTGGCCGTGAGCAGTTGTGCAGTGGGCGAGTAAAAGGTGTTGCGCGGCCCGCCCTGCAGCTGTGAGGCGTCCAGCAGGGCCAGCGCTTCATTGGGCGCGCCCAGTGAGGCGGCCAGTGAACCCAAGTTGAACAGCGCGTTCGCGTCTTTGGGGATCTGTTCGAGCACCTTGAGATACGCGGCCACCGCCAGCAGCGGCTGCCCTTTGCTCACGGCCACCACCGCCGTCTTGTCTGCCTTGGTGCGGTCGGCCAATTCGGCATTGTTCACCCACGCTTTCCAGGCTTCCGGGGAGAGGTGGTCTGCAAGTGAGACGTACAGGTTGGCCAGGGCCTGCACCACGCTCATTTTCTGGTATTTCAGCAGTTTAAAGGTAGGCTGTGCCGCTTGCTCCTGCTTGACGCCCTGCTTGATGGCGTCCAACGCCGCCTTCATTTGCTTGTAGCCCTCAGACTGCGGCGGCAATTGGGCCAGCTGCTTTTCGAGCAGGGCCAGTTGCTGCTGGAGTTGTGGATTGCTGGTTGAGGGCACGTTCCCCGTCGCGGGCCGCTTGGGGAAGACCGGACAGGGCAGTTGCTCGGTGGACAGCGGCTTTTGCAAATCCATCAGGCCGCGAACAGTAGAACTGGCGTGGGCCGGAGAGGTCAGCAGACTCCAAATCAGCGCCTGGGTCAAGGCTCGGGCAGGCAGGCCCGGCACTCCCAGCTTCGCTTGCAGGCCCATCAGTGCTTGACCTCCAGAAACAACGCAGGCTTAAGGAGGTAAAAGCCTTTCACGAAGGGGCCGGTGTAACTGCTGCCCCACACATAATCCTCGTCTTCGCCGGGACGTGGGCGACGGCTGATCTGGAGGGGCCGGCCTTCATAGCTGGCGGTCACGCGGTAAGTGCCCCACATGACATTGGCCAGCAGGGCTCCTTCTGCGGCCTTGAGCGGCCGACCCTTGATCACGCGGCCTGCGCTGCCATCGGCGAGTTTGCCCACTGGAGTCAGGGTCAGTTCAATCTTGGTTTCGTCAATGTCATAGACGCCGACGGCTGAATTGACGATCACCCACCCCAGGCTGCCGTAAGGCTGCGCAGGAGTGGCGGGCTGGGGCTTGAAGGTAAAATTGCGAACGCCGCCTTGTGTGCCGGCCAGTAAGGCCGGATTGGTGGGAATCATCTCGATGTCGACGGTGTAGTCGCCGTACTTGATCTGCACCGTCGCCGTGACATTCCAGGTTCCCACTGGGCGACTGATGTCCAATTTGTATCTGCCGTTCGAGTCGGTGTACCCGATCACGTTGGTGTTGTAAAACAGCGTGTTGTCGGCAATGACTGTGGCATGTTTGACCGGCTGGCCCGCCGTATCTACGATCTGCCCGGTCACGCTGGCGGCTCTGACCACTGCGGAGGAGAGGGCGGTGAGAAGGACGAGGAAACGGAACAAGGTGGGGGTCATGGTGGCTCCTGTGGTCACGGTCTGGCCGGCGAGAAAGGGCAGAGGTGGCAGCGCGTCTTACCGACAGCAACGTTACGCACCAGGCTGTGACCCCCGTGTGACAACTCCGGCCTCAACCACTGCAGATGGATCAAGCCCACTGAGGAGCGGACGGATCAGACCGTTCAGTTGAAAACGGTGTGAATCTGAAATTTCACTGGGCTGAGAATTCTCGGCTGCCTCATTTCAGTTCTTAGCATTTGGGCCAGCAAACGTCCGACTCCGCCCAGCGAGCCGGGTGTTCTTTCTACAGAGAAAAGCTCAATTTAATAGACCGCCCACATACGGCAGAGGGTCAAGGTGAAGGCAGCCTCACTGTTTGGGCAATTCGCAGCCGCCCATACGGCGCTGAGAAGGGTTTGTACGAACCGGATTCCAATCCCGCCATGGCCTCAGGCACAGGCGGCATGACCAATTCAGGGGAGATCCAAGGCAGGGACATCACCATGGAACTTGGCCTTCATCATTGAAAAAACCGCCGTTGGGGCCGTCGTTGCCAATGGTGGCGAGCTTGATCGGCATGACTGCGCTGTCTGCAGGCGTGAGATCCCCAGCGTGCCCGGTCATGTCTGTCCGGGTGTATCCGGGCGCGACCGCATTCACCTTGAGGGCCGTGCCGCGGAGTTCATGTGCCAGCTGAACTGTAAAGACGTTGAGGGCTGTCTTTGACGTGCTGTAGGCGAGCATCTTGAATGAAGCGAGTTCCCACTCCGGGTCGCTGTTGTGGGTCAGGGATGCCAGCGGACTGGAGACATTGACGATCCGCCCCTGCGCCGCTCGGCGCAGCAGTGGCAGCAAGGCCCTGGTGAGGTTGAGGGCACCGTAGAAATTGGTCTCCATCACGCGCCGGATCACGTCATCCGGGACGTCGCTGACGAGGCCGTCCCGTGGATCGGTCATGCCCGCGTTATTGACCAGGATGTCCAGACGATTGAAGTCCTCGTGGACGCGGCGTGCCGCTTCACGGATGCTGTCCACCTTGGTCACGTCAAGGACTTGCAACGAGACATCAAGCCCTTCGCGTTGTAAAAGACGGACGGCGTCCGTACCGCGAGCGACGTCGCGTGCGCCGAGCAGCACCTGATGCCCTTGCTGAGCGAGTCCGCGCGCGATTTCGAAACCGATACCTTTGTTGGCGCCCGTCACGAGGGCAACTTGAGGTTGAGAGGGGTTCGTCATGGGGTCTCCAGAGTGCAGCAACGGCGGAAAAGCCGGAGCCGGGGTGGCCTGATAGGAACAGGACGTGGGGGACAGACCGGTGACGGTGGCCGTCACGCGCGGATCCGTTACCGGGAGAAGAGTTGAAGGACGCTTTGTACGGCGAGGCGTGGACTGCTAAGGATCGGCACGGGGGAACTGGCCCGTGCGGCGGCTCCGGCCATGCTGGCCTGCGCGAGCACCACCACCTCCACTTGGTCATTGACCTGGTCTACATGCCGGGCAATCGTGTCGAGGTAGGCGTCCGAGTGACCCTCCAGGAAGGCCGCCCAAGCCCTCAGTACCACGGAGGAGGTGATCTGGACGTCCTTTCCAGCACGGGCGCCCTCGTCATGCAGCAGCGACATCGTGGCGGGGAGGGTCTCGGGTAACGCTGCAACGACGTGGATCCGGCTGGCGCGCTCGACTGCGTGCCGCGCCATCGCCCGGTCGACCCGCACGACCCGTGCGCCCGGCGTGCTCTCCGCGTACGCGCCAATCGTCGAACATGTGCACAACACCACTGAAGCGCCCCGGGCCAATCTCGTGACTGCGTCCTGGACCTTCAGGGCGACAACATTTGGATGGTTGGCTTGCTCGACAGCCAGATCGAGCAGCTGCGGTTGGGTGGCGTGCTTCAGGGTCAGGTGCGGCGCAAGTTCCGTGAACAGCGCGGTGAACGTCGGCTCGTGAACGGGGGAGGTATGCAGCAGCGCGACGTCCCGCCGCTCGCTCACGTTTCCGGACGGCCCCCACTGTTCACCGGACACTTGGGTTCTCCGGGCGTGCGCTGAACGCGTAAGTTCGGGCCCTGCGGTCGTTCAACATGATCTGGTCGGCTTGCACGCCGTCGGCAATCTCAAAGTAAAACCGGATACGGGCATTCTCTCCTGGACGCAGCGTCCCCGTGGCGCTTTCGTCTTTTGTGGCTTTGAGCATCACTTTGTTGTAGGCCACGGTGTCGCCGTCCGTGTCTCTCAGTGTGGCGTCGAAGTTTCCCCAGTAGTAGTTGATGGGACGCTTGAGCGGGTTCTTGAGCGTAAAAACGGCGGTGAAAAATGTGTATCCCGCTTTGGGGCTCTTGTTCTGGATCAGGTCGCCCGTTGTCTCCAGGGTGTCCAGCCGGACGTCGTATTCCCCCAGGGGAACGAAGGTTCCGGGTGTCACGGGAACCGTCTCGAGCGCTGTCGCGCCGCTCAGGTCGGTAGGATCCGCGAAGGGGGCCGTGAGGCCTTTGACTGAGCCGTTCAGAGCGTACCGAAGGACGCCCGAGTCGGTGCTCCGCTGAACGATGAGTTTGGGGATGGAACCGGCCGCCGGAACCACGAGTACCGTCGTGACGTCGACCTTCTGTGCGGGCTTCAAGGTCACTCGGAGTGCCTCGGTGGTGCCTGAGCGCGCGATAGCTGAAGCGCCCTCGTAATTCCGATCCTGCGCGTCCACTGCCGTGAACTTCACGTCCCCCCAGTAATACCCGACCTCCCGCGCCTGTGGGTTCTGGATGGTAAACCGCAGGATCAAGAGCTTTTCATTTGCTTTTGGCAACCAGACATTGCTCCCGATTTCAAGTCGGCCCACGCTGTACTCAGCGGAGGTCAAGGTGAAGTTCAGCGGGGACGTCTTGCCAATCGTGAACGTCTGACCGACGCTGGCATTCTGTCCACTCAGTTGCGTGGTGCCCTGAACCGTGGGCGTTGCTGTGGGATTGGCGCTCGTAGCGTTGCCCGTCACGTTGAGTAGACCGGCAAGCGTGAGCAAGCCGAGAACGGATAAATGCTTCATGTGAACTCCTCTGTTGGACACCGCTTCTTAGGAACGGCGCAGGGTACCCGGCCTGATCAAGTCAGGTCGGAACGAATCTGCTGATGTGCTGCACCCACTCAGCGGCCGCGTCCTGGCCAGGCATCTGTTCAATCTCGCGACAAATCTTCCAGGCGCGCCTGCGCATTGCCGTGTCCTCTAGGGCTTGCCGTACGGCCGCCCTCACGCCATCTGCGCTGAGGTGGAGGTGGTCGAGGGTGATGCCCACGCCAGCAGCATTCAGAGCCGCGGCATTCATGGGCTGATCTGCCGTGAGAGGCACGAGAACCTGGGGCACGCCGAAGGTCAGTCCAGAGATGACCGTGTTGTATCCCGCGTGGCTGACGAGGACATCACACGAAGACAGCACGGCCGGTAACGGAACATACGGCTCGACGCGGATATGGGCGGGCAGCGATCCGAACGAAGCCGGATCAACATTGCGGCCACAGGTCGCGACGACGTTGTACGGCTCTCCCGCAAGTGCTTGCACCAGCCGCTGGAGTAAACCGTCTGCACGGTGGAAGACTGTTCCCAGAGTCACGAGCACGGTGCGGTCGTGCGGCATCTGGTGCCACCAGTCTGGCCGCGCGTCCACCCCGGCGGGTTCGGTACTGTCAAAGACTGGTGGACGGGCGGCGAAGACCTGGTCAAGCGCTGGAACTGGGGCGATGCTGGGGGGGAGGAAGTGCAGGTACCCCTGCCCGAGGAGCTGCGTCAACCCGGGATCCTCGGGCAGTCCGAACGATCTGCGGAGCTCGTCGAGCGGCCGTTGAATGCGTGTACTCAGGTAGTCTGGAGAAAAGAACACACCAATCCCGGCAGTGACATGCGGAATGCCGAGGTGTTGCGCGGCGACGTATCCGCCGAACTCGTACGGCTCACGGACAATCAAGTCGGGCTTCCACACTTGTGCGTGGTGAACGATGTCACGCGCCATGACGCCTGAGGTGACCGAGGCAAATACATGATCGAAGATGTACTGCTGAATCTCTACAAGTGACATTGTGTTCATTTCGGGAAACGCGGCGCCAGCTTCGGATTCCAACCAATTGGAGCCGAGTTCGAGCACATCAAATCCGTTGCGGGCGACGACGGAAGCGAAGGCGGCGGAGGTCGCAAACTTGACGTCGTGACCAAGGAATTGAAGTTGCCGGGCAAGCGGCGCGAGCGGATGGTAATGGCCATACGCGGGCTGAATGGGAAACAAGATCTTCACAGTGGACTCCTGCGCTGGCGACCTTGCCTTGGGTGACGACCGACCCGGCCGAACGTTCCCGTCGGAGTTCACGAGCTCGGCCAGTCTCCTGTGTGCGGTGTGACGGTGCTGTGACCCTCTGTGTGGACAAGCGCGCTGCCCATGACCTGACAGCGGGATAGAAACGTTCAGGGAACGACAAGGGCAACCGTTGTTCACGCAACTTCCCCTCGCTCAATCAAATTTCCACTTGTCAGTATTTCGTCATCAGAGCAGAGGGAAAGAAGTGCTTCTAGGGAGCGGCACGTTTCAAGATGGTGCGCTTGCTCCCGTCAGCACTCAGTTGACGATTTCGAGTTTGAAGGCCAGGCTGGCTTTGCGCCCCGCAGGCACGCTTACCTGGCGGTTCAGGACGACCTGCCCGTTCTGTGGAGCCTGTCCATCCACTGAGACGTTACGTCCATCCAGTTGCTCGCGAACATTGACCCGCGTGGCCGTCGTTTTTGTACTGACAAAGTTGTATGTCACCTGATAAGTGCTGCTCACCACCTGGCCTTTGGCATCTTTCTCCAATGCGGTGCGCTTGACGGTTTTCTCGTACCGAAGTTCGGAATCAGCTCCCAAATTCAGATCAACTGACTTGCCTGCCTGGACGGCTGGGAGCAGGACGCTGCCCACCAGTAAGCCGCTTTCACGCACGTCGACCAGCCCCGTGGGGAGGGACTGTGAAGACGTGAACTTGTACTGGCGGCTGGCCTGTCCGGAGCGGTTCTGGGCGTCAAAGTACGACTCGACATTGGCGTAGCGGATGAAATCTCTGACCTGCGGCGTTAAAAACGGCAGTGTACGGCTTTCGCCCCGGCCCACAGTGAGGCCGCCAGGCAGCGCGTAGCGTTGCAGTCCCTGAACCTCGCCCAAACTACGAATTTGATTGGGCGCGCCAGCAGTAGGAGCCACCATGACCGTTCCGCCCCCCACATTTCCATTCTCTGGTGGCACGTTGCTGGCGGGGATTGGCATCATCAGCTCAGGGGACGGCTGGTACTGCTGCTGCACGCTCCCGCCAAAGAGATCCACCCTCCCTGCGGTAAACACTTGATCACTTATGTTGGTGATGTGTGCCAGCGCCGCCAGATTTGCTGCCGCACCATTCAGGTTCAGTTCATACCGCGGTGTCCAGAACAGTGCCTGTGTGCGGTACAGCAAGGTGGAGTTGTTCGCTGGATTCACGCTGCTCAACCGCAGAGTCACGCTACCTTGAACTGGGGGTTTCTCGCTAAAAGCCAAATCACTGCGCTGGGCGTTGACATATTCGCCCGTGCTCAACTGGAGCAGCAGATCGTCGGCCCGCTCCAGGACAGCCTGGACGGCGGGCTGACCGGCCTGAACCCACGTTACCCTTTTGCCTTCTTGAGTGCGTAGCCAGTCGAGTTCCGTAGGTTGCCAAGAAATGACTGCCGGAGTCTGGCCGCTGACCGAAAAGCTATTGGGCTGAATCCAGCGCCACTGGGCAGAGGGAATGGTGATGGTTTGGCTGGCAGGCTGCTGCACTTCCGTAAAAGCTGGATAGATACGCAGGTCAGTTGCGGCAGCAGTGGAAGGAGCAAAGAGGAGCAGGAGGGCTAAAGATGTCCGGTGCATGCTTTACCTCAGGAGAAATGAACGGGTTGTAGGGTGGCAGATCAGTCGAACCGCTTTGTGCCCCAGGCGACTTCAAGAGTGAAGCAATTATCAGACTGGATACTGGGCGCCCAAAGCAGCCAAGAGATGATGATCCATGCACCAACGCATAAGGAAAAACAAAATGGACCGCCTTTGGGGCAATCAAAATTGAGTTGGCCCAGAAGGTGGGTTGAGCCTTGCAAGCCTATGACGCTGACAGGCTCTTCCTAATCCCCTCCGAGGATTTTTCTCAACGAATTTGACTGGGTAGATTTGGAACTGGGCAGAGCGGAAGTCCGAACCGTCCCCAAAAGTGATTAAAGATCACTCAACATCCTGTATGACTGCCCCCTTCCTTTAGGTGCGGAAGGGGGCAGTCATAACAGCCTAAAATTCTGCGAATACAATTCTGCAACTCCACGTGAAGCCTGGAGAACACCAAGCTATCGAGACCTGAATTATTTCAGAGCATTAAAGGCGGATGTTGGAGGGCGACTTCTTTTTGTCAGAAGTTACTTCAGTCAGCAATAATGCCGATGCAACCAGCATTGCTGGGACTGCAAATATTGACCGGCTTGGCCAGCGCAGCTGTGGAGAGGCCCAAGAGAACCGAAGCAAAAGCCAGACGAAGAGCTAATTTCATAATAACCTCCTGAAAACCTTTCTGGTTTTCGAACGGTAATGTGTCATCTCAGGTGTGACCCTGGTGTGACACAGTGGCAGGTCTGTTCGGAAGATCTCCTCAAGTGGAGCCGACGTCAGCTGGAGCTGCCCCGCTGTTGCGGCTCTTCCGCATTCCCGATACCGTTGGCTTACTGAGATGCTTCTGACGAATCGGACCTTCCATAGACAAAGCTTTCCCTGTTGGCCCTTCATGGATACAACGGTGCGAGTCAACCAGCGGGATTCCTCTCAATGCTACTCGCGCCAGATGGCCCAGTGTTCATCCAACTCATCCATCTGTCCTTTGGTGCGCCCGCCCTGACGCAGCAGAGCCATCACCTGTCCCCGGTGATGGCTGTCATGCACGATGGTGTGCTGCAGAAAGTGGGCAGGGCTGGAGAGGTAGGCGGCTTCACGAGAGGAATTGACGAAGGGCTCCCCAGAAGCCAGATGAGCTTGCACCGCCTGAACGGCGGCTCTATCGCCCGCCACGAGAGCGTCTGTCAGCTCACCTGGTGGACTGTCCTGCCAGCGCCACTGGGAGTCGCCTTCGGCATCTTGCTGGGTGTGGTCAAACAGTGGGTGTGCGTATTCGCGGGCAATGTTCCACAGCCAGCCCGACCGGAACCTTGCCATGTGCCGCAGGTGACGCTCGACAGTCCAGCCGCCGAGACCATCACTGAGAACAAAGTCTCCCGGTGCCAGGGCTTCGAAGAGAACTTCATTCACGCGAGCATTGCGGTGAAAAGACTCCAGTAAAAAATCGATTTGAGACATTGGCCTTCCTTATAGTGTGGTGATTGAAAGCAGAGTTTTGGTGCACACCATCGAGATTCAGGTGAATGGTTCAAGCTGCCCATCTGGAGACGCATCAGAAAGCGCTCAGTCCCCGAGCCTGGTAGGTCAAGTCGGCGAGGCTGCAACCCGGTGAGCGATCCTTGAAGCCCCTGACGTCGCCGACCGAAACCAGTCGAGACTTGCTGACTTGGTGACGCACGAGTTCGAGAGCCAAGTAGGGGTCACTTGACGAAATATGTGCAGAATCAATTTGACCCCAAGGCAAGCTCATAGCATTCTTGACCTCACTTGGGAAAGGAAAATCTCTACCAAGATTGAATCCAACTTCTGGTTCTTCGCCATCGCGTTGAGGGTGTCGGTCACTGCCTGAGGCTGCCACGCCTGCTTGTAAGGGCGGGCCGTTGAGAGAGCGTCAAAAACATCAACGACTCCCAGAATTCGACCACACAGCGAAGTGGATATTCCACGTAGGCCGGAAGGGTAGCCTGAACCGTCCCAGCGCTCATGATGATGGGCCACCGCCAAAATGATGTCCGGCGGTACTTGAAGCTGCTGGAGCTGTAAGACGCCTAGTGCGACGTGAGACTCCACCTGTGTGCGCTCTGCAGTTGACAGCCGTTTCGGAAGACACAGTAGTTCAACAGGGAGAGCGAGTTTACCGACATCATGGAGGAGTCCGCTTAAGGCGGCCGACAGTTGAGCGTCTTCATCCAGTCCATAGGCCTGAGCCAACAAAAAAGCATATCGTGCCACGCGCCCAGAATGTCCCCACAACTGAAGATCGACCTGCTGCATCTGCATCATGATTTGAGCAGCAGCCTCCGTCCAATTCAGGCCAGGTAAATACCCTTTTTCTTGCTGCGTACCGTGAGACGCTGAAGGGAAATAGGGAATGACAGCTGAAGCCATGGCTGAACCTATTCATTGAGCTGTGATTAAGACGTGACATTGGGGCACTGGCTCACCATTATTTGTCCTACAGTGGTTGATGTCGGCAGTCTGAGGCTAGAAGAGACGTGATGGAGGCAAACTCCCGAATCCTACCGGAGAAGCTGCGAAAAGAGCTTTCCCTGCGTACTGTGCCTGTACTCCGTTCTTGGAGTTGCCATTTTCAGCGGCGCAGGGTCGATCCGAGGAGCTCAGTCCACCATCTGTTCTGCCTTTTGGAGGAATTGTTTTCTGTGATCTTGGGAAGACAGGGCTTGCTCAGAGCAGAAGAAAGGGGATTGACCTTCAGCAGAGGAGATCTCAGAGCATATGTCCCCGATGAGCCTGCCAGACTTTATCGACCAGAGCATTTGTCCTAACGCGTTTTCCCACTGCAGGCTGCAACAATACTGCGGCCGTGTGGCCGCTGTTGCAGGAACAGCGGCCACACGGCTCGAACCCGACGGCAGTAGGGTTAGGGGAGGCGGAAACCCTGCCGAGTAGCGGTCAAGAGTGGGTTGCGGTCACCGTTTTGCGGTGCAGGTACGCCCGCAATGTCCGGGATGTAGGTTTGGCTCACTGTCCAGACGATGGTGCCGCCCAGTCCTTGATCAAAGACATAGTTGCCTTTGGCGGTGATGCTCTGTGCGTCCTCATACGACACGAAATCACAGTCCTGCAGATTGAAGGGCTGCTCTGTTGAATAACCGTTGTTGAGGTGACGCTGACGGTTTTGTGCGTCCCGGCCCAGGGGCAAAGAAGTGAGATAGGGGGCTTTGGCCAGGTCGTCCCAACGGCGCAGATCATTCAGCGTGCGCTGCACTTCCGGATGCTGTCCGTAAAACGAGACGATGCGCCAGTAAGCCATTTCACCGTCACCGTTGCCCGGCCAGATTCCTGAAGGCGTTTCACGGGGCGCGTAGTTCTGACGCTGGCACTCGCCATAAAATCCGATGCCAATCCCTACCTTGTTGGCAGGAATCGCCAAGCCCAGATCCTTGTAAACGCCGTTCTGCCCGAGGTAGGCCTTGACGGTATGGTTGACCGAGGTGGGGGTGGCTGGATTGGCTTCATCGTCGTACAGGGCACTGGAATGCCACGTGACCCAGCCGGGGTTGGGGCCGCCCATGTTGTAGCTCATCATATTGATCTGGTCGAACAGGTGGGCCTGATGCGGCACCCAAGGATCCAAGTCTGGGGTGTTCTTGTTGACCCAGTTGCCTGCAAAGGTCAGCAGCAGGTCGGGGCGGCGGGCGCGCAATTCCTCCGCCAACCGGGTCAAGCCGTCCATGTCCATGGCCGGGCCGGGCGACTCGTAATCCAGATCAATGCCGTCAAAGCCGTGCTTGTCCACGAAGGCCAGCAGGCTGCTGACCGTGTCTTGCAGGCGGGCCGGACGCAGGGCCAGCGTGAGCCCCCAGTACTGGTAACCTCCTGATCCGCCGACCATCATCACGGCCTTTTTGCCTGCAGCATGGGCCCGGCTCACCGCCTCGGTCATCACGCTGGCGTCCGCATATTTGTTGTCAAACACGCCTTTGTACACCCAGTTGCTCTCTGCCTCGTTGCCTTCATTCCCATCCCGCGGCTCGGCCCACGGCATGACTGCCCCAACGAACAGGTGGGTCAAACCCTGGAATCCAATTTTGTCTGAGCTCTGAAAGTTGGCTTCGTAGAGCGGATAATAGCCGCTGACCCATTTGTTGGGGTTGCGCCCCACAGTCACCACGGCCGCGCGCCGCACACTGTGGGATCCGTCAGAGACCCGGACTCGCGGCACGAAGCGGGTGAAGGGGCCAGTGGCGGTAAAAGTCTGAACGACTGTTTTGACTGAGCTGCAATCGCCCAGACTGGTTTCGTAGATGTCGTCACCATTTGCATCCAGCTCACAGTTCAGAGGGTCATTATCAGCGTCATGGGCCTGGACGGCCAGCCGGATGGCGACACTGCTGTTCAAACTGCCGGAGAGGGGCCGATTGTTTTGGGGATCCAGCAGTTCCAGGGACAGGCTGGGGGCAACGCCGTTGCCAGATGGTGTGAAAGGAATCTGAATGGTCTGGGTGTCGGCGGCTGCAGTGAACTGAACCGGCGTCCCAGTTTGGGGGCCGCCGGCCGTGTAGACGCTCGGCGTGACTGTGAAGGCGCGGGTTTGATTCAGGCCCAGGGCGGCGCTCCAGCCGCCCTGCCCGTCTGGAACCAACTCGGTCAGGTATTCCGGTTTGAGGGCCAGAGGATTGAGGGCCAAGTCCCGGATCTTCGCCGTGACCCGAGTGCTGGTGTTGGGCACGCCGGTGACTTTCAGCGTCACGTTGGTCACGTCTTCAGCAGAGGTCACCATCACATTGCCGGTGGTGGCGTCGATCACATTGACGTGTAGCGGGACGGAAGAGGTGCTGACACCTGCCGTGGTGAAGACCGTGGCCGTCACGTCAACCCCGCCGCTGGGAGCAGTGGCAAACGTATGGCTGACCTGCCCCGTGTGGCTCCGGCCTGAGACATTCACGCTCTGGGTTTGGCCATCACCCCAGTCCAGGTCGATGCGCGCCAGATCAGCGTCCCCTGCGGGAACGTTCAAGGTCAGGGAGTAGGGCGTCCCCCGTTGAACCGAAGCTGCCCCCGTGAGCAGTGGGACGGCTGGCGCAGGCGATCCGACAGCCGTCAAGACCACCTGCGCGAGATTGGCTGCATTGTCCTCGTTCACAGGCACCGTCACTTGTCCCCGGTGCGTGACCGGACCACCGGGAGTGGCGCGGCCTTCGACCACCACCAGGCGGTTGGCCCCCGTATCGATACCCTGAAGAACACCCGTGGCCGTCGTTCCTGTTTTGAGCAGCCCCACGTATTTTCCGCCTACGACGGCCTTCAACTGCTGCACGGTGTTGGGAACTTCACTCACCTCGACCCGCAGGTCGCTGGTCAAGCGGCTCAGCTTCAAGTTCAGGGTGTCGCCAGCAAAAGTGTGACTGGCGACCTCACCTTTGTAGAGGGCGACGCGGGGGGCCACCTCACGGTCAAAGGCACGGGCGGCAACGGCATAGGGTGAGGAAACCAAGTTATCGAAGGCAAAGGACACCGCCCCCGACGGGTCTACCGTGCCGCTGCGGGAGAGGGTGGAAGCTCCAGTCAGATCAAGCGTGACAAATGAGCCAGGGGCCAAGGACAGGAGCTGCACTTTGTTGTCCTTGACCTCCGTAGATGGTGAAGTTCCGCAGGCGGCAAGCCCCAAGGCAAGACTGATCATGACAGACATTCGGCGCATAGCTCTCCATGAAAAATCCCGGATACACCGGGCAGAAACAAAGGCGATCCTCTCAACCGGAGCCAGAGGGAAAGGAGGGCATTCAACCAGCGGTGTCTTGGCCTGGAGAACGCCCTGTTCGGTTCATTCTGTAAGACGTGGCGGAGGGGACGGGCAAGCGGATCACGGCCCAATCAGCGCCGACTCTCTGCCGACCCGGAGCTACCGGTAGTTCAGACCATCCTCCTTGAGTTGGTTTTCAAGAAGACTTTCCTGCAGCTGCTGTGACCCACATGTGACGGGAAAGAAAAGACCCTGTATTCGGGCGGTTCCACTGTGATCCAGCCTAGATCCAGCTGGCCTTAAAGCTCTGGAGTGGCCGGAGCCGATTGCACACAGCTCAGCGGCTGGCTGAGTCTTGTTGCGATCCGCAGGTGGGAAATGACCCGTCCCAGTCAATCTGGATTTCAGGCGAGGCGTATGTGGCAGCGGCGCAGTGAAGTTCTGCCCTCCAGCCGGAGCCCGGCCATTCCTGTCTCTGCTTGTCGATCTCGCTGCGGCGCAACCGGAGGTGCGTCCCTCCTGCGCGCGGTCAATGTTTAACCCCACGCACACGGTATCCCGGGCCCTTGAGCTACTCTCAGACGGGCCGCTCACAGCCACCTGTGGTTCAGTACCAATGTGCACGGGCGCGGCGGGCTGAGGGCCGGGGGTCGGACAATTCCAGCTTCAATTTGATCCGGCGAGCTTTCAGCGACGCCCGCACCTGATGAATCTGTTCTGCCAAGAGGGGCGGCGCCTGTTCCGGATGGTGCCACAAATAAATGGTAAACGCTGGCACCCCTTTCACACGGCAGGCTGTCCCCTGTGGCAACTGCGGCGCAAGTGCCAGGAGGGTGTGGAGCGCAGCATGCAGGCCAGGCGGTTCATGCTGCCTGACCCCCACACCATGGGCACTCACGCCTTGGGGGGTCACTTTGAGATGCACCGTGGGTACGGGTGACTGCACATTGTTTCCCCTGTTGCGGACGTCTTGAGCGTGGCGCAGTGCCAGACCCACCGCCCGGTTTTTCTGGCGGGAAACCTGCCCAATGGTGACCTCAATGCCGCGATCTTGCCCCTCCTGCAACATCGCGGCAACCAGCTTGTGGTACGGCGTGGACTGCTGCGGGTGCTGCACGGCCTGAACGGTGAGCTGGCTGGTGACACGCAGATGAAGGGCACCCGGCGCCGCCTTCTCGATGGCCAACTGAACCGCCAGCAGGTCAGCGTGAATCAGGTTTCTGCCTGTGACCACAGCGGTGTGGTGGTTCGATCCGACCACGGCGGCAACAACAAAACTGTCACGTCCCTCCGGCAAACAAGCAGCGGCGTAGGCCAACTGGAGGGGGCGTGGGGGTGGCCCCGCCAGAGAGGGCAGAGAGTCCCTTGGGAGCGTGGTCTCAGGACTTGCCGTCACGCTGGGCCTCCAAAACCCGCTTGAGCCGCTGCAGATCCCGGTTGAGCCGGCGTTGGTACAACCAGCGCAGGGGGCGCACCGCGATGCGGGCAAAACCAGACACATTGATATGTAAAACGCTGCTCACCAGCGTGCCGCCGTCGACGGCCTCCACCTTCCGCAGGCCCCATACCGCGTTGGCCGCTTCAATGCTGCGAAACTGGTAGCTGTGACTGGCCTGATGCTCACAGATCAGGCAAGACGTCGTATAGGTAGTGCCCAAAAAGGTCAGGACCTCGTAAGTCTGCATCCCGTTCACCACAGGCCCTGGCCGGTCTGCGGTCATGACCTGCACCTGCTCACGCCACAGAGGATCATTGCTGGGAGTGGCCACAAAAGCATAGACCTCTGGCGAAGTGTGATCGATCCAGATGCGGCCATGCATCCGCATCTGCGCGCCGAGCTTAAGCCCAGAACTGGTTGACATGGTCTTGGTCATAGTTATGCATGTGCAGCGAGAGCAGCTGCCCCCTCTGAAAGCGCATGACATAAGCCACGTCGTTGTGAAGGCTGCGGTCGAGGCGGGTGGCCGTGATGGTGCACAGAGCCACGGCGTGATCCGGGCTGGCCAATACGTCCTTGACGTTCACGAGGACGGTCTGCTCACTGCGCTCAGCCATGCGCGCGAAAAAGTCAAGAATGGCCGGAAGACCCCGCTTCTCACCCGCGATGGCGTGTTGACCAGGAACGTGAAGCACTGCCTCTGGGGCGATCAAGGCCTGCAGGGTGGGGAGATCTCGCTGCTTGAAAGCAGAAAGTAGGCGGAGGGCCGTCTCGCGGTGGGGTTCACTTGAATTCACAGTTTTTCTCCAAATACCGTCTCATTGGGGGGTTCGGCGTTGCTTGCTTGACCTGAACGGGCCAGGCAGGGCAGAGGCCGTGCTGAGACGGGTCTAGCGTGCCAAGTGCCCTGTGATGGCGATGTGACATGCTGCAGGCAAGAAGTTCTCTCAAGTTCAGCCCGCTTCAACGGGGAGCGCCGGCCGGGGAGGACAAAATAGGAGGCCCCCTGAGATCAAGGGGCCGGAGCAGTTGAGCAGCCAAAAAGCTCAGGTTGAGAGCAACACTGCATCAGGGCCGGAACAGCCTGAAGCAGGTATCCCCTTCAGTTGTCGCGGGGATCAAAGGCGTCCCGGGCGCCGTCCCCCACCAGATTCCAGCCCAGACTGAAGCACAAAATCGCCAGCGTCGGGAACAGCGTCACGTACCAGTAGGCCAGCGGCTGACCCGGCGGCCCCTGAATCCAGGCTCGGGCAAAGTTCAGCAGTTGGCCCCAATCTGCGTAGCCCACGGGAAAGCCCAGACCCAGAAACGAAAGGGCCGCAATCCCCAGCGGTACCGTTCCCAGATCCAGCACCACCTGGGTCAAGAGGGACGTCAGGCTGTTGGGCACGATATGCACCAGCATCAGCCGGAGGTCGCTGGCCCCCAGGCTGCGGGCGGCGTCCACAAATTCCAGTTCGCGTACCCGCAGCACGTCCCCCCGCAAAATGCGGGCGTAAGACGCCCAGCCCGTGGCCACGAAGGCCAAGATAATGGTTCCCGTGGACGGCTTGAACAAGGCGACCAGCACCACCGTCAGAATCAAGCCGGGAAATGCGAAGATCACGTCAATGACGCGCTGAATGACCAGATCCACTACGCCCCGGTAAAAGCCGCTGATCAGGCCGATGACGGTGCCCAAGATCAAATTGATGGCCACGATAATCAGCCCCATGCGCAGCATGGTGCGGGTGCCCCAGACGATCCCGTAGAAGATATCGTACCCCTGACTGGTGCCGAACCAGGCGGTGCGGGAAGGTGGCGCTGGCACCGGATCAAAGGTCACGCGGGTGATCTGGTAGCAGGAGGGAGGCGCGGCCAACACCGCTCGCCAAAAGGCGCTGCGGGCAGGATGATAGATCGACGACCCGGCAGGGATGCCCAGATCGCGGGCGCAATTGCCCTGTGGTGGGGCAATCAGAGGAGCCAGCAGGGCGATCAAGGCAAAGGCCAATACCAGGGCCACGCCCGTCATGGTGGCCCGGTCGCGCCGCATCCGTACAATCGGCTTGGACGTCCACCAACCGAACCGCCGACTGGAAGGTGCAGACACTGTTTTAGGCAAGGTCAGCGACATCAGGAAAACCTGACCCGGGGATCCACAATGCCGTACAGCACGTCGGTCAGGGTGCTGACCACCACCACCACCACGGCATTGAGCAGGGCAAACCCGATCACGCCAGGCACGTCGAAGCGCAGCGCCGCCTGGCCGCCCCATTCGCCAATGCCGGGATAGCCGAAAATGGTTTCGGTAAAGAGCACGCCTCCCAGCAGGCCGATGAACACGAAGCCGCTGAAAGTCACGATCGGCAACAGCGCATTGCGCCGGGCATGCTTGCCGATCACTACGCGCTCAGCCAGGCCTTTGGCGCGCGCGGTGCGGACGTAATCACTTTTCAGCACCTCGAGCAGCTGCGCCCGCATGACTTTGAGGATGACGGCGCTGCTGGTCAGAATCAGCGTGAGGGCGGGTAACACCAGGTGGTGCAGGGCGTCCAGCCACATGGCCCACTGTCCATTGAGCAGGCTATCAACCGTGACCATGCCGGTGTAGCGGTGAAATTCAGGGCTGGCCAGGGTGATCTGATAGAGCACGCTCAGGTTGCCGTTGCCTGGAAACCAGCCCAAGGCGCCGTAGAAAATTACCAACAACAAGATCCCCAGCACGAAGGTGGGCAAGCTAAATCCCGCGGTGGCCATCAAGCGCAGGAAGCGGTCAAGAAAACGATTTTTGTGCAGTGCCGCGGTGGTTCCCAGCCAGATGCCGCACACGATGATGGGGAAGGCAGCGGCCAGCGCCAGTTCAGCCGTGGCGGGGAGCCGCTCCCGAATGGTCTCGGTGACCGGTTTGTTGGACGCCTTGGAAAACCCCAGGTCACCCTGCAGGGCGGCGGACAGCCAACGGCCGTACTGGATGGGGAAGGGTTGATCCAGGCCGCGGTCACGGATGATCAGGTCGAGGTTGCGGGCCTGTGCGTCTGAAGTCACGTACGCACTAGCACGTTCAGCAGGGGAGAGGAACTGCAGCAAACCCACGATCAGCAGGGTGAGGGTCAGCATGACGACGGGGAGCTGCAACAGCCGCTTGAGAAAGAACACCATAGTCTTTGGCCTCCAAGAAAGTTCAAACAAAGGAGCGGGCCCTCTTACAGGGCCCGCTCCACCCATGCGGGCCGGGGCTTATTTCTTGCTGAGTTCCCGCCAGTAGGTTCCCGTGAAGCTGAAACTCAGCATGGGGTTGTAGCCGGCTTTGCTGACGCCCTGCAGGTTGTCCTGCACGACGGTGAAGCCAGTGCCCGCCGGCAACAGGATGAAAGGGGCCAGCTCGAAAGCCCGGTTGCCGATCAGGCTGTAGAGTCGGTTGCGCTTGGACGCATCGGTGGTCACCCGCGCCTGTTGGATCCAGGCGTCAATGCTGGCATCTTTGAAGTTCAGGCGCGGCGAGTAATAACCGGATGAGCTGTAAAAGGGAGAAATAAAGTTGTCGGGGTCAGCATAATCAGGCACCCAAGCGAGTGTGATCATAGCCTCCTTGCCATCTTTGGCTTCCTTGAGCATTTCTGACCACTGTTTGGCTTCCACGTTCAGTTTGAACTTGGGATTCAGGGCCTCCACGTTCTGTTTCAGCAGCTCAAGCATGATTTGCTGAGCGACGTTGCCCGCCCGGTAATGGGCCGTGAATTCAAAACCGTTCTTCCAGACCTGCCCCCCGAAAGCGCGCTTGAAGTAGGTGGCCGCCTGCTTGGCATCGAAGGTGTATTTCCGAACCTTGGCGTCGTAGCCGGGGAACGTGTCGGGGAGCGCCATGGTTCGCTGCATGCCCTTGCCCTGTTGCACTTCCCGGATATAGCGGCTGTAGTCGAAAGCGTAGGAGAAAGCCCGGCGCACGTTGACATCCGCGAAGAAATTGGCGGGGATGCCTTTGCCGTCCAGCTTGCCACTGCCCAGCGTTTTGGGATCGGCGATTTTTTCGTTCATGAACACCACAGACGAGGTGTTGTTGCCGAGATCGTCAATGATGTTCAGGCTCGCAACGCCCCGCAACTGCTCCAACACGGACCGGGGGCCCGTCTCGACCAGATCCGCGTCGCCGCGTTTGAGGGCTTCCAGCCGGGTGGCCTGCTCGGCGACTTTTTGCACGACGATGTTTTGGAGGGCGGGTTTGCCCCCCCAGTATACGGAAAAGGCTTTGAGCAGAGTCGTATTGGCGTCGCGTTTGACGAGTTGATACGCCCCGGTGCCGCTGGGGGTTTTGGACAGGGCCGAATCATTGAGATCTTTGCCGACCCACTGCTTCCAGGTTTTTTCCGTGCCGTCCCATTCGCCCAGTTTGATGGCGTGGGCTTTATCCACGATGCTGGCACCGACGAAGACCAGTTTGGCCAGGAAGGCGGGGTCTGCTTTGGGCAGAGTGAAGACCAGCTGACCATTGGCAGAGCAGTCCACGGCCTTGCTGATCTTGGCCCAGGTCACGCTTTTGTCGTCGTTGGCATTCGAAGGTGTGCCGAGCAGGGATTCGCTGATAAACCAGGTCCAAGAGTCAGGACTGTTGACCACCAGCGCGCGTCGGAAGGAGTATTCCGCATCGGCGCAGCTCATGGGGTTGCCGCTGTGAAATTTCACGTTCTGCCGCAGGTTAAAGGTGTAGGTTTTGCCGCCGTTGCTGGCTTTGTACTCCGTGGCAAGCATCGGAACGAGTTCGCGCACTGAACTGCCTTTGTACTGCAGCAAGGTTTCGTAGATATTCTCGACGTATTGCCCAGAGCCGGTGTCATAGGTCATGACCGGATCGAGGGTGGGATAATCGCTGGCCCCCTGGATCACCAGGGTGTCTTTGGGCGACGCTGCCAGGGCAGATAAGCTGAGGCTGAGACTCAGGCAAAGCAGGGATCGGTGCATGGGTGCAACTCCTAGGACAAACGAGATTTGACACGGGAAGGGTGGGGTGACGGTGGAGTGAATACCGGAGGCCCAAACAGGTTGGTGTTGCCGCTATTGGCCTGAGGCATCACCTTCCGGGAGCGCAGAGGTCTCCAGCCAAGTTGACTTGGAAGACCCTCCGCTCGAATTCAATGGGGCTGTGGCCATGAAGAGCACCCTAAGTTCAAATCTGTGACTGGGCCGTGACACGGGTCTGGGCAGATTGCCCAGCGTTCGACTGCGCTGTGGAAGGCAACCTCACGGATGCGCCAAGGGTATGTGTTGAACTCGTCGCACTGGGCTCAGGGCAAAAAACGCCACCTGGATGGCTTTTCAAGGGCGGTGCGCACTGAGAACTGGTGGCGCAGACAAAACAGGAGAGATGGCAGACGTGGGCATTGACTCAGAGCCCAAGACGAACTGCCTCACGTCCCTCACGCCTACATCTATGAATCACAGCTGCGTCACAGTGCCTGAACCATCGTGAGGCATGATGGTCTTGCAGGCTCGCCCACACCAGGGGAAATCCCATGGTGCCTAAACCTCAGGTGTATGTTGTGCGCGTTTGGTACGAAACATCTCATGGCAAGCGCATTTGGCGCGCCAGTGTCCGCCATGACCTCACTGGGCAGAGGATCTATTTTGCAGATCCAGTTCTCCTGATCGACTTTCTCTCTCAGGTGCAGCCTGCGTCCTCTGGCCAGGCGTGAGCTGCGACCTCTTGCCGCTGCCCCCTACCCCGTACACTGGTGAGTCTATGGGCAGTTCTTCGCTTGCCACGCCAAGCTGGTATCTGAAGCTGTTGGGCGGCGTGTATCTGTTGGAGGGAGAAGTGCACCGGCGCATTGAGCCCCGAATGGCGGCGGTGCTGGCCTATTTGGCTCTGCAAGGGGCAACGCACAAGTACCGGATCGCGGGGTGGCTGTGGCCAGACGCGGGTGAGACGTCAGCCCGCGCCAACATGCGCCAATTGCTGCGCCGGGTCAGGCTCAATCTCCATGCTGACTTTATTCTCGGCACCGAAGAAATTCAGCTCAATCCGGCCGTGACCGTTGATGTCGTTGAGTTGCAGCGTTGCCTCGACCACGGCCATTACGAAGACGCCCTAGCGTTCAAGGGGGAGCTGCTGGAGAGCTTGATCTTTGATGATGCACCTGATTTTGCCGAATGGCTGGAGAGTGAGCGCGAGCGGGTGCTGCAGGTACGGCTGCGCGGCGCCCTGCGCGCTGCGGCCAGCCTGCACGCTTCTGGAAACGCGGCAGACGCTTTGTTACACGCTCACCGCGCCCTGACGCTTGAACCGCTGAGTGAGGAAGCCCACCGCTTGGTCATCACTCTCAATTCCGCGCTTGGGAACCGGGGGGCCGCTCTGCAGGCCTACGAACGCTGCCGCGCCGTCTTGTTGGAACGGCTGGGGGTCGAGCCGCTGCCTGAGACCCAAAGTCTGGCTGCACGCATCCGTGAGGCGCTCCCCGAAGACACCGCAGTCAAGCACCGTCCAATTCGCTTGGAGTCGGCAGCCCTGGTTGGCCGGGACGCTTTGCTGGTTCAGATGGAGCAGGCTTGGCTCCAGCGGCAGACGCTCTTCCTCACTGGAGAAGCAGGGATCGGCAAGACGGCGTTGGCGGTAGCGTTTGCCCAGAGCAAAGGCTCTTTCGCCTTGTTTCAGGCCCGGCCTGGCGATCAACATGTGCCGTACGCCACCACGTCGCGCTTGGTACAGGAGATGCTCAAACTCCAGGCAGACCTCCCGCAACGCTTGCCCACTTGGGTGGCTCAGGAATTGGCGCGCCTGCTGCCAGATGAGTTTGGTGACGTTGTCCCTGCACCCGGCTCACGCCCGGACAAGCTGCAGTTTTTTAACGCGCTGGCCTATTTCACGGATGAGGCGACGCGGGATGTGGCGGTATGTGTGATGGATGATGCCCATTACGCTGATGCAGCCACCAGTGAATTCGCCGAATTCTACCTTCAGCGGAACCGTCAAGGAGGTCAGCACACCCCCCTTTGGGTAGAGGTCCTGCGCTCTGGGGAACTGAAGACGCAGGCCGCCGTCACCGTTCAGCAGCTGGTCAACTCGGGTCGCGCCGTCAGTGTACCGGTTGCAGGCCTGCAGGAAGCAGATGTGATCCCGTTGCTGGAGGCACTGGACGCTCCGGCGCAGCTGCATGCCCATACGGCTTGGCTGCACACCTACACGGGTGGGCATCCGCTCTATTTGAAGGAAGTCATTGAGCATCTGATCACCCAGCAACTCCAGTTGCCGGATCTGGCGGGAACCCCGCCCCCCAAGCTCGCTCAACTGATTGATGCGCGGCTGTCTCAATTGTCACCGATGGGGCTGCAAGTGGCGCGGGGGGCCGCCATTCTCAATGACCGAGCTCACCTTCACCTGCTGGCCAGAACGCTGGACGTGAATGTCATGGCGCTGGCCGCCGCGTGGGAAGAAGTGCAGTCGGCAGGCGTGCTGTCTGACGATGGAGTGATGCATGACCTGATGCGCGAAGGACTGCTCCGGGCCATGCCAGACGCCATTCGCAAGTTACTGCATCTCAACGTTGCGCACGCCTTGACAACCTACGGAGGTCAGGGGGTGGTGATCGCCCAACACTTTTTGGCGGCAGGCCAGCCCAGAGAGGCAGCCCTGACCTACCTGAAGGCGGCGCGTCAGATGATGGATCTGATGGAGTTTGAGCGGGTGATCTCCCTTCACGATGAAGCGGCTTCCCTCTATGACCATGAATTGGAGTTTGATTTGGCCTTTGAGGCCAGGGCGCAAGTGTTCCACTATGTCTGGACGCGGGAAGAGTTTCCCGCGTTCGCAGCAGGGGCGCTGCTGGGCAAGTTGACCTCGTCCGCTTTGACCCGCGAGCAACGCGCGGAGGTGGCGCTGGCCCAAGCGACTGTCAGCGCCACCCAAGGGGCCGCTCCGCAAGTGGTCAGCGAAGCTGTCCGTGAGGCGAAGGCCAGCCTGTGGCCTGGCGAGTCCTCTCCTCTCCTGCTGGCGCTACTGAATGTGGAACTGGTGGCCTACCTTGATCTGGGAGAACTTCAGCAGGCGGACCGATTGGCCGAGACAGCGTTGGCCGTGGCGGCCACGGCTTCCCCCTGCGCTACGCTGGCCAGCCTCCAGGTCAACATTGCCCGGGCACAGTTGGCGAACCACAAAGTGCCGCAGGGCCTGAGCCTGCTGCGGGCCGCAGGTGAACTGTTCGCCCAATGCGGTGAACGGTTTGGACATCTTTCCGTTCAGACCCTGCTGGCGCTGCATCTGGAACGGTTGGGCATGGGATTGGAAGCCCGGGAGGTGCGGTTACAACTCAGCGCGCCCGGTTCCGCCCCCAGCCGGTTAAGCCGGTTGACGCTGTACAACCAAATTCGGTTGGCCATCAATTACCTGCACCGCCATGAATATGCCATGTGTTGGAAACTGCTCCACGCGCTGGGCACTGCCCGGGATGAGGTGGCAGAAGAAGGCGTGTATCAACGGGCGCTGACGGACTTTTACTGGGTGATGGGTGAATTGGACGCCTGCGAGCGGGCGGCTCAAGCGGCCTTGGCTCGGCCTACCGCCCGCGATGAGGCTGCCCAGGTGCCTTGGATCCGGATCGGCCAGGTGCGCGCCCAATACGGTGACGTGCTGGGTACCCAGCATGCCTTTGATCAGGCGGCACAGGCGCTGAACACGGCCCGCGGGCTGACCTATTCCCAGGCCCTACTCCAACTGGCCCACAGCGAGTCTGGCTTGCTGGAACCGGGCCGCGCCCTCGGGCACGCTGAACAGGCGGTGGCCCTCGCTGCCGAGCACCGACACGCCTCCCTCCTCACGCATGCCCGCACGGTGAGAGCCCGGCTGCAGTTTGCAGTGGGCCAGCCACTGGCTGCGTTGACAGATGCCCGGACCGCGTTCGCAGCCCTCGATACGGCGCCCCCACGGGACGATCCAGCCTTACCCCTCGTGACCCTGCTGGGGCTGGAACAAGCGCTGTCGGGCAATTGGTCGTTTCAACAGGGCCAGATGGCCCGCAACTGGTTTGCCTTGCTGACTGATCCCTCCAATGTGCCTGTGCAGTTCAGGGCTGCCTTTCTCGCCCGCCCCTCAATTTCGGCGCTCGAACAGTGGTCGACTGCTCTCCCGCTGCTGGCCTAACAGCTTCACGCGGCGCGCGCGCCTTGTATCTCGGAACGGCGAAGGGGGTGCCGTGAGTCTGTCAGCAGGAGGGGTGTTGCCCTCACAAGAACCGCCCCGGTGATGCTCCGAATTTTTTGCACCACTTCCTCCGCCCCACTCTTGGCCTTCCAGAGACGCCGTCTGCCATCGGGTAAGCAGCGAAAAACTTGGTTGCTAGAGGGCAGATCATTGCCGCAGTGCTGTGCAGCGGGTCGTCGATCGCAGCGCTGGCCCGTCACCAAGGGGGAGCGCAGAGCCGGATCCATAAAGGGCGAACATCGTGTTTAGAGGCGGCCACTGAAGAGGAGGGTGCTGAGCGACAGGGCTGCAGGGAGCCGTTCCATGCTGGGAGGGGTCAGCGAGGGGATGCTGACAGAATGACGCGCCCAGCAGACAAAAAACCTGTCTCGTTCATCGTGCCCGGCTGTGGCGCCCCAAGGAGGCAGATTCAAGTTCACCTTCCTAGATGGAGCAACAGCTGCTGGCATTCCGCGTCCTCAAACCCTACAGAGGCATGACGCGTTTGGCAACGTCATGGTCATCGGCCACGATCACCAACTGCTCGGCATGGAAGTGTGCGCGGGAAGAACGTCAGCGTACCGCACAGGCCCTGCCTGCGGTACGCTGGGTCGGTACCGACACGCTGATAGCGCAGTAGCCCCTTACTGTCCGGGAACACCCCGTGATCCGCTACCAGCTGCCCGTCCACGAAAGCTCCATACCAGAAGCCCCGTCCGGCACGGCACAGCTCCCGCAGGCCGTGAAACTGCGATTCCTTATAGCGGCGGTAGCGCTCCTCGTCGTGCCCGTCCTCTCGGCTGACAACCTGATTCTCTAAGGCCTGCGCCCATTCCTCAGCAGTGTCGGCCAGGGGCCGGTACTCGGCACGCGTGTTGAGGTGCGGTGGAGCATGAAGCCTGGCGGCGGTCATGACGACATTTTGTTCGGGGCGGTAGCCCGCCTTCAGGAGTTCCTCCAGGTCGGCGTTTCTTCTCGCTGGAACGTCCCAAGCGAACAGGCGGTGCGGCGTGGCGGGTGGATGGCCGATATGCTCGGCGAAGAGTGCCTCCCAGCGCGGCAAATCTTTAGGTTGTGGCGGTTTGCGGAAGATCAGCAGATTGCCGAAGTCATGGGCTGGACTGCGGGGGTTGGCCACGGCGAGAGCTTCACCCAGGTCGGTCACCCAGCCCCCAAAGTGGGCGAAAATCAGATCGGTGCGGTACCCAAGAGACTGAAGGCGCATCGCTTCATCCTTTGCAGACGAGGAGATCGCGCGTCTGGACGCTCAATCAAAATCCAGTCGTACCGGGCGCCGCGGGCCGGCGATCCGGCGCATGGTTGGGACGGGCGGGTGAGGCTTTTGGGCCGTTGTGTTGCTTTAACCGGGTGAGTGAAGCTGAAATCGCCGTAGCCGACCCGAAACCCTACCGCTACCATTTTCCCAGCACCACCATCCATTACGCCGTCTGGCTTTCTCACCCGTTCCCGAGACGTGCAGGAATTGCTGTACCAGCCCGGCACCTTGGTCCGTCACGACACCCTCTGGGAGTGGTGCATTCCATTCGGTTTGCTGTCCGGGGAAGAACTGCGCCGCCGTGAACCCCGACGAGGCTCACAGTGGACTTTGATGGAGGTTTGCACCGGTGTGGACGGCGTCCGGTATCGGTTGTAGCAGGGAGGAAACGGGTATGGCTCCGTGCAGGGTGGCTTCCTTCAGCGGCACTGCGACACGGAAATTGTGAAGGGCCTTCTCACCGGCCTATTGGGGGAATACGCTGTCCCGGAGGCCATCCACACTGACCAATGCCGCAGCGATCCGAGAGATCCCGAGTGTGGCGGATGTCGATCATCAGGTTATGTCCACGGCACCCTGTCACACTCTTTTCGAGCAGCAATGCCGCCTCACACAGGGATAATCGCGAAGTCAGCGCGGGTTTAGACAACGGTAACGCAATCAAGCACTCCCCAACCTGCACGTCCAGATGACTCTCTCTAGGGGTCAAAAGTCGGAGGTAGGCAGCAGAAGTCGGCTCCGATAGGGTGTTTCCTGCAATGAAAAATCCTCGGAGCCGACAGCCACAAGATACCTCTCCGTTTATCTCGCCACCATCCTTTACTTGTCGTGATCAATAAGATTACGAAGAGCTATGAAGCGATTGCTCAACGGGAGTCCTAAGCGATTGCGGTATGTCTCTATATCATCGAACTCACTGATAGTTAAGTCAACGTTGTAATTATTCACTCGTTCAGCCATAAACTCTAAAGCTAGAGCTGGCTCGTTAAGTCTGATGTAATCCTCCATGTCTGACGTCAAATCATAATCGTCGCCATTCTGTTGGGCGGCTAGGCTAACTCTTTCGTCAAGCGCCCTTGCGAAACCCAAAAACTCGTCTTCGTTGAGCATTATTTCCTCTATGAAACTGGGTAATAATTCTTAGTAACTGTTCCTGCGTCAGCTCTCTAGCCGGCTCCTATAGGGTGTTTTCTGCGATGAAAGCTACCTGGAGCCGACACCCACAAGATACCCTGTCCACTTACCTTGGTACTGTGCTTCCTATCGATCCCCGCCGTCTCACGGTACTGGCCGCGCTGATCCTCGCCATCATTGAGAAGCGCACCGTATGCCTCGCTCAGTTGGTGAGCTGCATCCGCCTGGTCGGCACCGACGAGACCATTTACCAACGCCTCAAACGTTTTGCTCAATTTGCCTGGACAGATCAGCAGCTCTTGACCGCACGAATCGTGTTGAGCCAGTTCCAAGATGACCCCGAACTCGTGCTGATCCTTGACCGAACGAATTGGAAGTGGGGCAAATCGGATCTCAATATCCTGATTCTCAGCGTGATGTGGAAATCCTTCAGTTTTCCGTTGGCGTGGCAGGTCTTGCCACACAGTGGCAACAGCAATACGGCCACCCGAATTGCTCTGCTTGAATCCGTCCTCCCGTTGATGCAGGGTAAGACTCTTGCCCTGCTCGCAGATCGAGAATTCATCGGCAAAGAGTGGTTTGAGGCGCTTAAACGACTGGGAATCAAACCCACGATCCGGTTGCACGTCACCACCAAAGTTGATGGGGTCCAGGTGTGGGCCTATTTCAAAAAGCTGCAACCGGGAGAACTCCGCATCTGGCATGCCCCCACGACTATTTACGGGGTGCGCCTGCGGGTTCTGGCTTGCCAGAACCTCCATGGACAGACGCTTTATCTGGCCTATCACGGGTGGGGCGCTCAAGCCATCAAACGCTACGCTTGGCGCTGGAACTGCGAAAACATGCACCAAGCCTTGAAGGGAAGAGGATTTGATCTCGAAGCAACCCGCTTGACCGACGGCACACGGGTGAGCCTGCTGTTTGGCGTCGTGTCACTGGCGTTCATCTGGTGCTGCTTGAGTGGGGACTTCGTTGCGACGAAGTCCCCACCAAAAATGCTCAAACACGGCTACCCTGCAAAAAGTCTTTTTCGAGTAGGCCTTGATGCCCTCCAAAACGCACTGTCGAGCCGACCCAAGAAAAAGAGTACGTCTAGGCCGTCATTCCAACGACTTCTGGCTACTTTTGACCCCTAGAGAGCAGATGACTAACCTCCACCAGCATTCCCGAACCAGACCTTCCACCGTAGAGAGAAGGAACAATCAACAGTGCGAGTTCCAAATGCGGTTCAGCCCCACTGTTCTCAACCTACCGGGACGCCAGTCAAGGGGACATAACCTCTACTGACACCGCTCCAAGATAGGCGGACACTCCACGTCGCTGACCTCCAGAAACATCGTGGGCCTGAGGGTGTAAAAATCTCGCCAGAAGCCCCCAGTAAAGGTTTTGCTGTACGCCGGAGAGGTACCGCTGCTCACCGCTTTACGCACGAAAAGATCCTGTCCTTGGTAAGAAACTGTTGCATTGTAGGTGCCGTACATCACGTTCTTGATAATGTACCCATCGCCGGATTGTACGGGCTTAGCGACAATGGTTTGGTTGGAGCTGCCGTCAGCAAGCGTACCCACAGACTTCAAGGTCACCGTCATCTCACCCAGATCGCCGTAAAAGGCTATTCCTGTGCGGATATTGACCAAGCCTAAGCTGCCGTACTGCGTTTGGGCTGGCTTGAAGGTGAAATTTCTGACTCCACCTACTGTTCCCGCCAAGAGATCGTCAGTCTCTGGAACCAGATCGACTGGGATGGTTTCCCCCTCGTAATTGAGGTTCATTGTTGCGGTGACGTGCCACGTACCGACGGGTTTACGAATATCGAGTTTGTAGGTTCCCGCAGCGTCCGTATAACCGATCACGTTGGTGTTGTACAGCAGCGTGTTGTCGGCGACCACCTCTGCATGAACGACTGGACGTCCCTGTTCGTCGACAATCTTCCCGGTAACGTACCCGCCCCCCGCTGGAGGCGGTTCTTCTACGCCGGGAGGTGGGGTTGCGCCCGCACCCCCACAGCCAGTCATCGACAGGCTTAAGCCCAGCAGCGCTGTTAAGAGCAGCGCGGATTTACGAATTCCGTTCATGATGTTTCCTCCAATGACCAGGGGCAAGGCACCAAGCAATCCATACCCATTCCTAGCTGATCGCATGGGCACGTTAATCCCCCGTGTGTGACTTGGCTGTGACGCTTGCAAAACCAACGCCCGCGCACCTCAAGGGGCAGCAGCGGTCCTCTGCAGCCGCTCAAAAAGCACTGTCAGCGTTCTTGACATGAATTCCCCGCGTGTTCGTTCTTTGCCCTCTCATCTGGTAGCCGACACTTCGGCAGATCCTGGGCTCTCTGTTGCAATCCCGGCTGAGTTCGCGTGGCTGAGAAAATGACGTCTGTTGATGTCGCGCGAGCAAAACAGCCCGACTCCCCGGCGCCAACAGGGGAAGGCCGTCCCGACTCAAAAAAGACGGAGCGGCCTCACGGTGGACGACTCACTGCAGAGTGCAGCGCCCCCAGCCTGACGGGCGATTCTTCTCAAGCGTTGCCGATCAGATCAAAGCGTCCCTGGACAATTCAGTCTCCAGCATAGCTTGGAAGTTGCGCTTGGGTTGCGCACCGATGGTGGTGCAGACTAGCTCGCCATCCTTAAACAGGATCAATGTTGGCAGGCTCATGGCGTGGTAGCGCATTGCGGTTGCCGTACTTTCGTCGACGTTCAATTTGGCCACCGAAATTCGGCCCTGGTATTCCTCAGCCAGCTCCTGGACAATAGGGGCGATGAAACGGCAGGGCGCGCACCAGGGGGCCCAGAAGTCGACCAAAGTGTAGCCCTCGGCAATACCGGCGGCGAAGTTCGCGTCGTTCAGTTCCTGCGTGTTGTTCATGGCTTCTCCTTTTGCGAGGTCGAGCGTGGACTCGCCTCACCGTCACCTTAATTGGGTCGGTTCTCAATCAACGTTCTGTAGGGATGACCCAGGCCTCTGCCATGCTCGCGTTTGCTTCCCGTGAGTCTTAGCCTGCAGGTTAGATTTCTTGGGAGGGCTGCTCAATACCTGTATTCACGTACGGCAGCGCATTATCGAAGTTGACAGACATCACCACTCACTTGGAATTGCGTCCCCAGCGGAAATGCGGGACACCTGGCGTTCAGCACACTGTCCGGTTCAGACGTGCAGAATCAACCCCTCCTTCAGCAGCGAAGACCGCTCAGTGAGGATTGAGTGCCTCGGCGGGGCGCACCTGCCCTGACCAGCCGCCTTATAGAACAAGGCGAAGGGTTGTGGTGTGCCGCATTCAGGGGATCATGGTCAGGCCGGAAGTGACGGGCGACTGAATATCCGTAGCCTCACGGGTGTGAACGTCAGGGGATTTCACTGCGGAAGTCAAAACGTTGTGTGCCTGACCACTTTGCCGGTGTGGACCACTCTGCCGCTCTCAGTCCGCATCTCAAGCAAAGGGGCGCAGCTGACACCCTTAGTCTTAGCCTATTGGAAGGGGAGGCAGTGGGCCTCTGCCTGTGGGTGAGCTTGGTGCACTTCAGGACTGCTGGCCCAGGGGCCAAGCACCAGCGCCCGCAGTTCGTTTGGCGGGACATCCACTGCGAGATTTAAGGTATGCCACATCTGTGGAAGCGTCAAACGACGAAACTGAACGCCGCCAAAGCTTGCCTGTACTGCCGCTGCCATGGGCGCCTTGAGCGAGGCATTGAAGGTGTGCGGTTCTTGGAAATACTCGTTTTGGAATCCGAGGCCTTGATGCCGCAAAATGCTCTCCCAGTCTGCCATGGCCATCAGCCCCACCTGCACTTCATGCGGGAGATCGGCCCGGATCAGGTGACCAGTGCCTTGGTAGTCATGAGAACCCCAGCGGTGTTGAGGCTCTAGCTGCGTGAACGTCCATTCGCCTCCCGCAAAACGGTGCAACGTCAAGACAAGTGCTCCCAGACGGGCCAAGCACAATTCCACCCAATCCGCTTTGCTGCGGTACGTTTCGAGGCCCGAGTGCCCTTTGGTGGTGGTGGTAATTTCGATGGCTGGTTCATAGCCTGAAATACCTGAAGCGATGCCAGACGCATGAACCACGTAGTTGTCGTGTTGTCGCTGCCACTGCGGCCGGCCGCCCTCAGCGGGCACCCTGATCATCAATCCAGCCAAAGAACCCAGGCGATTGGCAAAGTGCTCACCGACATCCACCCGCACACGGGTTTTCACCGCGAAGTCACCTGCCACCAACTTAAACATGAATGGGCCCCGGAGAGGGGCATACCAGACGCTGGGCCGCACCCACCATTTCAGCACACCCTGAGCTTCGACAGTTTCACTGCGCAGCACCTGATCGGGCCAATCTTCTAGAACTTCGTAGCGTTGCCAAGGTAGGCGTGAGGTCTCGCCCGTAAACAGGTCATCCAAACTGTGCAGGTCATTCTCAGGCTCAATGTCGTGCGGGGATACGGATGGTTCTCTGTCAATCACCAGGGTTTCCTCCTCTGGATGCGTCAACTGGGTACACAATGGCGGGGTCATTTAAGACAAGGCGGCGGTTCTGGTGCGTTTTGGCCAGCCTCCCCGGATCAACCCCCCCACCACAGACACGATGCCAATTCCAACCCCTTCAGGCCAGCCTGGTTGAGCGAGCATCAAGAGAAAAACCCAAGTCAACAGCGCAAATTTAAGAGTGCTGCCGAGCACCAATCGCCGGGCCATCAGTTGCTCTTTGGCCTGCTGAAGTCCGGCTGCCCCCTGTCTGACGTGGGCTTCGAGGTTCTGGGTGGCCGGAATTTCCATCAGAACCGTCAGGCCTGCGATCAACGCGACGCCAATCAAGGACAGAACAATCCAAGCGGTTTGCATCAGGTGGCCTGTACTGGCCATCCAAAGCCCGGAACCAATCAGCAGCGCTGGAACCAGCCGGAGTCCTGGCCTGAGTCGCCGCATCGTCTGCAGGGTACCGGCGAGCTGGTCTGCAGTTTCAGACCGCCGGGCGGCTGACCACAGGGCCAATGTGGCCGATTCCAGACTGAAGAGGGTCAGGGCACTTAAAACGTGCACAGCAAGCAATAGTTTTAACGGCGGAGGTTCCAAATCCTGACTCCTTTTGAGAGAGTTGGACGTCACTCAGACGGGCTCAAGTGAAGTTCTCTCCAGTGAAATGCAGAGAGGGCGCTCGGTAGCCCTCCCCTCCTGCTGACAGTTCCTACAAACAGATCAACTCTGTGGCTTACAACGCCGTACCGAGTTGCCCAGCCATCCTGACGTTCTCCCTGTGACTGTCATGTGATGCTGCGGCTCTCGGAACCCATCAGCAGTAGAGTCTGGCCCGTTAAGGTCAGTCTTCTGCCGAGCGCCCCGGTGAACTGATGGATGTTCAGCTGCTCTTCATGCTGATATGGATAGTCTTGGTGTTGGCCGTCTTCATCTGGACTCTGCAGTTGCCAAAGTCTAGACGCCCATCAATGAAGGTGTGGGATTGGATGGTGGCCCTGCTGGCTGCCTTTGGGAAGGAGCCAGCTGCGGGATCCGACGAGCCAAGAACGAGGCTGAAGCAGCAATATGCGAAGCCTCCAATACAAACTCCAACGCGTAAACGCTAGGCCCAAGTCACAAGGGCGTCACACCCTTCATCCCATGCTCTCTCCTATGCAGATTTTTTCTTGGGGAGCAGGATGAAGGGCCGGCTGCTGGCCCTGATGATGATGGGAATCTTGGCAATGACAGGCTGCACGCCAGTGGATCCTCCACCGCCGGCTGGTGTGGATCATGTAGAGATTTCGAGGGCAGCCCTCATCTTAAAACCCACGGAACGGATTGAGGTCAAGCCGCTGGCCTATGACATCAGGGGGAACGCCCTGCCTGCGCCGGTGGGCCAATGGTCGACAGACGATCCCAGTGTTGCCACGGTCGACAGCGAGGGCCAGGTCACGGCTGTCAAACTCGGCACCACCCGGCTGCACTACCGCGCGGGAGCATGGGAAGACACCAGTGAGGTGACCGTCGCTGAGGTGGCGGTGGAGGTCCATTCTCTGGAAGCCCAGCAGGTGGTAGGCAAGGTGGCCCCTCTCGATGCCGCACAACTCCCGCTTTCTGGGGCACGGTACCACGTCACCGTACGGGACAGCGACGTCAAGGTGGGTGAAACCATCCTGTCGCGCGGTGAAGAATTCTTTGCCGGCCGGGTCATTCAAGTCGAGCAGCAATCCACAGGCACGCTTGTGACGTTTGAGCGGGTTTCTCCTCAGACTGTGTTTAGTGCTTTCCATTTTCAGGCCAGCGGGCGACTGGCTCCAGCTGCCGCTGCGGTGGGTCTCAAACCACAAGACGTCCAATTGGGCGATGACGGCTCGGTTCGTCTCTCCTACGCTGTCCCAGCAATTCAGGCCCTCGCTGAGAAAAGTTTTCCTCTGGGCCCATTCACCTGCACCGCGTCCACCGACATCGTGATCAATCCGTCGAGCATCGAGGTCAAGCTGCAGCAGGTGGTCGACTTTGACATGGTGCTGCGCGATGACGACCAAGGACAGGGACGACTGCGTTTTAAAACTTCGGGTCAGCTGAACGGCACCCTGACTGGCGGGCTAAAGATCGGTGCGAATTTCACAGGAAAGATCGAGTGTAAAAAACCGGACCTGCTCACCATTCCTATTCCTGTGACGGGGCCGCTCGCCTGGTTTGCCAGCCCTGTCCTGTCGCTAGGATTTACCTTGAGTGCCGGCGGCGCTTTTGCGGTCGGTGCCGCTGATCTCGGCTTCCAGGGGTACGCGAAAGCCAATATGGATCTGGGCTTCGAGTACACCGATCAAGGCGGATTGACCAACCTGTCTACGCTGGACGGCAGTGCCGATCTGGTACCGCGCATCGTCTACACGGGTACGCCGGAGGCCACTTTCAAAGCAGAAATTTTCGCTGGGCCGACCGCCTCTTTGGGCCTGGGCAATACCGTACTGCACGCTGACCTGTTGGCGCTGAGTCTCGGGCCAGTTCTGGAAGGAGATTTCGCCTCTCCTTCGTTTCAAGTGGCTGATGCGACCTACAGCTCTGGGTACAACTTTCGGCTTCAGGGCAAAGTGGAGCCGGGTTCAACCGTGGCTGACTTCATCAAATACGTGATGAGTAAGGCCAGCACGGCCATCAAGGAAACGGCTTTGGCCCTGACCTATGAGGTGCCGGTCAGCACCTCTCCTACCGGGAGTGCCCAAACTGATGTTCGTGAGTTCAAGAAAGGAGAGACGGTCACGGTGACGGCTGCCCTTGATGCGGCCAATACCGACTTTCTAGGGCTCTACAACGTGGATGCGGTCGAACTGTACCGGATGCGTGTCAGTGAAAGCGGTGCCCGGCAGGCTCAGTTGCTGGGCACACAGAGTGCTGCTAAAAATCAGGAAAACTTTTCGTTGACTTGGGTCGCTGAGGAGGACGGCAAGATTGGCAAAGATTTTTTCTTGTTCGTCAGAACTACACTGTTGCCGTTCCTGCCACTTGAGGTGGCCAACGTTCAAGCGAACCCCCTGTCCATTGCTCCTAGAGGCAAGGTCATCAGCCTCAACCAGACAGTGCAATTCACCGCGTCGCTCAATGACGTGCCTACCACTGCCGTAACTTGGAAGGCCAGCGGCGGCAGCATCGATTCGGCAGGTGCTTTTCAATCCAGCGTGGCTGGAACATTTACGGTTGACGCGGTTGCAGCCAATGGCGGCGCGACCGCGTCGACTAGGGTTATTGTTCGAGACTTCGAAATCAGGCCAGCCCCAGCCACCTTAAAGCCGGGTGAGCAGGTACAATTTCATGCCTACTTGGACGGCAAGCAGACGGCTGAGGTGGAGTGGAGTAGCGTGGGAGGCGATATCACTGCAAACGGCCTATTTACCGCACCCCAAAAGTCTGGTTCTTACGCGGTTCAAGTGAAGTTGAAAGGGGACAAAAATCTTGTCGCCGAGCATTCATTCAAGGTGAGAAGCGAAACGACACGGGTCACCCTTAAATTTAACATTGTTAAGCAAACGACGCTTGGTGTAAGCCGTCCTATTGAGCCGTATGGCGGTGTTACAGGTGGAACTATCACTGTCACAGTGGTTAATGCGGAGCAGTGGACAGGATCAACTACTTTCGAACCCAGGCTGAATGTACTGGGTGGCTGGCGTGCTACACGTCTGATCGAAACGTCTTTTAAGCACGATTATTCCGAAAACTTTAGTTCTTTCGCAGAGATTGAGGCGCGCTGCTTCCGGCAGGAAAACAACGTATGGGACTGGAAACCCTTGCAGTATACGAGCAGTAGTTCTTCAGATTTTAGCTACGAGACTATTCACTTTGCCGAAAGCTTCGCTAATTACCGGGTTGAAGATACTGGAAGTGATGGCCGAAGTCTTGAGATCATGTTACGAGAAGATGCGAGGCGGGGGAGTGGATCGAGATTTGAAACCTCGACTCTCAATGCGAGTGAATTTTATCAATCTGACTATCCTCATTACTGTACGAATGTCGTTCCACCATCTGAAAGTCGTACCTCTACCTCTGAATATTTATACGTCTTGCCACCCTCTAAAACCTTGACTGTGGATTTGAATGATTTTAGTAAGGGAGAACGCTGGATGAAGAAGATCCCTGCGGCAGAGATTGGTTACGGTTTAAACCTTGATGGTCTGACTGGCGATGTCGAGGTCATTGTCGAAAGGGTGTTCACTGATTAAGTACCTCAACACTGATATTTGAACTTTTCAAGTGGCATCGGGAATTATCTCCTACCGTATTCAGCGCACGTTCTCTGACATTTGCTCAATTGATCCGGAAGACGCTTGCGGGGAGCTTATGCTGTAGGCATGTGATGGGGTTGTGCAGTTTGTGGGCCCTGCTGCCCAAGCTGGGGCACCACTGGCAAACCTGATTCCGTCCTTCAGGGTGCGCTGTTCCAATCAGATGCCTGTATGACCACCGAGAAGGCATTAGGACTGCTTTAAGGGTGATTTACATGACAAGAACATCTGCACCCGTCTTGCATACAGAACGTCTTATGCTTCGCGGGCATCAGGAGACAGACTTTGAGGCCTGTGTAGCGTTGTGGGGAGATCCCGTAGTTACGCGCTATACCACCGGACGGCCCGTTGCTCGACAGGACGTCTGGACGAGGCTGCTTCGTCACCTCGGGCATTGGATGCTTTATGGGTTTGGATATTGGCTGGTGTTCGAACGCTCAACAGGGCGATTTGTGGGGGAGATGGGTATTGCCCGATTCAAGCGGGACGTCTTGAGCAATCATCCCGCGTTTGACGCGCTACCGGAAGCCGGCTGGGTGTTGATGCCTTGGGCTCAGGGGCAAGGCTTCGCGTTTGAGGCTCTTGACGCCATTTTGCAGTGGCGTGACCTGAATCTAGGCCAGGGAGCCACCTTCTGCATGATTGACCCTGCGAATCTGCCGTCATTGAGGCTTGCTGCGAAGGTGGGCTTTCGAGTTCATCTCACAATAGACACTGACCATGAACCTCTTGAAGTGCTGCTGCGTCAGGGAATGTGAACTTGTTTCAATGCCGCTGCACAAAATTCGATTACCGTTCATGATTCAGCAGCCGATAAATTTTCAATGGAAATGAGTTCAGGGTGAAAATAATTTTTGGTGTGCCATCCCGACTTGAACCGTACCCGACACAAACAGGATAACCGTAGGAAGCGCATAGAGAGTCTCACCCACGTTCAGGCAGTGTAACGCAGGTTTCAGTGTGGATTCTGCTCTTTATGGGATTCAACACGGGCAGGGCCTAAGAACGGATACGGGCTCCGCGTAGTGAAGCCGCCTGTAGTGCTGGCCGTATTGCGACGGAGCTGAAGCGGAGTACGTATGGAAACTCTTGCGCCTTGAATCCTGTTATGCCTGACCTTGAGAGCATCGAGCCGAACATGGACGACCCTCGAGAATCCCTCATCACCAGGCTTTTCGGCTCAATATACAAACTTGCCATCTCCTGTCGCCACTGGGAGACTCGCATGTAAGGTATGCAATTTTCGCCATCATCCCCTCAGCACCTGACACTTCGGGAAACTGACGTGCTGGCGGTCGGGAACGGCATCCCAAGGAGCCGCAGGTAGTCCCAGAACACGTCGCCGCCCCACCGCGCCGCCTGACTCAGGATCTGCCACCCGATCCGCGCCTGACTCACGACCGCTCGCCCGCGCTTGTCCCGCCGAGGGGCGTGGGTCTCTGTCCGCTGCGCGCCGATCCGGGTCATCCAGGCCAGCGCGATACACAGCAGCCCAAAGAGCCGAGAGATTCGCTCTGGGGCCGTCATGTGCGTGGCCTCCAGATTCAGTCCGCGAGATTTCAAAGCGGAAAATGCCGATTCAATCGCC
>NZ_KB899731.1 GCF_000378445.1 Deinococcus aquatilis DSM 23025 | reverse complement strand
CCCTCCCCCGCCATTATCCCTGCCCTCAAGCTCTTCTCACCGTCTTGCACTGTTTTTTCAGCAGTCCCCCAAACCAAGACACCCCCGTGCCCACAGCGCTGTGGACCCACCCCACTCCATGCCGAACTGGGTCGTGAAACGCAGCCGCGCCAATGATACTCGGATGGCAGCATCCCGGAAAAGTCGGTCAGCGCGGGGGTTTTTTTTATCGCGGGAGTAGCTCAGCTGGTAGAGCACTACCTTGCCAAGGTAGATGTCGCGCGTTCGAATCGCGTCTCCCGCTCCAACTTTGCCCCCCTCCATCAGAGGGGGGCTTCTTCATGTCTTGTTTTGCAATTTTCCAGATTAAGCCGCACCTTCAAAAGCCATTTGCCGCTCCAAGTCTTCCAAGGTCTGTTCATAAAGATGTTGGGAGACCTGGGGAACAACAGCTAGAAAGTCGGCTGCCTCCATCAAGTCGAGATGCCGGCTCTGATGCTGCCAACCCTTTCCCTCTGCAACAAGCTGCACCCAGTCTGGGGTCAACAAAAAACGTACACGCCCCTCTGGGGTACGGGTGTCACTGAAATGACGGGTGACATTCATGCGGCCAACCTAACCGCTCTTTGACCTCGGCGCATCCGCCAAAGGATGGATTTGGAAGAGGTTTCGGAAGGTCAGAGCTGAACCAGGCCCCTTCATTTTGTCTGTGCCGTATCTCTAAAGGCAGCAATAGCTTATTCTGTACGGATGCCTGTTGCTCAGCCCACGTCTCTTGCCGATTTGACTTCACCCGAGAAGGTAGCCTCACATCCAGAATTTCCTCTGGAGGAACAGCGATTGGCGGGTACCGTGGCCGCCATGCTGCACCAGATTGACGTATGGGAAGACCGCAGCCGGAATGTGGGTGCCGATCTGGAAACCAGCGTGACGATGGCCGACATCGCTGAAGAACATGCGGCCATGCTGAGCGTGCATTTGTTTCAGCCCTATTTTGGCAGCCTCCGGGTGCGGGTGGGTGGACGCGAGCAGACGCTCTATGTGGGCAAACACGCCTTCCTGGACGTGAAGGGCGGAGCAAAGGAAGGACACAACGTGGTGTCCTGGGATTCCGAGGTGGGGAGTTTGTTCTATACCCAATCCCTAAACTGGACGCCCCGGCGCGGCGGCCTCGGCACCATCCGGCGGCGGCGACAGTTGGATGTGGCCGCCAAACAACTGTTGCGTGTGACCGATCTGTACGACGATGAGGCGGGCGGTGACACCGGAGGCCGCGAGGAAGTTCTGATTCGCCGTCTACAGGAGCAGAGCACGGCAGGCATGCGCGATGTGGTGGAAACTTTGCAGCCCGAACAGAATGAGGCGATGCGGGCACCTGCGGGCACGCCGATCATTATTCAGGGCGCGGCTGGGTCGGGTAAAACCACCATCGGTTTTCACCGACTGGCGTGGATGATGAATGCCGAGCGCCGCGAACACCGTGCCCGTCCCGAAGCCTGCATGGTGCTGATGCCTAACAAGGTGCTGGCGGCCTACGCGGCGCGGGTGCTGCCTGATCTGGGGATTCCCGCCGTGCCCGTGACCACCCCCGAAGCCTGGGCGGTGGGTCTCCTGGGGCTGGAAAAACTGGAAGTGACAGACCGCACCCTGACCCTGCTCCTGACCGATCATGACAATGCTCGGCGGGCGCTGGCATGGCGGCGAGCCAAGCTACTGGGCGACGCCCGAATGCTGGACGTGGTACGGGCACATATTCAGGCCAAATTTCTGACCGCTTTGCAGGGGCAGCGCCTTCAGGAGCAGATCGAGGTTCCGGGGCGCGATCCCCTGACCTTTTCTCAAACAGAGCAGGAACTTCATTCTCTGCTGCTGGATGTATTCGCCTCCGATCCACTGTCTGGATACCGGGCCGCCTTCCGCATTGCGGTAGAGGCCGAAGCCCTCGCCCAATTGAACGTCTCCGAGGCACAGACCGTCAGCGTGCTGCGCCAACTCTCGGTGCCGCTGACAAGCCTGCTGGGGCGCGTTTTTGCCTCCACCACCCCCGTCACCGAGGCCCGCCGCCTGCTGGGAAGTGCCGAAGCCCTGGGCGTCAGCGGCCTGCTGAATGACCGCGAAATCCGGCTGCTGCTGGCCGATCCCCTCCAGAGCATTCCCAATCCACGCCGCGCTCACGCCGACGTGACCGAAATTCCGGTGATGCTGGCGGTGCAGGCTCTGACGGGCGGGATCGGGCGGCAGGTGGGGCGCACGCTGGAACCTTTCGACCATGTGGTGCTGGACGAAGCGCAGGACTATTCGCCGCTGCTGTACGCGCTGCTGGCCCGCGCCACCCGTGAGGGCCACCTGACGGCGCTGGGCGACCTGAATCAGGGAATGCACGGCTACAAGGGACCAAGCAGTTGGGAAGCGGTACAGGCGGTGTTGCCCGCTTCGGCAGGGGGGGGCGCACAGGTGCTCACGCTGTCGCGCACCTACCGTTCGACCCGGCAGATCACCGAACTGGGCGCACGCATCGCCTCTACCTACAACCGCGCCGCCGATGTGGTGGGTGTAGACCGCGACGGAGCCGAGGTGCAGCGCTATTCGAATGGTGTCGAGGCGGCTCTGATTGCCCGCGCCGTGAAGGACGCGCAGGCCGCCGGACACGAAAACGTGGCTATTGTGACCCGCCGCGCTGCCGATGCAGACCGCCTAAGCACCGAGCTGCACGACCACGACACCGACGCCCAGCCGATTACCACGCAGGAACACCGTTACCGGGGCGGTGTGGTCATCTTGCCTGTCAACCTTGCCAAAGGACTGGAATTCAGCGCGGCAATCGTTGCCAATGCCGACGCCGACACCTACGACGAATCCACCGAATACGAGCGCCGATTGCTGTACGTGAGTGCCAGCCGCGCCCTGCACTGGCTGGGTATGGTGAGCGCGGGCGAGTTGCATCCTTTGGTGAGCTGAGCAAGGCTGTAGGACATGCGGCGTGGAATTATTTTTTTCCATGGTAGAGAAAGAGCGGGAGCGTTGGCAACTTGCCAAGCCTCCCGCTCTTTCTCTGCACCTATTTGTTTACAGCTCTCCTTACGGCTCGAAGCTGTCCTGGAAGGCGTAGCGGTCGCCGCGTACCCAATAGTTGACATACGACACACGCTTGGAACCGCTGTAGGTGGTGCGGCGCAATAGGAAAGCCGCTGTGCCCAGTGAGACCCGCAGGAGGTCGGCCTCTTCCTGGCGCAGATTCACGGCTTCCAGGTTCTGCTCAACGCGGGCGAGCGGGACGCCCATGCTGACCATCGTTTCGTGGATGCTCTCGGCGCTGAGGTTGTGTTCCAGCAATTTGGGCACGATGGCGGCGTTGATATACCGTTTTTCGATCACCAGAGCCTCATCGCCAGCGGTGCGGAGACGGTGAACAAAGATAACGGGGTCGCCGGGCTGAATTTGCAGCACGATGGCGATTTCGGGTGTGGCCTCGATCTGCATGGCCCGGAGAACGGTGGTGCGGTGGTCCGGATGACGTGCCCACTCTTTGAACGGGCGAATACGGAACATGCCCTGCCGGAAGCGTTTTCCGGTGGGGAAGGTGCCAGCGCCCTGCACGCGGTAAACGTAGCCCTCGCGTTCAAGTTCGTCGATGGCGCGGCGGGCGGTCATCCGCGAAACTTCAAACTCGCGGGCAAGTTGCGGTTCGCTGGGGAGCGGTAGCCCTTCTGGGTAGTGGCCCCCAAGAAGCCGATCTTTCAGTGTGCTTTTGATGAGCGGGTACTTCGCCATGCATCCCCTTCAGGCTCGAACATCAGCTTCCTGTTGAGCCTCTGGTCGCCTATCTTAGAGTTTGTGTCAGGAGTACACAAGGTTGTCTGACTTGTGACTGGTACGGTAACAAAAATAAGAGCCGACTTCAGGATACATGAAAGTTAAGTTTTTACGCTCAGATCGGCATTACCCGCCAATGTGAGACATCTCCACTTTCTGACGCTGCGTCACCTCCCCGCGCTCCTCACTGTATCGGTCGCGTCTGACCTGCCATACGCCCGCGATCTGGGAACGCAATTCATCATCTGTGGCCCCGGCCCGGAGCGGTGCACGCAAATCGGTTCCAGTGCCAGCAAAGAGGCAGGTATACAGGGTGCCCACCGCCGAGAGCCGCGCCCGTGAGCAATCGCCGCAGAAAGGGGCGGTCACTGAGGAAATCAGACCGATCTCGTGGCCGTCTGCATCCTGGTGCCGGGCCGCCACCTCACCCCGGTAGTTGGCCTGTGCGGGCGCAAATTCACTGCCCAGGCCGTCTTCGCTCAGGCGGGCAAGTACCTCGCGGGAAGGCACGACCGCGTCCATATTCCAGCCGTTATGGTTGCCCACATCCATAAACTCGATGAAGCGCAACACTGCCTTGTCTCTGAGGGCCAGCCATAATTCGCGCAGGCCCGCATCATTGACGCCGCGCTGCACCACCGTATTGACTTTGACGCCCAACCCGGCCTGCAGGGCCGCCTCTATGCCGTCCATCACGCGGTCAGGGTGCGTGCCCAGTCCGTTCATACGTCCGAAAATCTCTGGATCCAGGCTGTCGATACTTACTGTGACCCGCCCCAGACCTGCCGCCTTGAGAGGGGCCGCCAAGCGGGGCAGCAGCAGCCCATTGGTGGTCATGGCAATGTCTTCCACGCCCCCAAGCCGGGCCAGACGGGCCACAAGGTCAGGCAGGTCGCGCCTCAGCAAAGGTTCGCCCCCGGTCAGCCGCAGCTTTTGCACCCCCAACGTCACGAATGCCTCTGCCAGCTGCTCTATTTCTTCAAAGGTCAGCAGTTCAGTACGGGGCAGGAAGGCGTAGTCCGGCCCAAAGACCTCGGCGGGCATGCAGTACGTGCAGCGCAGATTGCAGCGGTCGGTCACGCTGATTCGCAGATCGCGCAGGGGCCGCCCCAGCTGATCGGTCAGCAGCGCCGGAGTCAGCTGAGGAGTAGAGGCAGAAAGCGGGGACATTACCACCCAACATACGCGCCCAGCAGCGGCTCAGAGAGTGCGGGGCTTACGCTGGGCAACCCAATCTGATGAGCCACAACTGACTATCTGTGTTCCAATAGCAGATACATTTTTATTGATCTCAGTACATTGATTTTAGATTAAGCAAATTCTACTCTGAATTGAGTCCAACAATCCTACTTGGTGATGTTTTTGGAGGCGCACAATGCGTCGCCCCGCCCCATTTCCTGTGTTCAGGAGGCCCGCATGACCGTATCTCAGGTGCAGTCCGGCTCTTCATCCGTTCGCAACAGCGCTTTTCAGCAGCTGGTGGCCGAGCGGGTCCGTTTTACGGTGGTCATGACCATCACTTTTCTGGTGCTGTACTTTTTGTTGCCGCTGCTGGCCGGGTACAACAAGCCGCTGATGGCCCAGAAGGTGCTGGGGAACGTCACTTTCGGTTACCTGATGGCCTTTGCTGAATTCGTGATGGGCTGGATTCTGGCCGCCCTCTATGTTCGCAAGGCCCGTACCTTCGACCGACTGGCTCTGGAGGCGCAGCGATGACCTTCCTGCTTGCCGCCGTGATCGTGGCGATCACCTTGGGCATCACCTTCTGGGCCAGTCGGCGCAATACCAGCACCAGCGATTTTTATGTGGCAGGCGGCAAAATCAGCGCGGGCCAGAACGGAATTGCCATTGCGGGCGACTACATGAGCGCGGCGTCGTTTCTGGGCATCACCGGATTGATCGCTCTCAACGGCTTTGACGGATTCATGTACTCGGTGGGCTGGTTTATCGCTTACCTCACGGTGCTGTTTATCGTGGCCGAGCCATTGCGGAATCTGGGCAAATACACGCTGGCCGACATGCTGGTATACCGCCTGCGTGACCCCCGCGTGCGGATGTACGCCGCCCTTTCCACCATCGTTGTTTCGACCTTTTACATGATCGCCCAGGTGGTGGGCGCAGGCACCCTGATCAGCCTGCTGTCGGGCGGAGTCTTGAAGCCCAGTGTGGCTATTCCGCTGGTGGGCGTGCTGATGATCATCTACGTGGTGGTCGGCGGAATGCTGGCGACCACCTGGGTGCAGATCGTCAAGGCGACCCTGCTGATGTTTGCCACGGTGGTCATGAGCGTGCTGATTCTGAACCGCTTTGGCTGGAGCTTCAGCAACCTGCTGGGGGCCGCCGAAGCCAAAAACGGCGCAGAGTTTCTGGGCGCGGGGCTGAAATACAAAAACCCCGTTGACCTGATCAGTCTGGGACTGGCGCTGGTGCTGGGCACCGCAGGACTGCCGCACATTCTGGTGCGCTTTTATACCGTACCCACTGCCCAGGATGCCCGCAAGAGCGTGGTCTGGGCGATGGTCCTGATCGGAGCCTTTTATGTGATGACAGCCCTGATGGGCAACGCCGCCAACGTTCTGGTCGGCAAGGAAGCCATTGCGACGGCCAATGCTGCCGGGAACATGGCCGCGCCGCTGCTCGCTCAGGCGCTGTTTGGTGGGGCAGGCACGGTGGGCGGCGAGTTCGGACTGGCCTTCGTGACGGCTGTGGCGTTCGCCACCATTCTGGCAGTGGTTGCGGGCCTGACCATCGCGGCCAGCACCAGCTTTACGCACGATATTTTCAATGGCGTGATGCGGGGTGGCAAGGCCAGCGAAGGCGAGCAGTTCCGGGTGGCCCGACTCGCAACGGTGGCTGTGGGAATCGTCGCCATCGTGCTGGGGCTGTTGGCCCAGACGCAGAACGTGGCCTTTCTGGTGGCGCTGGCCTTTGCGATTGCGGCCAGTGCCAATGTCCCCGTGATCCTGTTTACGCTGTTCTGGCGCAAATTCAATGCCACCGGAGCCATCTGGGGCATCGTGGGCGGCATCCTGACCTGCCTGACCCTGATCGCCATCAGCCCCAACATCATGGGCATCGACCCGCCCGAAAAAACCACTGGCCGCAGGCCCATTCAGGCGCAGGCGATCTTTCCGCTGGAGAATCCGGGCATCGTCAGCATTCCGGCAGGCTTCGCCTTTGCGGTCATCGGAACGTTGATCGGGGCTTCCCGCCGCCGCGAGGACGAAGACCAGTTGTTTGAAGAGATGCAGTTCCGCGCCTACACCGGGGCCGGAATGGACGGCACAGTCGCCGCACACGACTGAACTCGGGCACGCAGCCTCCCTCCGATTCTGAAGTCTTCCCGCTGCGCCCCCGACCCCTGTGCCGGGGGCATGACCTTCCAGGCCCCTTGCCTTCCGGCTGCCGCCCCTCTCAGGCTCAGGCAGAGTAGATTGACCGCACTCTTTCAGCCCTCTTGTCCCGTTGCCCTCATCCTGTGATCCCGTGGAGATTCCCTGTCTATGACCGACCAAATTGACAACGTGTTGCATGAAAACCGTGTGTTTGCTCCCAGCGCCGAATTTGCTGCCACGGCCAGCCTGACCGCCGCCGAATATCAGATCCGCTATGAGCGCAGCCTGCAAGACCCGAACGGCTTCTGGGGCGAGGTGGCCGCCGACCTGACGTGGATGAAGCCGTGGACGCAGGTACTGGACTGGCAGGAGCCGCACGCGCAGTGGTTTGCGGGTGGTCAGACCAATATCGCCTTCAATGCCCTTGACCGTAACGTGGCGCAGGGCCTGGGCAACAAGCGGGCAATGATCTGGGAAGGTGAAGACGGCGAGGTACGAACCCTGACCTACAGCGAACTGCTGGCCGAGGTGAAGCGGGCGGCCAATGCCCTGACTGCGCTGGGTGTGGTGGCCGGAGACCGCGTGACGCTGTATCTGCCCCTGATTCCTGAAGCAGCGATTGCCATGCTGGCCTGTGCCCGGATCGGCGCGGTGCATTCGGTGGTCTTCGGTGGCTTTTCGGTGGGAGCGCTGGCCGACCGAATCAACGATGCCCAGTGCAAACTGCTGATCACCGCCGACGCGGGCTACCGGCGCGGCCAACCCGTGAACCTGAAGGCCAATGCAGACGAGGCCGCCACGCGCACGCCCACGCTGGAGCATGTGCTGGTGGTGCGCCGCGCCGGAACGCCCGTCACCATGCAAGAAGGCCGCGACCTGTGGTGGCACGACGCCTTGGCCGGAGCCGAGACCGAGCACGAAGCCGCCGCACTGGATGCCGAACACCCGCTGTTCGTGCTGTATACGTCGGGCAGTACGGGCAAGCCCAAGGGCGTGCTGCACACCACGGGCGGCTACATGGTGGGCACCTACCTGACCACCAAAACGGTCTTTGACCTCAAACCCGACGACGTGTTCTGGTGTACCGCCGACATTGGCTGGGTCACGGGGCACAGCTACACCGTGTACGGCCCGCTGCTGAACGGAGCCACTGTGCTGATGTACGAGGGTGCGCCCAACCACCCCGACTGGGGGCGCTTCTGGCAGATCATCCAGAAACACGGCGTGACCATTCTTTACACCGCGCCTACCGCCATTCGCGCCTTTATGCGGCAGGGCGACGCGCTTCCGGCGGCCTATGACCTCAGCAGCCTGCGCCTGTTGGGGTCGGTAGGAGAGCCGATCAACCCCGAAGCGTGGATGTGGTATCGCCGCGTGATCGGTGGCAACCGCTGCCCAGTGATCGATACGTGGTGGCAGACCGAAACCGGGGCCATCATGCTGACCACGCTGCCGGGGGCGCATCCGGCCAAACCCGGCACGGCGGGCCTGCCCATGTACGGCATAGACCCGGCCATCGTAAACCGGGAGGGAGAAGAACTCGGCCACGACGAGGGCGGCCTGCTGGTGATCCGTAAACCCTGGCCTTCGATGCTGCGTACCGTGTACGGCGACGATGAGCGCTACCGCAAAGCCTACTGGGGAGAAATTCCGCACGTCTACTTTGCCGGAGACGGCGCACGCAAAGACGCCGACGGCTACATCACCGTGATGGGCCGTGTAGATGACGTACTCAGCGTCTCGGGCCACCGACTGGGCACGATGGAAATCGAAAGCGCACTGGTGGCCCATCCCAGCGTGGCCGAAGCCGCCGTGGTGGGCAAACCGGATGACCTGAAGGGGGAGTGTGTGGTGGCCTTCGTGCTGCCGCAGGTGGGTCAGACCGTAGACCCGGTGGCGCTGCGTGCCTACGTCGTCACGCAAATCGGCGCACTGGCCCGCCCCGATGCCATCTACATCGCCGACGCCCTGCCCAAAACCCGCAGCGGCAAAATCATGCGCCGCTTCCTGAGACAGATCGCTGCAGGCCGCAAGATCGAGGGCGATACGAGCACGCTGGAAGATCCGGGGGTGCTGGAACGGTTGGCGGCGACGGCAGTGGTTTGACCGCAGTCAGTGGTCAGTGGTGAGTGGGAAGGGCAACCCCCCCGTTGCTGGCGCAACGCCCCCCCTCAGAGGTGGGGACTTGAAAGCACTTGCGCTCCCCTCAAGGGGGGCTGGCGGCGAAGCCGACTGGGGGGTTCGTCCTTCATCTTTTCCCACTGACCACGCCCTATTCACCGCCCCCAAGCCGCCTCGCCGCCTCCACCAGCACTTCCGGCGGCTGCACCAGCGCAAAGCGCACGAAGCCCTCTCCGCCCGGCCCGAAGGCTCGCCCCGGACTCAGGGCCACTCCAGTCGTTTCGGCCATCCGTACGGCGTAGGCCACGCTGTCGGTCAGGCCGGGCACCTGTGCCCACAGGTACATGCTGGCCTGCGGCGTCTGCACGGCCCAGCCCAGATCACGTAGGGCAGGCAACAGGGCGTCGCGGCGTTCCTGAAACACTCTGGCTCCCTCGCGCCCCAGATGGTCGGGAAGGCCCAGCGCCACCGTCGCGGCCCGCTGAATGCCCAGATACGGGTGAAAGTCCACCGCGCCTTTGACCCGGCCCAGCGCGGCCACGGCTCCGGCGTCTCCCGCCGCGAAGCCTACCCGGAAGCCGCCCATATGGTGCGTCTTGCTCAGGGAATGCAGCTCGACAATGCCGCTCAGGCCTGCTTGCAGCGCACTCGGCGCTTGGTAGTCGCCAAAAGTCAGTTCGGCATAGGGGTGATCGTGGATCAGCAGCGTGCCCCGTGCCCTGCACCACGCGGCGGCCTGGGTAAAAAAGGCCGCATCCGCCACCGCCGATGTGGGGTTGTTGGGATAATTCAGCAGCAGCACGCGGGGGCGCAGGTCGGCGGGCAAGCTGTCCAACTCCGGCAAAAAGCCGCGCTCTGGCCGCAGCGGAAGAGGGACGATATTCAGGCCCGCCACCGCTGCCGCACCCAGATAAGGCGGGTAGCAGGGGTCGGGCAGCAGCAGCGTATCGCCGGGATCGGTCACGGCCAGTAGCAGATGCGCCAGCCCTTCCTGTGCGCCGATTAGGGGCAAGACTTCCCGTTCGGCATCCACCTGCACGCCGTAGCGCCGCCCGAGGTATGCCGCCGCCGCTTCCCGCAGGGGCCGGGTATCCGAGAACAGGGGATAGCGGTAAGAGCTGGGGTCGTGGGTGGCGTCCCTGAGCGCGTCGAGCGCCTGCATGGGTGGGGCAAGGTCGCTGGAGCCGATGCTGAGATCAATGATCTGCAACCCCGCCGCCCGCGCCCGCCCAAGCGCCGCATCCATCAAAGAAAACACACTGGTCGGCACACGCTGTGCCCGCTGAGAAGCCCACATAGGGGCAGGGTAAAGCATGGCGGGTGATGAAAATAATTTACCAACGCTTCCTGCATTGACAGAAATTATTTTCGGGAGGTAGGCTGAGGCTCCATTCTCAGCCGTGTTCTTTCTCCTCAAGGAGCGACCATGCCCGCCGCCCAAACCCTATACGCTCAGACTCTACACGGCCAAATCCTTCACCCAGACGGAGTTTTTAGGCCCGGAAGCCTCCGTTTTGGAACGCAGATAGAGGCCCTGACTTCTGGAGATGTTCCGTCTGATCTGCTGATCCTGCCCGGATTCATAGACACCCACGTTCACGGCGGCGCGGGCGGCGACACGATGGACGGCCCCACCGGAGTACGGCAACTGGCCCGCCTGCACGCGCAGCATGGTACGACCACGCTGTTGCCCACCACCATCACGCACCGTTGGCCCGAAGTCCTGGCCGCCCTGCGCGGCGTGCGCGAAGTGATGGATGCGGGCGGCGTGGTGGGCGGCGCGGATATTCCGGGGGCGCATCTGGAAGGCCCCTTTATCAGTCCGGGGCGGCTGGGAGCGCAACCGCCCCACGCCGTCCTGCCTCACCCCAACCTGACTGCTGAACTGCTGGCGCTGAAGGTGATCCGCGCCGTGACCCTCGCCCCCGAATTGCCCGGTGCGCTGGAACTGGCCCGCGCTCTGGCAGGTGTGGGCGTTCGCATCGGCATCGGCCATACCCGCGCCGACGCCGAGACCGTTTCGGCCTTTCTGTCGGCCCTGCACGAACTGGGGGCACGCACCTGCGCCACGCACCTTTACAACGCGATGGGCGGAATAGAAGGCCGCACCCCCGGCGTGGCTGGAGCGCTGCTGGCCGATCCACACGCTTTCCTGGAGATCATTCTGGACGGCATTCATGTTCATCCCACCAGCTTTTTGTTGGCCCGCGCCGCTGCTCCGGGCCGCGTGCTGCTGATCACCGACGCGATGCGGGCCGCCGGACTGGGCGACGGTGACAGCGAACTGGGCGGCCAACCCGTGACGGTCAGAGACGGCAAAGCCACTCTTCCAGACGGCACGATTGCCGGAAGTGTCTTGACGCTGGATGTGGCCCTCAGAAACGCGGTGCGGCTGGGCGTGCCTCTGGCCGAAGCCAGCCGGATGCTGAGCGCTGCCCCCGCTGCCTCGCTGGGCCTGACCGACCGGGGAGAGCTGCGCGTGGGCCTGCGGGCCGATCTGACTGTGCTGGACAACGATCTGAATGTGAAAGCCGTGTACGTGGGTGGTCACGCCATCCCCCTGCACCCGTCCCAGGAGTCCACTCCCACCGAGGCCAACGTATGACCAACCCAGCCGACCCACTGATGCTGCAAGAGGCCCGCGAGGCACCCACAGTCATTGCCCGCCAACTGGCCGAAAATGCCGAGGCTGCCGCACGCTTGGCCGAGGCCCTGCGCCAACGCCGCCCGCCCTACGCCGTCACGGTGGCGCGGGGCAGCAGCGATCACGCCTGCACGTTCTTGAAATACGCGCTGGAGACGCAGTTGGCGTTGCCGGTTGCCAGCCTCGGCCCCAGCGTGCATACCCTCTACGGCACGCGGCTGGATCTGCGCGGCGCGTTGGTCATCGCCGTATCGCAAAGCGGGGCCAGCCCGGATGTGGTGGAAAACGTGCGGATGGCGCGGGAAAATGGGGCGCTGACCGTGGCCCTCGTGAATGTGGAGGACAGCGATCTGGCTGGGGCCGCCGAGTTCGTCTTGCCCCTGAAGTGCGGCGAGGAACGGGCCGTGGCGGCTACCAAAAGCTATCTTGCCAGCCTGACCGCCTTCCTACCCGTACTGGCCGCCCTGACCGAAGGCGATGACCTGAATACTGCGCTGCACGCCCTCCCTGCCGCCCTGACGCGCACGTTGGAGCTGGAGGGGGCGGCAAGTGAATTGGCCGAGCGCTACCGCTTTGCCGACAACCTGCTGGTGCTGGCGCGGGGGCTGCACTTTGGCATTGCCCAGGAAGCGGCGCTGAAACTCAAGGAAACGTCGGGCATTCACGCCGAGGCCTACTCTGCCGCCGAATTCAGCCACGGCCCCAAGCGTCTGCTGGCCGAGGGCGTGCCGCTGCTGGGTTTTGCCCCTGCCGACGCTGCCCAGAGTGCCACGGCGGGCGCTTATGCTGATCTGCTGGCTGCCGGGGCCGACCTCCGCACCATTGGGCCAGCCCTGGGAAGCACCCTGACCACGCCGCAGACGGGGCACGCCCTGACCGATCCGGTGGCAAGTGCGCTGGCCTTTTACCTGTATGCCGCGCATCTGGCCCTGCACCGGGGCCTCAATCCAGATGCGCCGCCACTTCTGAGCAAGGTGACAAAAACCCGCTGAAGCTGCCGCTCAGCCTCAGTTGCCCAGCCAGAGCCGACAACAAAAACCCCCGCACTGGGCGGGGGATTGTGTTTGGCTCGGCAGGTAGGGATCGAACCTACGACCATCCGATTAACAGAGGGTCGTCACCTCATCCCAGCCCGCCCCGTTATAGATTCCCTGATCCCATTAAGCACGTCTGATACAGCATATTTGGGCTTCGCTTTTGGCGGTTGCTTCCGGTTCATCCCAGCTTGTACTGTCTTTTCCCGTTCCGGTTGGGCACGCGTTGGGCACGCCGGGGCATGGGGAGACACTGGACAAGCTCCCGTGCTGTGCGGCGTCATGCGCTCTAAGGCCAGCCTATGCCGTTTGGTCATTGCAGTTTTTCCTCTCAAGGGCTATATTTTCGGTAATCTAGTCAGCGTCTATTTGAGCGGCCTGTTTCCACTGTGGAGCGGGCCGTTTTGCTGTGTCGGATTTTAGAGGCTGTGGACAACCCTGTGGATAACATGTGGCTAAGTCTCTTAATCGTGTGGATAAAGTACCAAATAACAGGAGGTCACTTGAAAACCTGTGGATAAGTACGTACTTATCCACAGGTTATCCACAGGCAAACTACTTCTAACCACAAAATGTCCACAGGCAATAGTTGCGCTGGGACGTTATTGAAGACACTTATCCACAGGTTCCACAGACCCTATTACTACTACTACTATCTTTTAGCCTATATAAGTGGCTGGATAATGTCAGACAGGAGGTGACAACAATGGACAGTACCCAAGAACACCAAAGAAAAGCGCGTAAGAGTGCATCCGACCAAGAACGACACTCCCACGCGCCCCAAGTAGCTGAAGGCCCCGCAAGGGGCAACCCCAACCTTTAACGACCCCACAGGAGGCCGCCCCATGACTCTAAACCAAGACAACCCCACTCGCCTCACCCGCAAGCCTGAAGAGGCCGCGCCTATGTTGGGCGTCGGCAGAAACGGCGTTTATGATCTGATCCGCTCCGGGCAGCTTCGCAGCATCCGCGTAGGCCGCAAGATTCTCATTCCTCTGGCCGCCATCGAAGACTTTCTGAACGGCGGCACAAAATGAAGCGGCCCACCGGGGACGCGGTGGGCACTTCCCACAGACTAGCGCACCTGTTCCACCTTGCTCAGCAAGACGCCCAGCGCCCCGGCAACGCGGGCGGCGGAATGAAGATCATGGAAGCCCTGCTGAATCTGCCCAACTTCCGGCCCACGAATGGCGGCAAAGCATGACGGCTTATGGGGCTAGCCCTATAAAACGCACACGCAGCACGGCGGCAGAACTGGCAACCCTTCACGCGGCCCTCTACGAATACGCGGGCCAGAATTACCCCGTCACTGTGCGGCAACTGTTCTACGCCATGACGGTACAGGGACACGCCCCCAAGACAGAAAACGGCTATGACCTGGTGGGGCGGGAACTGGTGAAGATGCGCGAGCGGCACGCCCTGCCGTTTCACTGGATCGCAGACAATACCCGCTGGCAGCGCAAGCCCGTCACTTACGCGGGCATCGAAGAGATGCTGGACATCACAGCGCAAACCTATCGCCGCTCCCTCTGGATCGAAGCGCCCGCACATGTCGAAGTGTGGCTGGAGAAGGATGCGCTGGCAGGCGTGTTAGTCGAAGAGACACGCCGCTATGACGTGCCCCTGATGGTGACGCGGGGATACCCCAGCTTGACCTTCCTGCACAGCGCGGCGCTTTCCATTGCAGAGCAGGCCCGCCCCGTCCACATCTACTACTTTGGCGACCATGATCCCAGCGGGGTAGACATTCCCCGGAAGGTGGAAGAGGGACTGAAGCGGTACGCCCCGGCTGCACAGATTCACTTTGAACGGGTGGCCGTGAATGAGGAACAGATCAGGGCATGGAATCTTCCCGGACGCCCCACAAAGGCCACAGACAGCCGTGCCAAGACCTTCCGGGGCGAGTCTGTCGAAGTAGACGCCATTCCGCCCCTCCAGCTTCGGGAACTCACGCGGGGCTGTATCGAACGGCATCTAGATCAGCGGCGCTTGGGGCAACTTCAGCGGATCGAACAGGAAGAACGTGGGCAACTGCTGGAGATTGCCCGGATGATGCGCGGGGGTGCGGCATGAGGCTAGGCGACCTGCTAGACCGCGTGCATCTGCCGGACGTGATCGCCCGCGAGTGTGGCCCGGATGCAGTACGCGGCCTGACCCGTGAGCGCGGCGGCGTGATCTGCGACCCGCGCCCCAGTCAGCGCGAGACACACCCCAGCTTCAGTGTCTACAAAGACACGAAAGGCCGCTGGAGATGGAAGCGGCACGGCGGGGATGGGGCGAGCGGGGATACCCTGACTTTTCTGGAGGCCATCGGCTACCGTCCAGAACATGCCCGCGAAGAGTTGGCCCGTCATGCTGGGGAATCGCTGGACAGTTGGACGCCCAGCCCTTCACGGCCCGCGTATGAGGCTCCAGACCCACTCCGGGCAGTACGCGGGGCACTGGAACGGTGCGCCCCTCTGAGTGGGGATGATCTGGCCCGCGTGCCTGTGTTGCTGGATTACCTGAGTCTCCAGAACGCGGCAGGGCGTGACCTCAAGCGGCGCGGCCTGTACGGGTGGCATGGACTTGGGGCGGGCCAGTTGCGCCGGGACTTTATAACCAAAGATGGCCGGATGCTGGCCCACGCCGGGGCGCTGGCCTTCTTGCTTCGCGGCCCGGACGGGCAAGCATGGGGGCTGAAGGTGCGGAGCATGGGCACGGCAGATGCTTTACAAGCCTCTGGGCTGGATCGGTATGTGTACCGGATCGGGCGGCACGGTGCGCCCGCGTGGTGTTCCCCCAAGTACGGGCAGGGCGCGGGCGTGTTGATCGTCGAAGGGGAATTGAACGGGGCAGCGGCGGCCCGTGCGTTGAAGCTGGCAGGCTCCAGCCTGGACGTGCAAGGACTGGCAGGCGCGGGCGGTGCGCCGTTCCTCACGGGGCTTCAGGGCCAGACAGTGTTCCTGTATACCGACCCGGACACAGCGGGCGCGGCCTGTCTGGAGCGGGTGGCAGGGGTGGCCCATGCTGCCGGGGCGCGTGAGGTGCGAGTGCTGGCCCCATTCTCTGAAGGCGACTTTTGCGACTTGTGCGGCACGCACGGCGCGGCGGCGTTTGGTGGCCTGCTGATGGAGAGGGTAGACGGGGCGGATTACTGGCAAAACGTGATTACTGGCAAAAACGCACTGCCAGTAAAAAGCACTGTTCCACACGGAGAAAACCGATTACTGGCAAACTGGCAGTACAGCTCAGGATGGGGCGAGTCTGATACCTCCGGGTGGGGTACGGACGCGGGCGGTTGGGCCTCTGATGACCGGGGCGGGTGGTAAGTATGGCCCTCAAATTTATTGACCTGAGCGCCCCGCTCCAGCGGATTGAGTTTCTTGTGCCAGACCTGATTCCCTCCGGATACGTGACCTTTCTTGGGGCACGGGAAGGCGTGGGCAAAACAACCCTACTCACGGCGCTGGCATGGCAGATGACCCGCCCAGCGGGGCGCGGCAGTTTCTTGGGGCGAGCCGTTCCACACGGGCGCGTTATTTATCTCAACACAGACGCGGCAGACGGGCAGTCTAGGCCCGTGCGGTACTGGCTGGAGCAGCATAAAGAGGTGTACCCGGATGGCAGCATGAGCGGCGTGACCGTTCTGGAGAGCGTGGGGGCGGGCCTTAGTCCGGAAGAATTGGGCGAGTTGCTCCAGCACGCTCAAGACAGCGGGGCGCTGTGCGTGATCGTAGACAGCTTTATGTCCACCTTCCCCACACTTGACGGCAACCGACTGGATCAGGCCATGCGCCCCATGCTGGCCCTGCGTGACTTCGCGGCGAAGACAGGCGCGGCAGTGATCGTGACCGACCATCTTCCCAAGAAAGCAGCGGGCGAGAAAGAAGGCGAGCGGGGCATTATGGGCAGTACCGGGAAGAGTGCCCAAGCGCGGGCGGTGCATCTGCTGACCCGTGTGCCGCCCCGTGAGGTAGAAGGCCGGGACGTGTTGCGCTGGGAAGTCAGGAAAAACAGCTTTGCCAAATCTGGGCACGCGCTGGGGATCGAAGTCGAACGGCTGATGGATGAGGAAGGTAGGGCAGCGGGCGTACATCTGACGCCCTGCGACCTTCCGGCAGAGGAAGAGGGGCGCGATACCCGGACAGACCGCGCTAAGGCGGCAGTGATCGCGGCACTAACCGGGAAGGCGGGCCAGACGGTGACACATGCGGAACTGCTGGCAGCGGCCATCAGCGGCGGCAACGTCAAAGAACGCAGCGCACAGCAAGCCGTCCGGGAAGCTCTAGGGGCGCTCGGCACTCAGGCTCAAGAAGTACGGCTGGGCGGGCGAGGTGCGCCCCGTGCGTACCGTTACGGCCCGGAAGCGGAACCCGTCCCCGCTCCAGTTGATCTTCAGGATGTGCCGTTCTTGATCGTCGAAGAGGAACTGGAGGCGCTAGGCGCGGCAGTCTCCGAAACGGAAGAGGTGCTGACGTGGTAGCGCGTGACCTTCTCCGGGAATTGGAGGGGCGCGGCGTGCGGTTGGGCGTGCAAGAAGGGCAACTGATCGCCCGCGCCCCGGCTGGAACCGTTACGCCGGAACTGGCAGCCCAGATCAAGGCCCACAAGGAAGACTTGCTGAAGGAACTTCAGGCAGGGGCAACCGGGCAGCTTACGCCCCTGCCGGAATCCCTGACGCGCCTCATCAGGGCCGCAGCGGGCAACCATCTGAACCGTTCCGGCTTCCTGCCGTCTGGGATCGTGCCCAACTTGGGGCTGTACGTGCTGACATGTGCGGCCCTGTACGCCTGCCACTGCGACCCGGAACGGCAACTGGCCCACCTCTGGGAAGCGCGGGCGGCGTGGGCCTCATAAGGCGGGCAGTTTTTAAGGTGTTGATAACTGGATAGGTGGCAACAGTTTTAGGGGGTAAGGTGCGACTTTACCCCCTTCGACGTGGCAAAGAACCGGGACACACGCCGGGACAGGCAGAACGGGGAAGGCCCGCCCAGATGGACAGCGGCGCTCAGCACCCGGGACAATGGCAGGACTTTTTTTATGGGTGGCGATTGTGGACGATTACAGGCGAGCGAGTCTCTTTTTAAGGGTGGCAAGTATCGGCTACTTTGCCGCCCCAACACCTCAAGGATTCTCAAGGATGCACAGTAGGCCACTCTTCGCGGGTGGCCTTCAGTGTTGGGGCGGCGCATGGGGCAAGAATCAGGGGCGCTTGGGCGCTGGCCTTGATCTGTACTGCCAGTTTGCCAGTAATCGCTTTTCCCGCGCTGGGCGCATTGTTTTTACTGGCAGTGGGTTTTTGCCAGTAATCACCCTTTGCTAGTAATTGCCAGTAATCGCCTTCACTGTGGCAGATAGCAACGGCGGGCCAAACCGTACAAACCTGACACCCTCAAGGCGCTGGAGAACAGACAACTTTTGACAGCCTGCCCACTCGCGTTTGAAACGGAAGTGGGCAAGTCTTTTTATGGGGGGCGGTTTGTGCTTCCCCCTGCCTTACCTTTTACGGGTTGCCCCCAAAAAGGCGCAGCGTTCCTCCAGGCGGGCGAGCCTCTTTTTTATGGGTGGCGGAAGTGGACAATCACACCGGGCGCGGCGGTGCATTCCTTCGATGGGGGCGCGGCCCTTTTTTGTTAAGGGTGGCAAGAACTGGCAAATCACACGGGAAGAGTCAGGCTGTCAGGAATGCTGACGCCCCTTGCTGGACGCATGAGCGGGCTTTTATTCCAACCATTTTGTCGGAGGGGACAAAATGATACAGGCGGGACATACCTTGACAATCCTTAACAGGCTGACGCCCTGCTATGGCTGTTGGTTGTCCCGGTTGAAACGTAGAAACCCCCGCAAACGTTATTTATCGTTAGGAGTCGGGACGCCGGATCATTTTACCGGAGGCGGTAAAAAGCTCTCCAGCATCACAACGGGGTGAGCGCATTTATTACCGGAGCCGCTAGAAATTCCCGCATGAATACCCTCTATCGGGCGGATGGTATTCACCTCTTTTTTTGGTGGGTAGGGGAATGAATCTCAAGTTTTATCAAGTTCCCCCATGACCAATCCACACCCCGCACACCCCCATGACTGATCCACATACAGCGCGAGGGCAAGCACCCCCATGATGAATCCACAGGGCGGGCTACCCCATGAAGAATGCACAAGGCGAGCGGCCCCATGAAGGATGCACACACGGGCAAGCGTTACCCAGCGTCACTCAGGCCGGGGGCAGGGCACTGTGAGTAATACTCACGGCGGCCTCTCAGGGTTACGAATTGCTAATGACTTCGACGCCTGCCCACTGTTAGGAATGCTCACAGTGCAGCGCGGCTAGGTTGTCAGGAATACCGACAACCTTTAGCGGCTCTCAGGATGTGACAAAACGTCACGACCTGAAGCGGGCGAGCTTGTAACAGATCGTTACAACTTCCGGCAAAGGATCGGCAAACAGGCGGCAAACGAAAGCCCGCCTCCAGATGGGGCGGGACGGTCTAGATACGGTTTAGTTCATGGGCCTAGCGGTGTTCCTCCAGGGCGGCAAGCTGGGCAAGCAGCGGGGCGCGGGTGCGTTCGATGCACTCCAGAGCATGGCGGCACTGTTCAGCGTTCATGGGGGGCTGAGTGCTGATTGTCTGGGTGCGCCGTTCATGGTGCGCGGCTATTTCTTCTTCTTCCAGCTTATCGCCCAGATTGTGGAACCGCTCGCCCAGATCAGGGCGGGGATAGGTTTCACCCCACACACTGACCCACGCGGCCACAGTCTCACGTAACGAGAGTTCTAGCTGTGCGTTAGCGGCATCATAGAGAGTCTGACGGCGGAAGCACGCGGGGCAGAGATGGAGCGGGGCATGAGGCGGATCAAAGTACAGCACAGCGCGGGGCGCTTCGCAGCTAAAGCACTCGCCATACAGGGAAGGGGTAGCGGGGCTGTCAGTGTGCGGTTCATTCATGGGCGGGCCTCCAGAGGGGCAAGCAGGCGAGTTATGAAGATCAGGCCGGAACAGATACCGCACAGGGCAGCAGGGCCACACAGGGACGCGGGAAGGTGGGCAGTCAGGGCGGGACAGGCGAAGTACAGGAGCAAATAACCGGGCTTGAACATGGGCGGGCCTCTCTCTGCCGGGTGTGCCGGAATAGTCGGGTTTGCTAGCACTTCCGGCGAAGTCTCCGTTACGGAGAAACTTCAGAATCTGAAACGGGGCGGGGGCACGGTGGCCCCCATCTGTCTCAGGCGGCGTGTGTCTGCTGGAGGAACTTCCACACGGCGCGGGCGTCCGGTTCAGTGAGCAGCGCGAGGCTGTACACAGGGGCATCTAAGGCAGCGGCAGCGAAGGCGTAATGCTCACCACTGGGAACACCAGCGCGGGCCATGAGGCGGTGCAGCTTGGCAGCGCGAGCCTTGCCAATGGGGGCAGCCTCCAGCGTTTCAGAGATCAGGGTGAGGGAGTCTGCACTGTGCAGGATGCGAAGAGCCGCGCCCAGTTCTGCCGCTTCGCTGTCTACAGTGGCCTCGATGCCCGCAGCGGTGCGCGTCAGGGTGACGGTGTGGGTGGCCGTGCCAGTAACGACACTGCATTCACGGTAGACGGTGTGGACTTCCCAAGTGCGGATAGTGGCGCGGGGTTTGGTATCGTTCACGGTGATTCCTTCGACTAGGGGGAGTCAGTCAGGGGCGTTTACTTCCTACGGTGTGCGCCCCTTTCTGCTGACTAAATGTTAGCGTCTACTGCAAACATTGTCAATAGGCGCTAACTAGCATATGATGACAATATGACGCCCTCAGCAAAAGACGCCATCCGTACCCGGCTCAAGGAATTGGGCATGACGCAAGCGCAACTAGCGGAAAAAATCGGCACAACTCCAGCAATCCTCAGCCGTTCTTTAGGCGGGGCACTTGTGAGGCCGGATAGCCACTGGCCCGCGATTCTTGACGCCCTAAACTTGCAAGTCACCATTACGCCCAAAGAGCAGTAACTCACGCGCCCCACGCTTTCCCGGCGTGAGGCAGGCAGCGGGAACGGGGTTCTGGCATGGCAAAGAAAGTAGAGACACCCAAGCGGGGCAATGGGCGCGGCACTGTGCGGCGTCTTCCTTCCGGGCGCTGGCAATGGCGGGCCACAGTGGAACTTCAGAACGGGGAGATTCTCCGGGCAGCGGGCACAGTGGATACCAAAACGGAAGCGGAAGAGGCGCTGAGCCGTGCCCGAACAGACGCGGGGCGCGGGCAGTTCAACGTGACCCACAGCACGACCCTTGAGCAATACGTCAGGGCGTGGCATGAACTCCGGCAGGACGCGCAAGCCGCGAAGTACACGCATGGGCAAAAAAGTCTGATCGAAACACACATTATTCCCGGCTTAGGCAAGCGGCGGCTCTCCAGCATTACGCCGCGTGATCTGGAGGCGTTCTATGCGGGTCTTCAGCATCAGGACAAGCGGCGCGAAGACACGCTGGGCAAGCCGCTAGGCGATTCCATGCGGCGGCAGATTCATAACCTCCTACATCAGGTGTTTGCGGAAGCGGTGCGGCATGGCGACCTGAGCCGTAACCCGGCAGACGTGGCCCGCCCCCGGTACACAAGGGCAGCGGCGCAAGACGAAACGGCGAAGGCATGGACAGAAGAAGAGGCGGGCAAGTTCTACGCGGTGGCCCGTGAGGATCGGCGCGGGGTGGCCTTTTGTTTCATGCTCTCGACTGGAATCCGGATTGGGGAAGCGTTGGGCCTGCGCTGGGAAAATGTCGAACTGGAGGCGGGGCGCATTCATATCAAAGAGGCGCTGGTCAGTCTGGGCGGTAAGGCGCACCGGACAACCCCCAAGACAGCCCGCTCACGCCGCAGCATGACCATAGATGGGGACGCCCTGACCATCTTGCGAGAGATGCCGGAACGGGTGGCACTGGACAAGGAAGCGCAAGGGGGGCACTACGTAGGCAGTGAAGCCGTCTTCACGTCAGCACGGGGCTTGCCCATCCTGCCGGACAATGTTTACAAGCTGATGCGGCGGCTGTGCCTAGAGGCGGGTGTGCCGTACAAGGGGACGCATGTTCTCCGGCATTCCTTTATCTCGATACAGGGACAGCATGGGCAGGCTCTAGAAGTCATTAGCGCCCATGTGGGGCACGCCCGCGCCTCATTCACTCAGGATCGGTACAGAACCGTCTTCGACAAGGAACGAGCCGCCCTGACCCTCAACTTTGCACCCCTCACCAAAGACTCAGAAAGGACGCCATGAGAAATCCGTTGGGCACGCGTTGGGCACGGCAGGCGGTTGGGCATGATTTTGTTGTGCCATACAAAAGCAAAAAACCCCGTCTAGGACGAGGTTTCTTATTGGCTCGGCAGGTAGGGATCGAACCTACGACCATCCGATTAACAGTCGGACGCTCTACCGCTGAGCTACTGCCGAATACCTGTGAATCCGTGTAAAACGGTGCCCACAGCTTTGGCGAGAGCCTTGCGCCTTTTTCGGGCGCGAGAGGGATAGTAGCATGCACCCCGGAACCACGCAAGTCCCTGCTCAGCTCTGATGCACCGTCACCCAGAAGGGGGGCGCTCAGGCCTGTGCTCCACCCGGCATGATCGTTCCTGGTGTGACGCCCAATTGCGCCAATGCTTCGGCCCAGCGTGCTTCGGCGGGGACTGTCCAGATCAGGTCGGGCGTATCCTGCTCCACCCAGATCCACATGCCCACGCGGGCCTCTTCAGTCAGTTGGCCTGCGTCCCATCCGGCGTAACCCAACACCAGCATGTAATCCTGGCTCGATCTCATCACGGCCCGCAGCACATCCAGACTGCTGGTCACGAGCAGGTCAGCGCTCAGACGGACTTCGCCTTCCAGATTCAGGGGCGTGCGGTACAGGCACCACCCAAGCGTGCGGTCTATTGGGCCGCCACGCCAGGCTGGGCCAGCCTGACCCGGCATATCGGGCAGCAAGTCCGACACCGACTGAGACATAGGGGCGTTCACGATCAGGCCCATTGCGCCCTTGGCATCGTGTTCCAGCAGCAAGATGACTGCGCCCTCGAAGATGCCGCCGCGCAGGTGCGGGCTAGCCACTAAAAACGTGAGCGGAACAGACATGGGCCTACAGGATAACGGGCCGCAGAGCCCAGCAAAACCCCCCGCCATCGCTGACAGGGGGCAAAGATTAAGCTCTTGATTGAAAATGAGAACTTGGAGTTTAAGCGCTGGCTCCGGCACCCCGGCGGCCCGTTTTGCGCTTGGGCGTCTCGGGGGTTACGTTGCCTGCGACATTGCTCAGGCCTGCGCCGCGCTCCAGCGCCTTCAGGCCGCCCACGAGGGCCACGTCCAGCACCTCGTCCACGGTTTCGCAGGGATGGAAGCGCATGCTGCTGCGCAGGTGCAGCGGAATATCGCGCAGGTCGGGTTCGTTGGCTTTGGGCATGATGATGTGCTTGATTCCGGCGCGGCGTGCCCCCAGTACCTTCTCTTTCAGGCCACCGATGGGCAGATAACGGCCCGTGAGGGTCATTTCGCCGGTCATGGCAACGTCGTGGCGGGCAGGAATGCCGGTCAGGGCGCTGATCAGGCTGGTTGCCATCGCCCCGCCCGCGCTGGGGCCTTCTTTGGGAATGGCTCCGGCGGGCACATGCACATGAATTTCACTGTCGTCGATCCGCGACTTGTCGATGTGGAAGCGCTCGCTGTTGGTTTTGGCGTAGGTCAGGGCGGCGCGGGCCGATTCCTTCATCACGTCGCCCAGTTGTCCGGTCAGCACCAGTCCCTTACCGGGCATCACGCTGGTTTCCACAAACAGGATGTCGCCGCCCACCGGGGTGTAGAACATGCCGGTGCTGACGCCCACCATGTCTTCACGGTTCTCGGTTTCGGGGGTGTGGCGGGCCTGACCGAGATAACGGTCCAGCTCCTTGTCGGTCACTTTCACGCGCTTGACTTCGCCCGTGGCGATCCGGCGGGCCACCTTGCGGGCCACCGTGCCGATTTCGCGCTCCAGATTCCGCACCCCTGCTTCACGGGTGTAGTGGCTGATCAGACGCTCCAGAGCCGCGTCGGTAAAGCTGATCTGGTTGGGCTTCAGGCCGTTCTGGGTCAACTGGCGGGGCATCAGGTAACGCTTGGCAATTTCCAGCTTTTCCTGTTCGATGTAGCTCGAAAAGTCGATGACTTCCATGCGGTCCATCAGGGCGGCGGGAATCTGCTCGGGGTAGTTGGCCGTCGCGATAAACATCACTTCGCTGAGATCAAACGCCACGCCCAGATAGTGGTCGGTAAAGTGCTGGTTCTGGCTGGGGTCGAGGACTTCCAGCAGGGCGCTGGAGGGGTCGCCCTGATAGCTCGTGCCCAGCTTGTCCACCTCGTCCAGCAGGATCACGGGGTTCTTGGTGCCTGCCGTGCGGATGCCCTGAATCAGGCGTCCGGGCATCGCGCCAATGTAGGTGCGGCGGTGGCCCCGAATATCGGATTCGTCGCGTGCGCCACCGAGGGCAATGCGAACATACTTGCGGCCCAGCGCCTTGGCAATGCTCTGCGCGATGGAGGTTTTACCCACACCGGGAGGTCCGGTAAAGACCAGAATCGGCCCCTTGTTCACGTCCTCGGCACTCAGTTCGCCGCGCTCGGCCCGCTCCTTGCGCAGTCGGCGCACGGCCAGGAATTCCAGCACGCGGTCCTTCACTTTTTCCAGCCCGTAGTGGTCGTCGTCCAGAATCTGGGCGGCCTCAGGCACGTCCAGACGGTCTTCGCTGCGGGTATTCCAGGGCAATTCCGTGACCCACGTCAGGTAGGTGCGGATCACGCTGGCTTCGGCGGCATCGGGGTGCATCCGGGCAAGGCGGTTCACTTCACGGTCAATCTCTTTCTTGACGTCGGGCTTCAGGTCCAGCGCCTCGATCTTGGTGCGGAAGGCGTCGGCCTCGTCGCCGTCCTCGCCGTCTTCACCGCCCTGAAGTTCCTTCTGAATCACTTTCATCTGCTCGCGCAGATAGTATTCACGCTGGTTCTTGTCGATCTCTTCTTTCACCTGTGCGCGAATCCGGGCCTGCACCGCCTGAACTTCCTGTTCAGTGTCCAGCAGCGTCAGGAGCTTGCGAATGCGGGCCACCGGGCTGGCGGCTTCCAGCAGCGCCTGCTTGTCTTCCAGCTTGAAATCAAGGTTGAAGGCGATGTGGTCGGCCATCTCGCCCGCTTCTTCCTTGCCCTGAATGGTCTGCACGCTTTCGGCGCTGACCTTGCCGTTTCCAGCGATCACGTCAAACTTTTCGCGCAGTTCGCGGGCCAGTGCCTGAAATTCCACCGGATCGGCGGCCACTTCGGGCATCAGTTCGATGTCGGCCCGCAGGTACTCGTCGCGGGTGTAATTCTTGGCGCGGGCGCGGGCCACTGCCGAAACCAGCATCTGCACGGTGCCGTCGGGGTTCTTGCGAACGCGCAGCACGTTACAGGCCGTGCCCACGTCATACAGGTCAGCGCCCTGAGGATCGTCTACATCCTTATCGCGCTGAGACACGATCAGGATGACCTTTTCGCCGGCCATCGCCGCTTCTATGGCATTGATGGAAAGAGAACGGCTGGCGTCGATGTGCTGCACCATCGTGGGATAAATAACGCTGCCGCGAACGGGGCAGACGGGAACATTGGCGGGCAGTTGGAGGATGTCGGTGGTCATGGTTGCTCCTTTTGACCAGCAACAGGGCGCGTCCTATGGGGCGGCTCTGCATTGAGAATTCGGGTTTGGCGTCCGGTTTGATCTCCACCTGATGCCAAGAAACTTGAGTGCAACTATATCAAGTTTGGGGGGTTGGGGCAAGCGCCATCACCCTTGCCATGCCTTGATCTACCCCTTGCCTCCGCCGTGTGGCCCACGCAGTCTGCGCCACATCTCAACGCTACTCCGCATCCCCTGACACAACCCTTGCGCTGCCTGACGGTGTGTTTAGGATTGATGGGGTCGGGGCAGTTCGGGAATCTCCGTGGCTCAGGCCAAAGGTTCAGGCCAGAAGAAGGGCGAAGGCATTCGCGCCCCCGCCCCTTTTGTCTATCCGGCTCCCTTGCTTAGGCCAGCAAAGCCCGCGCAATGATCAGCTTCTGAATCTCGCTGGTGCCCTCGTAAATCCTCAGCAGGCGCTGATCGCGGTAATAGCGCTCGACTGGGTAATCCTTCATGTAGCCCATGCCGCCCGCGACCTGCACCGCTTTGTCGGCCACCTGAGACAGCATTTCGGTGGCGTGATATTTCGCCACGCTCGCCATGCGCCGCACGTCCTGGCCTTCATCCACCATCCAGGCCACCTTTTGCCACAGCACCCGGCTGGTTTGCAGGGCGATGTCCATTTCGGCCAGCATGAACTGCACCGCCTGAAATTCTCCGATGGGCTGCCCAAACTGCTCGCGGGTTTTGGCGTGCTGCACGCTCAGGTCAAGCAGCCGTTGCATGGCCCCGGTGCTGCGGGCCGCGATGCCCACCCGCCCGGAAGTCAGGATGCCCAGCGCCTCGCGGTAGCCCAGATGCTCTGGCCCCAGCAGGTTGGCGGCTGGAATCTCGGCGTCTTCAAAGATCACCTCTGCCGACAGCGCCCCCTTCTGGCCCATTTTTTCATCTATTTTGCCCACACGCACGCCGGGGGTGGTCTGCGGTTCCACCAGAAAGGCGCTCATGCCCCTGGTGCCCTGTGCGGGGTCGGTAATGGCGATCACGGTCAGCAGGCCCGCGATGGGCGCGTTGCTGATGTAGTGCTTGGTCCCGTTCAGCACGTACATATCGCCGCGCCGCTCGGCCCGTGTGCGGATATTGGCCGCGTCGCTGCCACTCGTCGGCTCGGTGATGGCAAATCCGGCCACACACTCGCCCGAGGCCATGCGCGGCAAAAACCGCTGCTTCTGTTCCTCGTTGCCCAATTTCACCAGTCCACTGGTGCCGATAGAGGCGTGGGCACTGATGACCCCGCCAAAGCCCATATGCCCCTGCCCCAGCGCCTCATACGCCGCGCAGCGCCCCAGCATGCCCAGCCCCGCGCCGCCGTATTCCTCGGGAATGCTGAGGCCAAACAGTCCCAGCCCTGCCGCCTGCGCCATCAATTCGGGCGGCACGCGGTTGCTGTCCTCGATTTCGTGGGCGCGGGGTTCGACCACATTCAGCATAAAGTCGCGAATGGTGTCCTGCACGTCGCGCAGGTCTTCCGGCAAATTGAAGTTCATGTGTGGCTACAGGGTACGGCAAAGCGGCTGCGGGAAGCAGTGGGGCCAGTCCAATTTGTTCCGCACAGAGGGACGGGGACGGGGCTTCAGCAGGGACTACTTTGGTCCTATGACCACCCAAGCCGCTCCGCTGATTTCCGGCCTGGATCACGTGCAGATCGAAGCGCCTGCGGGCTGTGAAGCCGAGGCCCGTGCGTTTTTCGGCGGGTTCCTGGGTTTGCCCGAACTGACCAAACCAGCTGTGTTGGCCGCACGTGGCGGCGCATGGTTCGGTCTGCCCGATGGACGCCAGCTGCACAACGGCGTCACGCCCAACTTTGTGCCCCGAGACAAAGGCCACCTGGCGCTGCGTTGTCCTGACCTGAACGCCATACTGGAGCAGGCTGGCCGTTTTGGGATTGCTTACGTGCCAGATGCAGAATTGGCTCCCATCCGGCGCATCTTTCTGCGTGATCCATGGGGCAACCGGTTGGAGATTCTGGAAGAACGGTGAAGGCGAGTGCCGCACGCCGATTGGCCTAGCGCCCACACCGCCCGTTGACAGCGGCCCCCCTCTTCCTTAAGATGTGTAAGCCTGTGAGGGCGGCAAGGCAGCGGTTGGCTGTGGTGGGTTTAGCTCAGTTGGTTAGAGCGCCGCTCTGTGGAAGCGGAGGCCGGGGGTTCAAGTCCCCTAATCCACCCCAAAATGCCCCGGCTCAGGCGAAGGTCTGAGCCGGGGTTTTCTTATCGGCTGCTACTCTTGTTTGTTCCGGCTTCACAGGTTTCCCGTGCGGGGATGGCGGAATTGGTAGACGCGCCAGACTTAGGATCTGGTTCCGGAAGGAGTGAGAGTTCAAGTCTCTTTCCTCGCACCAAGCAGCAGGGCAGCAACAATATGAGGCGGCAGGGGCGGCTTTTCCATCAGGAAGGCCGCCCCTGTTCGTTGGCCCGCCCATATCGGCGGGTGCGCATCTGGGCTGCCTGTGGCCCCTCCTCACCGTTTTCGGCTAAACTCTTTGATGGCCTCTGTGCCTTATCGGTGAATGTTCATGGACGGGGTCACAGCAGCGTCCCCTGCCAGAAAAGCATTATGATGCGCCGGGCATGCCGCGCCCACGATTCAGATTTTGAGAAGGCAGGCTCCGAGAAGAACGTGCGTCTCAGGTCTGAAGTGGCGCAGGCGGCAGAATCACACACAACGAGGGTGCCGGGCCGCCCCCACACGGGGCCGCGTGTCCGGTGCCAAGACGGGAGACGTATGGCAGAGCTGATCAGCAGAGAAGGCAACAAAGTGGAGTTTAAGGTCACGGTTCCCGCCGCCGAGGTCAACCGCGCTTATGAACAGGTGTGGGCGGGCCTTGCCCGTGACGTGCGCGTTCCTGGCTTTCGCCCCGGCAAGGCCCCCCGCAAGGTGCTTGAAGGCCGCGTCGGGAAAGGCTACGTGGAGCAGGAAGTCCGTGACCGGCTTCTTCAGGTTCACTACCCCCAGGGCGCACGTGACCTGAAATTGAACCTCGTAGACGCCACCATCGACCCCGCAGACGTGGTCAGTGGGCAGGCATTCGACTTTACCGTGAAGGGCGAAACCTACCCCGCCGTCACGCTGGGCGACTGGAAAGCCGCGCAGATGACGGCCACCTCGCCCGAAATCACCGATGAAGTGCTGGGCCGCACGCTGGCCGACCTTCAGGAGCGCAACGCCACCTTTGAAAGCGTAGACCGCGCCATCGAAGCCACCGATCAGGTGACCATCGAGGAGCAGGGCGAAGAAGGCGGCACCTACCCCGTGTACCTCGACGTGGCCGAAGCGCACGTGCGCGAAGCCCTGTTGGGCAAGCACAAGGGCGACACCGTAGAAATCACGGTTCCTGCCCACCAGCACGGCGACCACGAGCACGCCGAGCACACCGTAACGGTGATTGTGCAGGACGTGAAAACCAAGCAACTTCAGGAACTGGATGACGCTTTTGCCGCCAGCCTGAACTTCGACAGCCTGGACCGTCTGCGTACCGACCTGCAAGCCGAGTTGGAGCGCCGCGCCCAGCAGGAAGGCGACACCGCCCGCCGCGAGGAGTTCATCAACCACCTCGTCGAAGGCATGACCGTGGAGATTCCCCGCGCATTGCTGGACACCCGCCGCGAAAGCATGATGGCCGAAATCAAGGATGATTTGAGCCGTCAGGGTGTGCAGTGGGGCGAGTACGAGAGCTTTATGCAGGAGCAGGGCAAGCTCGACGAGTTCATGGCCGACCTCGCCAAGAACGCCGAGACCCGCGTGCGCCGTGATCTGGCGCTGGAGCAACTGGCCGAAGACCTGAAAGTGCAGGTCAGCGACGCCGAGTTCAACCAGACCATGAACGCGCTGGCACAGGCCAACAACATGACCGCCCAGCAACTCCGTACCCAGCTCGGGCCAAACGGCCTGAACAACTACTACGCCTCGCTGCTGCGTGAAAAAGGTCTGCAGGCGGCCATCGCTGGCCTGACGGCTCCTGCACAGGCCGACGCCGAGGCTGCCCAGTCTGATGAAGCTCAGGCCGATGCTCCTGAAGCCGAAGCCGCTCAGGCTGAAGAGACTCAGGCCGAAGGCGAAAGCCAGAACGCCGAGTAATCCAGCTTCGGCATCTACTCTGTGCGGCAAGAGCTGATCAGGGGAAACATCCAAAGAAGAAGGCTCGTCCTGTGTGGCGGGCCTTCTTCTTTGGATGTTTCAGAAGCATGTTGCCTGAGCAGAATTGGCGTTCTTCCCCTCTTTCCTCGTGGTGAGAATCAATATGCACAGGATTCTGTTTAATTCCGTATCAGACGCCCTTTCGGCAGCTCATACCTGCCCCACCTCCCAACCATTTTGAACCCTGTTCAGACTCCCTAAAATTGATTGAACGTCCGTTCAAAGAATGCTACCGTATGAGGCATGACCGCCCCCAACTCTGCCCGCCCCAGCATCGGCATTACTGCCCTCGGCTCGTTTGCGCCCGCTCGCGTGGTCAAAAATGAGGAATTCGAGGCGCGGATGGATACCACCGCCGAGTGGATCGAATCGCGCACCGGGATCAGGGAACGCCGCTTCTCTGCGCCCGATGAATTCACCTCGGATGTGGGGTTGGGCGCGGTACGTGACCTGCTGGCCCGCGACCCGGACGGCCTGAAAGACGTGGATATGGTGATCTGCGCCACCGCCAGCCCAGATGCCATGTTTCCTTCCACGGCGGCGCTGATTGCCGGACAGGTGGGCCTTGCGGGTGCGGGCGCGTTTGACTTGTCCACAGCATGCAGTGGATTCGTATATGGGCTGGGCATGGCGCGGGGGCTGATTCAGGGCGGTACAGCCCGCCGGGTGCTGGTGATCGGCGCGGAAACCATCACCAAAATCGTGGATCAGGAGGACCGCAACACCGCCATCCTGTTTGGCGACGGTGCGGGCGCGGTGGTGGTCGGCCCCGTGCCGGAGGGCTACGGCTTTCAGGATTTTGTACTGGGCGCAGACAGTGCGGGCGGCAGCAGCCTCTATTCCCGCTTCCTGGCCCACCAACTTCCCGGCGGTTTTCCGATGGGCAAATGGACAGGCATGAATGGCCGCGAAGTCTTCAAATTTGCCGTGCGCGTTCTGGGTGACAGCGGCGCAGAAGTGCTTGCCAAAAGCGGTGTGAAGAGTGCTGACGTGGACTGGGTGGTTCCTCATCAGGCCAATGTGCGGATCATCGAGGCCGCCGCGCAGCGCTTTGGCGTGCCCATGAGCAAGATGGTGATGAACCTTGACCGCTACGGCAACACCTCCAGCGCCACCGTGCCCCTTGCCATGAAGGAAGCCGTGGACGACGGGCGCGTGAAAGACGGCCAGCAAATTCTGCTGGTGGCCTTTGGCGGCGGCCTGAGCTGGGCGGCGGCCACCCTGAAATGGTGGAGCGGTGCGCCGAGCGTGCAGGCCCGTGGCTGGGCAGGGCGGCCAGAGGCGCAACCCGAGGCGGTGTCGGTATGATGCCCAGAAGAGCTGCACCCAGAATAGCGGCCCTGTTCCCCGGTCAGGGATCGCATTCGGTGGGCATGGGGGCCGACCTGACCGCTGCCTACGCCCCCGCCGAAGCGGTGTACGCCCAGGCTGAAGCCACCCTGCCGGGGCTGCGTGCCCTGATCGAAACAGGCCCGTCCGAAGACCTGACCCTGACGGCCAACCAACAGCCCGCACTGGTGGCGGCGTCGGTGGCAGCGTACCGGGCGTGGGTCGCGCAGACCGGATTGACCCCTGCTTTTGGCGCGGGCCACAGCCTCGGTGAGTATTCGGCGTTGGTGGCGGCTGGAGCGCTGAGCCTGCCGGACGCCCTGCGCCTGACCCGCGAACGGGGCGAGCGAATGCAGCAGGCCGTGCCTGTGGGCGTGGGGGCCATGAGCGCCGTGATGGGCGACCCCGCCGCCGTGCTGGAAGTCTGCGCGGCCAGTTCGGGCATTGTGCAGCCTGCCAACTTCAATGCGCCCACCCAGACCGTCATCTCGGGCGAAAAGAGTGCCGTGGACGCCGCCAGCGCCGAACTGAAGGCACGCGGTCTGAAGGTCATTCCCCTGAAGGTCAGTGCCCCGTTTCACTGTGCGCTGATGCAGCCCGCCGCCGCTGGCTTGGCCCCCGCCCTCAGCGATACGCCATTTGCGCCGCTGGCCTTTCCGGTGTACGCCAACGTGACCGCCGAAGCCGGGGCCGCGCCCGCCGCCCTCCCCGAACTGCTGACCGCCCAGATTACCGGCAGCGTGCGCTGGGTCGAAACCATCCGGGCACTGGCCGACGCGGGCGCAGAAGTCTTTATCGAATTTGGCCCCGGCAGTGTCCTGACCGGATTGGTCAAGCGCATCCTGCCCGATGCCCGCACCATCAACGTGGGTACGGCGGCGCAACTCGAAGCCTTTCAGCTATGAGCGAGCCGTTTTCTCAGGCCGAGATTGTGGCGGCTCTGGCTGAGACTCGGGAACAGGTGGGCGCATTCTTCGCGGGCCTTTCCCCCGAGCAATTCACGCACGGCAACGCCGAAACGTGGTCGCCTGCCCATCATCTGCACCACCTGACCGTTTCCAATGCCCCGGTGGGAATGGCGCTGGGTCTGCCCCGTGACCGCCTGCCCGCCCGCGCCGCCTCGCAGCCTTCCCGCTCCTACGCCGAGATTCAGGCCCTGTACCGGGAAACGCTTGCCACAGGCGTCAAAGCCTCAGGCCGATTTCTGCCCGATCCGCAGGGCACACAGGCCGAATTGGTGGCCGAATACCAGCAAACGCTGGACACCTTGCAGGCCCGCTTGCAGGATTGGGCCAACGCCGATCTGGACGCCTACACGCTGGCCCATCCGGTGCTCGGCCCGCTCAGCGTGCGGGAAATGCTGTTGTTTACGCTGTACCACAACGCGCACCATCTGGCGGGCGTGCAAAATAGAACTCAAATGGAGAACGCATGACCGACCAGCCCAGCCCTCAACCCAGAAAAGTCGCCCTCGTGACCGGCAGCAGCCGGGGCCTGGGGCGCGCGATGGCCCTGCAACTGGCCGCCGCAGGCTTTGATGTCGCCATCCACTACGGGCGCAACGCCGCCGAAGCCGAGAAGGTGGCCGAGACCGCCCGTGCCCACGGCGTCGCCGCGCAGGTCTTCGGGGCCGACCTGACCACTCCCGCCAATGCCGGAGCTTTGGTCGAACATGTGATCGCCGCGTTTGGCCGCCTCGATGTGCTGGTCAACAATGCAGGAATTACCCGCGATACGCTGGCCGTTCGCATGAAAGATGAAGACTGGCAGGCCGTGCTGGACACCAACCTGACGAGTGCGTTTACGGCCAGCCGCGCCGCCCTGAAACACATGATGCGTGCCCGCACAGGCCGGATCATCAACATTGCCAGCGTGGTGGGCCTGATGGGCAACCCCGGACAGGCCAACTACGTTGCCAGCAAAGCTGGACTGATCGGCCTGACCAAAGCCCTTGCCAAGGAATACGGCGGGCGCGGCATCACCGTGAATGCGGTGGCCCCCGGCTTCATCGAGAGCGATATGACGGCGGCCCTGCCAGAAGCGACCCGCACCGCCTATCTGGGCGGCATTCCCCTGGCCCGCTTCGGTCAGCCTGAAGAGGTGGCGGCGGTAGTAGCCTTCCTCGCCAGCGACGCCGCTGCCTACATCACCGCGCAGGTGATCGGCGTAGACGGCGGGCTGTACCCGCACTGATGTGGATTCCGATTGAAAGCCGCACATTTTGGCTTTCAATCCGAGCAGAGCGAGTAGCAACGAGTACGGGCTACGCGATATGGACGCGCAATCGGTGACGTTCCGGGTGTGTGGAAATTGAGCGGAGTCCGTATGAGTGGGGAAAAATAGCCCGACGGCCCCACCTGCTTGCCCTTGAACCCCGTTCAGAAAAGCTTACCCTGCGCCGCCCCGCGTGTAGACTGGCGCAGACTTCAATCTAGGGAGGTATTTGACTATGGCAACTTTTGATGACGTAAAAGAAGTAATCGTGGAGAAACTCGGCGTAGACGCGGAAAAGGTAACCCCTGAAGCGCGTTTCGTAGAAGACCTGGGTGCAGACAGCCTCGAGACCGTGGAACTGATCATGGGTCTGGAAGACAAGTTCGGCGTGACCATCAGCGATGAAGATGCCGAAAGCATCCGCACCGTGCAGGCCGCCGTTTCCTTTATCGAGGGCAAGCAGTAAACAGGCCATCAGCCTTTCAGACCGTGGGTTAATCTGGGAGGCAACGGGCAGGGCGGGCGCGGTGAGAACCGTTTCCCGCCCGCTGTTGTAGTGCAGGCTCTGTTGGGTGTAGGGACTTGGGAAATACAGGCTGGGGGCTGGGCTGGCCCCCGATTTCGGAGGGAACAGCATGGCAATTACAGGCTTAAAACGGGTGGTTATTACGGGATTGGGGCCAGTGACGCCCATCGGATTGGGCGCGGCAGCCTACGCCGAGGCGCAGCGGGCGGGTAAAAGCGGAATTGCGGCCATCACACACTTCGATACGTCCAGCACGGCCAGCAAAATTGCAGGCGAGGTCAATGAGAGCTTGGACGCTTACATTGACCCCCGCGAGGCCCGCAAGATGGACCGGTATGTTCAGTTGGCGCTGGCAGCGGCAGATCTGGCTGTGGCCGACAGCGGCCTGAGTGCCGAGGAACTGCGCGGCGAACGCACCGGAACCCTGCTGGGCAGCGGCATCGGCGGCGTCAAAACCTTTGAAGACCAGTCGCGGGTCCTCGTGGAACGCGGCGCAGGCCGAATCAGCCCCATGTTTATCCCGATGATGATTGCCAACATGGCTTCCGGGCATGTGTCCATGCGGTTCGGGGTCACGGGGCCAAGCAGCACGGTGGTCACGGCCTGTGCCACCGGAACCGGAGCCATTGGCGACGCGGCCCGCTACATCCAGCTCGGTCTGGCCGACGTGATGATCGCGGGCGGTTCGGAAGCGGCCATCACACCCATCGCCATCGGCGGATTTTCCAACATGAAGGCGCTCAGTACCCGCAACGATGACCCCCAGACCGCCAGCCGTCCTTTTGCAGCGGGCCGTGACGGATTCGTGCTGGGCGAAGGCGCGGGCGTGGTCATTCTGGAAGAGTATGAGAAGGCCAAAGCACGCGGAGCCACCATCTACGCCGAAGTCGTGGGCTACGGCACCAGCGCCGACGCGCATCACATCACCATGCCTGCCCCCGAGGGACGCGGCGCACAGGTCGCCATGCGGATGGCCCTCGCCACAGCGGGCGTCAACCCCGATCAGGTGGGCTACATCAACGCGCACGGCACCAGCACGCACTTCAACGACCTGCACGAAACGCAGGGCATCAAGGCCGTGTTTGGCGATCATGCCCACAAGTTGGCCGTATCGTCCACCAAATCCATGACCGGGCACCTGCTGGGCGCGGCGGGAGCCATCGAAGCCATTGCCGTAGCACAGGCCCTGCGTGACGGCATCTTGCCCCCCACCATCAACCTCGCGGGTGATGAAGACCCAGCACTGGACCTGGACTACATCCCCGAAGGCGCACGGGAAACGCAGGTGGAATACGCCCTCAGCAACTCGTTTGCCTTCGGCGGCCAGAACGCGGCGCTGCTGCTCCGGCGGGTGTAGAGGTTAGAAAGGACGTATAGAGTTAGGAAAGGGGGCGGCAAGGGTGGGTGTTGCCGCCCTTTCTTTTCTATATGGGAGCGATTGGTGATGATGAGTAAGTCAGCGAGGTTTTTAGCGGTTCTGAATCCACATGACCATACGAGAGTGCCTGATGAATACTGAAGATACAGATTACCTGTCGCGTTGGTTTGCCAAAAACTGTGATGGAGACTGGGAGCATCAACAGGGGATCAAAATTCAAACCACTGATAATCCCGGCTGGCATATTCAAGTTGATTTATATGACACAGAGTTTGAAGGCATTTCTTTCCCAGTTTATTCTGTTGGTGACATCGATACAGACGGATTTGGAGTCAGGTGTGAAGACTTCAAATTCAACGCGTTCGGCGGAGCAAGATCACTTCCTCAACTCCTTGCTCTATTCAGAAAATTTGTAGAAAGTGGTGGTAAAAACCCACTGTTGGATTGATTGTTTGGTGGTTAATTTATTTCTTATACAATCAATGCTCTCAGGGCTGGAATACTGCCCAACCTGACGAACCATTTATCTTTCTCCGCGTAGACGGCTCTTTTTAGCCTGCTGCGCGTTTTTTCATCCTCCCTCTGGTACGCTCAGCACACGCGACTGACGCCGTGTTGACGCGGCTGTGTTCTATTGGGCTTGTATTGAGTTACACCTGTACTGCGTGCGGCGTGCTGTGCCACAAGGTGCGCCGACCACCGAGGAGAGAGAACTGTGTCCGCCGATTCTGCGACTGCCGCTGCGCCCACCAACAACCCTGCCACCGCGCCCACCGATAAGACTGCGGCCCCGACAGCCGATGCGCCCGCGGCCGTGCCTGAGCAGCGAGGCCGCCGCAAAAGTCCCGGCAAGGCAGCAGGTAAAAAGGTCGCCAAGGCCGCAGCCGCGCCCGACACACTGACTCCTGCCATCCGCACCATGTCCACGGTGGCAAACGCCGACAGCCCGTTTCTGAACCGCGAGTTGTCTTGGTTGGCCTTCAATGAGCGCGTTCTCTCGGAAGCCCGCGACAGGCGCAATCCGCCGCTGGAGCGCCTGAAATACGCGGCCATCTGCGGCAGCAACCTCGATGAATTTTTTATGGTGCGCGTGGCGGGCGTGCATCGCCAGATCGCGGCGGGCGTGCAGACTCCCGGACCCGATGGATTGTCTCCGCGTGAGACGCTGGATATCGTGCGTGACCGGACGCATACCATGTTGCGCGAGATAGAGAAGGCGGCCCGCAAAACCCTGCGTGATCTGGCGGCCGAGGGCGTGCGGCTGGTGCGGGTGCCCGATCTGGGCAAGCGGGCGCGGGCGCAACTGCGAGAGCATTACCTCTCCGAAATCCAGCCCGTGCTGACGCCGCTGGTGGTCGATCCCAGCCATCCCTTTCCTTACCTCAGCAACCTGAGCCTGAATCTGGCCGTGCTGCTGGACGCCGGAGAGGGCGAAGACCCCGATTTTGCCCGCGTGAAGATTCCGGTGGGCGTGCTGCCGCGCATCGTGCCTGTTGGTGACTCGCTGCTGCTGCTGGAAGACGTGATCGCCGCCCATATCGGTGAGCTGTTCAAGGGCCGGAATGTGCTGGCCGCGCACGTGTTCCGCGTGACCCGCAACACCGATTACGAGTTCGAGGAAGAGGAAGCCGAGGACCTGCTGGCAACCATCGAAGACGGCCTGCGCCGCCGCCGGTTCGGGTCTGCGGTGCGTCTGGAAATGATGCGCGAGACGCCCGCCGAGATCATCACCTTTTTGCAGGAGCGGCTGCGGCTGGATCACAAAGACATTTTTATGCTGGAAGGCCCGCTGGGAACCGCCGACCTGATGGGCCTGCCCGTCAAGCGCCCCGACCTGGCCTTCCCCGACTTCGTGGCTGCCGTGCCCGATCTCGACGGCGACGAGGAAGGCGGCATGTTCGACACCATCCGCCGGGGCGACGTGGTGCTGCACCATCCTTACGACAGCTTTTCCAACGTGCTGAACTTTCTGGAAGAAGCCTCGCGTGATCCGCAGGTGTTGGCGATCAAGCAGACCCTCTACCGCACGGGCGACGACCCCCGGTTGCTGGGCGCACTGCGAACCGCTGCCGAAAACGGCAAACAGGTGGTGGCCCTGATCGAACTCAAGGCCCGCTTCGACGAGCAGCGCAATATCAGTTGGGCACGCAAGCTGGAGCGTGCGGGGGCGCATGTGGTGTACGGCATGGCGGGCCTCAAGACCCACGCCAAAGTGACCATGATCGTGCGGCGCGAGGAAGGCGGGTTGCGGCGTTACGTGCATGTGGGCACCGGAAACTACAACCCCAAGACCGCCCGCCTGTATACCGATCTGAGCCTGCTGAGTGCCGACCCGAATCTGGGGGCCGATATTGCCGAACTGTTCAACCACCTCACCGGGTACGCCGAGGCGGAATACACCCACCTGCTGGTGGCCCCCGACACCGCCCGCAGCGGATTTGAGATGCTGCTGGACCGCGAGGCCGACCACGCCCGCGCTGGACATGAAGCCTGGGCACGCATCAAGGTCAACCAACTGACCGACCCCGGCATGATCGAGGCGCTTTACCGGGCGGCGGGCGCAGGCGTGCGGATAGAACTGATCTTGCGCGGCGTGTGCTGCCTGCGTCCGGGCCTGCCGGGTCTGTCGGAAACCATTCGCGTTCGCAGTCTGCTGGGGCGCTATCTGGAACACGCCCGCATCTACGCTTTTGGCAACGCGGGTCAGCCTGAGGTGTATTTCGGCAGTGCCGACTGGATGAGCCGCAATCTGGACCGCCGCGTCGAAGTCATTGCGCCCGTGCTGGACGATACTCACCGCGATCAGTTTTTGCGCATCCTGAACACCGAATGGGCCGACACACGCGGCTCCTGGGAACTGCGCGAGGACGGCCAGTACGAAAAACTACGCGGAGATTTCAGCGCCCAGCAGAGCTTTGCCGATTCGCGTCATCCGGGCTGATTCATTCGGCTTCCCGTAACCAGGGCCAACGCTGGCGGTAATCGTCGGCTTTGGCCGCGTACAGTTCAGGAGTGTGGTTCAGGGCATTGCACCGCAGCACACCCGCTGAGAGGTCGTGCAGGCCGTAAGGCGCATACAGGTTGCCCCACGCGTCCACGCCCACACAGGTGCATTCCACCAGAAATTGCAGCACACCGTCGCGGGCACTGCCCAGAGGCGGGCGCGACAGGCCGTATTTTTCTCTGAACCAGAGGTGGACACGGGCCTGATTTCGGACCTCGATCCGCACGCCGAGGTCGCCCAACAGGTCGGCTGCGCGGCGAATCACGGCGTCCTCAGCCCCGTAACTGGTGTCTGGGTGCCAATAGAACAGGTCGTAATCGCGGATACCCGCCTGCGGTGCCTGTCCACTCTGCACATTCCACACCGTCTGGAACATGGCCCCGGCGACCAGATGAACCTGCGGCGCGAACGGTTCGAGCTGTGGCAGGCGCTTCAGAATGGCCGCATTGACCGGATTGAGCTTCACAAGGTCAAGGAATTCGGGTTCAGTCATGCGCTGCCCCTTACCCCACCAATTCCCCGAACCGCTCCACACAACTCCACTCCCTCTGCCAGCCTGCCCACGAATGGCCCAGTCGCAAGGGGGGCAGCAGATGGGGCGGCACCTCCAGCCCCCGCGCCCCGACAATCGCGCCCACCACGCAGGCCACCGTGTCGCTGTCGTTGCCCAGCAGCACGGCGGGTTCCACGCAGGCCTGCCAGGATTCGGCGCGGGCATGGGCCACTGCCGCTTGCAGGGTATCCAGCACGTAGCCGCTCTGGGAGTGGATTTTTCCTGCCAGGCCGTCGCGCACGCGGGCACGAACCTGGGTGCGGGCGTCGCGGTCCTGGGCATGAAAGGTGGCGTTGGCTTCCATGCCGTTGACCGTGAAGATGTCCCGGTCCAGCAGCACAGCGCGGGCGTCTATGCTGTCCATCACCTTCAGGGCCAGTTCTGCTGCGTTGGTGTACTCGGTTCTAGCGTGCAGCGCTTCCAGAAAGGCCGTCAAAAACACGCTGGCGTGTACGCAGCGCGGGTCGGTGTGGGTCAGGGCCGTGACCGCCGCTGATTCGTGGGCCAACGCCTTGCCGCCGTCTTTATCCACACTGCATCCAGCAATCCAGACCGCTGCGATTCTCATCAGGCCGCCGTTGCCCGCACTCTGAAAGTTGCTGCCTGCCCAGGCGCGTGCGCCGCCGTCCAAGGCTTTGCTGTGTAGCGCGTCACGGGTCAGGTTGCCCACATCGGGCGGCCCGGTGGCAATCCAGTCTTGCAGGCCCGCCAGCACGCCTTCCAGCCCCGTTCCTCTGGCATATCCCAGCAGGGTCGCGGCCACCATCTGGCTGTCGTCGGTGGCCTCGCCGGGGGCAAAGCCGAACACACTGCCCGGCTGATAATCGGGAAAAGTCTGGCCGTAGCGGGAGCGGATCGCGTCGGGCGTTTTGAATTCAGTGGCCGCACCCAGTGCGTCGGCGGCACTCAGCGAAAGCAGGGTATGCAGGCGGGCAGGCCGGGTGGAAGTTGAAGGCGGGGTCACGCGGTCATTCTCTCCCGCTTCTGCCTGCGGCGTGGTCTGAATCGAGCCACAGTCTCAATCTAACCAAGGAAAACCCCAGGGGTCGGCCTCGCAGCGGGCGTCAATGGTGTCGGCGTGGTGAGTCCGCACAGCCAAAGGAAAGTCGGCGGGAGACAGCGGCACGCGCAGCACGGGACGCACTGGGTTGGGGTTGATCCATTGCGGCTCTTGCACTTCGCCCACGCCGGGCCACACGTAAGGCGGTATCTGCTCAAAGCCCCCCGGTGGCAAGACATAGACGCTGCCGGGCCTGAGCAGCGCCCTGCCGTCTGTCGGCTGCACTCTCGGCTGCACTTCGCCGCCCCGGTCATGCGGAGCCAGCGATAAAAAGTAGCGCACCGTAGACCACTGGCCTGTTTCCCCGCGCCGTTGCAGGGCCATATTCAGCATCCGCTTGACCCGAGTTTTGTCGCGTAGGGCGTACATCAGCGCCCACAGGCCATCCGAGCTGGCAAATACACCCGTGCGCCCGCTGAAAGGGTCGCCGCTCAGATCATGGGGAGTACGGGCCTCGAACGTCTGAATATCGGCGCGGGGAGAACCGTGCAGCAGCCAGCCTTCACGCGCCAGCCATTCCAGAAACAACCAGCGGGGCACACCCGGCGGCAAAAGAGTCAGGTCGCGGGTCTGAAAAGCTGTCTGGAAGGCGTCCAGTGCCGATGCGGGCAGCTTCACACGCGGCGCTTCCAGCATCCAGCGCTCTATTCCCGGTGCCTGCGTCATCTCGCCGCTCCCTGTTGTCCCTGCACCTCTTCTTCCAGCAAATACCACAGCCGCGTTTGGGCGTTGTCCTGACTGCCGTAGACGCTCCTGATCAGTTCTCCGCCCGCTGCGAATGCCAAGGTATGAGGTGTGCCCTCCGTCTGCCACGCACGGGCCACCTCGCCGCTCAGGTCCAGCGCCACCGGAAAAGGCAGGCGGGCAAAGTGCTGGGCAAAACGAATCAGCGTGGGTTCTACGTCGGCCCGCTCCAGCAGGCGGTGGCCGAGGCTGGTGTGCAGCGCCAGTATCTCCGCCCGTTCTCCAAATTCGGCGTGCAGGCGCTTCAGAAAGGGAATCCCGCGAGAGACGCAGCCCGGACATTCCAGATTGAAAGTCATGACCACACCGGGCCGGGTCCACTGGGCGGGCGGCGGCACAGGCCCCCCATGCACAAAATCGCTGGGCGCGGGCCAGGGCAGGGGGGCGGGGATGTCCATGTGGGTAGCGTACCGCCTACCTGCGCGGTGCTTATGCTGGAGGAATGAAACCCGCCTTGCTGCTGTCGGCTCTCCTGCTTTCCTCTTCTGCCGTGGCGACCACCGTCGCGCAGGTCAAGGCCAAAGGTGTGCTGGTGCTGGGCACCGATCCCACCTTCAATCCTTTTGAATTCAAGGGGCCAGACGGCCAGTTTCAGGGCTTCGACATCGATATTGCCCGCGCCGTGGCCCGCGATCTGGGCGTCAAGCTGGAGATCCGGGCGGTGGGATTCGGGGCGCTGATGCCGCAGTCGGTCACGTCTGGGCGCGTGGATATGGCGATGAGTGCCATTACGATCACCGCCGAGCGGGCCAAAGTCGTCAGCTTCAGCCAGCCTTACTACCGCAGTGCACAGGTATTTATCGTGCGTGGCGGCAATCCCGGCAAGTTCGCCTGGCCCGCCGACGTGAAGGGCAAGACCATCGGCGTGCAGGCCAATACCACCGGGCAATACGTGGCAGGCGACGTGCTGAAGCCCAAGGGCGCAGTCCTGAAGGTCTACGACGACTTTGCCGCTGGTCTGGCCGATGTGCGTGCAGGCCGAATCGCCGCCCTGATCGGAGACGCCCCCACCGTGACCGACCTGCAAAAGCGCCTGCCGGGGCAATTTGCACAGGCCGGAGCCGCCCTCGCCGCTGAGGATTACGGTATCGCCTTTGCCAAAAACAGCGATCTGGCTGCCGCCGCCAACCGCACCCTCACCAAAATGAAAGCCAACGGGGAATATCAGAAATTGCTGAACAAGTGGATCGTGCAGAAGTGAAAAAACGGTAAGTGGGTAGTGGTCAGTGGTGAGTGGGAAGGTCAAAAGCGGGTAGAGAAGGGGTTACGTGCTTTGGTTTTTTCGACAACCCACAGCCCACAGCCGATAACCCATCCGCGCTTTTCCCACGTTCCACAATCCACCTCCCACTCACCGCGCAAAGCGCCCCCTATACTTGGCCGCGTGCTCAAGTCCCCCTATCACGGCGGCCACCTAGAGGTCATTGTCGGCCCCATGTTCAGCGGCAAAAGCGAGGAACTGATTCGCCGCGTCACGCGGGCGGTGATCGCGCGGCAGCGGGTCAGGGTCTTCAAGCCTCTGCTGGATGACCGTTACCACCTGTCGGCAGTGGCAAGCCATGCGGGGCGTACCGTCGATGCTGTGGCCGTGCGCGATGCGGCGGGCATTCGCAGCAATCTGGCGTTGGACGGCGGCAGCGAGGCGACTCTTCTGGGCCTGCCCGGTGGCGTGCTGCCCGATGTGGTGGGCATAGACGAGGTGCAGTTTTTTGGAACCGATCTCGTGCCATTGGCGCTGGAATTGGCAGATCAGGGCGTGCGGGTCATTCTGGCCGGACTGGACCTCGATTTCCGCGCCGAACCCTTTGGCCCCATGCCCGAACTTCTGGCCCGTGCCGAAAGTGTGGAGAAACTGACGGCCATCTGCACGGTCTGCGGCGCTCCGGCGACCCGTTCTCAGCGCCTGATCGGAGACCGTCCGGCCCGTTTCGATGATCCCGTTGTGCTGGTGGGGGCACAGGAGAGCTATGAAGCCCGCTGCCGGGTTCACCATGAGGTAGCAAGTTAGGGAAGTGTCGCTACGAAGATTGCAGTCTGGCTTCTCTGAGTGGCATCATTTGCCATCTTTTATTTGTGGGGCTTTATCTGTGCAGTACTCTATGTAAAAGCGGCACGTCATAAGTTGTCTGGTTGTAGAATTGCTTAAGGTAACTTCATACTACACTCGAGGCCTCTTTGAATCAGTTTCTCAGCTGCTGCCGGACTCTGCCCCGCCCCATTCTGAGAGGTGGCCTGTGAAATCGTCTCGCGTGCTTCCCGCTTCCGAAGGCGAACGCTGGACATTGACACAGCGCCGGATGTTCATGGTACTGACGCTGCTGGGCACGCTGGGTGTGGGAGCGGCGCTCTGGGTTCAGGCCCCCAATTTCGATCCTCTGGACAGGGTGGCCTTGCCGCTGCTGGCCCTGCTACTGATCTGCCTCGATCTGAGCCTGACTCTGCACCGCATCAGCCTGCGCCTGGCCTTCCGCATGATTTACATCGCGACCTCCGCCTACTTTTTGTTGGCCCTGAATCAGCAGTTCCGGGTATTCGTCCCGGTGTACAACGCCCTGAGTGAAAACACGTACTGGTTCGCGGTGTTGTACGCCTCCGCCTTCCTGACCTTTCCGGCCCGCCGCGCCGTGTGGGTGGCGGGAGGCCTGTTCGGCCTGTCGGCCCTGATCTGTGGGGTGCACCTGTACCAACTGTTGTTGAACGGGCCAAATCCGCGTCTGGTAGGAGCGGTGGCCCAGTACCTTTTGGGGGGCGGCGTGATGGTCGCCGTTCAGGCCACCTTCAGCTTTCAGCGCACGCAATTGCTGGCCGCACGTGCCGCCGCCTATACCGACGCGCTCACCGGGTTAGCCAACCGCCGTGCCGCCGAGGAGCATCTGGCCGCCCTGTATGCCCGCAGGGAGCCTTTCACCCTGGTCCTGTTCGACCTTGATCACTTCAAGTCTGTGAATGATCAGCACGGGCACGCTACGGGCGACCTCGTGCTCAAAGGCGTCTCGAAGGCGGCCAGTAGCCATTTGCCCCCAGATGGTTTGGCTGCCCGGTGGGGGGGCGAGGAGTTTTTGTTGGTGCTGCCCCCGCTGCCCGCCTTGCAGGTGCGGGCCATGCTGGACCTGCTGCGTGCCCAACTGCATGAACAACGCTACGGCGCAGTCGGCGGCCTGACCGCCAGTTTCGGAGTTGCCACCGCCCGACCCGGTGACCATCCCGACGACATTCTGACCCGCGCCGACGCCGCCATGTACGTTGCCAAACGGCAGGGCCGCAACGACGTAAGAATGGCCGAGTTGCGCCGCACGCAGTTGGGAAGTCCTCCATCGCCGACGGGAAACCATCGCCCAGATGCCTGAATTTTGGAGCACCCGGCAGAAACACGGGTAGGATTTATAGCCCAAGGTTCATAGGGCAGCTTTACTTCTGAATGAGCCACTCCCGGAGGAGGCTCTAACGCAGTACGCCTGCCCAGACCAGCAGCAGCCACAGCACCACCGGAATAGCCAGTGAACCGACAATCAGCTTGAGCAGTCGCCACCAGTCGTTCAAAAATTCCCGCATGTCTGTAGCGTAACAGGGGAGGGGCAGGGGGTTTTGCGGGGTGCGTTACGCTGTATAGCGCAGATTGATTTCTTCACAAAGCCCAGCAAGGTTTCCTGTCTTAAACTGACGCATGACCCTCAGTGAGCTGGCTGGCCGTACAGCCCCGCAATCCCTGCTGACCAACATTCCGCGTCTGGTGGCGCACTATTACGAGACCCGCCCAGACGTGTCCAATCCCCTCCAGCGCGTAGCGTTCGGCACCAGCGGGCACCGGGGCACCAGCACCAACGGCTCATTCAACGAGGCGCATATTCTGGCCGTCACGCAGGCGGTGGCCGAGCACCGCGCCTCTGCGGGCATCACGGGACCGCTGTTTATGGGCCTCGATACCCATGCCCTCAGCGAACCCGCCTGGATCACGGCGCTTCAGGTCCTGGTCGCCAATGGCGTGCGGGTGTGCGTGCAGCCCGGAGTCTTTACGCCCACGCCCCTGATCAGTCACGCCATCCTGGGCCACAACCGCGCCGGAGGCAGCAATTTGGCCGACGGCATCGTGATCACGCCCAGCCACAATCCTCCCCAGGACGGCGGATTCAAGTACAACCCCCCTTCCGGCGGCCCCGCCGATACCGATGTGACGGGTGTGGTGCAGGCCCGCGCCAATGCCATTCTGGAAAACGGGCTGCGCGACGTGAAACGCGTGACCCTGGCCGAGGCGATGGAAGCCCTCGAAACCTTCGATTTCATCACGCCCTACGTGGATCAGTTGCCCGAAGTCGTGGATCTGGACGCCATCCGTCACAGCGGCGTTCGCATCGGCGTCGATCCGCTGGGTGGCAGCAGCCTGCCCGTCTGGGAAGCGATTCAGGCGCAGTACAACCTGAACCTCAAGATCGTCAATGAAGTGGTCGACCCGCGTTTTGCCTTTATGAGCGTAGACCGCGACGGCAAAATCAGAATGGACTGCTCCAGCCCCTACGCGATGGCGAGCCTGCTGCGCCTCAAAGATGATTTCGATGTCGCCATCGGCAACGACCCCGACGCAGACCGTCACGGCATCGTCACAGCTTCGGGGTTGCTGAACCCCAACCATTATCTGGCCGTCATGATCGAATATCTGTTCCAGAATCGCCCCGGCTGGCGGCCAGAGGCGGGCATCGGCAAAACGCTGGTCTCCAGTGCCCTGATAGACCGCGTGGCAGCGGGCATCGGGCGGCGTTTGGTCGAAGTTCCGGTGGGCTTCAAATACTTCGTGGAGGGATTGCTGGACGGCTCGCTGGGCTTCGGCGGCGAGGAATCGGCGGGCGCGAGCTTCCTGCGAATGAACGGCGGCGCGTGGAGCACCGACAAGGATGGCCTGATTCCAGGACTGCTGGCCGCCGAGATGACCGCCAAAACCGGACAGACGCCGGGAGAGCGTTTTGTGGCCCTCACCGAGCGCTACGGCGCAACCGCCTATGACCGTCAGGATGCCCCCGCCAACGCTGCACAGAAGAAGATTCTGGGCAGTCTGTCGCCCGAACAGGTCACGGCCACCACGCTGGGCGGCGACCCGATCACGGGCAAGCTGACCCGCGCCCCCGGCAACGGGGCAGGCATCGGCGGCCTGAAAGTCACCACCGATCAGGCCTGGTTCGCGGCCCGTCCCAGCGGCACCGAGGACGTGTATAAGATCTACGCCGAATCCTTCCGGGGCGCAGACCACCTGCAAACGGTGATGGAAGAAGCCCGCGAGGTGGTATCGGCAGCGCTGGGATCGGTGTGATCTTTGGGTCAGTATGATACAGGGATCGGTATGACCAGAACAGACAGGCTGAACGTGAATCCAGACCTCGCCGCGCACACCATCATTACTCGCGAGGAAATTACGGACGTGGAGTTCGACTGGTTCGCCGCAGACGAGGCGGGCCATGTCGCCCAGTTTCTCGCGGCAGGCGATCCCACCGTTCCCGCCGCCGCCCTCGCCTCCGAGGAACTGCTGGAAACTCTGCACGTCTGGATCGACGTTCGCCCCGAAAACGAGGAACCCAACGCGCCTGCTGGCGGTTTCGACGAACACCTGACGCCGCCCCAACGTCGGGGAGCCTACGTCTATGACCATATTCCGGGGGAGGTGGGCCTTTACCGTCTGGTGGCCGCGCCCCGCACGCCCTTCACCGTGGCCGAATTGCCCGACTCTTTGCAGGCGTATTTAGCGGGCCTGAAGCTGGATGTACGCTTCGGTGCGGCGCGGATTTGGGTAGATGAAGAGGGGAAAGCGGGGGAATCGGCGGGGTAGAGAGAGGAAGATGACCTGAGAAACTAGGCTGTAATTACGGATTCCGATTGAACACCGAAAAGCACGGTGTTTAATCCGAGCAGAGCGAGTGGGAAAAGATATGGATTCCTGGAGATGGATGAACAGGCAGTGGGGTTCCGACTCTACGGGAATCGTACGGAATCCGTATAATCTCGACAGCACTGGATGTCTTGCGTCCCTACCTCTTTCCGCGCTATGCTACTTCGGTTGAAAACTGCCCCGGTACAGGGTTGCACCGGTGGGTTTCTCGGCACGCGCGGTTTAGGAATGTTTGGCCCTGCAAGGAGGCCGATGCTGAAGGCTTTTCCGAGCCAGCGGCCCGCTTAAATACGCGCAGATCACCTCAGGCTTGACTGCCAACCCGAACCTGCCCCCAGGAGTGGGCGGGACCCGACGCACGCAATCTCAGACGTTTCATTTGGCTCTACAGAGGAGTGATTTACCCTGCCTACCACCCAGCAACTGCTTCGTAAGGGGCGCACCGCGCTTCAGAAGAAGAGCAAAGTTCCTGCCCTCAAAGGCAGCCCCTTCCGCCGTGGCGTTTGCACGGTCGTTAAGACCACGACGCCCAAAAAGCCCAACTCGGCGCTTCGTAAAATCGCCCGTGTCCGCCTCAGCAGCCAGTTTGAAGTGACGGCGTACATCCCCGGCGAAGGCCACAACCTTCAGGAACACAGCGTCGTCTTGATTCGCGGCGGTCGTGTGAAGGACTTGCCCGGTGTGCGTTATCACATCGTGCGCGGTAGCCTCGACACCCAGGGCGTGAAGGACCGCAACAAGAGCCGCTCCAAGTACGGCACCAAGAAGCCCAAAGCGGGAGCGGCTGGCAAGGGCGCACCTGCCACCGGCGGCAAGAAGAAGTAAATCCGGCGCGGTGTAGCAGCGCTGGGGCAACCTCGGCGCTCCACCGACTGGATTCCGTCCCCCTCTGGTATGGCCCAAGCGGGCTAGAGGTGAGGCCAATGCATCAGTTCCAATCTCAGTTTGCCTGATTACAGGCGTTTTTAAGGAGTCAACATGGCACGTCGCCGCCAAGCAGAAGTGCGCCCCATCCAGCCCGACCTGGTGTATCAGGACGTGTTGGTCAGCGCCATCATCAACCGCATCATGGAAGACGGCAAGAAGAACCTTGCCAGCCGCATCTTCTACGGGGCCTGCCGCCTCGTTCAGGAGCGTACCGGTCAGGAGCCTCTGAAAGTCTTCAAGCAGGCGTTTGACAACATCAAGCCCCGCGTCGAAGTTCGTAGCCGCCGCGTGGGTGGCAGCACCTATCAGGTGCCCGTCGAAGTCAGCGTACGCCGTCAGCAGAGCCTGACCCTCCGCTGGATGATCAGCGCCGTGGATGGTCGCCCCGAGCGCACCGCCATCGAGCGCCTCGCCGGTGAAATCATGGACGCCGCACAGGGCCGTGGCGGAGCCATCAAGAAGAAAGACGACATCGAGCGCATGGCAGAAGCCAACCGCGCCTACGCGCACTACCGCTGGTAAGACCACCCCACCCTTGCGCCGCTGCGAGGCGGCCCAAATGGGGAAGAAGATGGACAGCGGCGCATCAGCCTCGCTGTCCCATCTTTTTTTGCTGAAATTCTTATCGCCAGTTAGTTCGGGCTAGACCTGGATCAACCCAGAATTGTGTCAACACTGCGGTGACGAGACGCGTTGCCCATCAGAATCAGGGAGTCATATGACCACCAAATCCCAGACCTACCTTAACCACTTCCGCAATATTGGGATTGCCGCGCACATCGATGCAGGCAAAACCACCACCACCGAGCGCATCCTGTACTACACCGGACGCACGCACAACATCGGCGAAGTGCACGACGGCGCAGCCACGATGGACTGGATGGAGCAGGAGCGCGAGCGCGGCATCACCATCACCGCCGCCGCCACCACCGCCAAGTGGAAGCACAGCGCCACGGGCGAAGAGTACACCGTCAACATCATCGACACGCCCGGACACGTGGACTTCACCATCGAAGTCGAGCGTTCCATGCGCGTGCTCGACGGCGCAGTTGCCGTGTTCGACTCCTCTCAGGGCGTCGAGCCTCAGTCCGAAACCGTCTGGCGTCAGGCTGACCGTTACGGCGTGCCCCGCATCGCGTTTTCCAACAAGATGGACAAGACCGGCGCAAGCTTTGAACTCGTGTTGAGCGACATCAAAGAGCGTCTGGGTGCCATTCCTGCGCCTATCCAGTACCCCATGGGTCAGGAAAGCGACTTCAAGGGAATCATCGACCTCGTTCGCCAGCGTGCCCACACCTACACCAACGACCTCGGCACCGACATCACCGAATCCGACATCCCCGAGCAGTACATGGATAAGGTTCGCGAGATGCGTGCTCAGTTGATCGAGGCTGCCGCCGAAGTCGACGAAGACGTGATGATGAAGTTCCTCGAAGGTGAAGAACCCACCGTCGAAGAAATGGTCAAGGCCATCCGCAAGGGCACCATCGAAAAGCGCATCTTCCCTGTGTTGTGCGGAAGCGCTCTGAAGAACAAGGGCGTACAGCTCCTCCTCGACGCCGTGGTGGATTACCTGCCCAGCCCGCTGGAAGTTCCCGCCATCAAGGGCAAGCTCGAAGACAGCGAAGAGACCGTCGAGTTCCCCGCTGACCCTGACGGCAAGCTGGCCGCGCTGGCGTTCAAGATCATGGCCGACCCCTACGTGGGTCGCCTGACCTTCGTGCGCATCTACTCGGGCACCATGCAGTCGGGCAGCTACGTGTACAACGCCACCAAGGAAAAGCGTGACCGCGTGGGCCGTCTGCTGCGTATGCACGCCAACAGCCGCGAAGAAGTGACCGAGTTGCGTGCAGGCGAACTCGGCGCAGTGATCGGCCTGAAGGACGCCGGAACGGGCAACACCCTGATCGGTGACGGCGATGACCGCGTGCTGCTGGAAAGCATCGACGTGCCGGAGCCTGTGATCAAGCTGGCCATCGAACCCAAGACCAAAGCCGACCAGGAAAAAATGGGCATTGGCCTTCAGAAGCTGGCCGAAGAAGATCCCACCTTCCGCGTGGAATCCGATCAGGAAAGCGGCCAGACCACCATCTCGGGCATGGGCGAGCTTCACCTCGAAATCCTCGTTGATCGCCTGAAGCGCGAGTACAAAGTGGATGCCAACGTGGGCGCACCTCAGGTCGCCTACCGCGAAACGATCACCCGCGCCGTAGATGTGGAAGGCAAGTTCGTCCGTCAGTCGGGTGGACGCGGCCAGTTCGGTCACGTCAAGATCAAGGCCGAGCCGCTGGAACCCGGCGCGGGCTTTATCTTCGAGAACGCCGTCGTGGGCGGCACCGTGCCCCGCGAGTTCGTGAACCCTGCTCAGAAGGGCATCGAAGAAGCCATGCAGAGCGGCCCCATGTTGGGCTTCCCCGTCGTGGACATGAAAGTCAGCCTGTACGACGGCTCCTACCACGAAGTGGACTCCTCCGAAATGGCGTTTAAGATCGCCGGATCGATGGCCCTCAAGGAAGCCGTTCAGAAGGGCGCACCTGCCCTCCTCGAGCCGATCATGCGCGTCGAAGTGACCGTGCCTGACGACTACATGGGCGACATCATCGGCGACCTCAACAGCCGCCGTGGTCAGATTCAGGGCATGGAAGCCCGTGGCAACGCGCAGATCGTTCGCGCCTTCGTGCCCCTCAGCGAAATGTTCGGCTACGCCACCGACATGCGTTCCATGACGCAGGGCCGCGCCAGCTACTCCATGTTCTTCGATCACTACAGCCAGGTGCCCAATAACATCGCTCAACAGTTGATGAAGAAGTAAGCACACAGCTTTAGCAATTTCCAATGGCCCCTGCCTTCACTGGTGGGGGCCTTTGATTTGTTCTCAATCATGTTGTTTCTCCATGTTACTTTGATGCCATGAAGCCGCAAAAACTGTCCTGGGTTACTACACCACTCTTGATCATGTTTATCTTGCAGTTATTGGGCCTGCTTCTCCTGCCTTTTCTGGCTCCCTTCGTCAATACAATTCTCGGTGCTGCGGCCACCGACCCAACGAATGGGATCACGTCCGATCAACTGGGAATCCTGAGGATATTCACGGGCGCGACCCTCTGGGTCAGTTTCATCTTCGCGGCGGCTTGGGCGGTATTCGTATTCTTTACGTACCGGGCAGTGGGGCAGGGGAGAGGCTGGGCCAGAATTGCGGCCATCGTGATCGCCATTTTGGGATTGCTCAATTTCCCTGTTGGCACCATTCTGGGCATTTTTATCCTGATCGGCGCATTCGATCCTGAAGTGCAGCGTTTCGCCAGTCGCTAGACCGTTTTGCCCTGTAGCCGCTCACTGTTCGTTTCGGGCAGGGCGGCCTTCTTCTTGCTGCTCCTTAATGGGCTAGGCTGGAAGAGATGAGTTTGCCTACGCCCCCGCCCACCATTGCCCGTCCTGCACGGCTGACCTTCGTGACCACGCCGCTGCTGATTGGTCTGATCTACAACGCGATTTCACTTCTGACGCTGCCCTTTTCCGGCGACACCATCAATGACACGGTGCGCCAGATGGAAAGCATGTTGGGTTCCACGGTCGCGCCCATGTCGCCCGAGCTGATTACCACCGTGCTGTGGGTTTCCTTCTTCATCACGTCTGCCATCGTGCTGCTGCTGTATTTCACCCGCCGCGCTCTGCTGGAAGGCCGAAGCTGGGGCCGCGTCTCCAGCATCGTCATCGGCGTGCTGAGTCTGCTGCTGTTTCCCATCGGCACCGTATTGGGCGTCTTTATGCTGATCGGCGCATTTGACAAAGAAGTGCAGGCCTACGCCAGCAAGTAAGGACAACGTTGGTTTGGAGATGACGCCTACGCTGCCGTGTGGCTTGCCCAGAAGCAGCAAAATTACGCCGACCTGTAGGCTGGAGCGGCAGGGGCAAACGCTCCGGCTCTCTTCTGATACCTAGATAGTCTCCCTGTCGAACCATGACGTGTTTGACACGAGGCCACCCGTGACCTGTACCGCCGCCGTGTAAGAGAGGTTCTGTATAGCCTGTCAGCTCGTCTTTCGGCGTGGGTCTCTGCGCGAACTTCAGTGCCTGCTGACCCGCAGGAACGCGGCGGAAGCTGGAGCACTTCTGATCGTTGCCACAGGTTTGACTCTGTTTGACGGTTGATTCGAGCGCCCACCAGCTGAGCGTCCTCCCTGATCTGGCAGCTCTCCTCAACACCAAATGAAGTGGGCCTTGAACCCTGAGCATTTTTTAGGTAGAATTTTTAGTCGGTGCGCCGTGAGCTTTCGCGGGTAATTTCTTCCGCGCGGTTCCGGTGCAGCGTGCCAGCATGGTGGGACACTGCCCTGGCGAGAATCAACCCAATGTGGGAACACACCACCCGAACCCTGCGGTATGCGCGGGGGAGACCCGATCAAAGGGCCGGTTTTGCGTGTGAATCCACCTCTTGGAGGGAGTACAGATCATGGCAAAGGGAACGTTTGAGCGCACGAAGCCCCACGTGAACGTGGGCACGATTGGACACGTTGACCACGGCAAAACCACCCTGACGGCGGCGATCACCTTCACCGCCGCATCGGCTGATCCGAGCATCGAAACCCAGCGCTACGATCAGATCGACAAGGCCCCCGAAGAAAAGGCCCGTGGCATCACCATCAACACCGCCCACGTCGAGTACAACACCGCGGCCCGTCACTACAGCCACGTCGACTGCCCCGGCCACGCCGACTACGTCAAAAACATGATCACCGGTGCAGCCCAGATGGACGGCGCCATCCTGGTCGTCTCCTCCGCTGACGGCCCCATGCCCCAGACCCGCGAGCACATCCTGCTCGCCAAGCAGGTCGGCGTGCCCCACATCGTCGTGTTCATGAACAAAGTCGACATGGTCGATGACGAAGAGTTGCTCGAACTCGTCGAAATGGAAGTGCGCGAGCTGCTCTCCAAGTACGAGTTCCCCGGCGACGACCTGCCCGTGATCAAGGGCAGCGCTCTGCAGGCCCTCGACGCCCTGGTCGCCGATCCCAAGATGGCCCGCGGCACCAACAAGTGGGTCGACTACATCTGGGAACTGCTGGACGCTGTCGATAGCTACATCCCCACCCCCGAGCGCGACACCGACAAGACCTTCCTGATGCCCGTCGAAGACGTGTTCACCATCACCGGACGTGGCACCGTGGCGACCGGCCGTGTGGAACGCGGAATCGTCAAGGTGCAGGACGATGTGGAAATCATCGGTCTGCGCGACACCAAGAAGACCACCGTGACGGGAATCGAAATGCACCGCAAGTTGCTGGATTCGGGCATGGCGGGCGACAACGTGGGCGTGCTGCTGCGTGGCGTGGCGCGTGACGATGTCGAGCGTGGTCAGGTGCTGGCCAAGCCCGGCAGCATCAAGCCGCACACCAAGTTCGAAGCGAGCGTGTACATCCTGTCCAAGGACGAGGGTGGACGTCATAGCGCGTTCTTCGGGGGCTACCGTCCTCAGTTCTACTTCCGCACGACGGACGTGACGGGCGTGGTGGAACTGGCCGAAGGCGTGGAAATGGTGATGCCCGGCGATAACGTGACGTTTGTGGTCGAGCTGATCAAGCCCATCGCCATGGAAGAAGGCCTGCGCTTCGCCATCCGCGAAGGTGGCC
>NZ_KB899730.1 GCF_000378445.1 Deinococcus aquatilis DSM 23025 | reverse complement strand
CCGACCTTGGGGGGTCAAAAACCTTAACAGGCTTGATGGCTCGAGGGGGAGTGACAAGCACAGCTTCCCACAGCTCTGCTCAACACACAAAAACCCTCTGGCAAAAAGAAGCACAAAAGCAATAGGGTTTTGCAACAAGAAAATACCGTGTCCATCACAGCCCTCTCGCCTTTGCAAGTGCCTTCCCTTTTGCACGTTTGCTCTTCTCTGAATCCGGCATTGATAGTGCTCAGGTCGAGAGCTCATAGTTTGACGCCCTTGACCTGTGTCCATGAAATCCAGCCATTCTTGTGATCGCGGGCATTGACAATCAGATAGCGCTCTTTCCGAACCGCCTTGATGCGGTGCAGCAGCCACCGCCCTTTAAGCCGAACCAACACAATGATCTCCAGCGATTCATCCGCCTGTACAGGGTGGAGAGTCACTTGCCCTCTATGACGGATGAGCAAGGTCACCAATTGCCCACTGGGCCGGGAGATCGTTTGGTGCCCTTGAGTGAGCTGCTCAGCAATGTGATTAATGGAAGCTCCTCGGAACAGGGGGCGGGCCTCGTATTCCCCCGCTGACACTTGACTGGGTTGAACAAGGAAATGAGGGCGTCCCTGACGTCCCATTCCCCTGTTCTCATACCAAACAGCTCTCTGAACACGGACCAACAGCTTCAGCCCTCCGTCAAGACATCATGGAGGGTCTGCCGTTCCGCTGGAGTCCAATGAGATTGGTAGAGCCCGGCCTCCATGGACAACAGGCAGGACGCTCTATTCTCTGGTCCCCACAAGCGTCGCTTTGCCCGTCTGGTCCACACGCTGGTGAAAGGTGCATCTCATTAGGTGACGCTGATCTGCACCTTGCCGCTCACCTGTGTGATCTGCCCTCACCGGCGAGCTTTTAGTCAGGCCTTCACACTGGAAGTCGCCTCTCCACACAACCCTAACAATAGAAGTTCATGACAGAGTTACCGGCTCAAACCGCGCAAGAAGGAGCAGATGACGCTCAGTGGCGTGAGACTCGTCTGGCTTTACCTGCGGTCCTTGTTCTGGAATGGGCAAAGTTGCATGGACATCCGCGCTCGACCGCGCTCAGGTGGGCGGCAGAGGGCCAACTCGGGGCGTGGCGCAGCATGTCAACGTGGCTGTGCAAACCAGATGCGCCTACCCCTTTGACGCCATCTGTTAATCGACCTCAACGATTAAAGAAGTGAACGGGAGCCGCTGGACTAACAGACTCAGCCTGAGCGTGGAACTGAAACTACACATGGGACTCGCTGTACTCCCAGTTGGTGCGGTCAAGACCCAAAAGCCATTTCCCTGGGAAACACGGGTCAGGAGGAGTGTCAGAAAAACATGCATCGTGAGTTGCTCGTCCCCGAGGCCGCGTTATACGCGTCGTCTTTTAACTCCCACACTGCTGTTCCATGGCATGGGGGGAAATTACGTTTTGGGCAGTGATCATCGCCAAGACAATGTCAATCAGGCGCTGGAAAGTGTCGATACAGAGGCAAGGAACCATACGCCTGAACTGGACGGCAAGTTGGGTCCTGTGGGGACAGGCAGGGGACGGGGTCTGCACATCTCCAAGACTCCCGCCTGTCCAAGTTTCCATCGCAGTCAAGAGCTCAAATTTGCGAAAGTTGCCGCCTGGAGCGACGTAGAACATAAGTGGTCGACCACTGAATTCTGAGCAGGAACGGTCAGCAAGCGTAAGACATAAAAAAAGACTGACTCTCAACTCCACAGTGAGAGTTTTGCGACTGGATGGATATTTAACACAATCTGTAAGCTAGGTGTAAGAAGTTCGACATTAACGTGGTTGAAGTCACTCGACAGTCCAGTGACTTATTGACCTTATGAGATGTCAGCCCGTCATCTGGTGGAAAAACTGTCACCGTAGTTTTTTTATCTACAAAATTCTATAGAGTCAGCTGAAAAGGTATACCGGGCTGAGTGTTAATAAACGCTCCTTGCTTCATTCTTCCAAGTTCGTAATGAACAGTTCCCGCTTAATTCGTTTTCTGCTTAAACATTGAGAGCGATGGAGGGCAAGTCACCTTACCAGGTGGCAAACGCAATGACGACTGTATTCGTACTTTCTGTAAGGCGCAATTAACCGTACAGAATTGCCTCCCTCATAAGCAATGCAAAGGAGTACTTGATGAACCGCCTGACCACCACTCTGCTGATTACCACCCTGAGCATGGCTGCTGCTGCGGCCACCCCCCCCCAGCCGCTGCTGACCATCCGGCAGGTGCTGACCAGCATGGTCGACGGCAAAACCGTGGAGCGCCTCGTGGACGTCAAGAACGCCGCTCCCGGCTCGGTACTCCAGAGCAGCAGCGTCCTGACCATCCCCGAAACTGCCCGCGACGGAGCGCGCTACACCGTCCCTGTGCCTCTCAATACCACCTTCATCGCCGGCAGCGCCAAAGCCAGCCGCAGCGGCGTCGCCATCACCTACGCCTTGAAGGCCACTGGCCCCTTCAGCGCTCAACCGCTGAAGACGGTCACCGTCACCGAGAACGGTCAGAGCGTCACCAAGACCGTGCCTGCCCCCGCCAACGAGTACCGCGCCGTCCGCTACGACTTCGGCACGCTCAAAGGCGCCATCACCATCTCTCAACGCATCCGCGTCAACTGAGGTTTTCATGCGCAAATTTCTTCTCACCGCCCTCCTCGTCTCTGGTCTCGCGTCCGCCGTCGGCACCCCCGTCGGCACGCAGATCAGCAACATTGGCACCCTCGAACTCAGCGACACGGTGGGCGGCACGACCACCACCACGCTGAGCTCCACCCCCGTTGTGATCAACGTGCAGCAGGTCTACAACGTCAGCATCACCCCGGACGGCACCACCGCCGCGCCCGGCCAGACGGTGGGCCTCGCCCCCGGCCAGACCGGCTTCCTGACGTACACCGTGACCAACACCGGCAACGGCACAGATGCCATCAACCTCGCGGCCATCACCGCCAACGCCACCGCGCAGGGCGCCAACATCTTGGGCATCTACCTCGACAACAAAGCCACCGGCACCGTCGGCAGCTACGACGCGGGCGACACCCTCGTGACCAGCCTCACCAACGTCGCCGCCGACGCCTCCAACACCGTGTTCGTGCGTTACAGCATTCCCTCAGGCACCACGGGCGGCAGCGCGGCAGGCAGCGCCCACCAGCTCAACCTCACCGGCACCAGCGTCGGCGACGGCACCAAGACCGACACCAACAACGTCGGCCAGTTCACGGTCGGCAGCGTCATCGACATGACCCTCACCAGCACCCAGAGCAAGACGGTCGCCGCGGGCACCACCGTGACCTTCACCGACGTGCTGACCAACACCGGCAACGTGACCCTGCTGGCCACCGACGTCACCGCCGCTGTGGTCGCCACCGCCACCAACAAGCTCGGCACCACCATCACCAACACCTTCACGACGTCCTACACCGTCACGGGCGGCCAGGGCGGCACGGCCACCGGCACCGATCTGGAAACGGTCCTGAACACGGCCATCGGCACGGGCCTCCTCAGCGGCAGTGCCCTGACCATCACGGTCACGAACACGCCCGCCACCGGCACGACCCCCGCCACCGGCGCGGCGGACGGCGACGTCCTGATCCTGAGCCTGGAAACCTACAGCCCCACCACCGGCGTGACCAACAACGCCCTGCAGGGCGACGCGCAGGGCCGCATCACCAACACCACTACCGTGCAGCGCGGCGTGGGCACCGTCACCAAAAAGCTGGCGCTGTGCACGACCACCACCACCTGCCCGGACTTCAGCGCGGCCGGAACCACCACCATCAACGCCAAACCCGGCGATTACGTCGTGTACTACCTTGAAGCCCTCAACACTGGCACGGGCAGCCTGTACAACATCCGCCTGAGCGACGCCTTGCCCGCCAACTTTGTCCCCGTGCGGATCGGCGCCTCCACCACGGCGGCGGCGGCCACTGCCCTGCGCTTCAGCACCAACGGCACCACCTGGAACAACGACGTCACCACGCTCGGCACCCTGACGGGCGGCACCTCCAGACTGTACGTGGCCGTGGAGAACGGCGGCACCGCCACCACCATCGACAGCAGCGACACCTTCAACGCGGGCAACTCCCTGCGCCTGCGGATCGTCGGGTACGTCCGCAAGGACGCCGTGACGGGCGGCACGGTCACGCGCGAAGACATCGGCATCAACAACTGAGTCTGACCGTGTAAGAGATCTGTCAGGCCAATTGAACGATCTGATACTTTTTGCGCTTCAGCCCCAGCTTGCCGTCCCCAAGCCTTGCCCGGACCCTCCCAGACTCCCCTTGCAGGTGCAGGTCTTGTAAGGAAGTGTTGGGAATCCGGGCTCTACCATGAACACCAGATGAAGAAGAGGGCAGCGTCCCCGTTCTTCTTACTACAGCCCCAGGAGATCCAATGAAGAAACTGTTTATCAGCACTATCCTTGCCCTGAGCAGCGCTGCCTTCGCCGCAGGCACCCCTTCCGGCAGCACCATCAGCAACACCGGTTTGTTCGAATTCACGGAAGCCAACGGGACCAGCACCCCCATCCCCACCACGCCCGTCGACATCACGGTCGCTTCCGTCTACCAACCCAGCATCACTCCTGACGGCACGGTCGCCAACCCCGGCCAGACCGCCATGGCCCGCCCCGGCGAAACCGCCACGCTGGTCTACCAGGTCACCAACAGCGGCAACGCCACCGACACCATCAACCTGACCGTCACCAATGCCCAGGGCGGCGCGCCTCTGGCTGCCAGCATCTACCTGGACAACAACAACGACGGCGTCGTTAACGCCGGCGACACCCTGGTTACCAGCCTGGTCGGCCTGAACGCCGACGAAACCCGTCAGGTCCTGGTGCAGTACACCGTGCCTGCCAATACCACCGGCGGCGCGAGCACCTATGTCAACCTGACCGGCACCAGCGCGGGCAACACCGCCTCGGTCGACAACAACAACGTCGGCGAGATCGCCGCCCGAAACATCCTGCGCTTCACCCTCGCCAGCGACAACACCGTCACGGCGGCCCCCGGCGTCACGACCATCATCACCCACACGCTGACCAACACCGGCAACACCACCCTCTCCGCCGCCACCCTGGTGTTTGATGCCACCGCACCTGTGGGTTACGCCGTCTCCTACACGGTCACCAACAGCTCCACCGGCCAGAGCTCCACCAGCACCGTGCTGCAGACCGCCGTCACCGCCACCGGCGACCTGGACGCCGGCGACACCTACAGCATCAAAATCTCCTACACGCCCGCCGCTAACACGCCCGACGGCGTCACGATCGTGCACTCCATCGCCGGCTACATCAACTTCACGGACACCGTGGGCACCGACAACCAGGTCGAGTTCAGCCAGGTCCGCTCCAACACCGACACCCTGAACGTCAAGCGCGGCGTGGCGAGCGTCGGCAAAGTGGCTGACAACTGCGGCGACGACGCCACCTGCGCCGACCCCCTGAAAGTCATCCTCAACACCCCCAACGCCAAGCCCGGCGACTACGTGCGCTACACGGTTTCGGTCCTCAACACCGGCACGGCCGGCCTGGCGTTCCCCACCCTGCGCGATTACGTGCCCCAGTTCACGAGCTTCGCCAGCGTGACCGGCAGCACCAGCCAGAGCGGCGCGAAAGTCGTGTTCAGCAGCGACCGCACCAACTGGAACATCGCCGCCCCCACTACCCTGGCCACCACGACCAACCCCGCCAACGGCCCCTTCGTGTTCGTGGGCCTGGACGGCGCGGATGCTGGCGACAGTGTCACGACCGCTGACGAACTGGCCCCCGGCGAGAGCATGAAGCTCGTCATCATCGTCAAAGTCAACTAAACCCCACCCCCCCCTCGAATGACAAGGCAGGGAAGGCGTCCCCACGTCCCCCTGCCTTCATTCTCGGAACCCAACCTTTCACCGCTGCCCGCCCGCCAGCGCCCCTCTGGAGTCTCCATGAAACGACAGGCCTCCCTCTGCCTCCTCAGTGCCTTGATGATCTCCGCCGGAACGCCGGCAGGCGTGGTCATCGAGAACACCGCAGTCTACGAGGATGACCTGATCCGCATCCCCAGCAACACCGTCCGCGTCACGGTCACGCCTGTCTGCGCCGCCGACCTCGCCCCCACGCTCACGGAACGCTCCGTCCAACCCGGCGACACGGTCACCACGCCGTTCGTCCTGACCAACACCGGCAACAGCACGCAGACCTACCCCGTGACCCTGGGCACCAACGACCTCGGCGCACAGGTGGTTGCGGACCTGAACGGCAACGGCCTGCCCGACGACGCTGCCACCAGCAGCGTCACGCTCGACCCCGACGGCCGCGTCACCCTGCTCGTCACCGCCACCGCCCAAACCTCCGGCCTGCACACGGTCACGCTGACCACCGGCTGCGAAGGGAACCTCACGGCCACCCTGAAACTTAACAGCCGCCACATCGCGCCGCTGATCACCAAGACGGTGCTCGGCGACAACACCATTGAAGAGAACGCCACCGTGCAGTACCGCATTACTGTCACGAACCCCGAGCGCGTTGCCATGCCTGACGTCGTCATCGAGGACGAACTGAACATGGCCCTCGAGTTCGTCGAGGTCAACCCCGAATCTAGTGTGAGCGTCTCTGCCATTGACGGTGGACGCACCCTGTTGCGCTGGCGCACCGACCTGGCCGCCAGCGAAAGCAAATCGTACGTCCTGACCGCCCGCATTCGCCGGGGCATTCCCGACGACACCGAAGTCACCAACACCGCCAACGCCACCAACGAAGGCGGCACCGCCATCAGCACCCCGCCCGCCATCATCCGTGTGTTCACCAGCCGGATCCTGGTCAGCAAAGCCGTCGAGCCCGTGCTCGTGGATCCCGGTGGACAGGTCACCTACACCGTGACCGTATTCAACCCGTCCACCACCACCATCACCGACACCGTCATGATCGACACCCCCGACCCGGTGCTGAGCGTGGACCTGAACAGCGTCACGGTGGGCGGCAAACCCATGCCCGCCACGCTTGAGGGCCAGACCCTGCGCGTGCCCCTGGGCAGCCTGAACAGCAACACGGGCGTGACCGTCCGCTACACCGCCCGGGTGCCGCTGCAGGCGGCGGGCCGTCCGGTGGTCAACTCCGTGGTCGCGTCCGCGCGCGGCCGTCAGGGCACCGTGATCGCCACCATCGTCAGCAATCTGGCCGCCGCCAACGTCGTCATGCGCCCCAAGCTCAGCGCGTCGGGCAACGACCTGGTCGGCCGCGTCTACGTGGACCGCAACCGCAACCAACGCTTTGAACAGGGAACAGACACGCCCCTCCAGAACGCCCGCGTCCTGCTGGCCGGAGGCCGCGAGGTCACCACCGACAGCAACGGGTTGTACGCCTTTGCCAATGTGCCCAGCGGCATGCACGCCGTGCGGCTCGATCCGCAGAGCGTGCCGTACAAGCAGGCCGTCAATGCCGACAGTCTGCACGGCGCGTTCGAGGCGGGCAGCGCCGTCGTTCAGGTCAATGCCCTGACCGTGCAGGACTTTCCCCTGCTGCCGAACGTGGCGGGCGTGAGCCTTACGTCCCGCTGGACCGGGCCGAACACCACCGTGGCGTTCACGGCCGCGCCCGACATCATCTTGACCGCCGCCAACCGCAGTGACCGGGCCGTGTGCTTGCTGATCGGCAGCCAACGCGTGAACCTGAACCCCCGGCAAACCCTGAGCACACCGCTGCTGCCGTCCGGCCAGCCCACCGCTCCCACTCCCCAAGAGGTCACCTGCCCATGAACCGCAACACCGCTTTCCTGCTCGGTGCCCTGCTGCTCAGCGGCGCAGGTGCCCAGGACGCCGCGCCGGTGTCCACGCCTCCAGCCGACACGAGCGCCGCGCCAGCGACCGACCTTCCCGTCACCCAGAACATCCTGGCACTGACCCCCGCCGTGCTGACAATCGACCTGCCGGAACGCGTGCAGGAAGTCCTGATCAGCTTGCCTGCCGCCAGCCTGGCCGAACCGACCCTGAGGATCAACGGCACCGATGTCAGCGGCACGGCCCAGGATACGCAGGTTCTCTTCCGGGTCCGCACCCCGGCACGCGTCCTGAACATCACCTTCACCGGCCAGGTCTCCAGTGCGGCAGACATCGGCGTGGCCGTGCTGTACGACACCCAGCTCACCGAAACCCTGAGCGGCACCCTGAAATTCAAGGCCAGCGGCGCCCTGACCGCAGAATCCAGCCTGACCCGTGAGGGCGTCATCCGCACGCCGGTCAGCGGCAACGTCCAGCGCGGACGCTCCAGCACCAACGTCACCACCGTCAGTGGTCTGGACGAACCCTTCACCCTGCTCGTTAACGGCGCAGCGGTGCCCGATACCCTGGTCGGCCGCCGCGTGGACGACCCGAACACCAACTTGACCACCCGGGAGTTCATCGGCGTGCCGCTGCAACCCGGACGCAACGTCCTGACCGCCGTCACACCCGCTGGGGAAGATGAGGTCACCCTGCAGGTGGCCGGTCCCGCCGCTGGCGTGCAGATCACGGAGCAGCAGTTGATTGCCGACGGCTTCTCGCCCCTGAGCCTGACGCTGGACGTCACCGACGTGGACGGCCGTCCCACCGTCCTACCGACGATTACCGTCGAAGACGCGGGTCGCCTGACCCTCGCTACGCCGGATGCCGATCCCAGCCAGGCCGGACACCAGATCGCGGCCGTGAACGGCGTGGCGACGCTGCGCTTCGCGCCCCAGAGCACGCCACTGACCACCGTTCTCAAGCTGGACGTCAACAACCACGCCGTGACCCTGCCCGTGAACGTTCAGCCTGCCCGCAAGCGGACCGTGATTGCGATGGCCAGCGCCACGGTCAGCGGCCTAGGCAGCGAATATGAGGTCAGCGGCGCCCTACGCGCCACCGTCGAAGCGCCCATCCTGGATGGGCAACTCACCGTGCATGCCGACAGCGGCGGTGCCCACACCGACACGCCTGCCGAAACGCGCAATCCGTCTCTGGGAGACCGCAGCCGTGAGTCCCGCCCGCTGGAAGCCGACGGCCCCATCGCCGCCCGCTTCGATCATCCCAGCCTGACCGCCACCTACACGCGCAACGCTGCCGTGGATCCCGTCTTCGGCCAAGCTGACAGCGGCGACGCTCTGAACGTCATCACCACCGGCGACACCCGGGTCAGCGCGTATGTCGCGCCGTTCGCGGGCAACAGTCAGGACTTCGACGTGCCGTTGACCGGCACCCGCTTGGCCCGGTTGCCCGCACAACTGGATCCAGGCCGCGCACAGCTGTTCCTCCGCACCACCACAGACGGCGTCACGACCACCGTGGAACTGGTTTCCGGCCGGGATTACGCCATTGACGAGACCGGCCTGATCACCTTCAACCGCCCCCTGCTGAACAATCCAGACCTCAACGTCAGCGTGCAGCTGATCGCGCGCGGTCCCGTGCAGAGCGGCGTGCTGACGCCGGGCGCTCAGCTGGCCGTGACCCGGCAGTTTCAGACGGGCGAGGCTGCCAGCAGCCTGAGTGCTGGTGTTCACGCGGACGCTCAGGGCCTGACGTACGGCGTACGCTACCTGGCTGTGGATACCCGCGGTTCAGGCACCTACAACGTCGATGCCCGCGCAGCCGTCAGTGGAACGGGCTCGCAGGCGCAGGTCATCGCTCGGGGCAAGCAGGACCAGACCAGCTGGGCCGTGACCGGGCAACATGAAACAGCAGGCTACGCTGGACAGGGCGCCATCAGCACCGCCGGTCAAACCCTGACGGCGAGCGTGCAGCGTCCCCTGAATGACCGCTTTGGTGTGCGGGCCGAAACGCGCCTGCGCAACGACGCCCAGGGATTCGGTGGACGCGTGTCGGCAGAAGGGGTCTACAGCCCCAACGACCAGAGTCAGTACAGTGCAGGCCTGTTCACCGGATTCGGAACGCTGGACGGTACGGGGGTCAGTGGCTCAGCGCGCTGGAAGGCGGGGCCCTGGAGCACGGTACTGACCGCTCAGCAGCAACTGACGTCGCCCACTGGCAGCTACAGCGCCCAGGTGACCCGGCGTGTCCCGCTCCCGGAGCGGCTGGGCACCAGCTCGGAACTGGCGTTCGGCGTCAAGGCCACCGCCACGCTCGCCAGCGGCGCGTTCAGCTACCGCGCTGGCGCGGTCATCAACGGACGCAGTGGCCCGTACACTGCCAGCCTGGAGTACGGCCTGCCCACCACCCCCGACAGTGTCGGCGAGATTCGTGGCAGCGTGCAGGCCACCTTCCCGGTGACCCAGAACCTGAACGTTGGCGGCGCGCTGCTGGTCACGCCCGACACGCAGTCGCTCAGTGCTGACGCCCGCTATACCACACCTGCGACGGTGGCCACGCTGGGTGCTGACCTCACGCACGCGGAAGACAACGGATTCAGCAGCTCGGTGAAGTTCTCCGTGTCGCACACATTGCGCGCCGATCAGACTCCCTTCGGCGTGACCGCCGATGGCCTGAGCACCTTCAGCGCCAAGGGCAGCGGTCACCGGTACAGCGCGGGCCTGACCTACCGGGGTGAGGACTGGAACACCGCGGCGTACCTGCGCTACCGCGCGGGCCTGCTGACCAGCACCCTGACCGGGCAGGAACTTACGGGCGAACTCAACAGCACGTACCACACGCCCCGCTGGCAGACCCGCTTTGGGCTCGCTGCACAGGCCCGGCCCAACGACGCCCAGAGCCTGACGCTTCAAGGCCTCTTCGCTTCCCGTTACTGGCTCACCGAAAACGCTGCTGTGGGGGTCGCCTACCGCGGGCTCTACGCACCGGCCCAGCAGAGCTTTGCCCATTCGTTCGGCGTCGAAGGCACCTATAAGGTGTACGATACCGCCGCCGTGAGTTTGGGGTACAACTTCGGCGGCTTTGATTCACTGACCGCCGAACCGACCCGCAGTGGCCTGTATGTCCGGCTCGACGTGCTGCTGGATGACACCAGGAGGAACACCCGATGAGCCGCTTTTCCTTCCGCACGCCGCTCCGCCTGGCTGGGCTCGTTGCCCTGGCCCTTGGCAGCCACGCTGCTGCACAGGCCGCAGGTACCTCTGGCTGCACCGCGCTGTACGCCCTGGCCGGCGGCAACATCACCTACGTCAGCCCCGCTGGGCAATCGTCACTCGTTGTTGCCAGCGGCGGCACCACCGTCAACGGCGCAGCGCTCGATCCAGTGTCCGGCAACGTCTATTTGATCGACCGTAGCAACACTGGAACCACGCCGGCCCAGAATGACCTGAAAGTGCTGAACACCGACACCGGCGTGGTGACGACCGTGGGAGCGATCACACTGCCTACCGGCAACCCACAGGTGGTCGGTGCAAGCTTTGACAATACCCCCGGGAACTCACGCCTGTTCCTGCTGTACAGCAACTACACCCTTCAGGAAATCGACGAGGCGACAGGGACGGTCGTCCGGAACAACATCGCCATCACCCTTCCAGCCACCTACAACAATCAGGCCATGACGAAATCTACAGCCACCTCGGGTGACATGGTCTTTGACGGCGCCACGGGCAACCTCTATGCGGTTCTCAACGGCGTCGTGAACAGCAACGACAACCCGTACATCATGAATCTGGGAACGTTGCCAGGTACCGGCACTGCCGTCACGGCGACAAACCCCGTCCAGATGACCTTCAACGGACCGCTCGTCCGCTCCACCGTCAACGGCATCGCCATCAACCCGGTCCCTAATCCTGACGTCGTCTACGTCACAACCTCTGCGACGACTGCGACTGGAAACGCGGGTTCAACCCCCGCTGGCATCTTCACCGTCGACCTGGCAACCGGGGTACTGACCAACCTCAACGGCAACGGCACGGGCTACACCGACCTGTCGGACTGTGCCGTTGCCCCAGCACCGCCCACGGTCACCAAAGCCTTCGGCGCCAGCACCATCCGCATGACCACCACTGCAGTTCCGACCACCACGACGCTGACCATTACCATCAGCAACACCAATCCCGGGGCCTACTTCACCACAGCGCCCATCGTCGATACCCTCCCGTCAGGTGTCGTCATCGCGCCCAACCCGGGCCTCTCGACCACTTGCGTCCTTTCCAACAGCACCACGGCCACACCGGTCGCCGCTGTCCCCAGCGCGACCGCCGGGGGAACAACGGTGACCCTTCCGAAAGACGTGCGGATTCCCGGGCCTGGAAGCTGCACCGTGACCGTGTCCGTGACCGGCACGACCCGTGGTCTGAAGACCAACGTCATCCCCGCCAACACCGTCAGTACCACTGCCGGGTCGCCGACCACCGACGCCACTGCGACGTTGACGGTCAACGGCGTCGAGGCAACCATCAGAAAAACACAGAGTGTCCCTGGCGGGACGGGCGCAACGAGCCCACTGAACCGCAAGCCCGGCGAAGAAATCGAATACTGCATCACGGCCACCCATAAGGGAGCGCTTTACCCCGACGCCACCGCCGCGGCGATCAAAGACACGCTCGCCAATACTCTGGAATTCGTTCCCAACCGCTACAACGGCGCAACCCAGGACGTCCAGCTGATTCGCGGCACCGCCGCCCCCACGTTTTTCAAGTACGCCACAACCGTGACAGGGCAAACCCTGAGCCTCAGCATCATGCCGTTTAACGCCGCGAACCCCACCGCCCAGGTGTGCTTTTACGCCCGCGTACGGTAAGCATAAATCTTTTAGGAGTTCTGTTTATACAATGAAGGCCGCCTGGGAGCACCGTGCTTCTGCGCGGCTTTCATTTTTCCCTTTCCCCTGGAGACCTCTGCGTGCCTGCCTTGGCGCCACCGAGGCTGAGGCTCCAGCGGATGTGGCCCGGCTGCTCAAAGACCGCAATCTGACCGCCGTACGCATCAACGCCACCAAGGCCAAAGCCCGGGGCAGCCGCGTCTGGAGTGCCCCCCGAAAACTGGACGATCTGAAGTAGAGACGAAAGCTCGCCACCCCAGCCATCAGCCAGCGTTGAAGGGATCTCAAATTGGCGCGGTGAGCTCGAAACGTGGCTGCGCTGTGCTTCGAGCCTTTCAGAAACATGGAGGGGCAAAGGCGCGTAGATTCGGGCCTTCCCTTGGTGAAACCCCTAGGCGCTTCCCAGAGGTGTACCGAGGTGTGCCTTGCCCTGTGCAACAGTCAGGGTAACGTCAAAATCTCTGAAAACCGGTGCTCACGCTCATCTTTTGGATCCTTTCGTACTTCCGCCTCTTAGGACTCTATTGATTGTTGCATTCATCTGGGAAATAGAGGGGTAAAGGCGTCTGACACGTGTTGAGACGATGTTGGCGACTGTTGCGTCCTCCCTGCTGAGGGGCCGGTTTCCCTGTCACTTTGACGCCGATCCATGGCTAGGAGGAGCGACCAACTCAGGTAGGTTCTTTAGCTGGCAGCGGTACGGCGTCTGTTCGGCGGTAGAGACCACAGAGGTGTTCACGGTCGCCCGTGCGCAGGTTGAAGAGGGCGGCGACGGGTTGGCCGTCGGCAGGTTGCCGGCCTTCCAGCTTGAGGGCCTCAATAGTAACGAGGTCAGGGGGATGGGTGTGGTGGTAGCTGGGAATCTTGTCTTTGGGCATCCAGGTCGTGCTCCGTCCGCTGGAGCCGAGGCGGGGGCGGGGACACCGTCTCCCTCAGGGGACAGGGGCAGGCCAACGCTGAGGAAAGTGGGAGCTGGGGTGGTGATGCATCCGTTGGTTATTCCCAAGTATTAGCGCCGGGCTCATGGCATGCTGAAGGTTTGAGGCTGCTGAGAGCCTCCATTTGGCACAGTGCTGAGCCAGGCCGGAGCTCACCCCAGACTGGGAATACCCGTCCAGCAGTGTTGGCGAGCACGCCTTCAACACGTCGATGCCAGTGGAACCCTGCCGTCCTAACGTCCAGCAAAGAACTCTTGCATCCGTTGCAGGTCGTACTCGAGTAACCAAGGGCCAAATTCGGTGTACAACTCAGAGAGCACTTGGACGCCTGGTCCGATCACATCCAAGCCACGGTCGTCATACGGATGAAGCAACACGCCGCGAATCGGATCCGCCAAATACAGCTGCCCGAAGAGCCGAGGCCGCACACCAAGTTCCTGAGCAAGGACGCCCCATAACAGTCTGGGCACGACGTCCTGTTCGACCTCAAAGGCGACCAGTGAGCTTTCTGAACCGTCAGAGCCGCTGTCGGGTGGGATGGTTGCCCTTTCCCAAAGGGCAGGAAGAGCCACACCACATGAGCGAGCCGCCCGGAGCATGGCAGCGTGTTTCTTGATGCCGGAGCAAGCCAAAACAACCGTGACTTGTGGGGACGTTCTGAAAGCGGCCGTGGCGAGCTGCCGAGCACGGTCGTAGGCTTGAGAAAATTGATCGACTGGGACATCTCCGCCCGACAGCTCAAACCGTAACGCCGGGGAGTGGCTGTAGAACAAGGCGTGTCCGAGAGCGGCTGCCCCGAAGAGCTCGTTGATCTGGTGCAGGGACATGGAAGGACAGTCTAGTGATCCGAGAACGGATGCACTGGCCAACGTTGATGTTGAAGTCGTGCTAGGCGGCGCGGGCTTTGGGCCTCACCCCTACCCTTGAGGGTGAAATCTGACGCAGGGCCTCCAGCAAGCCACAGTTCCGCAGTTCGTTCACCACCAATGCACCGGGGCGCAGAACCGAGCGGTTGCGCATGGATTCGTCGTGTTTAATGTCGTGCAGGACGCGGGAGAGGATCAGTGCAATGTCATCGCTCCAGTCCTGGCCCTGATCGAAGGCCCGCAACACTTGCCACGTTAGCCACAGCCAGAAGCGCACGTTCTGATGGTCTTCAAAGGCCACTGCCAATTGCTGGGCCAAGGCTTCCACCGCTGCGCCCCGTTCGCGGCGGGACAGGCTGGTCAGCAAGGGCAGGGTATAGATGGCGTCTCTGCCGCTCCCGAGGCCGCGTGAAACAGTCAGAGTAACGTCAAAGTTCTCAAAGAACGGGGCCAACGCCCATCTTTTCAATTCTTCTTTGCTCACTGCCTTCAGACCGTCTAATGATTGTTGCACGACCTGCTTTTTCCGGACTGGGGGCGGATTTTCGGCCCGGGTCTTCGCGGCGTTGGCGGTGGCCGCGGCCCGGCCTCTGAGGGGCTTCTCTCCACGCTTGCGTGCCGCCTCACGGTCTTTGGCCCTCGCAGCAGCTCGTAGTCGCTCTTCGGCCTTCTTGTCGGCTTTGGCTTCGCGCTGCGCTTTCTCCAACGCTTGCTGCGCTTCGGTGCGGGTGGCACTGTAGGCCGTGCGGCCCTTGCGGGCGTCGGCATCCAGATCCCGCCACTGGAAAGCCAGATCATCTTTGGTCACCCGCACATGGGGGGCTTTGCCAGCCATCACCAGAGCCGGAGCGAGGCTGATGGCCCAGATCTTGCCGCTGATGGCCGTCGCCCCTCTGAGGGTGTCGTAATGGTCGCGATTGGCCAGAATGCCCGCCTCAATGAGGGGCTTGAGGTTCCGCCAGATCGTGATGCGCGAGACCTCCAGATGGGAGGCCAACAGTTCGACCGGCAGGTGGAAGACAGCCACATCCGGGCGGGTGGGCAAGTTCCGTGCCCGCACCGTTTCGAGCCCCAACTCGAAGAGGGTCTGGAAGATGCTCCGGGCCGTGGCCGGGCACTCGGCTTCCCTGAGGCAGGCCGTGAGGGTCTCGAGAATAGTGAAGGACAGTGCTACCCGGGGTGCAGGCGGCTGAGTGAAATTGCTGCGGGTGGTGTGGACTGCAGGGGTGTGGTGAACCGGACTGGGAATCGGAGCGGGCAACAGCGGGCGAAAGGTTGGCGCGGTCTGCGGCTGAGACTGCTCGGCTTTCGGCGTGATGCGGATCAATGCCTCTTTGAAGGGTCCTTCTGTTCCCGAGGCCTCTACGCGGGTGAACAGAGACGGCCCAGCGTTCAGTGGGGAGAGCCTACGCGGAAGGGTTTTGGCTTGTGTGGGCGCGGGTGGAGAGACTGGCGCCGCAGACTGAGGCTTGGGGTTGAGCGGAGCGTCTTGGGGACAGGGTAGGGGAGCAGGGCTGTCCCGATGCGGCCCCTGCAAAGTGTCTTGTGCTTTAGCCAGGAAATAAAGGGTGGTTGGGGTGACCGCGTCAAGCGGTCGATCATATTCAGACATGAGGGTTCCCTTCTTGCAACACAGGGGGGTGACCCGGTACACTGCCTTTATCTTCGTTAGGCACATACCGAACTTCTCGCTCTGAACTCCCGCCGGCTAGCGGGGGTTCTTCACTTGTGGATTGGTCGAACGCGTTGGGATGGGTGGGTGTAGACCTCCTGAGAGTTCATCATAGTATTTTTGTTCACCGTGTGCCGAGCAACGTAGCCGCGCGCTATGACATACAGCTTGGGAAGATCGCCTCTCCCCAAGTCGATGGTGCCCCTGCATTGGGTTTTGGCTGCGAGCCGACGCAGCGCCATGTCGTAAAAAACTTAAGAGCATATTATGTAAGCAGTTAAAAAATCCCAAAACCCATCCTGCAAATAAGCGACTAAAACGCATTATTTATCCAAGTATTTAAACTATATACATAATTTAGCTTACCTTGATACTTCGAGGACACCATGAGTCCGTCGAAGAGTCATAGGTTCCAGAGGGTGAGCGACTCATAGGGAATCCGGATGACACACGGCACAATGCACTTGTGAGTGATCTGCATTTCCTGGGACTCGGCGGCACCGACGAAGTCGGCGCGAGTTCATATTTGTATCTGCTGACTGAGGGCAATCTGCTGATCGACGCCGGGGCACGGCCCGGTTCCATCGGTGAGGCGGCCTTACCCCAGTTAGACCTCTTGACAAATAACCCACCCGCAGCCATGGTGCTCACCCACGCACACCTCGATCATGTCGGCGCGCTGCCCGTCGTCATCCGGCGCTTCCCAAACCTGCGGATCTATTGCACCGAGGCGACGGCCCGCATCGCGCTCTTGGTGCTGGGCGACACCCTGAAAGTCAGCACCATGCAGGGCCAGCCGCTGTTCAGTGCTGGCGAAATGAAGCGCACGTTGGAACGGCTGCGCCCAGTGCCGTACTTCACGCGGGTCAGTGACCACGGCTTCGCGTTCACGCTGTTCCCCAGCGGGCATCTGTTGGGGGCGGCCAGCGTCCTGATCGAAAGTGGGGGGCATTCCGTGTTTCACACCGGCGACGTGAGCAACGTGGCGACCCCCGTGGTGGACGCCGCATGGCTGCCCGCGGCTGTGACCCCCGTGGACGCGGTGGTCAGTGAGAGCACCTACGGCGATACGCTGCTGCCGGCCCGCAAGGAGCAGGTGCGCACCTTCGTGACGGCCATCGCCGAAACCCTACGGGGCGGTGGCCGGGTGCTGATTCCGTCGTTTGCCCTGGGGCGTGCCCAAGAGATCACGCAGATCCTCCAGACCGCGATGGCGGGTGGCCTGCTGCCGCAAGTCCCGATCCACCTCGATGGTTTGACACGGGGCATTACCGAAGCCTACGAGGAGATGCTGCCTCTGTTGCCGGAAGCCTTGCAGAACCGCTCGAAGGTGAGCAAGCAACGGCCTTTTCTGGCCGGCACGGTCAACCTCGTCAGAGACCGGCGCGAACGAGAAAGCATCTTGGCGTCGGATCGTCCAGCCGTGGTCATCGCCTCCAGCGGCATGCTGCACGCCGGGGCCAGCCCCCAGTACGCCCGGGCCTGGTTGCCGCACGCGGAGAACGCGCTGTTCGTGGTCGGCTATCAGGATGCCGAAAGCCCCGGGCGACGCCTGCTCGAACTCCAGCAGGGCGGCGAGGTCATGTTGCCGGACGGGAAGGGCAGCTTCGAACCCATCCCCGCCTACTCCCGGGTGGAACGTTTTTACCTCTCCGCCCATGCCGATCGGGGCGGGCTGCTGGCCATGATCGCCCGCTACCAGCCGGGCAAGGTGATCCTGACCCATGGTGAGGTGCGGGCCCGAACAAACATGGCGGGCTACCTGAACACCAAGCAGGATGTCAGCCTACCTAAAGCAGGCGAGGTGGTGGCTTTACAGGACAGTGGCAAGCGGCGCGGCTCGTTCATCAGCGCGGCACCGAAGAAGCTCGAAGCGCTCAAAGAGCGCCATGCGCGAACCACCGTGAGCGTGCGCTATGATCCAGAAACCCATCAACTCGCCGTCCAACTCCCGGCCCAACTGGACAGCGCTCTCTTTGGTGAGGGCGAGTACACGCTTGAAGTCCTGCGCGGCAAACTCACCCGCATCAAGCTCAAAGAGCAGGACATCGACACGGTGAAAGACCTGGGAGCAGACCAAGAACTGGCTGCATCCGACCCCCTTTCCTAACTGAGGTCACTTCAAGCTTGGCGCGCTTTACTTTGCTCAGTCAAAGATGGCTTCAGACATGACATTCAGCGTGAATGCTTCCGCGTCTGAAAGAGTCGAATATTGTACAGGCCACATCATAAAAACAAATATCTTAGAATTCAGAAAACATATTATTCCGATTTTTCCGCCAAATCGTCGTACACACCAGGATAATAAACCTGTATATTTGCCTTGCCGTCTATCATTCCAACAAGTGCCAGTATGTGGTGACGGTCTGTAAGACCAAGGGTCTCGGCTTTACTCGTAAGTACATCTTCTTCTTCCCCAGGGTGGTACTGGCCATCTGGAAACATGACCCAATGTCCTACCCAATCCAAGCCTTGAGACAAGGCTGCACCTAATGCATCTGTCCAGCCGAGGAGATATGCACTGTCCAGTCGAAACACCTCGTCAGCTTGGGGGGGAGTCGTCCAATACCCGGCTTGAGCGGCAAACATAACCGTAAGGGCGGAAGAGTCACGCGTCCCAAACAGGGGGCCACTCCGCCATGCCCCGCCCGTCGCCAATAAGGGCTGCAAAAACAGAAACACTTTTCGTGAGAACTGAACTTCCAAGCTGGACAACGTTGGGGCGTCATCAAAACCCACCACACTGTCGACCAGACCCAAGAAAACTCGATGTGCACGAGTGAGCCGGAAAGTGCCAGCCATCTCCCGAGCCGATGTCACGTTAGGAGTAGGCATTACTGCGTTACCCCTGCCACTTCCCAGCCCGTATTTTTGAGCACCAAGGTGTACGTTTTTTCCGTAGGTGTGCGCAGACTGGGCAGATTGAACACCTCCTGAAGTTCTGGGTTTGCGGCCCATCCCGTATAGACCTGCGATCCCACAACCGTCACGGCACTGACCTTCATGCCATCGACTTCTGCTGGCTCCGTAAAGTTTTTAACCGTTTGAGCTTGCCATTTCCCGATGCAGCGTTGGCCGTTGTAGGGAGTCTTAAAGTCTGTGGCCCATTTGGGGGTCAAGGCCACCTCCCACGCATCAATGCTTGCGCCAAAAAAGTCCGTCGTTTTGATCTGCTGGATGGTGACGTAACCGTTTTTCCGCAGGATTTTGTAATCTTGAAAGAATGGATCTTGATCGGCCTTGATCTCATATTTGGCAGGCAGTCGGTCTACGCCCGTAGTAATGTCGCGGCACACGGCCTGAGTGGCCGCTTTGTCGGCCTGGATGACCTGCTCAAAAAGCCCAGTACTGGGCGCATTTTTGTCACTGCAAGCCGTCAGCAGCATGAGGGGAAGCATCAACAGGTTCCTGATCATCTGTCCTCCGCAGAAACCCTTGGGACTCGGTAACGGTTCCCCACAGGGTTGTTCAGCACATTGCATATTGCACGAGATTGTATATCAAAGAATAAGGTATGAAGTTATAAGATATGAAGTGCATGGCTTGGGCCGACCGATCTCACGACGCTGAGGCAATGCCCCGTCTCCGCAAGAATCCCCTGCCCAAAGAAGCCAGCGCTTCACGTCTGAAATTCGCTGAACAACTGAGGGCAGAGCGGCATCGGCAAAAACTCACACTCGAAGACCTGGCGGAGCGAAGCGGACTGACGTGGAGCTACATCAGCCAGGTAGAGCGTGGCATCCGCAACATCAGCATCGACAACCAAGACGCCTTGGCACGGGGATTGGGCGTGACCTTAAAGGAACTCCTTTAAGCATCGGAGGGCATGTCAAAAATGCTTTGAGGGCGTTGATCAGCCTCTTGGGGACGAGGCGTTAGGCTTTCCAGAGCGGCCTCAATGCCCAAGTCAACTTTGGACGGCAGAACTGCAGTCGGGCTGATTTTCTCGCGTTTCCGAGTGACTTTTTGAGGGGTTGGCGCATCCGGTTGATCGGCTTGAAACTGCAGTACCCCGACACGCCGCACTGTCCAACCAATCGCTGTGATGGTGGCTCGCTCAATGCTCGCAAGTCGGGCAACGGCCTGTACCGCGTACGGGTCCAATTCCTGCAGGAGAGGTGCGAGGACGTCGCGGAGTTCTGCGGTGGTGGTGGCCTCGACCTGCATCGTGCCCTGCGGGCCTTTGACCTCATAAACCACGCGGGGCTTGTTACTGGTGGGGGTCTTCTTTGTTTTGGTCATGATGGGCCTCCAAAGAGAGGAATGAGGTCGGGGAGAGGGGCCGTCTGCGCCTGCGAAAACCGGGCGTATGGCATCGTCGGCCATACTGGATAGTGTTCTTGCGAATGGGTTGCGGTCCAAACGCGGGTGCTGTACTGCGCCAGATCAAAGACGTCCGACCGAATGCCGGACAGACCTGGGTAATGCTGCAGATGGGCTGCCAATTTGATGATCTGATCGTGGGCCGTTTGGGGCGGCAACTGATAGGGCCGCTTACCGTAACCCGGTTGCCCCCCTCGCCCGGTAATCAGGCGGGCGATCCGGGCACGGTAATGCTGCCGAGCCTCCGTAGATAAGCGCCAAGTGATACGCCCTGCGGCGGTCTGCGTCAGTTCATAATTTCGCCAAGTCAAGGGATATGGGGCGAAGGCATTGTGCCAATGCTCCCGACTGTCTGCAGGCACCACATTGGACAACAGCAGCATGGCCACCTCACCATCCTCCGGCGGCATGATCACTAGCTGCACTGCGGGCATCTTGATCTTGCGCAGTGCCGTCCGAGTGCCGTGATCCGTGTCGATCGTCGGGTAACGTTGCGCTTGACGCTGGGCAATCTGTACGGCCTTGGCAACCGGCGCTTCAATCACTGCGACAAATGGGCTGGAGTGGGCCAGTCGTGCCACGATCTGTAGGGCTGACGTCACTGTCGTGTGGTATCGATATTGCATACAGCCACTGTGCTGTGCTGTTGGGTTTCGGCAATTTACTGTCAAGACTGTCAAGGTGCTCTGGCCCCAAACCCAGCGACCGGGCGAAAAGCAGTGTCAAGTGTTCCCAGCGACAAGTCCTCACCCGCGTGGATCACATCAACTTTGGTGTGTCCCAACACTGCTCAAAATGGCAGTGGCTATCTGCGCTCAATCAACAAGAAGACGGCCCCAACTGAAGCGGTCGTCCGACAGATGTAACCCGGGCAGAGGGCCAGAGTTTGAGGCTTGTCAGAGCGGGAACAGGCCAGTGAGGAAGTTGCTGAGGGAATAGTCAGAATCTTAGCCTCCCACTGGGTTTGTCTTGCCTGCAGGTGTGTCCAGGTGTACCCTGATGTTGCTTTCGCATCAGGACACCTCCTCCTCTGTCGTGTCTGTTCCCGTTCTTGGCACCCGGACTGCAATTCGGGTGCTTGCATTTGCCCTTATTCTGCCTGCGCTCCAGCATCACAGCAGCCTGCCGCGTAGGGCGACGCTCCCTGGCAATAACCCTTCCCGCAGGTATTTCGAGAATCATCTGGGCCTGAACAAAGGAGATCGCATCTCTTTTGAGCTGATTTCAGATTGTTCATGCATGTGAATGAGGATTGAGCAAGAACATGTCTGGGACAATGTAATTTCACTACATATAATGAATGTTCCTCTTTTGAGGCAAAACCGGACTACAGTTTTCTTATGGTGCTGTCCTCGCAGACAACCATGGGGCTGGCTCGCCACCAGTTCCAAACCGACGTAGCTGCATGCTGGGGAAACCTCGCTCGTGCGGCTGCAACAGGGGCTCCTGGGTGTAACTCCTGGGTTCTACCTAATCCATTGAGGAGTGTTGGGCGACACGGAAACGGGAACACGGTGACGTGTGCAACCCTGTCATCTCGAAATCATGGGGTGGGGCGCTGGGAACGGTGCAACATCTCCCCCACAGGTGGGCGTCAGCATGTCAGTGATGATGTGAGCAGCAACGGATGGATACACGGTGATGTCGTGTACCAGAAGGGTGTTTGTGGTACTGGGTGTGGAAACGTGTCCAGATCGGCGAATAGCTCAAGCCTGTCATGGCGTTCAGTACGGACGCTCTGGGGTGGAAGGTGCAAGTGGTCAGAACCGAAAGGACACTTTCGGGCTATCGAGAGATATGGAATGCGTGCAGCAGGGTAAACCGCCAGTTCGGAACATTTGGGCGGCTAAAAGCAAAGGTTTTTTGCTGACTGTAGAGCGAGTGCTGCATGACACTGATCGGGCTACACCGCCGAGAAATCGGACACAAGAATGACTAACGTGGGAAGCTCTGCCAGAACATCAAACCAGTGCTCATGGAGACTGGTGCGGGCAGAGTGGGAGCGGTGGAGAGTAGGTTCAAGCAAGTCGAGTCGAAGTTGTTCGCCAAGCCTTGTGTACCGACAGCAATGTTGGGCCGAAAACCGCCATCGGTAAAAGGGTATGCCTCACCGGATACCTGGGAAATCTCGCGAGGACTTACGGCATGCAACGCCGAGCACCAGGACGCCGAGGGTTGGCCCCCAAGACGTCAGCAGTGGGCTCAGGATGACTCCTGCTCCGACTGTGGTTAAAAAATGCACCCACCCTCTGCATGGGGTTCGAAACATGACAGGCCGGGTCGGGCTAAGACACGCTGAACTTCGCTTCAGCAACTTTCAGTGCTGCTTCGGCGGCTGCGCTCTCAAGCGCTTTCGAGGGTTCCAATCACACTGCCTTTTGGTTGTTGTGGTTGGAATTCTTTTTCTCAACAGGAGCTCAAACTATGCCCAAAACGGTGGAATACTACTCCCTCAATAAAGCGGCAGATAAGTGCGGCATCCCGCGCCAGGAGTTCAGGAAATTTGTGGGGGAATTCGAAAAGCAAACGGCAACCTATCTGCCCAAGACCGAAGAGGGTGGAAAGCAGATCCCCGAGGATGTTCTGCAGATCTTCCAGCGGGCGGCGATGTGGGCCCAGTTGGAGGGTTGCTCACCCGCTGTTGGGATGGTGACTGCGCTGGAAGCGGGTCAGCAGTACAGACTTCAGGAACTCGCCCAAGCCGTCGCAAATACCGGCGAATTCCTGAAGCTGCCCGGCGAGCTTCGGCGGATTGTCTACGAACTCGACCAACTCAGTAAAAGGCCCCGACCGGTTGACGTCATCCTCAAAGACAGCAAAGACATCGCCAGGGCTCTGGCAGGCATTCCTCTCTGGCAGGGTGTCGTCTGTACCCTGTTTGGCGCCATCATCGGGATCATACTGACCCACCGATTCGGTTGGTAGGGATGAACCGAGCGAAGGCCTCCACCCACGGAGAGGACTGGCAACTGCAGGAGGACAGTCCGAAGGTCATCGGCAGCGACCTGAGCAACCTGCAGGCGGCTCTGGTGGAACTGCCGGAGGAGAACTGTTCACCCTCCTGTTCGGTCTAGAGTTTCACTGACCACGACGTGAGTGATTTCGCTGAGCGCAGCTTTGAGTGAAGGTCTGCCGAACCCATCTGAGTGGGCGACGCAGTCGATTGAGGCTGTAGCGCGTACCTGCAGTACAGTCAGGTCGCATGAGTGCCCTGCCCTCCGAACTGCTCGACGTCTTCCGCACCCAGTGGGCCCGCATGCGGGCGGAGCACCCAGACGGCCTGCCTGGTGACGTGTTCGACGCCACCAAGGCCGCGCTCACCGTTCACTTCGCCGCCGCACTCCAAGATCAACCTGGTCAGGTGCTCCCCGCCCTTCACCTCGCGGCCAGTGCGGGCCAGACGGAATACGAGGTGACGTACGAGTTCCCGATGCTGCTCATGGAGGCCCTGACCCGGATCGATGACGACGGCCACGTCCTCATCAAATTGGCAGACGACCAGGCCCAGCCGTGGTTCCTCCGGCGGGCCGCCCTACAGGCCCTGGGCACCCGAACCCGACCGGAGCTCCTCCCCCTCTTCCGCCGGATGCTGCGCGACAACGAGACCGAAGGGGAGGTTCGTACGGCCGCTCTCTTCGCCCTGGTGGAGCAGGACGACGTCCAAAGCCTGAACCTGATCCGCTCCCTGAGCACGCGTGGCGAACCCTGGCTCAGCGCCGCAGGCCCACTCCTCGAGGCGCGTGGTCGGCTGGGCGACCTCACCGCCACCCGTGACCTGATCAGCCTGGCCGCAGACCCCTGGCATCACCGCTTCACGGCGGGCCAGCGGGGGCTGGTTGCCTTGGAAGAGCGGGTGGGCGGGCTGGGACCGATGGTGCAGGAACTGCAGGCGGCCCCCCGACCACGCAGCTTGGGTGGCCTGCTGGGCCTGAGCCGCACCCTCCGCCCAACCCCGCTCCCCCTGGTGGATCGCCTGCAGGCACTCGCGACGGTCGATCCTGTGGGCGCAGTGCGGAACTGGGCGACGACGCGCCTCGCGGAGCTCGAACCTGCCCGCGCGGCCGAGGTACTCCTGCAGGCGCTCCAGGATCCCGATTGGCAGGTGCTCAAGGACGCCAGCGACGCCCTGAGCACCCTGTCACCCGCCCCAGTGGCAGAGCTTTACGCCCGGATGAGAAATCCAGAGCTGGCCCTCGACGAGCGGCGCTGGGCCGCCCGCACGCTGCTCCTGCTTGGAGAGGCTCCTGACCTGAACATCATTCCGGACCTGCAGGTGACGTTGCCCGCGGTGGTGCCCCCGGCGGTACGGTCAGCCATCATCCGCGCCTATGCACAGCAGGCAGAGGCGGGCACGGATGTGCGCTGGCTGATCGAGGCCCTCACCCTGCCCCGCTGGGATGATGCTGAAGCGCAGACCCTGCAGGCTGAGCACGAACAGGTGGTGGAGGCCCTCCGGGCATCCGGGCTTGAGGTCGGGCAGCCCATCGAGGCGGGGGTGTGGCACGGGCAAGGCGGCGGCACCTACGTCGTCCTGCCACTGGAGGGCGGAGACCTGAGCCTCAGCACGCTGGGGCGTTTCGCGGCGCCGCACACCTGGGGTGCAGACGCCAACCACCTGCCGGCCGCGATGGACCGGATCCGCCTGGCCCTGACGTCTGTCGGATGGCAGTGGCTGGATGACGACCTCCTCTCCGTCAAGGTGCCCGGCCTTAACGTTTACTATTTCGGCGCGCGGGAGCCGCTCCGTGTGGGGGAACTGCTGTACTACTGGCAGGACTGACGGAGTGGGAGGGCGGGCCTGCAGCTTTGAACAAGGCCAGGTCGCCTTTGCTCAGCACAAGAAAGGTTCAGGCCAAGGGGCGGCCAGAGGTGGAGATCGGGAACGCCCGGTCATCCCATCACCGCAGAGAGGAACGTCAATTCCTCGACGTGTTAGGTGCTGAGATTCCGGTCAGCCGGATGTCTGCGAACGGGTTGGGCCACAGGCAAGACGAGGCAGCCGCGGGCGTCACATTTGATCCGAAACCCAAAGAAGAGTAGGGAAGAAACCCTGACAGAGAGGCACCGACAGAAGCTGGGGCGCCGAGCCGCAAACCACCCAAAGGGGAAGCAGCGAAAGACCTCAAGCGGGGAAAGAGAGCGGGAGGGGCAACAGGCAGGCAGAAACAGACGCCCCTCCGGGACAAACGCACAGGGCCCGCAGGGGCCGTATATCTGACCACCACCGCTCTGGACTTTTTAGACTGATGAGTACAAAACTATTGACTCCATACGTCTTCGTGGTTGTAAATCGTCTGTTTGCTGTGGTTGGTGATCAAGATCAAGCCCTGAGCAGTGACGGGTTGTCCCTGTGCCCGCAGTGTACTGACTGCAGCCCGCAAGCTGGCTCTGGTGGTCTCACGGCGGCGCTCAGCGGTGTGCTTCCCCCCCGCAGCCTGCCGTGCCTGTTGCACAGGCACAGGGGCCACCGCCGGACGGTCGGTGCTGTAGATCTGCGATCGATCCACTGCACCGGGGACTTTGGGTGCTCTGCGTGGCTCCGCATGGCGATGGGCACTGCCGTACCCCACGACACTGGCCACAGTAGACCGCACCTCGCTCAAAGGCAGCGGGCCGCTTGGGTGTTGGGCCAGCAGGCCTTGAAACTCGGCGGCCTTGTCCACCAAGTGTGCCCGGAGCTGGTCTGCATCCGCAAAGCGATCTGTCCATCCTCTCAGCTCCCCTCGTAAAACTTCGAACAGCGCGGTATTTCTGCCATCCACATCAGCAACGTCAGGCAAATCGTGTAGCGGAGCAGCCCTCCTGAGGTCGAGCCCCTTGGCCAGATCGGCCAGCTCATAGGTGCGGCCACTGATGACCTCCAGCAAGTGACCGGGGGCGAGTGGCCCACGGGAGAGATCGTGGGTGTACCGGGCGTCGGCGCCCATGACGGCCGTCAGCCCACGCCGGACAGCGTCCATGTATTTGATTGGGCCAAGTTTGCTTTCTTGACCGCGGCTGACAGGATGGGTCAGGATATACAGTGCATGGCTGTGCCCATTTTCTTCATTCCACACGACGGCGGTGGGGGGCACAATGTGACCGCCCATGACACGCTCGACAGGATCAACGTGGTCACAGTCCAGCACGATCATGCCTTGGCGTTGCTTGGGGGCAAATTGCCAATAGGGGGCGTAGAGCGCGTCCTCCAAGGGAACGCGATTGGGTCGGTGGGCCTCGGCTGGTGTGGCACCGGCCATGGGCCAGGCCGGGGCGCGATTCATCAACATCTGGAGGACTGTTTGACTGCAGGACGGGGGTATGATTTTCTTACCCCCTTTTACGGGGGATAGTCATAAAGAACCTCAGGGTGGGGTTGATTTTCTGGGGATGAGCGACTGTGGCGGTCGCTCTTCGTTTTGGCAAACGAAGAGCCCAGGAAGTTCAGTGTGTGTGCGCTTTGGGTTTTGAAACTCGATTTCAAACCGCAGCAACGGCGTTCAAGTCCGCATGAGCCGGAGTTAGAGTCAATTGAGGTCAAGGGTCAGGCCTGACCCATCCGATTCCAGTGCGGCAACCACGACGGCTACACCTCCCTGGTGAGCGGCGAGGTGGCCAGCGACCCTTGACCTGCAGGCCGCGTCCTGCCACAACCCGTACGCCCCGGTTTCGCAGCGAATCGGCCAGCCTCTCGGTGCAACGCTGGACTCAACGCGAAAAGGGCGATTTCAGGCAGCACGAGGCGCGAGACGCAGAGGCGAAAACCCGGGTGACAGTTCCCTCCACCCGAAGTCGGACGGTGAGGAAGCGGTCATAGGGTTATATGACTGCACATCACGGCCAGAGGCAGGCAGGGGGCAACAGACGAGGAGAGAGGCCCACTTGGTGCAGAAGCAGGGAAACTCCTGCACCAAGTGGGCCTTGCGTGGCCTCCATCCGTTGCGCTGAGGTAGATATGCTAGCGGGTGGCGAACAAGGGCGCGGTGGCATGCTGCTGGAGGACAGCGGCAGCGTGCGCCTGTGGGGTGACGCTCAGGCGGTGGGCATGGGCTTCAATCATGGCCCAAACCGCACGGGAGAGCTGGAGCGATCCCCGCAAATCGGGGCTGGGCTTTCTGCCTGCACCTTTGCGGGGGCCGCCCCAATTCGGAGAGCTTGAATCCATTGGGGTATTCAACTTGATTTGGATGGGGGAATCCGGGAAGACAGTGACATGGCTATCTGTTGGTTCCCCAAACCTCTTCTGGGAGTTCATAAAAATCTTCATCGTATTGGTAGGACACGATCACAGGGCTAAAAGTGTGGCCACAACGTAAGCAGGCGAAATCTTCCATCCATTGGAGAATTTCCAAATGATGCTCTGCCTCCTTACGGGAGAGGCCTATTAAATTTTTCTTGAGAGCATCATCTAGCCAAAAGTACACAAACACCGCCAATCCGAGACCAAAGAACGACAGTAAAGGTACATAGGGCAAACCAACTACACCGCAGATGACGATCAACAGGGGTAAGCCCCCACGGGCAAGCCTGATGTTATCAACTATGCCATTCATTTCGGTTACTCCCTTTGCACTCGGCGGCGCGTACCGCTGGGCTAAAGCAGAGATCGTCTGAGACTTCGTTTCTGTCACGCCGAACGTAGGAATGAGATTTCCATTTGATCCAATCGAAGCGGCGACGACTGTACCCTGACTGGTGCCGATGCCCACGCCTGAGCTATAGATAATTTCTAGGCGCTGGGTATTTTCGCTCCGGCACTTGGGGCAACTGAGATCGGGCATGGCCTTGACTATGCCCGTTGCGGTGTTGCTGGAGCGGCACAATTGCGGTGTACCCCCAGTGTCTAAAAACAGGCGAGATGCACGGGCGTGTCCTGCTCGGCGGCATCTGGAGTTAGGGAAGGGCCGTTTTCCCGCCGCTGTGGTCACTCAGCCTTCTGCAAAGAGTCGCAGCCCCTCGGCGTGGGTGGCCTGCTGTTGCCGGGTATCGAAGGTCAGGAAACGTAGGCCCTCAAACGCCTCTGCCGCGCGCAGGGCACTCGCCACATGAACGGCGTCCATCGCCCGCAGACCGAATGCGGCTTGGCGAATAACGAGCGCCGACGCTTCCAAGAGCAGGGCTTCATCCACGGGCACGACGTACAGAGTGTCCCAGTCTTCTCGAAACTGTTCCAACAGGGCGTTCACTTGATCTGCCCTAAGCCGTCCCGCATGGTCGCGGTGTTGGCGCTGGGTCAGGGCGACCACCACTTCGGTATGGGCCAGCCCGCTGACCACCACAGGGTCGGCCTGCGCGATGGCCGTTTGCACTTGGGCATGGAACTGGTCTTTGGTCAGGTAGGCCCGCAGCAACGCGGATGTATCTAGAAACAGTGGAGACGCTTCCCTCAAAAGTCACGCTCGCGCATCTCGGTGAGTTGATCGGGCACGCTCCAGTCTCCCTCAGGGGCGGGGAGGGCACTGCCCTGCGCTTTACCCGCTGCGGGGCGCAGCGATGCGGCGGCGGGCGTCTTCGCGCCGCTGGTCGCCCTCGGCATCCAGGGTTTCTAGGACGTCTTGCACCTGCACGGGAGAACCCGTGAGTTCTGAGAGGGCTTCGAGCACTGTGCCTACCGTGGCTAGGTCAATGCGCTGGGCGGGTTTGGCGGCCAGCCCGTAGACCGTGACAGGGGCCAGCCGCCCTTCGGTGGCTTTGACCAGGCGGTAGGCCGTGATGCCCCGGCGCTCCAGATAAGCTCCTAAATTCATTTGCAGGCCCATACTGCTAGCTTGCCAGAGCAAGAGATCAAACGAAAAAGCGACCCAGAGGCCGCTTTTGATTTCTTCAATCTAGCCCGATATGCAGCCCATGCACAGGAGATGCATCACTTTTGACCAAATACCGCCTGAGTGCCGTCCTGCACGCACAGAATCACTTAACCTGAGGGTGCGCTGACCTCACTGCATTCTCCAGCAGCGACTGGCCGCCTCTCAACCAACCTCGGAATGCACACCTTCCCCATCAATGCAGGTGTTCAAAGAGGGTACCGGGGCGTTGTTGCTCCACTCCGTACAGGAGTTCTGGAAACAGGAAAGGCATGCCGCGCTTTCCGCAGCGCAGGTGATACTCAATGTGAGCGTGGTAGCTCTGGTTCCGCAGAACCATCAGATTGCTGGGAGCGTTGTTCAGAGAGTTGCCGTCTTTGTGATGCACGACTTCACCGCTCAAGAGCGGCCTTCCCAACAGTTCCTCAGCAAGCATCCGGTGTAGCTGCCTCCGGCGACCCGTGCGCACGTCCTGTACCCTGACATAACTTTTAGATTTCCGCATGGCGTTCCTCGCAGATGGCCTTCAATCCATTCCTGTCAAGTGGTTTGCAACGTTATTCTGACATACCTTTCAACGTTACTTTTGGTATGAATTATCATTCTAAATCTGGCTCTCTTCCGTCTATTTTCACTTATTTCATTTAGATGCGGTAGACTGAGCATATGACCCAGGCCTTCACTCCTTCACGCACGGAGCAGGAACAGCTTCAGGCCCTGGCCAAGACGCTGGCTCAGGCCGGCGAATCTGTCGAGCTGCTCTTTGGCAGTGGGACTCAGGCGCAGCGCATCAAGCTCACGCCCCTCCTGGCCCGCTTGCTGCAAGCTTCCGTGGCGGAACTGGGCGCGGGCCATACCTTGGCCTTGGTGGCGACTGAGGAAACGGTCACTCCTGCCCGGGCGGCCCGATTGCTGGGGGTCAGCCGTCCCCATCTGGTCAACACCCTGCTGCGTACCGGACAGCTGCCCTTCCGCATGGTCGGCAAGCACCACCGCATTGCCATGAACGACCTGCTGGCCTATCAACAGGAGCGCGACCAGCGCCGTGCCGCTGCCGACGCTCTCAGTCAGTTGTCTGAGGATCTGGACCTGTACGAACAGGATCAAGCGCCTCGGTGACAGCGGTTCCCCCCAGCAGCCCCGAGGCCTTCTGCGACGCCAACGTGCTCTACCCTTCCCTGCTGCGCGACCTCCTGATCCGCTTGGACATTGAGGGCCTCTGCCGCCTGCGCTGGTCAGACGAGGTCAATCACGAATGGATCAACGCGTTGGTGCGAGACCGGGGATTTGAGCCCGAGCCTTTGCTGAGGACCCAGGCACTGATGGACCGGGCATTGCCGCACGCGCGGGTCACGGGCTTCGGCCATCTGATTCCTGACCTGACGCTGCCGGATCCAGATGACCGACATGTCTTCGCGGCGGCCCTACACAGCCGGGTTCCTCACCTGCTCACCTTCAATCTGAGTGATTTTCCTGCCCATGCTTTGCCCACTGGAGCTCCCCAGGTCATCCATCCAGATGCCTGGCTGGCTCCGGTCCTGAGCCAGGATCTCCAAGTCACCTGCCAGGTCTTACGTCAGCTGGTAGCCCCATTCCGGAAGCCACCCCGCACGATCTCGGATGTCGCCCGTCAGCTGACCCAAATTCTAATGCCCCAGTCAGCTGAAGTCCTTGAGAAGATGGTCGCGCAGGACATCTGCTAGGCTGGCCCAGTCAAGTTGATTTCAACGTTATCGGTGACGTTCAATCTCAAATGGAGGACAACATGATTTATGTGGTGGGTGGAATCAAGGGTGGCAGTGGAAAAACAACGGTGGCAACGAATCTCGCCGTCGCTTTGGCCCTGGATGGTCGGGACGTGCTTCTGGTGGACGCAGACGATCAGGAGACGGCCACCGACTTCTCCGCCTGGCGCAACGAACGACAGGGGGGGCAGACGGGGTACACCGCCGTTCAGCTCACGGGTCAGGCGGCCCGCGAGGAACTGCGGCGGCTCTCCAAGAAGTTTGAGGATGTCGTCATCGATACCGGGGGCCGCGACACCACCAGTCAGCGCGCCGCCCTCACCGTGGCCGACCTCTACCTGGTGCCTTTCAATCCCCGCAGCTTCGACGTCTGGACACTGGAGAAGGTGGCCCGGCTGATCCACGAGATCAAGACCGTCAACCCGGAGCTGAAGTCCTACGCCTTCTTGAACCGGGCCGATCCGCGCGGCAGCGACAACGATGATGCGGCCGAAGCCCTAAGAGACACGGACGCCTTGGCGTTTCTTGACGCCCCTCTGGGGAACCGCAAAGCGTACGCCAATGCAGCCGCGCAGGGTTTGGGCGTGCTCGAACTTCACCCCGACGACCGCAAGGCCACCCAAGAGTTCGCCCACCTGTATCAGCAGATCACTGGCCGAATCCCGCAGTTCGCTCTGGCGGAGGGCAAGTAAGCATGGCCGTCTCCCGTGCCCCCAAACGCACGCCTGCTGCAATACCTGAAATTCCCGAAGACAAGGTGCAGGAGATCATTCGGCGCGGCGGCAGCGTCGCGGCTGACCTGCCCTCATCTCGGGATCAGGCGCCGGACACAGCAGAGCCGAACGACATACCCCTAACGGACGAACTGAAAAATGTCCAATTGCGGCTCTACGAGAGCACCCTACAGGAGATCGACCAGCTTCGCCGCGCCCATGCCCGGGGACGGCGGCCCATCTCACGTCACTCCTGGCTACTGGAAGCCATTGAAGAGAAACTTGAAAAAGAACGTCGAAAGCGACGTTAACATCACGTGAGTTTTGATGTTGCTCCTAACGTTGTAAATATGGACTTTCGCCTGATCCAGCTGCCGGAAGCAACCCGCCCCCCTCAAGGCCTCTGCGCTGCGAAACCACTGTGCCGTACAGCCCGCAACTGAATGTTCCACTCCGCCGCAGGAGCCGTACTGTAAAGCGTCTGGCCTGCTCAACGCCACTGCGCCGCAGAGCGTTTTCTGTCGAACTTACGCCCAGGTGGTCGGACGGTTCTCCCAAAACCTGCGCACGGAGTTCCCGGAGCTCAAAGGGTTCTCGCCCACCAATCTGAAACACATGCGCATGTTTGCCAGCGCCCATCCTGGCTTCGAATTCGGTCAACAGCCTGTTGACCAATTGCCCTGGGGCCATCTGGTGACGCTGCTGACCAGTGTCAAAGAGCCAGCCCAGCGGGAGTGGTATGCCCGAACCACGGTTCAACAGGGGTGGAGCCGCAACATCCTGGTTCATCGGATCGAGAGCCGTCTCTATGAGCGGCAGGGGCAAATCCGCCCCTAAAGCAAGGGGTCTGGCAGCTCGACCAAGCGGTTGAGTCGTGCCCGTTTGGCCTTCCAGTCTGGCAAGACCCGGCCCAGGAGCACGTAGTACGCTCGGGAGTGACTGAATTCGGTCGTGTGACACAGCTCGTGCAGGAGCACGTAATCGATGCATTCCTTGGGCGCTTGGATCAGCAGGGGATTGAAGGTGAGCCGGCCTGCCCGGCTGCAACTGCCCCAGCGGGTCGTCATGCGGCGCAGGCGAAATTCACCGCTGTACCGGATGCCGTGGTGAGATGCTTTCTCTTGACAGACAACCATCCGCTCGGCCAATACCTGCTCGGCCCGTTCCCGCAGCCAGGCTTGCAACACCCGCTCAGCCCGTTCAGGGGCCTTGGCCGTGACCAGCAATTCGCCCCGGGTCACCCTGACCTCTTCCTCCCTCCCGATCAGCACCCGCAGGCGGTGTTGCCGGCCCAGATACCGGTGGGTTTCCCCACTCACATACTTCCGGGGCGGCAGGGGAGGGGGCAGTAGAGCTAATTCCCGCTGCTGGCGCAGAATCCATGCTCCCCGTTTCTCCAGCCGCCAGCGAATCTCTTCCTCCCGGGTGTCCAGGGGGGCCACCGCCTGCACCGTGCCGTCCGGCAGCACTTCGATGCTCAGGGTGTTGCGTTCACGGCGCACGACCTGGTAGGGAATCCGGGTGGTGCCGTATTCCGCGACCCGTTGATCCGGGTTGGGCTTCTCCTTCATGCCCCGTCGCGGTGCCGCGCCACGGACAGCACTTTCTCGAACACCGCGTCCCGCAGGGTATGGGGAATCCGGCATTCCAATTGCCGTTCCAGGTCATAGAGATGGTCGTCCATCGCGTCAATCATGGTGTTCCGGACGCCCTGATTGGTGTGCCAGTCCCGAATCTTCAGCCGTTCGATGTGGCCGTCGAAGGCCAGGGCTGCCGTGGTGAGGTGTTCATCCAAGGCCGGCACGTCTTTGAGCGTCTCCCCCAGTCCGTCGTGGAGGAGCCCCAGGTAAGCTCGGGCCGTATCACGGCCCTGCAGCCGGGGATCGCCGGCCCCTCCACCGCCTTCCTGAGCCAGCCGGGTCAGTTCTTGAGCACGGCGCAGGTATTCCAAGTCACTCAGACGCTGGGCACGGTGGTCGGCAATGGCTTCATCCACCAGTTCCGAGAGCCGCTTATAGAAGGTCGGGTCTTCTTCCAAGCGCTCGGTGATGGCCCGGCGAATCCGGCCGGCCATCGTGTCGGCCCGGGCCACCTCTCCTTCAAGGATGTCGACCTCGTCTTCCACCGCTTCCAGATCGAACAGGCTGACCGGCGTAGACAGTTGCACCACGCTGTCGGCCCCCACATGCTCCTGCACCAGTTTCTTGAGCTGAGCTTCCAGGGGGCCGAAATCCACGCTTTCCCCGTAACGGCGTTTCACGGTAGTACGCAAGTTCAGGAAGAACCGCAGATCACGGATGTAGATCTGCCGCTCAACTTCTGGCGTGGCGTCCAGAAAGCTGGGCGTGGCCAGGGCCAGCTGCAGCGTTTTGGCAAACGCGGTCAGGGCCTCGTAGAAGGCATCCCGGTAATCCTGCGGTTCCAGATGCCGCTGCAACGCTTCGAGGTCATGACGGTCCACGCCTCGGAACACGTCCCAGACATGCCCGTGCCGGGTTTTCAGGAGCCCGATTTCCACGTCCACGCTTTCCAGCGTTCCAGCGACATCGGCGGGGTCAAAGCCTTCGGCTTCTAGAGCAGCGTAGATGTCGAGCGCTTCGGTGAGCTCGCTGAAGATGCCCCGGTAATCCACAACCAGGCCGTAATCCTTGCCGTCGTACAGGCGGTTGACGCGGGCGATGGCCTGCAAGATGCTGTGTTCTTTCAGGCGCTTGTCGAGGTACAGCACCGCGTTGCTGGGTACATCGAAGCCGGTCAGCAGCTTGTCCACCACGATCAACAGTTCGGGATCGCCGTCGCCTTTGAAGGCCCCAATCAACTTCTTCTGGTAGTTGTCTGGTGTGCCGTAGCGGTTCATCATGTCGCGCCAGAAGGCCTGCACTTCCGGCACATCCGATTCATCCACACTCTCGCGCCCTTCCCGGGTATCCGGCGCACTGATGATGACGCCCACACTGACTGTGCCCCAACGCTCGAAAATCTTTTTATACCTTACGGCGTCCAGCTTGCTGCTGACCGCGAACTGGGCTTTCAGGCCGCGGCCCTGATAGGTCTGGCGGTAATGCTCACCGACGTCGTAAGCGATCTCCTCTAACCTTGAGGTGGCCCCCAGCACCGTCTGGGCGGTCTGGAACTGGCGTTTGAGATCGACCTTCTGGGCGTCCGTCAAGTCTCTGGTCACGCGCTCGAACCAGCGGTCAATCTGCTCCTGTGCGCCGCGCAGCTCGGCATGCCGAGCCTCATATTTCAAGGGTGCCACGGCCCGGTCTTGCACCGCCTTCGCCATTGAATAGGCGTGCACGATGCCGCCGAACTTTTCCGCCGTGCTTTTGTCCTTTTTCAGCAGGGGCGTGCCGGTAAACCCGATCAGGCAGGCATTCGGGAGCACGGTGCGCATCAGGGCATTGGCCGAGCCGTACTGACTGCGGTGAGACTCATCCACCAGCACGAACACATCCGGGCTGAGGACTTTGAGTTTCTCGCGGGCCACGGTCTCGAACTTGTCGATAACGGCCGTGATGACCTGAGTGCGCTCGGACGACAGAAGTTCCAGCAGATGGCGACCCGAGGTGGCCTGCACCACCTGTGCCCCGGTATCTTTGAACGTGCCCTTCAGTTGGTCATCGAGATCGATGCGGTCAGTGACCAGCACAATCCGGGGGGCCGCCGCGTCTGATAAGCGGGTCAGGGCATGAGCCAACATCACCATGGTCAGGCTCTTGCCACTCCCCGTGGTATGCCAGATCACCCCTCCCCGGCGGCTGCCGGTGGGCGTGCGTTCCTGCACCCGCCGCACGGTTTCTTTCACCGCGAAGTACTGCTGATACCGGGCGGCTTTCTTGACCCCGGCATCGAAGACGATGAAGCCCCAGATGAAGTCCAGCAGACGGGCCGGGGAGAGCAGGGAGCCGATCATCCGGTCTTGGACTGAAGGGAGGCGTGGCCCCTCATGGAAGGCGCGGTCGAGCTGGGTCCGCAGCGGTTCTTCTCGCCAGCCGAGAATGCGGGCGCGGATTGGAGCGGGCATGGGCGTACTCACCTGTGCGGCCAACTCTCCCTGGACCTGCAAATCTTCTTCGCGCCAGCTGGCCCAGTACTTGGCATCTGCCCCAGTGGTGCCGTATCTAGCGTCATTTTGGGCCACGGCCAGCAGCAGTTGAGCAAAGGAGTAGAGCAAGGGAATCTCGTCACGGGCGTGGTTGCGTAGCGTCTGTGACACCGCTTCGGCCACCGCGCCGTCCAGATCGGGGCGCTTGCACTCAATGACCACTAGGGGAATCCCGTTGCAGAACAGGATGAGGTCGGGCCGCCGGGTGCGACTGCTGCCCGTGCGCTCTACTTCGTATTCCTCAGTCACGTGCCAGAGGTTGTTCTCCGGCTGTTCCCAGTCGATGAACCGGACGCTGAAGGCTTTGCGGTCGCCGTCCACGGTCTGCTCGACGCTGGTGCCGAGGGTCAGCAGGTCATAGGCCTGTTGGGCAGTGGTGTACTGGGCCTCGAATGGCAATTCCAGCAGGGCATTGGCTGCTTTTTGCAGGCCCTCAGAGGTAAATGGCAGCACGCGCCCCAAATAATGAACCTGATTCAACCGCCCCAGCGCCTCCAGCAGCACGTCCGTCAGAATGACCTGCCCACGTCGGCCCCGGCGCTTCTGAACGGTTTCGGCAGGGGTCAGAAACGTATAGCCCAGATTCACCAGCTGAGCGAGTGCAGGCAGCTGACTGGAGAGGAGTTCACGGAAGTCGGCGGAATGCGTCATAGCGGCCTCAGGTGGAAGGTAGGGAGGGGGGAAGCAGCAAGCCTTTGCCGAGCGTCCACAGGAATTGATCGATGTCCCGCAGCGAGACCCCGGTAAGGTGGTAGTGCACCTGAAATTGCAGCACCACCGCTTTGAAGGTCAGGTAGTCCCGCAAATCAGTGTCCTTAAAGTTGACGGGGCTGAAGCTGTCCTGCTTCTGGTACGCCAGCAACTTGCTGGAGATCAGTCCGTCATAGATGGGGTAATGCTGGGGTTGATGTAGAGCGCAGTATTTCGTAGCAAACGAGTAGATGCTGCGGTCAATCTGTTTGCCCTGCGCCGTGATGAATTGCAAGCGATCAATGTGGTGGACCACGCTAGGATCGCCCACCTGAAGAGCTGCATCGATGTTGGCCGCTTGGATCCGCTCAGCAACGGGCTGCACCGCAAAAATTCCGGTGCTGTAGATCTGATTGATGACCACGACTTTCAACAGGATTTCTGCCGTGACGGTGTTGGCGGGGAAAGCTTGCAGCAGACTCTGAAGCGCGGCTTCTGTAGTTCGGCCCTGAGTTGCAAAGAGCTCTTTCCCCCGAAGAACAAGCTCGGGGGTAGGCATAGGCAAAGGAGATCCTGGCTGGGAGGACGCAGAGTCTGTCAACTGAGTGGCCATCTCAGGCGTTGGTAGCTGCAGAGCAACCAGAATTGGAGGTTTTTGTCAGCGACGTTTTCCTCTGACCTCACACTTCCTCCACTTTGACCCGCACTTTACCCGTCAGCAGCAGATCCATCAGCCCCCGCTTCTGCTCCTGCACTTTGGCTTTGAGCGCATTGAGCGTGTTGACCTCCTCATCCAGCGTGGAGAGGATGGAGACAATGGCTTGTTGTTCGACAAGCAAGGGCGGGATCAGTAAAGGAATCTTAGAAAATTCGCCCCAGCGGAGACTCCCGCGACGATCTACAGAAGCAGAAGTGCGAGAAGCGAAAACCAACCGATATTCTTCTGTCTTCAGCAGCATAAATAGAAACTTTTGATCAAAATTAGACTTGACCTGCATTACAGTATACATCGGGCTGATGACGGCTGAGTCTTCTAAATCCTGCAAGCCAATGGATCCTTCATCTAAATGATTGGTAGCATAGGCGATCATGCCACGCTTTACTAATTTATAATTAGAGGTGTCCTGACTGAATATTTGTTTCCCAAAGTATTCCAACGATTTCACAAGTCCAAAATGCTTGGTACAAGAAAGGACAGTTAGCGATTTGTCACGCCCACGTTCAGAGAATTCAGACGCTACATCACTTATTTGGCCTTTTCGCCATTCCCCCCCAAAGCCCTTCAATCTCCGTTTCCCCGTCAGCAGTTGCTCCGCCAGCCCGCGCTTTTGCTGGCGCTTGGCTTCTATCAACTTGGTGAGGATCGACAGAGAATCATCCCATTGCGAGAGGATGGCAGCAATGCGGCGCTGTTCAGGAAGGGGGGGGAGCGGAATTCTGATCTTTTGTGCTGAGCCAGTGTTGAACACTCCTTGTGCACCACCTACTGCGCCCCCAAAAATTTGGTTTTGTCCAAAAGCTGAATTCAAAAAGAAAGAACAGTAGTCTGAGTCAAGATCTTTGTTTGGGCGAATTATTATTACGTTCGCTGAGTTGGCTTCTCCTTTCAACCCATCTACTTTGGCCACCATGCCAAGATTTGCTCCGACTCGAGCAATTAATATATCCCCATTTTTTATTGACGATTTTTTATTCTTCATGTGGAATTCTTTTGTTACATATTCTAAATTTAAATGAGAAAACCTACCAGACCTAACATTTTGGGTTCTATAGAATGGAATTCCATCTATATCGGTGTAATAGTTGTTAACATTTCCTACATAACCCACAACTATGTTCGCAATGTTCCCCAAATACAGCTCTTCCCAAATACTGGATGAACCCAACATTGAGCCACTTTCAGATTTAGATAAAATATTATCGTCCGCTTCTCTCCTCACAGTCCCAACTCCTGCAAGTGCTTTTGCATCCGCGTCCGGGCCTCTTGCCACTGGGCTTCAAGGTCATCAATCTCCAGTTGCAGGGCCGCCACGTCGATCTCTGCGCCGACTTCACTGGTGTCCACATAGCGTGGAATGTTCAGGTTGTAGTCGTTGGTCACCAGTTCAGACAGGGGAACAGCGCGGGCGTACTTATCCACGTCTTGTCGGGCACGGTAGGTGTCCACAATGCGCACCAGATCGACTTCCCGCAGCGTGTTCTGGTTCTTCCCCGCAGCGAAATCCCGGCTGGCATCAATGAACAGCACGTTGTCCGGCTTTGCTCCCCGGCGAAATACCAGCAGCGCGGCGGGAATGCCCGTGCCGAAAAACAGGTTGGTGGGCAGACCGATCACAGCGTCCAGCAGACCTTCTTCAATCAGTTGCTGGCGAATCTTGCCTTCCGCAGCGCCGCGAAACAGCACCCCGTGCGGCACGACAACCACCATACGTGAATTGGTTTCAGTCAGGCTGCCGATCATGTGCGTGATAAAGGCGTAGTCACCCTTGCCCTTGGGCGGCAAGCCCCGGTGAAAGCGTCCGTAACGGTCCGTGCTCACATCGTCCGCGCCCCACTTGTCGAGGCTGAAGGGTGGGTTGGCCACGACCACTTCGAACTTCATCAGGCGGTCGTTCTCCAGGTGCAGCGGATTGCGGATGGTGTCGCCCCATTCGATGCGGGCGTCGTCCACATTGTGCAGAAACATGTTCATGCGGGCCAGCGCGTAGGTGGAGCCGTTCTGCTCTTGGCCATAAATCGCGTAGTTGCGGCTGCCCCGGCGCTGCACCCACTGGGCACACTTGATCAGGAGGGATGCACTGCCACAGGTGGGGTCATACACGCGCTCGCCGGGTTGCGGATCGGCAATCCGGGCCATCAGCTCGCTGACTTCGGGCGGCGTGTAGAACTCGCCAGCTTTTTTGCCTGCCCCTGCAGCGAAGCGTGAGATCAGGTACTCGTAGGCGTTGCCGATGATGTCGAGATTCCCAATGCGGCTGGGGCGCAAGTCAAGCTTGGGATGGTGAAAGTCTTCCAGCAGGTTCTTCAATCGCACATTGCGTTCCCGCGTCTGGCCCAGGGCTGATTCGCTGTTGAAGCTGATGTTGCGGAAGACGCCGTTGAGTTTGCCCTTGTTGGCTTCTTCGATGGCGAGCAGGGCCTGGTCGATGATCTCGCCAATGTTGTCGGCTGTGCGCTGGCGGTAGAGATCCATGAACAAGGTGCCGGGGGGCATCACGAAACGGTCGCGCTCCAGGCGGCGGCGGATGCGGTCCTCGTCGTCCCCGTATTCGGCTTTCAGTTCATCATAGTGATCCTGCCAAGTGTCGCTGACGTACTTTACGAACAGCATGGTGAGCAGGTAATTCTTGTATTCGCTGGGGTCGACCGTGCCCCGGAAGGTGTCGCAGGCCCGCCAGAGAATGGCATTGATTTCGGATTGGTCCGCTGGAGCAGGCGGCGTGGATAGAGGAGAGTCGAACAGCGTCATTGCCGTCAGTCTAGAGCTTGCCTAATGCAAAGGCTGAAAGGAAAGGGGCTCACCCTCACAAGGTCGGCTGGATAGGGCAAGGTGTTTCAGCTCCTCTTGGGCTCGCCGTAGGGGTAACGCTCTGCCTCAACACGGCTCGCACTTCCATTAGCAGTTCCTCCGCTTCAGGGGCGACTGGCAGAGTGCCCAGGAGCAGCCGATCCAAGAGTGTTCCTAGCCTTCCAGCAGCGTACTCTTCTCTGCCCGAAGCCGAGATGAATCGCAGGGCATAGTGCTGGAAAACGTAGCGTCCAGACGCCGTTTCACTCAGAACCCGTGGGGGCAGTTGACCGGGATGAACCAGCAACCGTACCCCTGTACGGTGACGTGGATCGGTGCCCGGTAGCTGGCCGACTGAGGAGTAAAGACCGTAATCCATGAGTCGGGAGCTTGCGAGGCGTGCTGCAATCGATCAGCCTCATCCAAACGGCGTGCCTCAGCTTCTCGCTACGCCGCCTCTTGGGCCAGCCAGAGGCCTACCACATGGTACGCAGCAGCAACGTCGCCAAAGGGCTGCGCTGGGAAGATTTGGGGTTCTCACAGTATCAGCCTGCTCAGACGTCGTCTCCCCCACTGTTTTCAGCGTGGAGCGTTCCAGAGGTCAGGGTGGCTAGAAAAATACCGGTCACTTGTATTCAGACGCGTTGTAATTCGTGACGCCGCGGCCTGCGCCATCCCACTCACTGCCCCATTCCGATGCCCTATACACTTTTGAGGCCTTTGCCGCTCTGTCGCGGAGTTTCTCGCCTTTACTGAGCAGAGCGGCGGAACGTTTGGCAGTTTGAGCCGCCAATTCCTGTGATCGGTGCCCAAACGTCTCAGCGCAGCGGCGTCTACGCCAATCGAGCTGACGGGTGAGTTCAGGCAGTTTCTCCTTCAAAAACACCTGCTCCCGTGATTTTTTCTCAATGCGGCGAAAAAGCGACTCAAGAAGTTCCAGCACGGGGGGAGTGGTCTGGAGGTCTTTACTCTCCAGACAATAGTGCAAGAGAGAAAAACACTCTTCATCGCTCATGCCTCGCTGAGCGGCGCGAATGTGATGACAAAGTTCCGAATCATTTTTCAGGAGAACGACCAGCGGTACAAACAGGGTTCCATGTTTCGTGGCAAGTTCCAATTCCAGTCGCGCAGGAAGCCAATGAATGAACGTTTGCGCACCGACGGGCTTGTAATGGATGGGGACAGGGAGGGTGATGAGCTGAACTTTGTTGTACAGCAGGGGCAAGCGGAGATCCTGTTGTCTGGCTTCTCGAATGGCTTGCCAAGCGGCCAATTGCTGATCCTGCTTTGCCTTGGCTTGCTCTTGGGCTGCGTTTTGCTGACGGCGCTGCTGTTCTCGGTCATCCTGAACTGACTGGGCGCGTTTCCCGTCCTGCCTCTGGCGTATCTTCTGCAAGCGAAGAGCCTCCAGTTGCTGTGCACGCCGCTCGCGCAAGCGCATCTCGTTTTCGAGCCGCTCCTCATTTTCACGCCGTTTTTGCTTTTTTTCATTTTCCGCAGCGCGCATGGTTTGGTAAGGCGTCAAGCGAGCAGAAGACGTTGTTTTAGGTTGAGGAGTAGCAGGCTGTTTGTGAATGGGAGGATGATTTTTTTTCGGCGTAGAGGGTGCGAGTGGCTGTGGTGCTGGCGATTGAACCACCGGGAGCTGGTGATGGTTTGCGATGGCCTTGAGCATTTCGCGGTAAGCCTTCGTCACTTGGCCGCTCCATGGAGCCTGAAGCTTCAGCTGTGCGGCTGCCCGCAGTAGAGCTTTTGCTTGTTGTAGCGAGAGCATTTGAGGTTTATTTTTGATTTGTAGACAGGCGGCTTTCGAGAATGGCAGGTGTTCACTGAGACGGACTTCGACCTGTTTTCCATCTTCCATAACGGTCGCTTGATCGTGCACAGGATTCCAGCGCAGCAAAGGGCATGGGATCAAACGACGACCCCGGCACACATTCATCACTAGCGTCATGCTCAATGGTATAGGAGCTACTGAGTCATCGTACGCATAAATGCTGTCGGGGCGGACAGTACTTCTTGAATACCCAGAGAACCTTGCCAATTATGGTGAGATTTTGTCAGGCTGCAGAAAATTGATTAGTCCTGCTTGCCTACAACACCACGTCGGAGGCGAGGCTATTTCACCCCCTTTCTGTTGGATCTTGTTGTGCTGCAAGATCAGCGGAGCAGAGCCAAGATTGAGACCACTCCAGTCTTCCAGATGTTGGTGTGCGCCTGCCAGGCGTTCAGGAGCTTGCGGCGTAAGCCCCGCAGGCCGCACTTGCACTCAAGCACGTGGACGATGAGCAAGACCTCTCCGCACGGGAGTGCGTTCGGATCCTGAAAACAGCAGGCACGACCACGATGTTCGAGGACAAGTCCTAGGGATCCATAGTCCGCGTGGAATCGGCACCTGTCTCGTCTGACTAGGATTTCAGCTAGTCAGACGAGACAGGTGCATTAGGGAAGCGTCTCGTCGCGCGCGTATGTGAACGCCGAGCATTGAAGTCGAAGCTCTCCTGCCGCTGCCTCAGAATTAGCAGTCCCAACAGCTAACTCTCCTCCCCTTGTGCTAAGGGGTGTTAGCATAAGCTATTCTGATGAGGTAGATGACGACCTCTGATCCCAGTCGCGCTCTCGTTCGCTTCCAAGGAGATGCGCTCGCCTCCGCCCGAGGCTGGACTGACCTGACGTCTGAGGAACGTCGCCGCCGAGCCATCGTCGCCGCTCAACAGTTGGATGCTGCAATGCTCTGGTCCCTGACCGAAGCCCACACCTCTTTATATGGCTCCGCAGGCGCGGGCTTGTCTGCTCGAACAGCCCGTGCTTACCGGGAAGGGATTGGCAAACTGCTTCAGCATGCTGATCGGACTGGCTTCAGCCTCATTCGACCCGAACGGGACGCTGGCTCCTTATATATACGGTCACTGGAAGTCACAGGCTTGTCCCCTTCCAGCATCCGCGTTCAGCTGGCTGCCGCCCGGGCCCTCTTTCGCGCCCTCCGTTGGGCTGGCGCCACCGCCCTCGATCCCTTCAGTGATGCAAAACCCGTGCAAGACAAAACCGCCCCCTGGGACAAGCGGCAGCCCTACACCGACCACGAAGTCCAAGCCCTGCTCAAAATGGCCGCTCCCCGCGATCAGGCCCTCATTCTCCTCTGCGCCCACGGCGGTTTGCGAATTGAAGAAGCGTTGATGTTGACCTGGAATGATGTTGACCTGCCCGCCGGAGTCCTGACCGTTCAGCACGGCAAAGGTGGCAAAACCCGCCGCGTGACCTTGACCCGCACCCTGATCACCGCCCTGCAAGTCTTGCCCCGAGAAGGCCTTGTCATCGGTGGCACGCAGACCGCCGCTCGCCAACGCCTACAAGTCATCGCCAAGCGGGCCGAGACGCGCTACAGGGGCTGGCACGCTTTCCGCCATTACGCGGGTACACGCCTCGTTCGGCAAACCGGCAGCCTCGAGTACGCCGCCCGGCACCTCGGCCACAGCAGTATCGAAACCACCCGCGTCTACGCCAAATGGAGTGATCAAGCTCTCGATGACGCACTCGCGGGCTGGTAAGAGCTGGGCCGTGCCCTGCTTTCAATAGCGGGGGACGTTTCGGGCAGAGGCACGCATCGACGGTCTTCCCTCAGATGGAGCCGCGTGGATTCGCTCTTACTCCGATGTCTGCTGCGCTGCCTTTGCCTTTCGGGGGCGTTTCTGGACGCCTACATTAGAGAGAGGCGTCATCTGTGGTGCCTTGATACGGACGCCGGGGGACTGCGTGATGTCCCACGTGGGACAGCCAGTCAGCCGCTGGTAGAGCAGGATCACTTCCAGCGCATCTTCCAGAGAAGAAGTGAAGTACAACTTCTGCTGGTGCTCCAGAACCGGGCGCTGCCAGTCGGGACGCAGTGTCTCCTCCGCCGTGTTGTGGCGCGTCAGGTAGACCTCGTACTCGCGGGGATCATCGCTGTTCTCCCGAGCGGGGGATTCCAGCGCCAGGCTCAGCCCATCGAAGTGTCTGCGTTCAGTCCAGGCCCTGGGGATCCGTCCAGATTGGTCAATGGAGTGCCGCAGTTCCCGTGTCTCGAAATCCAGCCAGACCCAACGTTCCTCAGCGTTGTAGGGCGTTTCGAACACCTTGCGGTACACGTAGTGCCCAGTACCGATTAGGGAGAGCACCACCAGGAAGAGCAGTCCTCCGGGGCGGTTCAGATCCAGGTTGAGGAAAGCCACCAGGAAAGCGAGGCCCATCAACCCAAGGAAGCCGTAGCCGACGAACACCAGGACGGCGCTGAAACGGACATCCTTATAAAAGTCTTCACGGGTGCTTTTGGAGTGGGACAGCGTGACGGCGGGGTGGCTTTCCAGGCAGCTGCGCAGCAACGCAGGAGGCCCGTTCCGGTTGACTCGGGGCAACGTGGTGGCGGGAGAGCTAGGGTCAGTGGGTGTCATGTCGGATCGTCCCTTTGCCTCGGGTTTCAGAGAGGATTCCTGTGCTGGTTTCGGAAAGTTGATCGGCAGTTCCGAGAGGCATCAGGAGTGTGGTAGGTGACAGAGGCGTTCTCCTTCATGTTCAGGCACGATGCTATCAATCCAATGATTTGCCACTGAGTTCAGACTGGCTTCGTCAATGGAAGACTTGAGTGAGAAGGACTGTACGAATCCAACCCAAAGCTCTGCCGCGATCAAGAGAAGTCATATTTGAGTTGTGTGGGACAAGGGAAAGAGGGACACGCGTGCCGACTCGGGCGCTGGTGAGTTTTTCAGAATATCTGGTTTCAATTGAAATTTGAGAACGGCACAATGCGGGCATGACCGTTCCCCAGACCACTGCCTTCCAAGTGAGGACGCCCGCACAGGCTGAAGCGCTGTTGGACTTCACGTACGGGGCACGGCTGTTAGAACAGTTCCTGCACCCCAGCACGTCCAGCCAAGCCGCACACGCCCTCGCAGAACCGGCCAACCGCGTCGCCTACCATGTCCGCAAGCTCGCCGATGCCGGCCTGTTGCGCGTCGCTGGCCATCAAGGCAAACGCGTCCTCTATCAGGTGGTCGCCCAGACATTCCATGTCCCGCGCGTGCTTGTCCGGCTGGATGAGCCCCTCACGCTGATCGAGCCCGTGATGCGGGACATCACCACGGCCTACGCGCACGCCATTTTGGAGTGGCAGGCCCGGCGTGACCCCCAGACCCCCGCCGGCGACGGCTCCTTCCTCACGGTTCAACTGGACGGACGCGAACAGGGAGATCCGAATGAGACCCCTGTCGAAATCCCTGAAGGGCCGCATCCTCCCGCCATGCGCCTGCGCACCGTCCGTGTCACACCCGAGCAGTACCAGAAAGTTCAGGCGGCCCTTGACTGCCTGCTGACGGAACTTGCTGCAGAGGACGACGCCCCCAGCGCAAAGGAAAGCACGTTCATCGTGATGAGTTTCACCGGGAGCCTCCACAACACCTGACGCTTCCTGCGCCTCAATCCACTCACATGCTCGGCTGGTTCTACAACCCGCTGCGGAGGTACCTATGTTTTTAGAAGAACGTTTTCAGGCTGCCCTTGACCGTCACGTGAAGTTCCTTGAAGAAGCCACCACCGCACGCTTGGTTCGGGAGCGTCCCGTTCCCCTGCCCTGGTGGCGCCGGGGCGTCGTGTGGCGGCCCGTGCAGTTCACGGTGCGCCTGCCCGTCCTCATCACGCCACGCGGTGGGCACAGCACCTAAGGGCGAAGAACAGCAAGGCAAGGTTTTGCCACCACCCCGCTCCCCGCTTACTCCATGGAGGCACCATGAACACCATCAACGTTTCACCGGTCAGCACCTCACCTGCACCCCGCACCTGGCACCGCTTTATCCTCATCCGCATCGTCTTGGGGATACTCGCCGTCACCCTGCCCGTGGTCTTGACCATGTTCCTCGCCCAGCACTTCGTCCCCGAACCATTGCGCGGATATTGGCCGCAACTGCTGGCCGCGCTCCTGTGTGTTGCCGGTTACTGGCTCTACATGCACCGCGTCGAACGGCGTGCCATGGACGCCTTTTCAGGGGAGCGCGCAGCCCGTGAGCTTGGGGCCGGAACGCTCCTGGGCGGTGGACTGTTCCTCGCCGTGATGGGCGTACTGGCCGCCACGGGTGCTTATCAGATGACGGGGAACAATGGTTGGGGTGCAGTGCTGGCGCCGATCACCGGGATGATCCTGGTGGCGTTGTTCGAAGAAATCTTGTTCCGGGGGATCCTGTTCCGAAATCTCGAACGTACCCTAGGAAGTTGGGTGGCCCTCCCCGTCTCCGCCCTCCTGTTCGGACTGGCCCATCTTCCCAACGCCAACGCAGGACTGATCGCCATTGGCGCGACCATCGTCGCTGGCCTGTGTTTCAGCGCGGCCTATATGGTCACGCGGCGCCTGTGGCTCGTGGTCGGCATGCACTTCGCCTGGAACACCATGTCCGACGCCATTTTTTCCATGACCACCTCAGGTCATTCGGCTAAAGGTTTCCTGCAGGGACGGATCAGCGGTCCGGAATGGTTATCGGGCGGCGCCTACGGCGTTGAAGCCTCGCTGGTCACACTGCTGCTGTTTTCACTGGTGAGCGTGGCGTTGCTGGTCTGGGCGCATCGTCGGGGTCAGTTTCTGAGCCAGGGCGCAGGAGAAGAGCGGCAAGGGGCATGAGGGCGGAGCCGGGAAGGCAAGAGAGTTCCCTGAGACAGCTGCTGACCGGTGCAGGTACGGAGAGGAAGCACTGCTTAAAGGTGATGTCGACCTTCTGATCCTTCGGCGGGGTGGAACAGCAGTCGAATGGACGTTCAAGAGCTGTTATAAGCGCCTGGATGCACGGCCCAGCCAACTCCCGCCACTTCGCTGCGCCTTCCGGTCAACCACAGTCCCAGATGGCCAATGACCCGACTTTCAGGCTCCCAGCCTAGGGCTAAGGCCCTTGGGTAGGCTCATCCCAAGTGTTGATTGGTCATTGAGTGCTTCCGCTCAAGGCAAGCGGGGCACTTCGACCTGCTTGACCTTCCCGCCAGCATCAAAGCTCACGCGGGCCGGAAAAGGGATGTTGCGATACTGCCATTCCGAGAGCCGCAGCAGCTCACTGAGACTGCCGAAGGTGCTGCTGGGAAAGCCCGCCAGCCAGGCGTACTGCCAGCGGGTTAGCCCGGTAGGGTCTTCGGGCATCTTCACTGGCACTTGTGCAGTGGGAGGCGTGCGGCTGAAGACCCGTGGCACCGCCCAGGTGTCCATCAGGAAGATCGGCACCGTCGAGCCACACACCCCCGGCGACTGGGCCGTCTCGATCTGCGCCAGCAGCTCCTCCTCCGAGACGTCCGGCTGATTGGGCGAACTGGAGAACCCAAACGACCCATCCGATTGGAACGGAGCCGCATCTAGGAGGAACACCAAGGGCGTCAATGTCACGGCGTCAGCCCCATGTCCCAGTTCACTGCCGAAGCCGCCCTGAACATTGAGCGACAATGGGGTTCCCAGGCGGGCGACCCGCTGCACGCGGAGCGCTTGGGTGTGGGGCCCTTCAACGCCCACTCCGGCTTGCTCCGAGGGCGCACAACTGGTGCTCAGACCGCCATAGCCCCAGACGTCATGGCCTTCATAGGTGCGTTTCAAGGTGGCCAACTCCGGATCAGGAATCAAGGGGGCCAGATCGGGAAAGCCCCGGCTGGGTGAGCCCAATCGTTCAACTTCGCCGAGACCGGCCACGGTGAACAGCGCGCGGCCTGCTTCCAGCCGCTGGAGGGTCAAGACCCGCCCATTCAATTGAGGGACAGACAGTGAATGCCCTCCCTGTCGGTAGTTGGCGTCCAGAGACACCCGCAGAAACACTTGACCCGGTGGGAAGCGGGTCGGCACCGACAAGCCGGGATGGACGGCGACGGCCCCTGGCCCTCGCAGGCCGGGCCCCAGATCCACGATCGCCGGCGCACTGACGGGGAGGGTCAACGCAACCGGGACTTGCCAGGTGCGACTCACCTGCTGGGGCAGACCAGGAACGAGTGAAGCGGTACCGACACGCACCCCCGGTTGAGCGGCCCACACCACCTGGGGCGTCAGTGGAAGCGGCACTCGGCTCCAGCCCGCAAGGGGTGGGCCAGGGGCCTGGAAGTCTTGCTGGAACAACAGGGGGTGGGCAAAGCTGGGGCCGACCTCTAAATAGCCGCTTGACCAGGGAAATTCTGCAGGAAGGCCCGCAGCCCCACCACTCAGCAGGACTGACCAAGCTAACCATTTGAGAGGACGCATGACTCAGCGTACTCAGGAAGGGATCTCGGGTCATCCGCCGAAAGAGGGAAGGGGATGGGGAGGCTCATCCTTGCGGCCCTTCAGCCGCTGCCTCCTCCACACACCGCAGGATGGGCGTCATGCTGCCTGGATCGTTTCCCTCAACGGAACACCATCACCACTCGCGATTTGCGATCAACTCTTCGACGTCCTCTTGGAAGCCGTAGGCCTGCGCGATGAAGTCAATATCCTGCGCGATGTTCTCCCGGGCGACCGTCTCAAGTGCGCTGCCGTGCGCTTCAAATTCAGTCTCGAGTTGGTTGAACTGCTCCGTCGCGGCCTGGGTCAGTTCAATCAGCTGCTCAGATGTTTGTGGGCGTTCCGCTTCAATCTGGAAGCAAAGGTCTTGAAGGATGAGTTTTCCCTTGGCCACGAGCTGGAGTGGGAAATAGCCGTCATTCTCCAAGTCACTCAGGAATCTGTACGTACTGGTCTTGTCATTCGTTAGCGTCACTTATCGCTCCTTCTTGCCCGAATCAAGTCGGCATGTTATCTGTCTTTGTCGTGCTGTTTTCTCCTATCTAAATCCTCTTATGAGAGGAAAAATCTTCTGTGGCTTACGCTCAGCGCGCTCTAGACCTTCGACTGGCTCTCAAGAACGAAGACATCACTTGGTCCCGTGGTCAGTGCCTTCAAATCTTGAACTATGAAATGGACACCGGCTACCTCCCGGGCATGGCCTTACTGGAACACTTGCCTTTCCAAGCGCGGCCTGTGCTCCAGCAACTCAGACTCCGCACGAACTATTCGAAATCGGCACAACGCTTCTAGCTCACTGAAAAAAGTCGGTCACCGATTGGAGGTGCAATTGCGCTTCACTCGGATCCACAGGTTGGTTGGACAGTAGCCAGGTCGCGGCGGCTTGATGATCATAGGCCACCTGCCGCTGCTCTACCGCCCATCTGCCCTGTCGTCGTGTGAGCAGCGCCCATCTGGCCCGCGGATCCCCATCGTTCTGATACGACACTGCACCTACACTGACCAACAGCCGTCCCTCCAACTCCCGCACTGCGGCCCGGTGCATATGGCCGACCAACACCACCTCGACCTGATCCGCCACGTGCAGCCGATCCTGAATCTCTTGCTCTGTGCGGTGCCAGTAGGTCTGGCCATCCCAACCCAAAATCAGACTGTCCCAGGGGGAGGCCGGTGTACCGTGAGCGGCCAGCACTGTCCCTTCTGCGATCAAGGCGGTCAGGGGCAAGTTGGCCAGGCGAATCCGCTCAGAGAGGGGGAGTCGCTCCGCCAACCAGCCTTGAAGTCGAAGATGGGCCAGGCTCAGTTGGTCGAGAGGAAGCATGAGCCGCTCGTCGTTGTTGCCTCGCACCTCCACGGCACCTAAGGCCCGCTGCAAGGCAAGCGCCTGTTCTGGATTGGCCTGGCCCCAGACCTGATCACCGAGATTAACGATCAGGTCTGGCTGGCAACGGTAGATGTCTGTGATGACCGCTTCAGCAGCCTGAGCATTGCCGTGGACGTCCGTGAGTACCGCGATGGTGAGGTCTTGAGGCACAGTAGGGAGTCTAGCGGTTCCGATGTGGAGCGCCACTTCTAATCGAAGGAGAAAGGGAAGTGCTTCCTGCGAAGGGGTGGAATGCGTGGTCGGCCTCAGCGTGTTCCTGAGCCATCGGTCAAAACGCGAATAAGGGCAGACACCCGGTTCGCCATTGCCCCTCTCCGCGTTCAATTCACGAGTTTGAGTTTGAAAGTCAGACTGGCCTTGCCCCCCGCGGGCACATTCACCTGCCGGTACACGATGACCTGCCCGTTCTGTACGGCCTGTCCATTGACCGAGACGCTGCGCCCATACACTTGTTCCCGCACGTTCACCTGTGTGGCTGCTGTCTTCGTGCTGACAAAGAGGTACGTCACCTGGGAGGTCGTGCTCAGCACCTGACCTTTGGCGTCTTTTTCGATTCCCGTGCGCTTCACGGTCTTTTCGTACCGGAGTTCAGCATCCGTTCCCAGATCCAGGTCAACCGCTTTGCCCGCCTGGACAGCAGGAAGCTGCAAACTGCCCACCAGCACGCCGTTTTCACGCACATCGACCACCCCCGTAGGCAACGACTGGGAAGACGTGAACTTATACCGGCGGCTCGCCTGTCCGGAGCGGTTCTGGGCGTCGAAATATGCCTGGACATAAGCGTAGCGGAGAAAATCTTTGACCTGCGGCTTCAAGAACGGCAGGGTGCGGCCTTCACCTCGGCCCAGCGTGAGGCCACCGGGCAGGGCGTAGCGTTGCAACCCCCGCACCTCGCCCACACTGCGAACCTGATTCCCAGCGCCCGGGATGGTAGGCAATGCGAAGGTTCCGCCCCCGACATTCGTTGAAGAGACGGTGCCGGCGTTGGCCATGACCGGCGCGGGAAACGCCTGGTTCTGCTGCTGCACGCTGCCGCCGAACAGATCCACCTTTCCTGCGGTGAATACCTGGTCACTCTGGTTGGTGATCTGCGCCAACGCCGCCAGATTCGCCGCCGAGCCGTTCAAGGTCAGTTCATAGCGTGGTGTCCAGAACAGCGCCTGCGTGCGGTAGATCAGGGTGGAACTCTTCGCCGGATTTACGCTGCCCAGCCGCAGGGTCATGCCCCCCTGAACTGGGGGCTTCTCGCTGAACGCCAATTCATTGCGCTGGACGTTGATGTATTCCCCTGTGCTCAACTGGATCAGCAGATCGTCGGCCCGGCTCAGAACAGCCTGAACAGCGGGTTGACCGGCCTGCATCCAACTCACCTGCTGACCTTCCTGGGTGCGCAGCCAGTCAAGTTCCGCTGGTTGCCAGGAGAGGGTCGGTGGAGTGGGGCCCATGACCGAGAAGCTGCTGGGCTGAATCCAGCGCCACTGGGCGAAGGGAAAGGTGAGGGTCTGGCTGGCAGGCTGCTGCACTTCTGTAAATGCGGGGTAGATGCGGAGGTCAGTCGCGAGAGCGGCGGAAGGAGCCAGACTAAGCAGCAGGGCCACAGCGATTCGGTGGAGGCTGGACATGGAGGGAAGTCGCATAGCTCAGGATGACAACTTTCTGCTGCAAGCACTGGCAAGCCGGTGAACTCAGCCTCTCCTAGCGAAGGGCGACTCAGAGTAGTGCAGCTTCAAACACGCCGAAGCAGGGGAATGGGTCGGACTGTTCTGAGCGCCTGCATGTGCGGCAGAGCGGCCTGAAGCCGGCTGCTATGGTCAGAACACGAAGCGGTTGCTCCTCACCTTGACAGCCTGCCTGTCCCTGCTCACCGCCTGCCCGGGCCCACCGCCGGAACTCCTTAAGATCCCGGATGGCCCCGCCGCTCTGAACGGCTCCTGGCAGGGCAATCTACTCACCGTGAACTGCCAGCCCGTCGCTGCTGGGGAAGGGCGGCTGTGTGTGGTGGCCTACGAGCAAGCCTTGCCCCAGCGGTTCGACGATGTCCAGCCGCCCCGATCCGCTCGGTTTCTCGTGGCGCTCGATGAACGCACGGGGCAGGAGGTGCGCCGAGTCCCGTGGTCGGAGGTCGTCAGCAACTTCAGCTTTCAGGTAGCGTCCGGCACCCATCCAGCCCGGTTGCTGAGTATCGAAGCAAAGAACAGTCGCGTGGGCTTGATGAAGCGTGACCCCGCGTTATAGCCTCAATCGCCCGAAAACCCCCGTTAAGGGTGTTCAGCCTGTCGTGGTCAGTCTCAAAGCGCATCTCGATGCGATAACACCCAAAAGGGTTGAAGGAGGGCCATGGGCAGCATCAATGCCTCGTCCAGCAGTTCCACGTCTTTTGCCTGAACCACTCCCGCCACACGTGTATGCCTCATCCGTTGTAGGAATCACCTTGGCACATAGCAATCGACACGGTGATAGGGTCAGGCTGTGCCAACCGCCACCGTCGTTTGATCTGGAGACTCGTCACCACTGACTGCATGGATTCGTTTGACGTTTTCAGCGCAGTTAGTCAGACCCCTTCTGTCTTGGACATACGAGGTGAACACGGATGGCAATCTTACACTTGATTGTTGGGCTTCCCTGTGCAGGCAAAACGACCTACTCAAAGAGACTCGAACTTGATCAATCTGCGCTGCGGCTCACGCTGGACGAATGGCACATTCGCCTCTTCGGCCAGGATTTTACTCTGGAGTTCGTGCACCCGGAACACGACGCGCGGCACAGGCTAATTGAAGACGTGATGTGGGATGTCGCTGCCCGAGCTTTACAGCTTGGAATCAATGTAATTCTCGATTTCGGCTTCTGGGGCAAAAGCGAGCGTGAAGACTACCGAAGTCGAGCCACAGAATTAAATGTTCAGAGCGTCATACATTTCTTGGACGTGCCCCAGGACGTGTTGCTCGCACGGCTTGAGGACAGAAATGCGCGGCATCCAGAGGGAACATTTCAGATCCCCGCATCGAAACTGCTGGAGTGGATGCAGACTTTTCAAGCGCCAACCGAAGAAGAGTTGGCGTAAAAGAGCTGAGTGGATAATAACTATGTCCGCTGTCAGTTGAGCAAACTTCGTCGTTTAAGATAAAGTTCGCAGAATGTTAGTACTGCGAACTTTCCCTACTGCTTTACCAGCTTAAACCGAGCTCAGCGAGTACTACAGCGGTTAAAGTTCGAGGTCAGATTTGAAGTGCGAACTCTCACCCCACCTTCCAACATGTCAAGACCAGTTCGTGTGAGTGTCGGCTAGAACGGCGTTCACACCCTTAACGGGGGTTTTCGGGCGATTGAGGCTACAACGCGGACCCCTGAACCTGGAGGAACTTGACCATTGGCGGGGGCCGGAGATGGATGGGGCACTTGAGCTGCTGGAAAAAAGCTTTCCTGCGTTCGCTCACACTTGAGAAGACTGAGCCTTTGCGCATCGCATTAATTCTCGAAC
>NZ_KB899729.1 GCF_000378445.1 Deinococcus aquatilis DSM 23025 | reverse complement strand
CCCACATGACGCTCCACGATCACGTGGAGCGCCTACTCTGCCTATTGACCCTGGCGTACGTCTGGTGCGTGCTGGTGGGGGTTCTCCAAACCTGCACTGTGAAGGCGCACGGTCGGCGAGCCTGGAGTGTGGTGACGCTGGGCCTCCGGACCCTCGTGCGGACGTTCGTCTGCATCCACGAGCGTGGGGAGGCGGAAGCCCTGCAACTCATTGGGCTTTTGAAATCCAGCCAGACGCTCAATTCAGAAAGTGTCGGGTACTGAGCTCTGAGCCCTACCAAGATGAATCAATCGCCATCCTCCGACGTATGGAAAAGCGTAAACAGCAACTCGAGCAACGGCGTCATCAAGAAAAGTGACCAATTCCTGTTCAGGCCGGAGAAGGAACCGATCTACACTCCTGGGATGTCAGCACAACCGTTGCCTCTTCCGTTGCAGACCGCTCGCCTGACCCTCCGCCTGCCCCGCCCGGAGGACGCGGAAGACCTGTTGGCCTACTACAGCCGCGCCGATGTAGCGCGGTATCTTCTGGAGGAACCGTGGACGCCGGACTATGCCAGGGAACAGCTGGGCAAGCGGGTGGCCCGGACCGGGCTGGATTCCGAGACCCGCGCCCTGGCCTTGGTCTGGGAACAGGCTGGGCGGGTGATCGGAGATCTGGGATTGTGGCTGACCGACCAGCGCGGCGAGGTGGCGGAAGTTGGGTGGGTCATGCATCCCGACTATTCGGGACGGGGGATGGCGACGGAAGCTGTTCGGCCAGTATTGGACGCGGCGTTTGAGGTCTACGGAGTACACCGGATCACGGCGCAGATGGACGCCCGGAATGTGGCCTCCGCCCGCCTCTGCGAACGCCTGGGCATGCAGCGTGAGGCACACCTGCGCCAGGACTGCTGGAGTAAGGGAGAATGGACGGACACCCTGATCTACGGGATGCTCGCCGCAGACCGCGCCAAGACCTGACCCCGTAGCCTCAGAGAGAGGGCTGTCTTTTGAGAGGATGCAGGGGTGTTGATGCGGCAGGAGGTGTGGTGAGGACGGCCAGGGCTTCCTCTACCGCTCTGAGAGGAACTGGTTTTTGCCAGACATTCAGACGCTCAACCTGCCGGGTACAAGGTGTGATGGTTCAAATCAAACCTGAGAGCTGTGAACTGGCAAACTGGCCTTTCAGGTCGCGTTCTGTGGCCCTGAAGAGTCCTCAGCTTTCCAGTTGCAGGGGCGGTAGCGTGTTGTGTTTGTTCAGGGATCAGCGTAGGGGTCAAGTCGCGGCCTGATTACTCCCCAGGCCGAAGGATGGCTGCGCCCCTTCCTGTGCCGGAAGGCTGCCCCAGCGGGCCATGGCCGCGATGATCTCGCCCAGGCCCTCACCCCGCGTTGTCAGGGTGTACTCCACGCGGGGAGGCACCTCGGCGTACACGGTGCGGGTCAGCAGTCCCTCGGCTTCCAGATGACGCAGGCGTTCGGTGAGGGTTTTGGGGGAGACGCGGCCCAACGAGCGTTTGAGTTCGCTGTAACGGCACGTGTCCGCCAGCAGTTCGCGCAGGATCAGGGTCGTCCATTTGCCGCCGATCACATGCAGTGTGCGCTCTACGCCGCATTCGGGCCGCTTGGTCATCGCCTGTCCGTATCGCATGGCCTTAGCCTACCGCTTCCCAAAAGGAAGTAGCCTTTTTTGCTGGCCTGGTTTCCAAAAAGATACCGAGGGGGATTTCTGCGCCTGCTTCCCGAACGATCTCTCCTTGTTTAGGCTGCCTGCATGAGCGAACTGACATTGGTGTACGGCGCGACAGGCGAGCGAGGCGGCCCGGTGGCACAAGAACTTCTGAACCGGGGCGCGGCGGTGCGGGTGATGGTGCGCCGTCCAGAACGGGCGGCAGCTCTGGCGGCCCAGGGAGCCGAGGTGTTGACAGGTGACATCCAGAAGGAAGGCGATGTACAGCGGGCTTTTGAGGGAGTGACCCGGCTTTCGTTGACGCCGCCTCTGGGGGGTGACGCGGTGGCTGCCACACGCCTTGCAGTGGAGGCTGCACGGGCCGCCGGAGTGGGCCGCGTGGTGCTGAATACCAGCGGCCAGACCCCCGACGCGCCGGCGGGAGTGCCGATGATGGACTACCGCCTGCCGCTGGAAGAACTGCTGCGCGAAAGCGGATTGAACCACCTGATCCTGCGGCCCACCGCCTACCTGCAAAATCTGCTGGGGCCATGGGCGCGGCCTGCTGTCGTGACCAGCGATACTCTGGCCTACCCGGTTCCCAGTACCCACCGCATTTCCTGGTTGGCCGCCGAAGACCTGGGGCTGCTGACCGCCGAAGCGCTGGAGCGCACCGACCTGACCGGACACCTGAACGTGGGCGGCCCGCAAGCCCTGACTGGGCCGGAGTTGGCCGCGCAGATGTCGGGAGTTCTCGGGCGCATCATCCATTATCAGGCCATCACGCCCGAAGCTTTCGGCGGCCAGATGGCGCAGGTCTTCGGGCCAGAAATGGGCGAGGCCGCCACCCGCGCCTACCGCCTGACCTGGGAAGGTGCGCCGGACGCGATGGCAACCGATTCCGCCGTGCTGCACGCCGCCCTTCCCGTGCCGATGACCGGGGTTGCACAGTGGTTTTCCCTTCACCAGCCTGCCTTTCAGCCAGGGAACGCCACAGGGGCGGCAGCGCAATGAAGATGGCCCTGCTGGGCGGCACCGGACGGACCGGACGGCTGATTCTGGACCTGGCTTTACAAAGGGGTCACCGCGTACAACTGCTGGCCCGCAGCCCGGAGAAGGTCAGCGCAGACTCTCCTGCCCTGAGTGTTGTTCAGGGCGAGATCATGGACAGTGCGGCGACGTCGCAGGTGCTGGCAGGAGCTGATGTGGTTGTCAGTGCGCTCGGCCCAGTCAGGGGCGGCTCCAAAACAGTGATGACCGATGCGGCCACGCAACTGCTGGAATTGATGCCCGGGGCAGGCGTGCAGCGACTGATCACGCTGACGGGCGCGGGCGTACCACATCCCGGCGACCAGCCCAGAACCGTAGACCAGCTCTTCCGCACGCTGTTGAAGGTGCTCCAGCCCGATGTTCTGCGCGATTCGGTGGCCCACGCCGACCTGATCCGTGCCTCGGACCTGGAGTGGACGATTGTCCGTGCGCCGATGCTCCAGGACGGCCCGGTTGCGCCGGTCAGGAGTGGAGCTGTAGGCCAAACCGGGCCGCGTGTGACCCGCGCGAGTGTTGCGGCCTTCATGCTGGACGCTGCTGAGGCAGGCAACTTCATCCGGCAGGCTCCGGCGATGAGCAACTGATCTGGGGCATGAATTGGCTTTTCCTGGCAACGCACAAAAATTTCAACATCGTGTCTCTGCTCTGACGAGGCCGGTGGTACCGTGCACGGAAAATCCGTTTCCGAAGTTGGTCCTACCGGCTTGACCTCATTTGAGGCCTGGGCTACTTGCTGGCGTGGAAGGGACAGGCCGCTTGAGTGGCTGCCCAGGCAGGACGCTGCACGGTGAAATTAGGTTTGATTTCCGCGTCGTCATAACTGCGGTGCCACACTGGTGTGGTGGCTGGGGAGAGCGGCGGAACCAGCCAAGACCACTTCCCCTTGACAGGGCGACCGGCTCGGGTCTCCAGTTCCTCGAAATGCTGGAACTGACGGGTAACGCTATGGTGATCGGCCAGACGGATGCCCGCTTCGTCGAAAGAGTGCAGTACGGCCACGTTCAGTTCCAGCAGGGCGCGGTCAAGCCACAGGGTGCGGCGGCGGGAGGTGTCCAGACCCAGAGCCTTCGCGACGGCTGGCAGCATGTTGTAGCGGGCTTCATCCGCAAGGTTCCGCGCTGCAATTTCGGTCTGAAGATACCAGCCGTTGAAGGGCGCACATTCGAAGCGTTGCCCTCCAATCTCCAGGGTCATGTTGCTGATGACAGGTAAGGCGTGCCAGCGCAGTCCCAAGGCATCAAGCGCAGGGCAACTGGGATGCGTGATCGAAACTTCGTGGATGGCCTCTGCGGGAAGCTCGAAAAGAGTGACCTTCCCTTCAGCCTCGATGACTAAGGGCAGGACGTCGAAGGCCTGTCCAGCCCCACCCCTCCAACCCAACTGCTGCACATACTCGGTCAAGGCGATGTTTTGCGGATCACCGATGATTTCCCCGCTGGGCTGACGGTAACCGGCGTAGCGAATCAGCTGATCGTTGTGAATGCGAACTCCCGGCCCGAACACACTCATCAAGGGGCGGATGCGCCCGCCGTTCAGTGCCTCGCGCAGGTGGTGGCAGAGGGCTTCAAAGACCTGCGGTGCCTGCGTCAGATGGCGCAGGTCACGCACCTCCAGGGTGGCCCAGGGAAGCCGTCCGACGCAGCGTGTGCTGTTGCGCCACGCCATTCGTGCGCCGTGGGTCAGTTCGGACGTGGTGAGGGAAAGGTCGCCATGACGCCTGATCTGTTGCTGCCGCGCCGCCCGCCCGGGCATACCTGTTTCGCGGTGATAGAGGCCAAGAAATGTCAGCGTCTCCTCCAACTCGGCAGGAGTATGGAGGGAGGCCAGCGGAGGAGGCACAGACATGGGGTCTATGCTGCTCGCCTCTGGCACGCAAAATGTCCCTGCTCGCTCCTCATTGACCGCTCAAGTTAGAATGAGTGTCCATATGACCATGCCTTCAGGAACATGGGGTCGGGGAGCGCCAGCCGCAGACGGTGGAAACGAATGAGGTGGTGGTGCAGGTCGTCTTCTGTGTCGGTGCTGAGGAATGACGTGCTGCTCTCCAATGAGCCTCACCGCTCTCTGCTTGCCGTTGACAGGCCTGAGGGTGGGGCCGAAGACCTGTTTGCACAAGAAGACGCCGGAGCTGGAATACAGCAGAGCGCGGTGGCGCACATCCGGTGGGGAAGCCTCCTTTGGGCGGAGTTGAGATGAACCCCAATGATCTGCACCTGTTGCCCCTCGGCACTCAGGTGGTCACCCGAACCGCCGTGCATACGCCCAGTGGCGAGATCACCCGGCCTACGGGCAGCGTGGGTGTGGTGTTGCAGTTGCCCGCAGATTTGCAGCATGCCTACCGCATCCAGTTCCCCGATGGCCGCGAGCAGACCTTCCTCCGCCGGGATCTGGAGGTTCGCAAGCAGCATCAGACGCCCGATCTACCTGAAGCGCCTGACTGGACGCAATGGGTGCAGTACCGCTGCATTGTCGGATCCCGTGCCTTTGGGCTGGAAACGGGAGACAGCGACACCGATCGGCGGGGCTTTTATCTCGCGCCCGCCGACCGGCACTGGAGCTTGTGGGGCCTGCCGGAGCAACTGGAGAACGAAGCGACTCAAGAAACCTACTGGGAACTCCAGAAGTTCCTGACCCTGGCGCTCAAAGCCAATCCCAATGTCCTCGAATGTCTCTACACGCCCCTGATCGAGACCGCCTCCCCGATTGCCGAGGAGCTGCTCTCGATGCGCGGCGCATTCCTGTCCACGCTGGTCTACCAGACCTACAACGGCTACGTGCTCTCGCAGTTCAAAAAGCTTGACGCCGACCTGCGTAATCACGGGGAAATCCGCTGGAAACATGCCATGCACCTGATCCGCCTGCTGCTCTCGGGCATTGCCGTGGTGGAGCGTGGGGAAGTCAGCGTGCATGTGGGGGAACACCGGGAGAGCCTGCTGGCCGTCAAGCGCGGGGAGATGCCGTGGGCCGAGGTCAATGCCTGGCGTCTGGACTTGCACGCCCGTTTTGACCGGGCACTGACCCGCACCACGCTGCCCGAGCGTCCGGACTATGGCCGCGTCAACGCCTTTCTGCTGCGGGCCAGACGCACCATGTTGGACGTGAGTGTATGAGTTGGCCCCCTCAACTTCCGGAAGCAGTGCAAGTGCATGCCTATCCACTGTTGTTCGCCACCATCAGCGGAGCGCATCTCTACGGCTTTCCCAGCCCCGACAGCGACTGGGATCTGCGCGGCGTCCATGTGCTGCCCGCCCGGGAAGTCTTGGGGTTGCAGACCACGCAGGACACCATCAGCTTTGAGCGCCTGGAGGACGGACTGGAACTCGACCTGGTGACTCATGACGCAGCCAAGTTCTTCGCTTTGATGCTGCGGCGAAACGGGTATGTGCTGGAGCAACTCCATTCCCCGCTGGTGGTGCACACGACCTCTGAACACGCGGAATTGCGTGAGCTGGCCTGGGGCTGCGTGACCCGGTATCACGCGCATCACTACCTGGGATTCAGTGCCAACCAGTGGCGACTGTTTTCCAAAGAGAGTCCCCAGCGGATCAAGCCGCTGCTGTATACCTTCCGCACGCTGCTGACCGGACTTCACCTGATGCGGACGGGAGAGATCGAGGCCAATCTGCAGGTGCTCAATCAGGAGGCGCGGCTGCCTTACCTCGACGACCTGATTGGGCGCAAGACTACCGAGGCAGAGCAGACCACCCTGACCGGAGAAGTCACGTTCTATGAGGCCGAATATCGGCGGCTGACCGAAGCGCTCGTTCAGGCCCGCGACAAGAGTGTTCTGCGGGATGAGGTGCCCACGGACACCCAACACGCCCTGAGCGACCTGCTGGTTCGGGTGCGGCTGAAAGAGGTCTGGGCGCAGTAAAGGTGTTTTGGACGTAAGACAGCGAAGCACAAATCACATCGTTAAGTAGGTCGCAGTTAACCTAGAGCATTTGTCAGAAAAACGGCGTGTTGTTCTCCATTGTTCTGACCGAGCGGAGCGAGTGAATTTGGCGAGCAGAACGGAGAATGGGGCGTCGGCGGTGCTGTTGCGGCGAGGCCGTAATTCGGAGAACTGCTCTAAAGATCAACCATGCCGCCTCTTATCTTCGTTGCAGAAAGGCCGCTGCCAACACGTGGCAAAGGCCGAGGAAAGGCGGCACCAACTTCATCCCCGCCCGCACGACACTCTTGGGGGATTGATTTTCTGAGCGGAACGACATACTTGGGGGATTACAACTGGAGCCCACAGACTTTTAGCGTGCCTGAGCAAGGATTTCACATTTTCCTCGACATTGATTCTAAGCTGGACTCCCGTACGACATACTTGGGGAAAGAGGGGAGAAACAGCACGACATACTTGGGGGATTTGGTCCAGATCCGGCACGACATACTTGGGGGGGAAACCCCTGAAAAGCACGACACTCTTGGGGGATTTTACTGGGGCTGTACGACATACTTGGGGGGAAAGAGGGGGAAAAAGCTGTCTGGCACAGTTGAGACCTCTTCTGCTTGATGTTGAAATCATCATTCTTTACTTCTTTACTTCAATCTAAAAAAACATCAACATTCAAGGCGTGGCCCGGCACGCAGTAGACTGGCCCCACCGGAGACGATGTGACGCGTGAACGCAAAAGCAAAGCTCAGCGAGGACAGGCCATGCAGCGCTTCACAGAGGCGAACGTGGCGCGGCTGGGTCTCATCTCCATTCAGGAACGCATTCCGGCGGATTTTACCCGCTGGGCCTTCGAATTTGAGGTTGACGGCCGGATGGGTCATCTCTCCTGCTTCAGCCCTGCCGAGTGCGGCGGCGTGCCGCATGGCCTGGATGGTGACATTGCCAACGCACTGATCGACCTGTTTATGGAACAGGGGGCGCCAGAGAGTGGAACGGTCACCACCACTGCCAGTCAGCTGCTGCTGCGGGCTGGACTGCACAACAACGGCCACTACCACCGGGTCTTGACGAAGTCCCTGCGGCGGCTCAAGCAGGCCACCTACACCCTCAGTCATGCCTGGCGCGACCATGAGCAGCAACGCTGGACCAGCGGCACTTTCAGCTACGTGCTGGCGTATGAGGTGACCTCGGGGGAGCGCGACACTGTGACCGAGGGCGCGGTGCTGGCTATCACTCTGGCACGTCAGATCGGCCAGTCGATCCGGGCCAAGTACGTCAAGCCGCTCGACTACGCTTTTTTGACCTCGCTGGAACGGCCCCTGACCCGGGCGCTCTACCGGCTGCTGGATGCCAAGCGCCATGATCCACAGGATCTGAGCCGGGTGGTGGCGTCGTATCAGGTCAACCTGTTGGACTGGGCCGCCGAATGCAAGATCGTGGATCTGCGAACAGACAAGATTCGCCGTACCCTGGAAGGGGCCCACGAGGAGTTGCGGGAGCACGGCTACCTGCAGGAGGTGGTCTATGAGGGCCGGGGACGCAAGCAGGCACTGACCTACCGCTTTGGGGTGCAGCCGGTGGGGGAGAGCGACTCTGCCCTGGTTGTGGCCCTGGTGGCTTTGCGGGTGGCGCGGCCAGTGGCCCGCAAGTTGGTCGAGACCCTGGGGGAAGCGCGAGTCCAGTCCCGGCTGAGCAAATTCCAGTCCCTTCTGGCGTCAGGTTATCAGGCCCGCAATCCGTCAGCCCTGCTGGTAGACGTCATCAAGGACGAGGAGGGCAAGTACGCCGATCCGCTGGGCTTTGCCCCGCCGGAGCAGGGGAAGGCGGCGCAAGAGGCGCAGGTAAAGCGCCAGCAGCGGGCGGTGGTGGATCTGGAGCATGAGGAGCGCGAGCGCGAGGCGGCGTTTCAGGCGTTGGGTCTGGAGGCGCAGGCCGATCAGACGTTGCGGACGCTGCAACTGGTGCTGAAAACCCGGTTGGACACAGCCCAGTATGCCCGGCTGCGTTCCGCCCTGGCTGCGGGGCGTGCCGATGCCGGGCAGGTCGCCAAGGCGGTGACCAGGGCCGCCTTTGAAGGTACGCTGGAGAAAGTTATTGACGATTTGGCCGTTCTGACGGGCTAGAAATAGAGGGGCAGAGTAGCGCCATGAAGTTCAGGTGATTCTGACAAATTCTCAGAGACCCGTTCTGGTCCCATCCAGAATGCAGGGCTTTTTTACAGCAGCATTCAACTGTTCGTCGGTCTGAGATGCGGGTCTGCCCTTGTCTGTCTGTTCCTGAACCCGATCCGGTTCCCACCATGACCGGGGGCGCACCCGTTTGATACCCCGCGCTCCAGCCGGGCTGCATGAAATCCCCACCCTGAACGCAGCTTTCAGGGTAGGGGCGGGCCTGGCGCTGATCCGTGGGTTGACGGTCGATTTGGGCATTCCCGAAAGAGCCGCTGGCTAGGTCTGGACGTGTTGCCTGCCGTGTGGACCGAAGATTTCTCTGTAGACCGGTCTCCTCCAGTTCAGCGCCCCCGCCTCAGCTTCGGCTGGCTGGCGGGGGCACCTTTTGGCATGTTGGTCTGGTCAGGCCGCTTGCCATGCCATCCATAGCAGGGGCGAGTGAGGCTCATTCGCCTGGGTACGCTGAGCCTGCCCATCGGGAAACCGTGGCCGTTGGGCCAGGGGTGCGTCCTTGGGCAGGCCGAGGGGGTAAAGCCCTGAGTGGCAGTGGGAGCAGTGGCAGCGAGGCGGACTTTGGCCATCGTTCCGGAGGGGGCAGTGCCGGGCGTACCGGTGGTGGGTGCAGTGGTCAGGGCGCGGTCCAGCAGCACCATCAGGCTCTTGCCACTGCCGGTGGCGTGGCCGATCCGATGACTTTTGGAGTGTCCCGGGCTACACAGCCCAGGTGGGTGCGCACCTCTCAACCACCAGACTGAGTTCGACATGACAACCCCGTGGATTGAGGACACGCCGCTCTATTCGATTGACCCACACGAGTTCACCGCCATTCTCCTCGGAACAGGCACGCCCCGCGCTTACCCAGGTGCGGCCAAACCTGCCGTCGCGGTCGTGGTCGCTGGCCGCATCCTGTTGTTCGACTGCGGCGCGGATACTGTTCGTCAGCTCATTGACGCTGGCCTCATGCCGCAACGGGTGCGCGACGTATTTTTCACCCACCACCACTATGACCATAATGCAGGCTTTCCAGATCTGTTCATCAGTTCTTGGCGTACCCATGTGGGCGTCGTGGCGGGCCGCGCCCAGCCGATGCGCGTCTTCGGCCCAACACGAACCCAGGAGGTGATCGGGCGCTTTCACCACGCGCTGGAGTACGATATTGGGCTGAGAATTTCGTACAACAAGTCTGACCTGGCTGGAGCAGAACTCCACATCACCGAGCGCAACACCGGGATCATGCTTGATGAGGATGGTCTGCGCGTCACCGCGTTCGAGGTAGATCACCGACCCGTCGAACCGGCTGTCGGCTACCGAATCGAGTGGCAGGGCAGGGTTCTGGTCATTTCAGGGGACACGCGGCCTGTTCCGAACACTGTCGTTCAGGCAAGCGGTGCCGACGTGCTGATTCACGACGCCTACAATGCGGCCTGGCTGGCAGACATTCGTGACCAGAACCCCGAGCTTGCTATTCAGGTCACCAATCCGGCGAAGTATCACACCACGACCCTGGAGGCGGCCCAGGTCGCGCACGACGCCGGGGTACGGCACCTAGTCCTGACACACCATATTCCAGCGCCAAAACGCACAGCTGAGGCCGAAGCCAGGTATACCGCAGGCATGGCTGAGATCTACGCGGGGCAAATCACAGTGGGCCGTGACCTGATGCGGGTGTCCGTGTAAGCAACTCCCGTACTCAACCCGTCTCTATATGGGTGTGTTGCCTCAAGATTCGTCTCAACACTCTGTCAGTCAGACTGGAAAAGCTCAGGAAAGTCAGTCCCAGACGGATGGCCCTTCACCCTTCGGTCAGGCGACGAATCATGAGTTCGGAGACGTGCACGTCAGGTGCCGCAGAACGTGCGGTAACAGGCGGTCGCCTCTGCGCTGGCTGGTTCAGTGTATTCGGCCCGATCCTGCGACTCGTCGTAAGGGTGTTGGAGGGCCGTCAGCAGGCGGTGGAAAGGTGCGAGATCTTCTTTTTCGGAAGCTGCTGACAATGCTTCCTCAACCCGGTGGTTGCGTGGGATGACTGCCGGGTTGACACGGCGCATGCGCTCGGCCCGTTCGCTCCATTCCGGGGCCTGCCCGCCCTCGCTCTCGCCGCGTGATCGCCAGCGGGTGAGCCAGGCGTCGGCTGCCTGTGGGTGGGGAAACAGGGAGCGAAGCGGTGTTTCGTTGCCACCCGCCGCATCTGCAAGCCGGCGCCACCCGAGAGTAAAGTCCACCTTGTGTTCGTGCAGCAGGGTCAACCAGTCAGCGACTAGCGCCCCGTCCAGCCCATCGTCGCCACCTTGCAGACCCAGTTTCTCTCTCTGGCCTTTCAGGAGCGCAGCGGCATGCCACTTGGGGAAGGCATCGATTACTTCGGTTGCCTGGCCGACGGCTTTCGATACGGCGCTCTTGCTGTCCTCCTCGGCGATGAGCGGCAGTAGGGTTTCAGCCAGACGTGCCAGGCTCCAGCGGGCAATCAGCGGCTGGTTGCTGTAGGCGTAGCGTCCACCGTGATCAATGGAGCTGAACACCGCGTCTGGCTCGTACGCCTCCATGAAGGCACACGGTCCGTAGTCGATCGTTTCGCCGGAAATCGTCACGTTGTCGGTGTTCATCACGCCGTGAATGAATCCGACGTTCATCCATTGAGCAATGAGGGCCGCCTGCCGCTGCGCCACACGCTGGAGCAGGGCAAGATACTGGTCGCCTGTACCGAGCAGGTCCGGGTCATGCCGGGCAATGGTGTAGTCGGCGAGCTGCCGAACCCGCTGCGTTTCGCCGCGAGCGCTGAAAAATTCGAAGGTGCCCACGCGCAGATGGCTGGCCGCCACGCGGGTAAGAACGGCACCGGGCAGAGGCTGCTGGCGGTAGACCGGCTCGCCCGTCCCTGCCACAGCAAGTGCACGTGTGGTCGGGATGCCGAGCGCATGCATGGCTTCGGAGATCAGCACCTCACGCAACATCGGGCCAATGGCCGCCTTGCCGTCGCCTCCCCTCGAGAACGGTGTGCGGCCTGAACCCTTGAGCATGATGTCGCGGCGGCATCCGCGCTGGTCAATGACCTCACCCAACAGCAGGGCGCGTCCGTCGCCCAGTTGAGGCGAGAACGCGCCGAATTGGTGGCCGGCGTAGGCCTGGGCGAGCGGTTCGGCCCCCTCGGGAACCAGGTTGCCAGCAAAGATGGCGGCACCTTCAGGCCCGTCCAGCACCTTGGAATCCAGCCCCAGCTCAAGTGCCAGTTCCTGATTGAAGAACAGCAAGCTCGGTGAAGGAACGGCAGCCGGCTTCCAGGGGGCGTAGAAGCCCTGAAGATCCCGCGCATAGGTGTTGTCGAATCGGAAGGTGGGGGCAGACATGCCAAACAGTCTGACGCCTGCCCAACATCTTGCCGAACTCAGCTCACAGTCTCAGCTTCTTGAGCAGCACAAGCAGGAGATCCAGACCTCCCGTGGTGTGGCCTACCGCCTGTGTCAAATCCATCCATTCGTGGCTCGTATCACTCAGGCCATGACCTGCACCAGTGGCATCGGGATGTCGGACCTCCACTGGCCTGCCCCGCCTCTCAGGTGAAAACGATGTCTCAGTGGCCGTTCACATGAATGTAGGTGCGGAGTGATGGAGCCTTGATCTGAGCGTTAGATCAGCTGCCTGAGATTGGTCACCAGCAGGCGAGTTGCACAGTGCGCAGCAAGACGACAGGGGATGGAGCAGTTGTCTCAGGCAGACGCAAACCTTCCAGGCGTGTCAAATGGTCGCAGCAGGGGTGGCTTGAATCTCAGGCCACCCCTGCTCCTAACCGGATATAACGCCAACTCAAGCATTCGTCAGAAAAACGGCGTGTTGTTCTCTACTGTTCTGACCGAGCGGAGCGAGTGAATTTGGCAAGGAGAACGGAGAATGGAGGCGTCAGCAGTGCTGTTGCGGGGAGGCCGTAATTCGGAGAACTGCTCCAAAGCAACGCAATCAGCGCGTGTATCAATCCAGTGACTTCAGGGCGCTGCTGGGGCAGGGGTAGCTGGCGCAGGAGGAGCGGTGCTGGTCAACAAGGCTTGAGCTTCCTGCAGATGCTGAGTGATCACGGGCACCTGATCCACAGCCAGGGCGACGACGCCTGGATCTTTGCCAGCGGTCTGTTCGTTTTGCAGCAGGCTCAGCGTCACTTGATGGGCCAGCACCTGTTCCTGCAGGTACACTTGATCAAGGGCCGGAGCACTGAGACTGGCCAGTGTATTAACTTTCAGCTGGAGCTCGGGGGGCAATGCGGGAGGTAACGGTACCGCTCGCGGCGCTGCTGCGGTAGCCACCTGATTCTGTGCGGCGGTGTGATGGTCAATAAGCATCTGCGCATAGGCCTTAACTGCCGCGCTGTCGGATTTGGTCAGGATAACTTGTGAAGACTGAATTTCGAACAGGTTGCTGCCGGTAGCCGCCTGCAGGAAGAGGCCGTCAATGCTGGTGGCGTTCATGACTGGGCCGGTGGCCATCATGCCCGGAGCACAAGAGGCAAGCACGGCAGGAACCAAGAGCGGAATGAGGTGTTTTGCTTTGAGTGTACGTAACATGTTGCCTCCTGGGAAGAGTGCAATGACAGGTCTGGCCTGTCAGAGTTGTTGCACGCGAGGCCCAGTCTGACGAGGCCGAGTCTTGAAAAGATGGTAGAGACTTTAAGGCTGAGTTGAGGGGATGACGGGAACTGTCTTTAACAAAGCAGGTTTAAATGGGCTTAAGTTGGTTTTGCACACATCTGGCTCAGCCACCTGAGTCTGGCGTTTGAACCCGTATAGTGCTGAGTCGTTTAGGGCCGAAGGGGCTATGTCAGCGGCTGTAGAAGACCTCGTTTTCGGTCAGTGGTGTGTGAACCCAGCAGTGTCCCTCCTGAACTCGGCGGTCTGCGTTTTGCGCTGGGTTATGGGGTACCTGCGCGTGAACCGGAGCTGAACTCTATGTGGGGAAAATCGGTTCACTTCAGGTCGGGCCTGAAGCCGTGCGCGTCCATGACCCTCCAGAGTCAGTGGCGCAGATCTGTAGCCGAGAATGCGCCGAACGGAATACATCCCTGGCACGAGGTGTCGTGACTGACCTGTCGGGCCGCGCTGGTACAGTTATTTTTGAACATCTCGATCACTCAAAGCGGGCCAAAGCCAAATGGCGTGTCGAATGATGGTCATCACGAATCAGGTCGGCCACGGCGGCTCAGCCTGGTTCAGCCCGGTTGAGGCGACCAACCGCTTTCAGACCTGAATATCGGTCAGGCCCTGCGGCGTCCGTTCGAATCGCTCGTAGCGCAGCGGTGAGAGGTCAATGAACGGTGTCTCGCCCACAGCCTCCTGTGCGACGACACGGGCGATGGCAGCCGCATGCATGACCCCGTGCCCTGAGAATCCACAGGCGTTCAGCCAGCCCTCCACGCCCGGCATCTGGCCCACGATGGCCTGATGATCAGGGGTCACCTCGTAATAGCCCCACCAGCTGGCACGCCGGTCCAGCGAAGCCATCTCCAGCCACGGGAAGCGCGTCATGGCTGCTTCCAGTGTGGGCTCCAGCCAGTCCCACTCCATGCCCTCCCGCCAGCCCACGTCTGCTGGATCCGCCCGCCCCAGGATGATCCGCTCTCCCTCAGAACGCAGCCACACACCGCTCTCCAGGTCAAAGATCATGGGCAGGGGTCGTGGTAACTTGATTGGCCCCGTCGTGAACACCATTCGCCGGGCTGGCCGAACCGGAATGTCCAGACCTGCCAACGCGCCCACCTCCCCCGACCAGGCTCCACTCGAATTGACCAGCAGCGGAGCTTCCACCATTCCCGCTGACGTGGTCAGCCGCCAGATGTCGCCGGACCGCTGAATGCCGGTCACCGTGGTGTCTAACAAAAAGCGTGTGCCAAGCTCCCGGGCGCGGTTCACGTACGCCATCGTCAGACCGTGAGCGTCTACATGGCCATCTGTGCCGCAATACGTGCATCCCCCTAACCCATCCGGCAGGAATTCGGCATGCAGCTGAGCTTCTGTGGGTGTCAGGCTCTCGGTCGGCACGCCCAATCTGTGCTGAAGATCCACCCCCAGTTGATAGCTGGGCCACTGCGCCTCAGGCACCAGCAGCAGGTAGCCGCCTGGGTGGTACCCCGCCTCTGGCATGCTGGCGTACTCCTCAATGCTGTACTTCGACAGGAGGATGTTGGTTTCCGACGTGAACTGGGCGCGGACGCCCGCAGCGCTTTTGCCCGTCGACCCGCCCGCCGGACTGCCCTGCTCCAGCACCACCACCCTCAGACCCTGCTCGGCCAGACGCCACGCGCAGGCCGCCCCAATGATGCCTGCCCCGATCACCGCCACGTCCCAGCTCATGCCGGTCGTCATGTGAGGTCAGCCTCGACCACCGGAAAGCCCTCCACAGGAAAGGTATCGACGTTTGCCGAGCGCTGCTGCACCAGGACCCCCCCGTCCACCGAAATGAACTGACCGGTCACATACGCTGCGTCATCCGACGCCAGAAACAGCGCGGCCCCCGTCATGTCCTCTGCCACGCCGTACCGCCCCAGCGGCACGGTTTTTTCACGCACCCGGAGTTGCTCTTCTGTCAGGCCGTAGGTATTGATGAATCCCGGTACCACTCCGTTGACCCGGATGCCGTAAGGCGCCAAGTCCAGGGCCATGGCACGGGTCATGGCTTCAATCCCACCCTTCGTGGCGTCGTAGGCAACATTCCCACGGTGGGCACGGGTCGCGCCGCCAGACGAGGTGCTGATGATGACGCCCCTGCGGCGCCGCGCCATGATCCGGGCGGCCCGGTGCGAACACAGGAAAACGCTTTTCAGGTTCACCCCGATAATCCGGTCCCACCAGCCCTCGTCACCCTCCAGAAAATGCCGGGTGGTGTCGATCAGGCCGGCATTGTTGTACAGCACGTCCACGTAACCGAGTTCCGCTTCGACCAGCGTGAACATGGCGTCCACCTGCAGCGCGTCCGAGACATCAGCAGGCACGGCCAGGGCACGGCCACCCGCCGCCGTGATGCTGTCCACCACTGTCCGCACCGCGTCTTCACTCAGGTCATTCACCGCCACCTGGGCGCCTTCACGGGCAAAACGCTCTGCCACAGCGCGGCCGATCCCGCCAGCAGCGCCCGTCACCAGAACCACGCGGTTGTCAAAGCGGTTAGAAACAGTGTTCGTCATATGGATCTCCTTAAACCTCATGCAGGCATGAACCAGCGGCGCGGCCAACTCTCAGGCTGGCCAGACACGTAGGGCCGAAAATGGACAAGTTGATTGGGCCGCAACTGGCCAGCCAGGGGGAGGTCTTCTGGGTGGATGACGGCAGGCTTCTGGTACCCACCGATGCGGCCCCGGTCATTGAGCAGCAAGATGGGCTGCCCAGCAGGGGTGACCTGCACCGCGCCGTGCGGCGTGGCTTCACTGATGACCTGCCCCCCGGCACCTCTGGCCCCTCCAGCCGGATGCCCATTCGGTCCCCCTCCCGGACGCGGAAGGGCGCGCTGCCCAGCGCCACCAGCGCCTCGTAAGTCGCTTGAGGGCCTGGCAGGAGCCTCAAGGTCAGGTCAGCGGGAATTCCGGGCAGCAGTTTGGACGCCGCCGTTGCGAGGACTGCTGCCCGGCCCAGGCCGAGCACGTCACCGGCCATCAGGGGGCGGCCGACCCGGCCGGTGCGGTCGACACTGCTGCTTCCCAGGAACGGCCGCGTTTCCAGGCCGCCCGCCACCGCCAGATAAGAGCGGGCGCCTTCCCCCGTCGGTGTGAACCGCAGCGTTTCGCCTGCCCGCAACAGGAAAGGGGAAGAGGCGGGGACAGCTCGGCCCGCGACCTGCCCGGTCATGCCGTAACCCACGGCAGCCAGCACAACCTCCTGTAAGGCGGTCAGTGTGGGTCCCAGGAGCGTCAGTTCGAGCAGTGGGGTACCTGGCGGGTTGCCAACGATCTGGTTGGCCAGGGCCGAGGCGCGCTCATCCAATGGACCGCTGCGTGCCATGCCGTGATGGGCCTGGAGAAAGCGGCCTTCGTCGACCAGCAGGTCAAACAGTCCAGGTTTCTCAACCCGCAAGGCGGGACGGGCAGGAACGTCGGGCCACAGAGGGCGAATCCCGAGAGGAGCAGGCGTCTCCCCCTGGGCTTCAACGAAGCGAACCGTATCCCCAGGTGAGAGAAGAAAGGGCGCGTCCCGGCCCGGGTCGTAGATCGTGGTGAGGGCCGTGCCCAACAAGTGCCAGCCCCCCGGTGAAGGCAGCACATACACGCAGCTCTGCGCATTGGCGACTGCGACCGCGTTGAACGGCACCTTGAGGCGTGGCGTGTCCCGCCTGGGAAGGCGCAGGGCTTCCGGCACCTCCCCCAGAAAAGGAAAGCCCGGCGTGAACCCCACTGCGTACACATGGTAGTCCGGCTCGGTGTGCAGGCGAACCACCTCACGCTCGCTCATCCCCGTTCGGGCGGCGACGTCCGTAAGATCCTCACCGTCGTACCTGACAGGAAGCATCACTGGGGGGCGTGGCTCGTGCTGGGCATCCAGAGCGGCTGGCAGGTGGGTCCTCACCCACCCGCAGACCGTGGTCCGGTCTGTCTGGACTGCATCAAATTCCACGTACAGGTTGACGTACCCCGGGTACAGGTCCGTCACACCCAGGATCAGGTCGTCCCGCAGCGCCTGGTGGAGGGCGTGCAGACGGCCATTGTCACTGCGGTTCAGTTCAGCACTGAACACGACGTAGAAGCCTTCGAGACGCCGCACGGGTCAGCCGATCGTGAACGGATCGCGGGTGCTGCCGCTCAGCTCCACCCAGACGGTCTTCGTGTCGAGGTATTCGTGTACCGCTTCCAGAGAATTCTCCCGGCCGATGCCACTGTGCTTGAACCCTCCGAACGGTGCGTTGTAACTCACGGCGCGGTAGGCGTTGACCCAGACGGTGCCAGCCTTGATAGCGTGTGCCGCACGGTGGGCACGTTGAACATCTCGGGTCCAGACACCTGCGGCCAGTCCGTAGCGGGAGTCATTCGCCAGTTGCACCGCTTCGGCCTCATCTCTGAAGGTCAGCACGGACAGCACTGGACCGAAGATCTCCTCAGCGGCCAGACTCATGCGGCTGTCAACATCAGTGAAAATCGTTGGCTCCACGAAGAACCCGGCGTCCAGGTCACCGCCCGAGGCACGCCGTCCACCCGTCACCAACGTCGCGCCTTCCTGCTCTCCAGCCTCACAGCGGCGCAGAATGTTGTCCAGATGCGCCCGGAAGGCCACGGGGCCCATCTCGGTCGCCGGATCAAGCGGATCCCCCAGCTTGATGGTTTGCGCCCGTTTCACCACACGCGACACCAACTCATCGTGGATGGAGTCATGGACCAGCAACCGAGATCCGGCGATGCAGGTCTGACCGCCCGCCGCAAAGATCCCCGCGATCACGCCGTTGGCTGCAGCATCCAGGTCGGCGTCCTCAAAGACAATGTTGGGGCTCTTCCCCCCCAATTCAAGACTGACCTTGGCCAGGTGCCCCATTGCAGCCTGCCCGACCTTGATGCCCACCTCGGTGCTGCCAGTGAAGGCCACCTTGTCCACGCCTGGGTGCGCCACCAGAGCCGCGCCCACAGCCGCGCCGCCGGTCACCACGTTGAACACGCCCGGTGGAAACCCGGCCTCCTCCACCCGCCGGGCGAATTCCAGCGCCGACACCGGCGTCTGGTCCGCAGGTTTGACCACCACTGTGCAGCCTGCCGCGAGCAGCGGAGCCAACTTCCAGGTGAGCAGCAGCAGTGGGGAGTTCCAAGGCACGATCGCGGCCACCACGCCGACGGGCTCGCGGCGGGTGTAGATGAAATAGTTCGGTTTGTCGCTGGGGATCGTCTCACCATGCAGTTTGTCGGCCGCTCCCGCGTAGTATTCGTACCACTCGGGCAGCATCCGGCACTGACCCTGCATTTCCCGCAGCAGCTTGCCGTTATCCCGCGTCTCGATCTCTCCCAGCAGGTCGGCGTCACGTTCCAGAATCTGGGCGAGCCCGTGGATCAATTTTGACCGTTGCCGCCCGGTCAGGCGGCTCCAGGGACCGTCGTCCAGTGCGGTGCGGGCCGCGCGCACGGCGGTATCCACATCTTCCGCCCCAGCCTCCGGGACGCGTGCCCAGGCCTTCCCGGTGTAGGGATTGACGGTGTCGACCAATGCGCCGGACTGAGCGGGAACGAACTGGCCGCCAATGTACAGCGGGTACTCGGGCAGGGTCATGGGGCCTCCTTCATGCTGGGCCTCGAGGTCACGCTGGGCACCTGACCGCGCCGGTACACCAGAACAGTGCGTTTGAACTCCAAGACGACCGTGCCGTGCTGGTTGTACCCGGAGGTCTTGAACGTCAGCACCCCCTGGTGGGGCCGTGAGCGGGACTCACGCAACGACAGCACCTCGCTGCGGGCATACACTGTGTCTCCCTCAAACAGCGGGTGCGGGAGGCGCACTTCGTCCCAGCCGAGGTTCACGGCATTTTGTGACATGTCTGAGACCGACAGACCCGTGACGAGGGCGATGGTGAACGCGCTGTTGACCAGGGGCCGCCCGAACTCTGTGTGCGCGGCGTAATGTGCGTCGAAGTGGATGGGGTTGGTGTTGTTGGTCAGGAGGGTGAACCAGATATTGTCGTTCTGGGTCACCGTCCGGCCGAGGGGATGCTCAATGACCTGGCCGGGCTCGAAGTCCTCGAAGCAGCGACCGCTGCTGCTGCTGCCGGGGGTGGTCACAGGATTCTCCTTTCCTGAGCGTAACGGTGCAGGGTCACCTGCGCCATGCGGATGTTTGCGGCGTCTACCATTCGGCCTTCCAGGCTGACGGCGCCGCGGCCTGTTTCCTCGGCTTCGCGCAGTGCCGCGACCACCGCCTGAGCGTGCGCCACCTCCTCTGGCCGCTGAGAAAAGGCAGCGTTCACCACGTCCAGTTGCCTGGGATGGATGCACTGCTTGCCGTCGAACCCCAGCCCGCGCGCAATACGGGTCATGCGGGCCAGGCCGTCCGGGTTGTCCAGCGGAGCGTAAGGGCCGTCCAGGCAGCGCAGCCCGTGGGCGTGGGCGGCCAGGACGATCGACTGCATGGCGTGGTGCCAGCGGTCACCGGGATAATCAGCGTCGTAAGCGCCGCGTTCTCCGATGTGTTCGATGGGCATTTGAGCACTCGCCGCGAAGTCGCCCGGCCCGAAGATCAGGGCTTCGAGACGGGGAGAGGCCGCGGCAATCTCGCGGACGTTCAGGACACCAGCAGCCGTTTCAATCTGAACTTCAACGCCGGTGGCCTGCGGGGAGCCCTGAGCAGCTTCCACCTGCGTCAGCAAGGTTTCGACGAACTGCACGTCCCGGGCAGCGTTTGCCTTGGGCAGCATGAGGAGATCCAGTCTCTCACCGGCAGCCTCCATCACCTCGATCAGGTCGCGGTAGGCGAAGGGGGTATCCAGGCCGTTCATGCGCACCACCCGCAGCCTCCCTCCAAACTCCAGCTCGGTCAGGGCACGGATGACGTTCGCCCGGGCGGTGATCTTTTCCTCCAGTGGCACAGCATCTTCAAGGTCCAGCACGACCGCGTCTGCTGGGCTCGTCACGGCCTTCTCAATCATGTGCCAGCGGTGGGCAGGGACGTACAGCTGGCTGCGTTCCAGTCGTGCGGGAATCATGGCGCACGCTCCAGTTCGGCCAGAACCTCGGCGGTGTGCTCTCCTAGAGCAGGGACACGGCCCATGCGTGGGGGCTCACTTCCAAGGTTGTGAGGTGGAATCAGGGCCGGGATGGTGCCCGCAGGTGTCTGCACCTGCGTCCAGCGCTGACGCTCCTGCAACTGCGGGTGGTTCACCACCTCCTGCACGCTATTGACCCGGGCGCTGGCAATCCCAGCCTGTTCCAGACGAGCACTCACCCCATCCCGGGTCAGGCCCGCGAAGGCCGCTTCGATGGTGTCTTCCAGAGGGGCGCGGTGCGCGAGTCGCTGGGCATTGGTCGCGAACCGTTCATCGTGGGTCAGATCAGGGCGCTCCAGGACGTCGGCGCAGAAGCTCACCCATTCACGCTCGTTCTGGACGGCGAACATGACCTGACCGTCTGCACAGCGGTAAGCGCCGTACGGCACGATCATGTTGTGCCGCAATCCCGCGCGGCCTGGCGCACGCCCCTGCCCGATCAGGCTGTACATGGGCGGCATCATCCATTCGGTCAGGGTCTCAAACATGGAGATCTCGATGCGCTCCCCCCGCCCGGTGCGTCCACGAACCAGCAGGGCTGCGAGAATGCTGGAGTGGGCGTACAGCCCGCTGGCGATATCCGCCACCGAGATGCCAACCTTGGCGGCCTCCTCCACGCTGCCGGTCAGGGCGATCACCCCCGCCTCGGCCTGAATCAGCATGTCGTAGGCTTTTTTGTGTGCGTATGGACCGGACAGGCCGTAGCCAGAGATGGACACCCAGATCAGGCGCGGGAAGCGCTCGCGGACCGTATCCCATCCGAAGCCCAGACGCTCGACCGCCCCAGGCAGAAGATTGTGCACAAACACGTCTGCGCTGGCCAGCAATTTCTCCAGGGTCGCCGCTCCATCCGGACTCTTCAGATCCAGTACCACGCTGCGCTTGCCCCGGTTGAGCCAGGCAAAGTACGCCGAGACTCCACCAAGTGCACCGTCATAACCTCGCGCCAGGTCTCCCTCGCCCGGGCGCTCCACCTTGATGACATCTGCCCCCAGATCCGCCAGCTGGCGCGAGCAGAACGGCCCGGCGACCGCCTGCTCCAGCGCGACCACCCGCAGACCTTCCAGGGGCAGCATCTAGTACGACCTCGGCATACCTAGCACCTTCTCGCCGACAAACGACAAGATCAGGTTGGTGCTGATCGGCGCGACTTGATAGAGCCGCGTTTCGCGAAACTTGCGTTCCACATCGTACTCAGCGGCGAAGCCAAAGCCCCCGTGCGTCTGGAGACAGGCGTTGGCGGCCTCCCAGGACGCGTCTGCAGCCAGCAGCTTGGCCATGTTGGCTTCGGCGCCGCAGGGTTGCCCCGCATCGAACAGGGCAGCAGCCTCATACCGCATCAGGTCAGCTGCACGCACATTCACGTAAGCGCGGGCAATCGGAAATTGGACTCCCTGGTTCTGCCCGATGGGTCGGTCGAACACCACTCGCTCGCTGGCGTAGCGGCTGGACCGCTCGGTAAACCAGTAGCCGTCCCCCACGCACTCTGCCGCAATCAGGATCCGCTCGGCGTTCATGCCGTCAAGCACGTACCGGAATCCCTGCCCTTCCTGCCCGACCAGACTGCTGGCTGGGATTTCCAGGTCATCAAAGAACACTTCGTTGGTCTCGTGCCCCACCATGTTCTGGATGGGGCGCACAGTCATGCGGCTGCGGTCGATGGTACTGAGGTCGACCAGGAAGGTGGACAGGCCTTCTGTTTTCTTGCGGACGTCCGCCAGGGGCGTGGTCCGGGCCAGCAGCAGCAACAGGTCGGAATGCTGAAGGCGGGAGGTCCAGACCTTCTGCCCGTTGATCACGTAGGTGTCATCCCGGCGCACTGCGGTGGTCTTGAGCCGGGTGGTATCGGAACCAGTGGTGGGTTCGGTCACCCCGAAGGACTGGAGGCGCAGTTCTCCGCTGGCGATGCGGGGCAGGTAATGCGCTTTCTGCTCCTGTGATCCGTGGCGCAGCAGGGTGCCCATGATGTACATCTGGGCGTGGCAGGCACCGGAATTCGCACCGGAGCGGTTGATTTCCTCAAGGATGACGCTGGCTTCGGTCAGGCCCAGGCCTGCGCCGCCGTACTCCTCGGGAATCAGGGCCGCGAGCCAGCCAGCCTGGGTCAGGGCGTCGACGAACGCTTCGGGATAGCCGGCGCGTTCAGCGTCCAGCCAGTACTGGGTGTCGAAGCGGGCGCAGAGATCACGGACCGGTTCGCGGAGTTCAGGATAGGTCAGGGTCATGCAGATACCTCAGGGGGGAACAGGGGGGAACGGCAAAGGCCCGAATTTCGATCCCTTCTGCCTCCAGGGCAGCGCGGATGGTGCGGGCGATCTCTACGGCGTTGGGGTTGTCGCCGTGAATGCATAAGGTGTCTGCCTTGAACGTGAAGAAGCCGCCGTCCAGGGTCTGAATCCGCCCTTCCTTCACCATCGTGACGGCGCGGGAGGCCGCCTCGTGCGGGTCGTGGATGCTGGAACCCGGCAGGCTCCGCGGGGCCAGGCGCCCGTCATGCAGGTACGCCCGCTCCGGGAAGAGTTCCAGCACGACGGGGACGCTCAACTTCCGCGCTTCGGTCTCCAGCAAGGTGGTGGGCAGCACCAAGAGGGGAAGAGTGGGATGCACGTCGTGCACGGCCTGAGCAATGGCTTGGGCGGTTGGGGCATGGGTCCAGGCGCGGGTGGAGAGGGCGCCGTGCGCCTTCACGTGCCGGAGGGGCACGCCCAGTGAGGCCGCCATGCCCGCCAGGGCGGACACCTGATACAGCACGTCTGCGTAGACCTCCTCGGGGCTCGTCTCCAGAATGCGCCGCCCGAACCCGACTCGGTCGGGGAAGCCGGGGTGAGCCCCGACCCCCACGTTGAACTGCCGGGCTAGCTTGAGGGTGGCGTGCATAGTGACGGGATCCCCGGCATGAACGCCGCAGGCCACGTTGGCAGAAGACAGGAAGGGGAAAAGCGCCTCGTCTTGCCCGAGCGTCCACGCTCCAAAGCTTTCGCCCACGTCGGCATTCAGGTCGACGAACATTTTCCCCTCACTCGTAGATCGCCGTTGGGCCCAGCAGCGCGGCCCGCATGCGGTTTTTCAGGTAGGTGCCGTCCCGGGGCGGGAGGGTCATGGGGTCCGCCGTGAGCGCCACTTTCACCACAGCCAGCAGGGGATTTCCACCGGCGTGCAGGTCGGCCCGCAAGGCCGGAATGTCGCTCGCCTCCCGGACGGTTGTGGTCCGCTCGAACCCGCAGGCGCGTGCCACAGCGGCAAGGTCCACTCCGGCCGCAGTGTGGGTGCGCTGGGAGCCAGTCTCCCCGTAGCGTTCGTTGTCCAGCACGACCACACTCAGGTTGGAAGGTCGCGTGGTGGCGATGGTCGACAGTGCGCCGAGGCCCATCAGCATCTCACCGTCCCCTGTGAAGACCACGACCCGCCGGTCCGGTTGGGCGAGGGCCAACCCCAGGCCGAACATGGCTGCGCCGCCCATCGCGCCCCACAACGGGAAGTCGTGCGGGCTGTCGGACAGTGAAGCGAGGTCCCAGGCCGTGGCCCCCAGGCCGGTGACGACCAGCAGGCCTCCGCGCTCCTCGAGCAGCTGTGCCATGACCGCCCGGCGTTCCAGTCGGGACGCGTTCATTTGCTCCCTCCGAACTTCTTGGCGCCCAGCAGCTTTTGCGAGAGCAGCACCGCGACCGGACTGTAGGTGCTGTACGCCAGCCGCAGGGCAGCGTCCACCTCCCCAGGCAGGAGCTCCGGATCATCCACCCGCTGGACCAGAACGCCCATGGCCCGCAGCACGTCCGGAGTGGCCTGACCCATGGGGACTTGCCAGGGATTGAATTCTCCCCACTCGCCGCGCATCGTGACCAGGGTGACGAGGGGCATCTGGCAGGTCTTGAGGAGTGAGAGCATGTTGATACAGTTGCCAACGCCGCTCGACTGCATGAGCAGCACGGACCGCACGCCGCCCACCCAGGCACCGGCTGCCAGCGCGACGCCTTCTTCCTCGGTGGTGAGGGTCACAGCGCGCATGTCCGGATCGGCCTGACAGTGCTCGATCAGGCCACGGTGCCCTCCATCCGGCACAAACGGCACCAGCCGAACGTTCTGCGCTTTGATGACGTCATAGACCGCCTGGGACCATGTTCCGGCGGGGTTCTGAAAAGTTGAGACGGGTTCACTCATGTCGCGCTCCTTGGCAGAGGGTGTTGAGTTCCGCGCTGGCCACCGCCAGGTCGGGGAGGGCTTCGATATGACGGACCAGCGCCAGCGCCCGTTCACTCACTTCCTCACTGAAGCGGGGCTCAACGAGGGCGCGGAATTTGGCTTCCAGCTCGGCTGTGCTGACGGGGTTCTCCTGATTGCCGCGGGGGAAGTCACCCCCGGCTCGCAGCACCTGACCGTCAATCAATTCCACTTCCACACGGGCAGGCCATGCCGCCGGATACAGGGCGGTCAGCTCCGCAGAGACGGCGGGTTGGACCCGCGGCAGCAGGCGGGCCAACAGCTCCTGCGTCACTCCGGAAGGGCCAAAACGGTCCTCGCTGAACTGGGTCAGGCCCACCGCGCCTTCCAGCAAGGCCGCACTGACCACATAGGACAGGCTGAATTTGGCCTGGTAGGGCGTGCGGGGATTGCGTTCGCTCACGATGTCCCAGCCCGGACCGTACGTGGCCACGCGCACTTCACGAACCTGGTTCAGCACCCACTCGGCCGTCCACCCGTGGGCTTGGCGCAGCGCGAGAGCCGCGTCGATGGCCGTGTGGGTGTGGCCGCAGCACGAGTACAGTTTGTAGCCGTTCTCGCTGACCTTCCACCGCTGGCCCAGGTCAGCGGTTACCCGCTCGGCGTCGTGGACAGCGCTGGTCGCCGCAAAAAACCCGCGTGGCCCCTCCAGGATGGTCGGTGCGCCAGTGAAGCCGCGCCGGGCCAGGTCCGCGGCCATCACGCCGTTCATGGCCGCCTTGCCAGGATGCAGGGTTTTGCTCATGGCACCGCTCGCATTGAATTCCCACAGGCCAGCCGCCTGAGTGCCGGCGGTACCCAGCGCGTCAAGCATCTGGCGCTCGTCGAGGCCCATCAGGGTGCCGGCCGCAACCGCCGCGCCAAAGGTGGCGACCGTGCCGGTGGGGTGCCAGTGGCGGTAATGGCTCGGATTGACGGCTTCCCCGATGCGCAGCGCGGCTTCGTAACCCAGCACGACGGCCCGCAGAAAAGCGGCGCCGCTCTGATGTTCACGTTCGGCCACAGCAAGGGCGGCCGGGATGATGGGCGCAGCGCCATGGATGGTGGAGCCCTTGTGAATGTCGTCGAGTTCGAGGATGTGCGTCGCGACGCCGTTGGCAAGAGCTGCTCCCGCGGCACTGGCCCGTCCAGCACTAAAGACAGTGGCGTCGTCAGCCTGTCCGAGGCCGCGTACGAGGTCCTGGATGATGCGGGCTTGGGGTTCCAGCGAACCGGCGAGCAGAGAGCCGAGCCCGTCGAGGACGCTCCGGCGGGCATCCTCAAGAACGGAATCCGGAATAAAGGGAGGGCTCGCCATGAATGCGGCGAGGACGGCACTGGTTCCAGCGTGGGTCACGCGGTTCTCCTTACAATCTTGACTGTTCATTGTCCTCCGGTTCCGGCGAAGTGTCTTGAGCGTTTCACCCGTCTGTCCTGCGGAAATTGGCACAGGCGCTGGGCGAGACACTGGTCGCGTGAAGTTGAATGCTGTGCGTTCGGATGTCGCACGGGGCTCGGCATCACCTGCACGGTGAGGGAGCCGGAGGCCGACCAACAGGAGAATTTGTGCCGCACTACGGGTTGAATCGCCGCGGCTGTTTGGTCTAGTCAGACGAGAGATGGGTTCCTGTGCTGACTTCCGCAGCCTGAAGCCAGGATCTATTCAAGACGCCAGGCGCGGTGGACGAAATAATGCGTGTACCTCTGGGCTGAGTTGAGCGCCTTTGCCCGGGCAGCGTGTCCGCCTGGGGCCGCCCCCTGTTGCCTCTCCTCCGCCCTGCATCCAGAGCATTCACCTTCGCTTTTTAGGAGAGACATTCATGCCACATGCCCTGATCGTTCATGCCCATCCAGAACCTGAATCCTTTTGCTCTGCTCAGATGTGGGAGGCCGCCAGGTCTCTTGAAGCCCAGGGCTATACGGTCGAGATCAGTGACCTCTACCAGATGGGTTGGAACCCAGAACTTGGCCGGAACGATTTTGAGCATGAACTGGTCGGACACTTCAAACCACAGGTTGAACAGGTCAAAGCCGTCAACCACAGCACGTTCGCCCCGGACGTCGCGGCAGAAATCGAGAAGGTGCAGCGCGCAGACCTGTTGGTCTTCTCCTTCCCGATGTGGTGGTTCTCTCTGCCGGCCCTGCTTAAAGGCTGGGTAGACCGCGTGTTCGCCATGGGCGTGGCCTATGGGGGGAGTGTCGGCCGTTTTGAAACGGGTGGCTTCCAGGGCCGACGGGCGATGCTCCTCTTTACCACCGGCAGCACCGAGGACATGTTCGGTCCCGGCGCGCGGGACGGTGAGATGGACGTCATCCTGTTTCACATTCAGCACGGCATGTTCTATTTTGTCGGCTACAACGTCCTCGCGCCGGTCATGAGCTTCAGCCCGGTGCGCAAGACTCCTGAAGAGCGGGCGCAGCAGTTGGTGCAGGTCCGCGAGGCCTTCTCAACCCTGGACACCCGGCCGGTCCTGTCGTGGAACACCGGAGTACCTGTCAGTCACTGACCAGACGGCCCGCTTACACGCCTGTTCCTGGTCCTCAGTCCTGTTGATGATTGCTGGTGCCATCTGCTCTGGCAATGACCGCTGCGCAAGGAGATTGATGCCTGTATTGACCCTTTACACGCCGGACGTTCACTCTTCAGAACAAGTTCAGCGTCTGGCAGACGCACTGGTACAGCGCTTGTCTCCCAGGTTGAACGTACCGCCCGAGCTGCTGTGGGTGCACGTTCTCCCTCTCACTTACCTTCAGGAGGGCCTGCACGGCACCGTGGATCCCCCTCATCTCGTGGTCACGGTCATGGCCAATCCCCGACCTGACGAAACGGTACGCCAGGCCATGAGCGATATCGCTGGAGTATTGGTGGAGCACCTGAAGCTTGACCCTGATCAGGTCTGGATTCACTGGACGGATCTTCCTCCAGCCCGGACTTTTGCCAATGGTCAGGTGTACTGAGGTGAACCGGGGCAACAGCTGAAGAGACCTCGTGAGCTGCTCACCACCGCATGAAGAGGAGAACGCCAGGGGTCAGAAGCGAAAGGGCAGAAGGATTTCCTTCTGCCCTTTCGCACGCCGCTTAGATTCAGAGCTTGCCGGGTTTGACGGGAATGACCGTGCTGAGCTTGACCTGCCCGCCGCTGACCTTCATGACGTACAGGGTCGCTGCCTTGCGGTCCCCCACACTGTTGAAGCTCGCAGTCCCGGACAGCAGTCCCGTAAAGGTGCCCTTCCGAATGGCGCTTTCCACCTGCGTGCGGCTGGGGGCTTTATTTCCGTTCGCTTTGGCGGCGTTGAGGATGCCCTGCAAGACCACCTTCGCGGCGTCGTAGCCATACACGGCAAAGCCTTGGGCAGCCTGTCCGAAGGTTTTCTGATAGTTGGCGGCAAATGACTTCGCAGCAGGCAAGGCTTCAACGGGTGCCGCGCCGGTCGTGAAGTACAGGTTCTGTGCGCCCTTTCCAGCAATCTTGAGCAGTTCCCGGCTGTCCAGACCGTCGCCTCCAACCACTGGGACGGTGACTCCAGCTTCCCGAAGTTGCCGGAGGAACACCCCGACCTGGCTGTAGATGCCGCCAAAGTAGATGGCATCTGGACGTTGCAGGCGGATCTTGGAGATAATGGACGAAAAGTCGCTTTTCTCCTCGGTCCCTTCATTGGTGGCCACCCGAATGCCTCTGCCTTTCAAGGCCTGTTCAACTTCATTCGCAAGTCCTTCCCCATAGGCAGTCTTATCGTTGAGGATGTAGACCTGTTTGGCTTTGAGGTTGCTGATGAGGAAATTTGCGCCCGCTGGCCCCTGCGCGTCATCACGAGCAACAATACGGTTCATATTTCGCAGGCCGCGGTCGGTGACCTGATTGGCCGTGCTGGCTGAACTGACCAGAGCGACGCGGCTGGAGGCCAAGGCAGCGCTCACCGGAATGGTGACGCCGCTGTTCAGAGCGCCCACCACGGCCAGCATGGAACGGTCTGCGGCAATCTTGCGGGCAGCGGAGGTGCCGCTGGCCGGGTCAGCCTGGTCATCGAACGGGACAAACTGAAGGGTCAGCCCCAGCTTGCTGAACTGCGGCTGATACTCGCGTACCGCCAGTTGGATGCCGTTGCGTGCCTGCATGCCGATGGCACTCTGACTGCCGGACAGCGGCGCGAGACTGGCGATCTTGATGGTGGTCTGGGCACCAGCGCTTCCCAGGGCGAGGGCGGCAAGAATGGTCAGTGTGGTTTTCATTGGATCTCCTGAAGGCAGGCGGTGGGCACCGAGGTGAGAAGGGGTGAGAGGGATGGAGGCAAGTTGACGCGCATAGACAGGGGCTGAGCTTTCAGAAGGCCCTTTACATGCGTGCTGCCCCCACAGGTGGAGCAGAGACTGGCTTTGGCGTCCACTGCGCGAAGGCGGCCCCCGCCAGAATCAGCGCTCCCCCCACCATCTGGCTAAAGTGCAGCTGCTCGCCTAAAAACAGCAGTGCAAACACGGTGGCCCAGAGCGGATCAGTCGTGGCAAGCAGGCTGACACGCGCTGGGCCGATTCGCCGCACGGCTTCGGACAGAGCAGGCAGGGCCACCAGCGTTGGGATCAGCAGCATGGCGAGAATGATTCCCCACTGCGCGGGACTGTTTGGCACCGCCAACTGTGCAGTTACGCCGCCCAACACCACGAAAGTAGCGGCGCAGACAAGCGAGAGGTGCGCGGTCACCGTCAGGGGGGAGGCAGTGCGGGCCAGTCGCCCGCTGGCAAACAGATATCCGCCGTACAGACCACCACTGACTCCGCCCAGCAGCAGGCCGGTGAGGTCCCGGTCGGCGGCGCTCGGCAGCCCGACGACGACCCCTAGCCCGGTCAGGGTGCAGAGCAGCGCCCCCATTTGCCAGCGTGAAGGGCGGACACGGGCCAGAACGCCGTACAGGATGACAAAGGCTGGAGCAATGTAGACCAGCAGCGCAGCGGTACTGGCAGAAATCCGGGCGAGCGCCATGAAGTACAGCACCGTGGAGGCCGTATAGATGACGCTGAGCAGCAGCAGTTCAGCCCGCAGGCGCAGGGAGAGGCGACCGAAGCCCAAAGCGAAAAGCAACAGGGCTGTCAGACCAAAGCGCCAGCTCAGCAGGGTAGGGGTGGTCAGCTGGAGGGTCATGGCCAGCTTGCCCCAGAGTCCCAGCGTGCCGGAGGCCGCCGCAGAGAGCAGGGCCAATCCAACGCCACTTCCTTCGCTGCGTGCGCTCTGGGTGGTCTGGGCCGGGAGTGGAGGAGCCTTCAACATGCTTCCAGCCTAGACAAAACAGCGCCAACCGTCTTGATTGATCCCGCGAGTTTCCCTGCGGAAGTCGGCATATTCTCAGGCAAGGCTTGGGTGTGACAGACTGGGTCTATGGACGATCCCAGGGCTTGGCTGCGCCCCGCACCAGATGGAAGCTGGCCCATGGAGACGCTGCTGGACGGCGTGCCCGATCTGATTTTTTTTGTCAAGGACCTTCAGGGCCGTTATGTCAGTGTAAATGACACCCTGCGGCGGCGCACTGGAATACCGCATAAGCGCGATGTGCTGGGCCGCACCGCTGCCGAGGTTTTCATGGGCGACCCTGGGCAGCGTTTCAATGAGCAAGACGTGCGGACGTTGCGGGAGGGTCAGGAACTGCGGGACGTGCTGGAAATGTATTTCGGCCCGCGCGGCGAACCAATCTGGTGCCTGACGCACAAGATCCCCGTGCGAAACGCAGCAGATGAGGTGGTGGGGTTGGCAGGAGTCTCGCGGGACGTCCCCGTTCCAATGGAGAGACATGCGGACTTTGCGCGGATCGCAGAGGCCCTCAGCTATATGCAGGTGCATTACGATCAGCCCCTGCGGATCCCGGCCCTGGCTGCCCACATCGGCCTATCGGAAGACAACTTTGAGCGGTTGATACGGCGGGTGTGTCAGGTCACGCCGCAGCAGTTCCTGATCAAGGCGCGGCTCAATGCCGCTGTAGAACTGCTGCGCAGGCCTGGGCTGTCTATCTCTGAAATTGCCCACGCCTGCGGCTACGCCGACCACAGCGCCTTTACCCGCAAGTTCCGTACGGTCACTGGCATTACCCCACAGGCATACCGTGACCGGATTCTGACCAGGCAAGAGGACTCCCGGAGCAAGCCTGCTCACTGAGCCGTGGTGTCAACCAGATTACGCTGATGAAGCGTCAGAGTCCGGAGCGGGGTTATGCACCCCTTTCGGAAAGGGGTTCTTCTCGCTGCCGGTTGGGAGGAGTCGGGCTTGCTTGCTCACCACCTCACTTCAGTTGCTGGAACCCTGTAGATATCAGCCGTCGACTTGCCAGAAGGCAGGCCAAACATGACGACCGAGGAGAAAAGACCCTCTGGACGGTATCCTGATCCTGTGCCTAGCCATTTTGCCGTGCCTTTGGGGGTACATCTCTCGTTTAGTGACCGGTTGCAGGCAGTCACAGAGGCCCTGGCCGCCGCCCGGACTCAGGAGGACGTCTTTGGAATTGTCCTCACACCCGTTATGGAGGCTCTCGACGCGATCTCTGGGGCCGTTCTGTTGGTCAACGGTTCCAACAAACGCCTCGAGATCGCGGCCACCCAGGGGCATGAGCAGGAGGCCCAGACCCTCTGGCAAGATGGCCCACTCGATGACAACGTGCCTGCCGGAGATGCCCTGGCACGGCACGAGCCGCTGTTCTTTGAACATCAGGCCGCTCTGGTACAGGCCTATCCAGAACTGGCCGCCCGCACCGAGGGCATTCCCGCAGTCGCCACTGCTGTCCTGCCGATGTTCCTTGACGACCATCCCCTGGGGGCCATCATTCTGGATTTTCTGGAACCTCATGACTTCACCAAAGCTGAAATCCGCTTTCTGCGCACCCTGGCGGCCCAGTGCAGCGTGGCCCTGGGACGGGCGCAACTCCAGCACGATCTGGAAGCGCGGGTAACCGCTCGGACCACCGAACTGCAAGAAGAACGCGCCGCTCTGGACGCTTTTATCGCCTATAAGGAGGCTGTCGGCAGCGAGAGCGATGTGCTGGCCCTCGTCCACCAGGCCGTTCAGGTGGTGCACGCCAACCTGGATCACGTCAGCGTCGTGTATTACGAACCCGAAGACAGCCTCTGGAGGGCACGGGTCTGGTCCGAAGATGTGCCGCTCGCGGTTGTGGCAGAAATTCAGGCAGGCGTCTCCATAGACTCTCCTCACTTCAGGGAAGCCATGCAATCCCGCACGGCTGTTTTCGTGGATGGATGGGACGCCAACGACTTGCCCAGTACCACCGTGTACGGCGCAGTCGCTCTGCTGCCGCTGGTCGTCAGTGGCGAGGCACGCAGCCTCTTCACAGTCGGGATGCGCGAAGGCCGGGCGTGGCGTAAACGTGAAAAAGCTCTGGTACGCGCCGTGGCACGTAGGTTGACCATCACGCTGGAGCGCACCGAGGTCACGCGGCAACTGCAACTTCAAAACGCGGAACTGGACGCCCGCACCCGGGCGCTGGAGGGGTTTGCCGAACTCACGCGCGATCTGGCCCTAGAAGATGACGCGGTGACCCTGGTCGGGCACGCACAGGATCTGGTGGTGTCACTGCTTCCGGGCAGCGTGAGTACCTATTACGAACCGGACGGCGACACCTGGAGACTGCTGTCCCACCGGGGGAAATTCCATCATCCTGCGCTGCTGCACGCTCTGGGACGTGGGTTGCCGCGTGGCGGTACCCTCAACGTGGACCAGGCTTTCGAGACCCGTCAGCCCTACTACCAGGATCAGCATGATCCCAACAGTGTGGCCGCCGCCCGTGAGGAGATCCAGGTGATTCGGGCCAGCGTGGCCTTTCCAGTCTTTGACGGAAACGACCCACGTGGGGTGTTGGCCGTCGGGCTGCACCAGGCTCATCGGTGGACATCTGTCGAGCGGGTTCTGCTGAACACCGTCTTGCAGAGCCTGGCCCTGGCCCTCGAACGCGCGAAGCAGACGGGGGCATTGCAACAACGAACCAGCGAACTTGTGCGGGCCAATGAGGAACTCCGGCGCAGCAACGCGGAACTGGAACAATTCGCCTACATTGCCTCTCATGACCTGCAGGCGCCGATTCGGGCGGTGACGAGTTTCGCCGGAATTATCGATAAGAGGTATGGAGAGAAGCTGGACGAGCGCGGCCGGGTCTACCTGCGGCAGATCGTCGAAGGTGGAGAGCACATGAAACGGCTGGTGGACGACCTGCTGGCCTTTTCACGGCTGCATACCCAGCGGGGCGAACTGCTGCCCGTTGACGCGCAGGCCGTCTTTGACGCGGTTTCCAGGCGACTATTGGAAGGAGTGCCACCTCTCACATTAAGCATCACCCGGGATGCTCTGCCGGTGGTCGCCGCAGACGCCCAGCAATTTGATCAGTTGCTGCAGAACCTGATCTCGAACGGGTTGAAGTATCACCGGGAAGGGGTGGTCCCACAGGTGAACGTTTCTGCCGAGCATGATGGCGACGACTGGCGCTTTGCGGTTTCAGACAACGGCATCGGCATCGAGCCGCAATACTTCGGGCGCATTTTTGAGATTTTCCAGCGGCTGCATGGGCGCGAGAGCTACGAGGGCACGGGGATCGGTTTGGCCGTGTGCAAAAAAATCGTGGAGCGTCACGGCGGACGGCTCTGGCTGGAGAGCACGTTGGGGGAGGGATCAACCTTCTTCTTTACGCTGCCGGGGGTCAGGCCGGAGCAGTCCAGCACATGAGGCTGCGAGAGGACCAGAGGAAAGAGTCATTTCTCCTGATCCACACGTAAAAAGCCCTTGCTCTCCAGCCCTGTTTTCAAGTCTTCGCCCCGGCTGTTCGCTCTGGCGGCCCAAGTGCAGGTGATCGATCAGGAGAAGGCTATCGGCGCGGCTTCCTGGCCTGGCCCAGCAGCCAAGCGCTCCGCAGCGTTCTGGCCGAACAGCTCAAGGAACTCGAGTAACAATCATCCCACCGATCACCGATGGCAAGAGGACCGTATCCCCCGCCAACACAGCGCCGCTATCCTGTGGTCGTGCCCCATCTGAAGCTTGAGCCGTTGCCCACCGGTCAGGTGGTCGTAAAGGCGGCCTGCTGGGTTCAGGTGTTCGGCTTTGCCCTGCTGGGTTGCGGGCTGATGACGCTGCAGACCGATCTCAGCCGACCACGTGGCCCTTGCTGCACGCCGCTGTACTGGAATCATGACGCCGCCATTCACTTTTCGGCCCTCTGGTGCCTCCTGGCCTTGTTGATGGCAATCTCAAGCACCCAGAAGCTTATTCTGCGGGGCGGCGTGTTGCAGGTGAGCTGGTTCTGGGACGCAGTTCACTGGTCCTCCCCGGTCGAGCGGGTCAGGGTACAGGAGATTGAGCTGAGATTGCGTGGCGGCCCCACCCCTGCTCTGAGGATCAGACTGGGGTGGTTGCCGCTGTACGTGACGCCTGAGTTTGATGGATACCACCAATTTTGCCTGGGACTGCGGGTAGTTGCGGATCGGCCCGGTGAGATGCACGTTCGGCAGAAGTGATGGAAGAGCCGGATGTGATACGGGCTGGCGACGATGGACGACCCTATCGGCACTTTCCTGGATGTTCGGGAATCAAGGCAAGTCCGTATAATTTATCTTCAAACACAACATAAAAGGCACCGAACGCCTGCTCGCCCTGTTCCGCTCTGGATTTAGGCAGGCGTCGATCTATATTTGGCAGCAGGTTCAGTTGGCCTGACACGGCCTATCCTCGTCTGTTCAGGTCAATGCACGTTGCTGTTGGCGCTGTTTCTTATTAAGGTACATCCGGACATCCGCCGTATTGGTGAGGCTGGCAAGCGTGTGCCCATCTTCCGGGCTAAAGGCCATACCCGCACTGGCCCCGCAGGCCTGCAACTCGGGGCGGCGCCGTACCCAGTCTGCCGCACGCTGAACCCGGTCCAGCATCAACTGGGTCTGCTCTGGGCGGCATGCGGGCAGCAGCACCACGTACTCGTCACCTCCCAACCGGAACACCTGATCCTGTTCCCGAAACTGCTCCTGCAACGCCTCTCCAAATTCCTGCAGGAGGAGATCGCCCCACTGATGCCCCAGCGTATCGTTGACTTGTTTGAGGCCGTCGATATCGATGCTGATCAACCCAAAAACCTGTGAAGATCGTGCCCCCATATTCTCTGAAGCTCCGTTGAATGCCCGGCGATTAGCCAGTCCTGTCAGGGAATCTGTCAGAGATGCCTGCTCTATAAGCCGGAGATGTTCCTGACGCTCAAACGCGATCCGCACCGTCCGTGCGGCAGCCGCGAGCAGGGCTTGATCTCGCGGCGACCAGGCGGGTGCCTGATGACGCCGGGTTACGGCAAACAGATAGCTCGTGTCGTTCAGATCCGTCAGTGGAATCCACGCAAGGCTCCGCACCCCTTCAGTTCCCCGTGTCAGTGAGAGGGGGGGTTGAGCTGGATTATGACCGATATACAGGGCCTGTCCCGTTTTGAGAACCTGCCGAACCTGCGCCTGAAGTCCCGGGCTGTCCAGACTTCCGAGCTGCTCCTGCACGCCCTGTTCTGTCTCCACACGCCCCCAGGTACTCATGGCCTCGATGTGGTGACCGCGAACCAGGAGCAGGCTGCCCCAATCCAGTTTCATAGCGCTGCCCAGCAGTCCCAAGACTTGTTGCGCCATCACGGACGGCTCAAATGGGCTTTCGACCAGGGCAGAGACGGCCAGAAGAGTCTGCGCGTACTCGGCAGCCTCTTGGGCCTGTTGATGAAGTGCGGCCCGCTCCAGGGCCGCGGCAATTGATCGGGACGCCGTTTCCAGCAGCGTCCGTTCCTGCACAGTCCAGAGCCGAGCTTTGCCGCCCCGGTAGGCACAGAGAACCTGGGTGACGACCTGCGATGAAGCGGGCAGTGGCACCAGTGCGACGCTCCGAACCCCCAAGGCGAGGTCAGCCGGGATTGTGGACTCTTCCAGGTACACGGCATTGCCCACCAACGTGTCCCAGATGGCTCCCCCACCACGCAACACTCCCACCCTCATCTGATCCTGAAGATCAGGCGGCATGGAGTCTGAAAAGGCGTGGGGAACAAATCGTTCACCTTCCAGTGCCCACAGCGCCAGCCCGGTCAGATCCATGGACCGAGACAGCAGATCCAGCGCACGCTCACCGACGCCCTAGGGGATCCGCTCCTGTTCGAGGCTGTGTGAGAGGGCCGCCAGAGTAAGGACGGTCTGTTCATTCTCCTTCTGTTCGGTCAGATCAGTGATGGACACAATGGTGCCGCTGTGCCTGCTTCCTGCGATACGGGGGGCACCCGTGACCAGCACAGGAACGGCTGTCCCGTCGGCGCGTCTCAGGCGGGTTTCGTAAGAACTGCTTTGTCCATGGTCTTCCTGCGCTTTGGCTCTTGAAAGGACTTCATGCTCTTCTTCAAACGTGATCTCAAAGGGCGTCCGTTCCAGGAGACTCTTCTGAGAGACGCCGAGCATATGGGCATAGGCTGGATTGACGTACTCGAACCGTCCCTGAGCATCAGTGACAGAAAGACCCTGAGCAACCGTGGTCATGATCTGTTGCGCAAAATCCCGTTCCTGAATGAGGTGTTCCTGGATTTGCCGAATTCGCCGTTCGAGTGGCCGAAAGATGATCAGAGACAGCCCCAGCAGCAGAGCGAGAATGCTGCCGAGCCGCAGCCAGGCGAAGGCATTGATCTGGCGAGCATGTTCAGCGTTCTGAAGCTCCATTCGGGTGTTGGCTTCTCCCAGAACCACGGTCAGTGAGGTGCTGGCCTGCTGCTGCAACTGGCGGATGTCAGCATTTCGGCGGGTCAGTTGGGCATCTGAGGTCAGGAGAATACTGTTGGCTGCGGCGAGATAGTCCTGCACTTCGGCGGTGAGCCGAGAAAAAACTGGATCTTTTTCCTGACTCAAGCCAGTTTGAGGATTGGAATGAGGATCCTGGCTCAACCTCTGATGCCCCTCCTGCATCTGGGTCACACTGCCTTTCAAGTGCAGGCGGGCCTGCTGCCGTTCTTCAGAGGTGAGGGCCGTGACCAGTTGACCAGCGTAACGGGCCACCTGTTCTGCAAGCATCTGCTGACGGCTGGTGGTGTTGACGAGCGCCATTCCGTCCTGGATCTGCGCCATCCCACGGGCCAGGAACACATTGGATAAGCCTCCGAACACAGCGATCACTGCGACGACGCTGTATAACACAGCACGCAGGTTCGGCGGCGGTTGCTCAGTGGACATGAGGCATCCTAAGGGCCGCACTCTGACAACAATCGAATTCAGAACCTCCGTTGGAAGCCGCGCCCCAGAAACAGACGGGCCTGTGCTTGAAAACACCCCTTTTCACCTCGGGCACCCGCCACATGATGTCCAGCGGGACTGCCTCCGGTGGGCGTCCCTCAGTGCATGGTCTCCTTCAGATCCGCCTGTTGGTCGTCTGTTGACCCGTGGAATGGATGCCCGCCAGTGAATGGATCAGTAGCAACCGAAGTCAGTCCGGGCCTGCAGGCCTTCGTTTTGTAGAAACAGGGAGCACATGAGCTGGAACGCCACAGGCTGAGCTGAGTCCTGGCAGTACTTGAGCTACCGAAGGCCCAGATTCATGTCATCTGGGATGCCAGGTATCTGATCGGGTGTCCTGTGCCTCAGGACCTGAGCACCCTGTAGTCAGGCCCGAACCGAATATTCAGGAACTGCTTCACGTTCGGGGTCTGGAGGTCAGCCCTGAGACGGTGAGGCATCAAATTCAGTCCACGTCTGGCTCAGGAGTTTCGACACGGGGAACCCGACAGAGTGTGGATTCGACTCAGCAGGGTGACGCCCAGCCTCTGGAGGACCGCTGATGAGTTCGGGGCCGTCCTGGAGATCGCTCTTCAGGCGCGGGATGAACACCAGCGTGCCCTTCTGGGCCAACGCGTTCCGCTGAGGTCCAGTTGCCGCGCACAGTGAGTGGACCCTAGGTTCTTCGGTAACGCTTGGTGGGTCGGCCAACTGTCCGGGCCTCCAGGCTGACCCGGGCCTCCCCAGTCTGGACGAGATGTTCCAGGTACCGCCAGGCAGTCACGCGGCTCAGTCCCAGCTGGGTGCCCAGCTCCGTGGAGCTGACTTCGGTCACAGTTCGCAGGGCCAGGCGCACCTGGCGAAGCGTTTCACCGTCCAGCCCAGCAGCGTCTGGGGTCTGCGGAGTCAGCAGAGCGTCCAGCTGCCCCTGTTGAACGTCACCTTGCATCCATAAGGCGGCGCGTTCCCTCACGCGCTCCAGTGCCTGCGAGAACCGTTCTGGCGTGACGGGCTTCACGAGATAATCAGCTGCGCCGTGAAGGAGCGCGTCCTGTACGCTCAGCGCGTCGCTGGCCGCCGTGACCAGGACGGCGTCTACCAGTTCCCCCGCCAGACGCGTCTCACGCAACAGGTCCAGGCCGCGCCCATCGGGCAGGTAAACGTCCAGCAACAGGAGATTGGGCCGCAGCGTACGGATCATGGCACGCGCCACCTGCATGGATTCCGCCTGACCAAGCACGGTGAACCCCCCAGCACGCTCCACGAGCTGCCAGTGCAGCGCAGCGATCAACGGGTCGTCCTCTACGATCAGGACGCGCAGCAGTGGAGTTGTGGGCATCACGTGCTGACCTCTTCTGGCAGAGGAAGGTCCAGGGTGAAGCGCGTCCAGGTCTGCTGCCCGACCTGGACGCGGTCATGGGTTAGCGTGGCACCCAGCGATTGGGCACGGGTCACTACCAGAGACAGGCCCACTCCCCGCCCCTGCCCGTTTGTGCCGGTTCCCTTGCTGCTCACTCCCCTCATCATGATGCCTCCGGCCAGTTCGGGCAGCACGCCCGGCCCAGTGTCCCGCACCTCCAGGATCAGACCTTCTGGGTCGGCGGCGATCAGAACGCACACCTCCGCGCCTGTCGCGCCCGGCAGGCAGGCCGCTTCCAGGGCATTCTCAATGAGATTTCCGGCTGCGAGTTCGAGCAGGTCCAGCACACCTGCAGGGAGGGCAGCGGGCAGGAACGAGAGCGGATCGAGGGTCAGTTGGACGCCCAGTTCTGCCGCACGGTCGTATTTGCCGAGCAGCAGCGCCGAGAGACGCAGATGCCGCAAACCCCGGACGGCCTGTGCGTGCGCGGTGTGGCGCTCTGCCTGGGTATGAATGAGACGCAGGGCTTCGTGGGTTTCGCCCAGATAGAGCAGGCCCGCCAGGGTATGAAGGCGGTTGGTAAATTCATGCGTCTGGGCGCGGAGCAACTCTGCGTACCGCTGTGACTGCGTGAGTTCGTCCGCCAGCGCACGCACACGGGCCAGATCCCGTATCGTGACCACCAAGGCTCCCTCGCCCGCGTCCTGTGCGGTTAGCAGCACCGGACAGCCCTGGAGTTCGATGGTGAGCCTGTGTCCCGGCTCTGGCAGCTGCAGTTCAGGCGGCCAGGCGATAGGAAGGGCCGCGTCTGGAGTTCCCAGCAGGGCGCGTGCCTGCGGGTTCATCACGAATACCTGACCCGCTCGCGTGACCAGTACGCCCTCTTCCAGCGTGTTCAGAACGGTGCGGTACTGCTGCAGGCCACCTGCAATCTGCTCGGGTTCCAGGCCCAGCATCTCCGCCTGCACGCGCCGCGCCACCAGCAGAGACAGGAGCAGTGCCAAACCCAGCATGCCCAGGTACCACGGCAATCCAGCCCGCAGCACCTCCACAAACACGTCTCGCAACCGGGGCAGCAGGAACCCGACACTGGCCAGGCCCACCACGCGGCCCTCTGCATTCATCACCGATACTTTTGACCGCACAGACCGTCCCAGCGTGCCCTGTACCGTCTCTGTCACGCTCTGTCCCCGCAGAAACGCCGTAAAATCTCCGCCCTGCATCTTCTTTCCGATCTCCACAGGGTTTGGATGTGTCAGGCGGCGTGCGGCGCGGTCGGTGATCACGATGTAATCCGCGCCCAGTTGCGCCCGGTACTGGTTGAGAAGGGAATTGAGATCCGCACGCTTTGAAGAGGTACCCTCAAGGGCCACCCTTACCAGCGGCAGAGTCGCCATGAGCGTCGATTCTCGTAAGGACCGCTCTGCAAACGACTGGTAGATGCCCTGGTACACACCCCGACTCACAACTCCCGCCAGAGGCAGGCCCAGCACCAGGAACGCCCCCAGAGTTGTCAGGAACAGCCGGGACTGCACACGCAGCAGCCCCGGAGTATGCGGCAGGGCGACCTCACGGGCCAGAGCAGGCACGCGAGATGCAGAGGACAAGAATCCCACAGTTCACCCAGTGTAGGGCCAACCCAGAACCGGGGAGTTGTGTTCACGCCATGCACGATATCGGTTTGGCCCCTGTTCCGGGAAACCTCCTCCCAGACGCCTGCAATTCCCAGCGCTTCTCCTGAACTGCCGCGCCCCCAGAGAGCTGTGCGGGGTGCCCGGCATACTGACGGCCACCACCTTCACAGGACTGGCCTGCAGCCGTGCAAGCCCTACCGCACTCTGTTCCGCGCTGATTGCAGCGCCCAGGAGCTTCTATGCCCACACTATTCCGCAGTTTGTACGTACAGGTGCTGACCGCCATCGTCATTGGTGTTGCCGTCGGGCATTTTTTCCCCAGCGTTGGAGAAACCCTCAAGCCTTTGGGAGACGGCTTCATCAAGCTGATCAAGGTCGTGATCGGCCCGATCATCTTCTGCACCGTCGTCAGTGGCGTTGCCAGCATGCGCGACACGAAGAAGATCGGACGGGTGGGGGGCAAAGCCCTTCTCTACTTTGAAGTCGTGACCACCCTCGCCCTGATCATCGGCCTGACTGCTGTGAACCTGATTGGCCCAGGACGGGACATGAACATCAACCCCGCTACCCTCGACACCAGTGGGATCACCAAGTACACCGAAGCCGCTGGAGAGCAGACGGTAGCGGACTTCATTCTGCATATCATTCCGACGACCTTTGTCAGCGCTTTTACCGAGGGCGACCTGCTACAGATTCTCCTGATCGCGCTCTTGAGCGGCTTCGCGCTGATCCGTATGGGTGACCTGGGCGCACGCCTGCTGAAAGGTATTGACGCAGTCAGCATCCTGGTCTTCCAGATTTTGGGGTTCATCATGAAGCTCGCGCCCATTGGAGCCTTCGGAGCGATGGCGTTCACGATTGGGAAGTACGGCGTGGGAAGTCTCCAACAGCTCGCGTACCTGATGGGCACCTTCTATCTCACATGTGCGCTGTTTATCTTCGTTCTGCTCAATCTGATCGCCCGCGCCGCAGGCTTCAGTCTGGTGAAGTTTCTGCGTTACATCCGGGAGGAACTCGTGCTGGTACTGGGAACGAGTTCGAGCGAGAGTGCCCTGCCACGCCTGATGGCCAAATTGGAGCACGCGGGCGCAGACAAGAGTGTCGTGGGGCTGGTCGTGCCCACGGGCTACTCCTTCAATCTGGACGGCACCAGCATTTACCTGACCATGGCCGCCGTATTCATCGCGCAGGCCACCAATACGAATCTTTCTCTGACGCAAGAACTCGCCCTGATCACCATATTGCTGCTGACCAGCAAGGGTGCAGCGGGCGTCACCGGAAGCGGGTTCGTGGTGCTGGCCGGCACCCTCACTGCCCTGGGCAGCGTGCCTGTGGCGGGCCTCGCCCTGATCCTGGGAATTGACCGCTTCATGAGCGAAGGCCGGGCCCTCACCAACATTATCGGCAACGGCGTCGCCACGCTGGTGGTCGCCCGCAGCGAGCGTGCACTTGACCAGGAACGCCTGACCCGCGTGCTGAACGGCGAGCAGTTGCCTCCGGTGAATGCCGACGTGAACGCCGAAGAACATGCTGAAGGCCGCCGCCTGAGCAGTGCCCAGCCTGTCGGACACTCAGCAAAATCTTCCAGATTCAATCCTAAAAACCTATAAGGAGGCAGCCCGAGATCCAGCTGCCTCCAATTTGCTGTTTGCGGTGTTATGACCTCAACCCGTCTGCCCAGGACAAGTCAAGGCCCCACAGCAGCCAGCATTTGAAGATCAGCGTCACCTATAGTTTTCCATGGACTGGACAGAGAATTCCCGCAGTCGTCTCCTCGCTCGACTTCAAACTCACCTTGATCTGAACGGCGACCTCGCGCCTCCCTGGGCACGCTTTCCCGACTACGAGCGCCACACCATCGGCTGGCGAATGGGAGAGGGGGAAGACTGGATAGAGCTGTGGAGCGCCTTTCTGGAGCAGCTGCCGCAGGACCATGACACCCGCACCGCTTACCTCCAGCGTCACCCGCCCGCGCCTGTCAGCTGGGCGGACACAGTTCACCACGTCCTGTTTCCCTTGGAACAGGGGGATGACAATGACAGTGACGAAGACGATCTGAACAGGGTCCAGCGCCGGACCGCCCTCCTGGAACAAGGTCTCATTGCCTCTGACATTGCCTATTCCACCTGGCTTGGTCAGCAGACCAGGGTGTGCTGGCCGTGGGAACATAACGAGACGCCGGAGGACGCGGCCCGGTACTCCACCCGTGAATTCTGGTTCTGGTCGCGGCAGGTCGCGGCGTTGCGGAGAGCAGGCGGCTGGACGCCTCCCACGATGCCCGATGCCTGGCAAGCCTGTCGGCATGCGCTGGAGAGCGGCGAGGCTGATGCAATTCAGCTCCACCAGGGGCTTCTTTCCCTGGCTGTCATGTTCTGCGCCGGGCAGGTGTGGGCACCCTGGCAGCTCGGCCTCTCGCTCGACGAGTTCGAGGACTCCTTCGAGAACGACATGGGGTATGTCGACGCCTTTCATCTGTGGGGGATGTCTGCCTTCGACGACGCCGGGCACCTCCGCCGTTACCTGATGAGCACACAGGCTCCAGCGGCCTGGGCCGTGTGGATTGAGGGCGAGTTGTTCCTGGACTGAGCAATTGGGGATGATCCGGCTTGGCAAACACGGTTGAGGATCGTCGCAATCTCTGCCAGAGGGTCAGAAAAACACGTGACAGGAGCCGACTTTTTCACCCCTCCGGGTTAGCTCGTTTCAAATCCAGTCTGCCTGCTGCACGCCCTCACATCAGCGTTGCAGGGCATGGGTCAACTGATTTCATCGGCCTGGGACGGAGGACAGTGGTTCGAGGATGCTGCTGGATGTTCGAGACTCTGGCGTGTCGTGCCGGGTTTGATGGGCTTACGGCAGCATGTAGCCGAGGCAACCTGAACGTACTCTGTGCTCCATAGCACAGGGAATCCACGGATCACTGCACCAGAGTTCTGGATCTGATCGAGATGAATGACCTGCGAAACCCGGTTCTCACCGGAGAATGCCCCGCAGAAAGCAGAGACTGAAGCCAGTCCTGATTCAATCCAGCTTTGAAAGAGCCTGCTCTGTGTGCGCAGCCTTCCTGCCGTCCTCCAGTTCTACGATGTATCTCGGATCTTCGCGGCTGGCCCGGTAATGGAATCCACCCACCTCGCCGTCCTCTAGGGCCACACGCACCACCTTGCCGTGCGCCTCACCGCTGTGACTGTTCCATTTCACCTGGTCTCCAATCTTGAATGCCATGCTTGCCTCCTGTGGCGACACAGTGGCAGGTGAGGTGCAAAAAACCTGTCGGTTCGCCCACAAAATGCCCTGCCTCTGGATTCAAATGTGGAGCAGAATTCTGGCTGGACTACACCAATGATGACGTTGCCAGGGACGTATTGAGTTGGCTGAACGCCCTCTAGAACATGAGTCTGTGCCGACCTGAATGGGTAGCTGACCCAGGGTAAATAGCTCTTGAGCACCCTCTCAGTTTGCCTGGAATTAAATTCATTCACAAGTATTTGCAATTGACTGATGGATATAAAGTGACATGAGTGACTGAACACCCAAGTTTAAGTTGACAGGATCGGAATGCTTGTAAATCCGCCGAAGTTGGAGAGCAGTTGTTCACGGCCCATGCCTGCCGCATAAACAACTAGACTCGAAGATCCTCTGCTCAGGTTCTGTCATGTGGACACCCATGGCCCTCTACAGACCACGGCTCAGCCCGCTTGCCACATATCTCTTGCCGTTGAGCAGCGGCAGGAGGCGTTTTCGCCCGGATGCCGTTGCTATACGTGCAATCGGCCACAGCAACGAATTCAACGTGTGTCCACCCGCTTAACATCACTTCCCCCCTCTTCCATCTGTATCCGCGCCAGGAGCGACCTCATGACCACACCTTCCCCTGCTCCACCTGAACAGGCCCTCACCCGGAATGTCCTGCGGGCCATCCAGAGAACACCTCAACTCAACAAAGTCCAACTCCAGTTTCACCTGGACGTGCTTCTTGAAGGTTTCGACTCCAAGAGTTCAGAGCATCAACAGGCGGTTCAGTCTGCTCGGACCATGATCGAGACGATTGCCATTCAGGAACAGGTCATCCGTACAGCAGAGCAGCTGAGGGTTCTGGACACCGAGCCGCGCCTGCTGGGACTGGTACAGGAATTGCTGCTGGAAGTAGACGACGCCCAATCTCTAGCCTGAGGCCCTGAACCGAAACCTGATCGCGAACATGAGGGAGCAACCGAAAGGCCAGCGGCTCATGCACGCCCTGCAGATTTTCACCTCACGCCTGAACGTCGAATTGGGGGCTGGGGCAGCGTGCCGCTCACGCAGTTGCAGGCGGTGCAGGGTCTGGATTGCCACCGGGCGCAGGGCCAGCCGCACGGCGGAGATGTTCATTTTCAGTGTTTGAGAGGTGGGCTGCCCCGTTGGTGCACCCGATTGATGTGGAGCTGGGGCCATGCCTGCAGAGGCAAAAAGTTGGCGGCTGGACTGCAGATCGTAAAAGCCCTGGGTCTCAGCAAGCACGCTGACTGTGGTCATGAACCCCTATCCCGGAACCGTCAACCACAGGTTCAACGGTTTGGAAGGTGTCGTCTTCAGGGCCACCAGGGTGTGCCGGAAGATTTGAGGGCGGTGATCTGCTCCTGGAGCAGGAGGGTGCGTTGTTGAACCAGAACCACGACCGCAGTGATGCTGCGGGCCTGTGCTGGAGGGCATGCAGCCGGTTGTGCTCCTGAGTCAAGGTGTGCGGCAAGGTTTCCCGGTCCCGCACCAGGACTTTCAATTCTTCGGCGGAGGCGGCAGGGGGTTCCCACAGGCTCGGCCATATCACTACGCCATACCACGCGATGATCTCGGCATCCATCGTGTCGGTCTTGCCGCGCCCCAAATCCACCAAGTTGTGGAGGCCCGGCACCGGGATGACAACGGGGTGCGTGCCTATAGATCGCTCGACAATCATTCAGCGCAACCAGTCGCTCGCCTCAACCCAGCGGGCTGAGATAAGTGTTGCCGTACAACCGGATCGGACCGCGCTGGGGAAACTTCACTCTATAGATTAAAGCCTGCCAAATGAATGCTTTATAGGACTCTAATCATTCAAATTGGCGTTTAGAGCAGATATTTGTACGAAATTTGAATGAACCCTCGGATAAAATTCGTGGAAATTCAGAAGTAACTCCCAAGCGCTTTGTACCGGATATGTCTCTCCCAAAAGACGCTCGGCCTCCCCCAAACACCATCTGAATGCCGAGGTCTCAACAATGAAAGGCAGGAAAAAAGCAACATTCTGGAGATCGGTTTTTCTCAACCTCTTCTCCGGTCAGGCGCTGGCTGACGGCAGCCGTCCTCTGTCTCCGGCCACAGGTTCCTGGGCCAGCCTGGACTGGCAGTCGGTGGGTCACCTTTATGGCGCGATCAGCCAGAAGAACGCGCTACGGGCGACTCTTATGGACAAGACAGGCTGGCCAATCTGCGCTTATCCCACCACCAGCGCCGCCCGGATGGACAGAGTTCAGCCGAGGACCAGCGTCAGTCCGTTTGATGCCGCCATTCTTCCGGGTTGGGTGAGTGCCCTGACCACCCATATCGCCGGGCAGTGCTGTCTTCAGGGTGGGGTTCACTGATGGACGCACAGGAGGCTGCGTTTCTGGAGGGAGTTCAGATCCGTCAGTTCCTATGGCCTGTCATGCTGCCGGGGCCATTGCCCGGTAGAAGGGCATCCACTCACTCGTCTGGAACAGGAGCCGAAACGAATCCTGTGCCTTCAGTGGTGTGGGCGAGGGCTGGAAGTCTCCGTGCAGCGATGTCCTAGAAGGGGGCTGGCTGATTTACGTCTCAGGCCGACACGCAAATCAGCCGGAATATTCAGCCCGGTACTGCTCCGACCCCTCACGCGGCGCGAAGAGATGAGTCAACTTCGAAATCCTTTCAACGCAACGCCGCTCTACCCAAAGGAGCCTCTCGATTTTTGCCGCACCGTTTTTCTTCCCTGTTCAGGAGTCCTATGACGAGCCTCAAGCACCTGCCGTTCTCTCATCTGAGTCATCTGTCTTTGCGCCGGCAGGCCAATCTCCTGATCCTGACCATCATCATTCCCTCTGTCTTGCTGCAGGCCGTCGTCATACCGCAGCTGCTCCTGCAACGCTTCAGGACGCTGGAGCAAGAGCAGCTGACCGACAGTGGCGAGACGATCAAACGGGCTTACGTCAGGGAAGAAACCCGGATCCGTGCGTTCACCAAGAACTTCGCCGCGTGGTCCGAAACGTTCCGCTTCGCGCAGGGCCGCAACCCTGGGTTCCTGAATTCCAACCTGATCCCCAGTACCTTCGAGGGCGGCAACGTCAGCGTGTGGGGCGTCACCAACCGCACAGGCCAGCTGCTCTCTGCCGCCACCTACAACTCCTCTGGCCTCCAGACCGGTGAGGCGGCCCGTTCGCTCGTAGCTGTACTGATCCGGCAGACGCCGTCCGACTCCGCCCAGACCGCCTCGGGAGTGTTGCAGATCAACGGAAAGTTCTACCTGATGGCCTCACAACCCGTCACTCGGGACGACGGAAGTGGACTGGCTGGCCGTTTTCTTATGGCGCGTGAGCTGACCCCGCAGGCACTTTCCGAGGTCGTTTCCCCTGGAGCAGATACCCGGTTGCGCCTGATACCTCCAGCTTCAGCTGTTCCCGAGAACAATGATCCCGCCGATCAGCTGACATTGACACTGCCCCTCCTTTCTCCAGATGGCGTTCCCTCGGCCACGCTGCGTGTCACGCAACCCCGGCGCATTCTGGAAGCGGGCCGCGCCGCCACCGTGCAGATTTCACTGATTACCGCTCTGAGCGCCCTGATCGCGCTGCTGCTGGGCACAGCTTTCATCCGCCGTCAGGTGCTGCAGGTCGTGGAACGTTACGACCGCGGCGTTCAGCAGATGCGTCAGGATCCCGAATACCGACTTACCGTTCAGGGCAACAACGAACTGGGCCGCCTGGCAACCACCATCAACGAACTCACCGACCAGCACCGGCGGCAGTACACCAGGATTCAGACCATGCAGGAGCGGGACGCACTGACCGGTCTGCTCAACCGTGATGGTCTGGTTCTCGCGGCTCGCCCCTATTCGCTCCAGGCGGCGGTCATCGTGCAGATCGGCAGCCTGGAAAGTCTCAGCGGCCTGTACGGGTCTGTCCGGGCCGACCAGTTATTGCTGGAATTCGCCGCGCGGCTGCGTGAACACGCTCCTGCCTCGCTCTGGGCACGCATCCGGTCAGACACTTTCGCGCTGCTGTGCAACCAGCCGCTCAGTTCTCTGATGCCTGCCATCACGGCGGCCGCTAGACCCTACCCGGTCAATACCGGTGAAGTGCAGCTGCGCCTCTACGTCGGTCTGGTGGAGGGCGACGGGTTGAAATCCGCCGAGGAACTCTTGGAGTGTGCGGAGCTTGCGCTTCAAGAAACGCATGAATTTGGAGACTTCACCCGGACGTACACCCGCCAGACCCGGCAACGACTCACGCGAACCCGCACGCTGGAAGAGAGTCTGCGCAGCCTGACCGACGAAACGTTCACGCTGCACTACCAGACGATCGTCGACCTCAACGGGCAGCGGCCTGTGGCGTTCGAGGCGCTGCTGCGCTGGCAGCATCCGGAATTGGGGGCAGTGTCGCCCGCCGAGTTCATTCCGCTGGCCGAACGTGGGGGGCACATCTACGCGCTGGGTCAGTGGGTGCTGCGGCAGGCCGCGCGTGACCTGCTGAGCGTGGGCCACCCCACCCTGAACGTGAACGTGAACGTCAGCCCACTGCAACTTCTCAGTCCATCGTTCGCGGAAGATACCCTCGCCACCATCAGACAGGTCGGCCTGCCGCCACCGCGGCTGGTACTGGAAGTGACTGAAAGCGCAGTGCTGGAAAACCTCGAACTGGCCACGGCGCAGCTGAACACCCTCCGAAACGCTGGCATTCAGATCGCGCTGGACGACTTCGGGGCCGGGTACTCCAGCCTCTCGCTGCTGTCGCGCCTGCCCATCGACGTGATCAAACTTGACCGAACGTTCCTGACCGAGGCCCTCAGCCAACCAGCCGCGCAAACGGTACTGGCGCAGACGGTCGTACTTGCGACCCAGCTCGGGTTTCCGGTGGTGGCCGAAGGCATCGAGAACATCGACACGCTGGTGCTGCTGCGGCAGATGGGGGTCCGGCGAGGACAGGGCTACCTGTTGGGCCGCCCCGCACCGTTTGGGGAATCCCTTGGCCGTCTGCGCGGGAGCAGTTGATGCTCAGGGCACTGTTCCTGAACGCCTGCGTCCTGATCACCCTGACGTATCTGTTGAGTCTGACCTACCAGCGCTCTCCAGTTTCCGGGGAAGGGGGATCGTTGCAGCGGCTCGTGGCATTCAATGTGATGGGCACCGTGCTGCTCTTCTTTCCAGCGCAACTTGCTCCTGGCGTGGTCCTGGACTTGCGGGCCGTGCCTGTCCTGCTGGTCACACTCGAATACGGCCTGCTCCCCGGACTGGGGATTGCCGCTTCCATTCTGTCGGTCCGGTACCTTCAGGGGGGAGCGGGTGTCCTGCCAGCAGCCCTCGCCCTGTTGTCGGTGACGGTCCTCGCCGGGGCCGCGCGTCGGTGGGTTTCTCTGCGCATGGAGGATCTGGTTGGTCGGCTGTTCTACTGGGCTTTCCTGCTGTTGCTGCCTTATCCGCTCACACTCCTCCTTCTGCCGAACGGAGAGGCCGTGTTTATGCGGCTGGGTGGCCCGCTCGTGCTGTTCAACGCCGTGGGCCTGCTGGTGTGCGCCTCGATTCTGGTGGGACGCTTTCAGGCGCTCAGAGCCTTACAGCACCTGACCCGGCAGGCGGAAGTGGACGCCCTGACAGGTCTGGCAAACCGCCGACGCTTCAACGCGGACCTGGCCCAGATGGATGAGCAAGACGCGCTGCTGCTGATCGACATCGATCACTTCAAGCGCGTCAACGATACGTTCGGGCATGCCGTGGGAGACGAAGTTCTTGAAGAGGTTGCGCGGTGCCTTGCAGAAAAGGTACGCACGCGGGATACCGTCTACCGGTACGGCGGAGAAGAATTCGCATTGATTCTGCGCCGGGTGGAATCCGTCCGTCTGGTGGAGGTGGCAGAGCGTCTGCGGGCAGCAGTCGAAGAACACCCCCTGTCGATGCTGGGGGGCGGGAGGGTAACCGTGTCCATTGGTGTAGCCTGCTATACAAGGGAACCTGCTCTTCTGGAACGGGCGGACGCAGCGCTGTACGCCGCCAAAAGAGCAGGCCGCAACCGGGTCTGCGTTCATCCCGACGTACTTCATGCCTTTAAAAGTGAGAGCGGAGAAAGCAGTAACTCGGCATCAGGCTCCCTCTCACCGGGAGTTTTGGAGGACCGGGGCTGAACCGGCCCGAATCCCGCCGCTGTGGGGGGTGCCCAAACAGGGGTGGGCAGGCGTCCTGCAAGGTGAATACTCTCCCGCTGGGCTGGCCGGGGCGCAGTGAGGGGAGTGGGCCACCCTCCAGTACCTCTGGCCCACCATACTTGCGGATAAAGAAAGCATCAGCCACAAAAAATCCCGGAGTTGAATGCAAAAGCGGAGTAATCGCTGTGTGTGTGACCACAGCCCGCCAACCATCTGATCAGGAACTTGCCCTGAGTTGCTGGGGACGGGTATCCACAGAGAGGCAGAGCGCGGCGGTCACCAGGCACAGCGCCACCTCCCAGCCGAAAACAGTCCTGAAATCGGTGAGTTGTGCTGACGCGCCTCCCAGCAGCGCCACGGTCACGGCCACCCCCAGCACGGTGCCGATCTGACGCACCGCCTGATTGATCGCGCTGCCGACCCCGAACCGGGCAGGATTCAACCGCGAGACGGCGGCGGCAGACAGAGAGGGCAACACCATCCCGGTGCCGACACCCGTGAGCAGCAGTGCGGGCAGCCAGTGGGCCAGATAGGAGGGCGTGAGACCCGGCACCAGCATGGTCCACAGCGCCCCCGCCGCGAAAACCAGACTGCCGCCTACTAGCAGGGGGCGGTGCCCTAGCCGCGAGGCCACCCGCCCCGAAACCACCGAGGTGGGAATGACCAGCAGTGGGCCGGGCAGGATGGCGATGCCCGCCACGGCCAGCGGGAGGTGCCAGATGTCCGCCATGAACAGGAAGTACGAGAAGAACATCATGGAAAAGGCCATTCCGAAACTCAGCGTCGCCAGATTGACAAAGCGGTAGGTGGGGTTGTCGAACAGCGTGAGGTCCACAGCCGGAGCCGGGACCCGCCGCGCCCACCCCACGAAGACGAGCAGGGTCAGCACGCCTCCGGCAAGAGACCCCAGCACCGCTGGCGAGGTCCATCCCAGCGCTTCCGAGCGAACCAGACCCAGGGCGACGGCTCCCACGCTGACCATCAGCAGCAGTAGGCCGGTCACGTCCAGCCGGGCCGGGGTGCCTTCGGGTGGAGCAGATTTCAGCAAACGGCTCGCTCCCCAGACCGAGAGGATACCCAGCGGCAGATTCAGGTAGAAGGCCCAGGGCCAGCCGCCCAGCTCGATCAGCCACGACCCCAGACTCGGACCAACGGCGGCTCCCAGCGCACTGACCGCCCCCCAGAGACTGACGGCGACCGCGCGGCGCTCGGTGGGAAAGGCCCCCAGCACCACGGCCAGCGAGGCCGGAAGCAGGGCCGCCGCGCCAACCGCCTGAAGCGCCCGGAAGAAGATCAGCACCCAGACCTGGCCCGACAGTCCGCATCCCAGAGAAGCCACCAGAAAAATGAGCAAGCCGATCAGGAACATGCGTTTGCGTCCGTACAGGTCGGCGAAGCGGCCAGCGGGGATGAGCAGCACGGCGTACACGACGGTGTAGGCGTTGAGAACCCACGAGAGATCACTGGGCTGGGCAGCCGAAAAGGCGCGGGAGAGCACGGGAAAGGCGGCGTACAGCACGGTGGCGTCGATGGAGATCAGCAGCACCGCAATGCTGGCGGTCAGGAAGATCGGCCAGGGGGAAGGGGCGATCTGTGGGGTGAGCTGGCCGGACGCGTGCTGAGTCATGGCGGTCTCCTTGAGGGCGACGGAATGGTCTCCGTCCAGGCTGCCTCACTTAACCTGCTGGCCTGGTCAGACCGTGGGGTCACACGGCTGAGACGTGAAAACAGAACTGGCCCGGATTCCCGGACAGCCCGAGTTCAGAAATAGGCCGCCGGTATGGCCGAGAGTCCTGCGCGGACCTGCCGGGAAACTGCGTCGGCCAGCACCTCGGGCTGTCCCGCTTCAAGGCCCAGCAGCGCCTGGCGTACCACCTCTTCCGGCGCGGTCTTGTCACCAGTCACGCCGCGCGACATATCGGTGTCGATATAACCGACGTGCAGGCCGGTGACCTGGGTTCCCTGAGCTTGCAGTTCGTGGCGCAGGCCATTGGTCAGCGACCACGCCGCCGCCTTGGACACGCTGTAGGTGGCTGCCCCAGGAACACTGATCCAGCTCAGCACGGACAGCACGTTCAGGATTGCGCCGCCCCCATTCCGGGCCAGTACTGGTGCGAAGGCCTGGCTGAGTTGCAGCGGCCCCAGCACGTTCGTCTCGAACTCACGTTGCGCGGCCTGGGTGCTGCCTGCCTGTAAAAGAAGCTGGCCCTGGGCGTCCGAGATCCCGGCGTTGTTGATCAGGAGGGTCACGTCACCGCAGTGTTGAGCGGCGGCGGCAATGTCTGCCGCCGAGGTGACGTCCAGCCGAATCGCCTGCACGCCAGGAATCTGGATGCTGGAAGGGTCACGGACGGCAGCGTAAACCTTGTGCGCCCCGCCCGCGAGAAGGGCCTGGACGAAAGCCAGGCCGAGGCCACGGTTGGCTCCGGTAACGAGAGCAACGGAATTTTCGATTTGCATGCGTCTCCTGAAGGATGCGGGAAAGCTGACCACTTTGGACCAAGCTCCCAGGCCATTTAGATGATCTTCCTCATCTAAGAATAGATTACAATGATGATCTAAAGAGAGTCAATGGGCGATTGTTCCATGTAGGCTCCCACGCACCCACCACCCATGCCAGCAGAGGAGCAATCATGCACAGAGTGTTCAGGTCGCAGGCTGCCCAGAACTGGGAACGCACTGTTCAGGCCGCTGCCAAACTGTTCCGCGAGTGCGGGGCTGTCCTGGTCTGGTATCAAGTGACGAGACTGCGCGAGAATCATCTGAGTGGACTGGCACAGCGGCGAAGCAGAGTGAGGGGCAAGAAATACGGGAGGAGTGGCGTCCTTCGGGGCGTCCGTTCACGACGAAGGCTGGAGGCGATGAACGATCCTATCGGCGCTGCCAGCCACCTGCGCGGGATAAGCTCTTGTGCCTGGAAGCTTGACTGGGGATTGGGGGCGCTTCAGCAACCAGCGTGGTGCTGCAGGCAGCAAGTCAAGTTGTGGAAAAGGCGAGGGTCAGGCCACCACGCCGAAGTACCACGACTCCTTGAGCAGTAGTGCAAAAACTGCGAGTGATCCGGAAAATCTTTGTGGTTGTGCTTCGGAGCAGTCTCGCTCACTCTGTCGTCAAGTGATGACGCTAGAAGAAAGTGACGACTGAGAATTCAAGACTCCTTTGTGCTAGAGAGCAGGACGACCTCTCGGGGAAATACCTTGAATGTTGTCCTGTTGTCCTTCCATCTCCTGTGACGCCGCTGCGAGAAGGGCGACTCTAAAGTCCTGAAACTCACAGGGCCTGTCTTCCTGGGCTGCTGAAAAGGAGCTGTTATGCGTCCCATCTTCCTTGCCCCATTGCTTCTGTTGCCCCTGCTCTCTACCGGCCAGGCCCGCACCCTCACCGAAATCCGGGCCAGCGGTGTCCTTCGGCTGGCCACCAGTGCCGATTACGAACCGTTCAACTTTATGCAAGACGGCCAGTTTGCGGGATTCGAGGTCGAACTGGGTAACCTCCTGGCCAAACAGATGAATGTCAAGGCCGTCTAGGTGAAGCATCCCTTCGACACGCTGCTCAATGATTTTGAGAGCGGTGAATATGACGTGGTGATTGCAGCGCACGCCATCACGTCCACTCGCGCCAAAATTGTGGACTTCACCAACCCCCATTCGTGCGGCAGCAATGTTTTGCTGGCCAAAAGTGGCGGACCGCTGACCAGCAAGGCATTGGAAGGGCGCCGAATTGGTGCGGAGTCGGGCGGCATCAACCTGGGTTTCTTGCAGAAATTGCCGTTTCAAAAGCAGATTGAGGTCTACCGGACCTCTGACCTGGCGATTCGGAGCGTGGCGCTCGGTGAAGTGGACGCCGTCCTGGTCGACCGGTTGGGCGCTGTCAAAGCCCTGGAAACATACAGCAAGGCTGGTCTGACCATCGGGGAGACGCTCTGGAGCACCAGCAGCGGTATAGCTGTGGAAAAGGGCAATACTGGATTGCGCAGTGCCCTGAATGTGGCGCTGGCCAAAGTTCTGAAAGACGGTTCTTATGCCGGAACGTCGCAGAAGTTCTTCAAAACCGACATCCGCTGATGAAGAGAGTGGTGGCAAGATATAAGAATGCCGATTGCTAGGTGAGGCTTAGCCACAATGGTGTTCCGAATCTCTGCGCTGTTCTGCCGCCTCCGTAAAGCCCTCCTCTCGCTGATTTTCGGTCACCTCCTCTCCCAAGAGTTTGTCGACCTGATAAGACTCACGGTTTCAACCCTCTAGAGATCATCCGGAAATTCGGCGCAGCAGGATGAGAATGCAGGCGAGCTGGACAAAGCCTAAGAAGTTCTGGGCTTTGTGCTCGTCGCGGGTTCGGACACGGCGGAAGGACTGCAACCAGGCGATGGTTCGCTCCACTTTCCAGCGCCGCCTATAACGGCGCAGCGGTCGTCCGTCTTGCGTTTTGTGCTTTCGGTTCTTACGGTTTGGCGCGATCATCTCAATCCCCAGCGCGGCGAGTTCTGTGTCCA
>NZ_KB899728.1 GCF_000378445.1 Deinococcus aquatilis DSM 23025 | reverse complement strand
CGCTCATTCCACTCTTGAAAACGCTCGAAACAGGTGGATTTGGGCGGATAGTCCGGCCGGGGGAGTTGCGCCCACTGCGCACCAGTACGCAACACCCATAGGATGCCTTCAAGCAGCTCTTGGTCACCCCGCCGCGGACGTCCGCGGCGGGTCTGCTTCTGAGGGGGAGGAAGGAGGGGGGCGAGGATGGCCCATTGCTCGTCCGTCAACCGCATTCATTCAGGATGCCAGTCGTCCTCGCCTCGCTACCGTAACCAATTTCCGGATGATCTCTAATTGCAGCTCTTGAGACAAGTTTGCTCACCTTGCCCGCTCTGCTACCTTTTCCCCATGCTTGATCCGCACGCCGCTCTGCCCTTTGCTGCCACTGTTGACCCGCTGGCCCGACCCGCCCAACGCCTGACCTGGGACTCTCGGGAAGCCTCACCCGAGGTGGCGTTCGTGGCCCTGCCGGGAGAAAAGATGCACGGCAACCGCTTTGTCGAGGCGGCGCTGGCGGCGGGTGCACCCTTTGTGCTGACTGATCTGGATGTAGAGCGGGGGGTGCGTGTGCCTGACGCACAGGCGGCGCTGTTTACGTGGGCGCGGCAAGAGCGGGCCAAGAATCATCTGGTGGTGGGCATCACGGGCAGCGCAGGCAAAACCACGGCCAAAAGCTACGTGGCCGCCGCACTGGACGCCCATTTTATGCCCGTCTTTAATACGCCGCCTGCTATCGCCTGCTTTTTGATTCAGTACGGCAAGGGCGGCAAGCCGCTGGTGGTGGAAATGGGCATAGACCGCGTGGGCGAAATGGCCGAACTTGTGGATCTGGTGCAGCCCGACGTGGGCGTGATTACCACCATCGGGGCCACGCACCTGGAGGCGCTGGGCACAGTGGACAACGTGGCTTTCGAGAAAGGTCACATCCTGCGGGATATTACGGGCCAGCCGTTACGTAGATCGCTGGGGGCGCTGGTGGGCGCACAGGCCGCCGCCTATTTTCCTGAAACCGCTACTTACGGGTTTGGGGAAGCTACCTTTGCCGGAAAAGACCTGCATGTGACGCCAGAAGGCGCGACCTTCACTTTTGCGGGCCAACCCGTGAGCCTGCCGCACGCCGCCACCGTTCAGGCCGAAGCCGCCGTGCTGGGGCTGGCACTGGCGCAGGGTGCGGGAATTCCGCTGCACGAAGCCGCCGGACGCATGGCCGCTGTGCAGGTTCCGGCAGGGCGTTACCGGGTATATCCGGGCCGCTACACGGTCATAGACGATGCTTACAACGCTTCTCCGATTGCCGTACATGCCGCGCTGGAGGCCCTGAGCAGCTTTCCGGGCCGCCGCGTCAGCGTGCTGGGGCGAATGCTGGAACTGGGAGACACCGAACGCGCCCTACACGCCGAAGTCGGCCAGCAGGCCCGCGCCAAAGCAGACGTGACTTACGGCGTGGGCGCATTTGCCTCCGAACTGGGCGAGCGGGCCTACCGCAATGTGCCCGAACTGTTGGCCGCGCTGCTGGCCGATACCCAGGACGGCGACGTGATTCTGATCAAAGCCAGCCGGGGCATCAGCTGGACGCCCGAGCAGCGGGCCACAGAAGGCGTGGGGCTGGATACGGTGGTGGCGGCGTTGCTGGAGGAGCAGTAAGGGGCACAGAGATGGGCTGAGGATGGGCTGAGCAGAGGCTGCCGCTCAAGCCCCTCGCCCTCCCCCATCCTCACCTACCCCATGCCGCCATAGGCTGAAATACTCCCCATGTCCACGCCCGCCCGCCTGCTTCCCCTGATGGCCCTGCTGCTCTCGGCCTGTGCCCCTGCCTACTCTCCTCCCACCGGAGACGCTGGGTTTCGTGCGGCCTTCAGTGCCGATGGGGTGACGTGGGTGGCAGGCGGACGGGCCTGTGTGGCGCGGGTGCCGAGCTTCCGGGTGGTGTGCCCCAGCCTGCCAGTAGCCGTGGACGTGGCCTGGAACGCAGGTGAAGCGTGGGCCGCTGTGCCGAGCGCGGGTGTGGTGGTCACCCTTGACCGGGCCGCCCGTAGCGTACCTGTAGGCCGGGTGGTGGCCCTCAGCAGCACGCGGGCCTACCGGGAAGATGGCAGCGCCGTGACGTTCGGTGGCGCGGCGGCAACAGGTGTGGCAGGCGCACCCTCGGCAGCCGTCACGGGAGGCGACGGAGAGGACTACGTGCTGCTGGCCGGAAACCTGCGGCGCGTGACCGACAACGTGGTGACCGAGGTCAGCGCCGCCCCGTTTCTGGTGGCCCTGCCCACAGGCGCACGCAGTGCCGATCTGCCCACCGCCGTCACCTCCAGTGGCATCTACCGTCTCGCCAACGGACGTCTGGAACGAGGCGACGGCACAGGCCGAATCCTGAACAGTGTGGCGCATGGAGCAGGCCGGATCGGACAGGTGGGCAATGTGGTCGTTACCGTGTCGGCAGAAGGAGGCGTCAGGGTGTTCTCAGAAAATCTCGAACAGCTGCAATAGGGTCAGTGACTCTCATACAACTCAGCTTGATGAGTACTTTATGGAATTAAGGTTTCTTTATTGATCTCAGGGAAGGTGCCGCATTCCTCTGGTTTCCGCCAGATTGGGGGCTGCCCAAATATAAAGATTGGGATGCCAGGTTCTTCACAAAGCGCCACTGCCGTTCTGGAAATGGGGGGCCAGTCAGTCCAATGGGCCGATTTCTTCACGGCCTGGTAAGGCAGATACCTTCACAGTCTGGGGGTGGAGTATCGGTGACGGCGGCAAATACAAATGCACTGGGACGGGTGAACATTCGGGGTAAGGTGTGCGTGCTGGACGGCTGTGGAATAGCTCTCACCTGTCAGAGTTAAGTAAGCAGGCGAGTGGTTGCATGAAGCGTTCATGTCGCTCCCAGACCTATACCCTCACTCTCACCTCTCATCTTCCTCTGGTCTCAGGCCGTGCCAGATGAGTGAATGCTAAAATCTGTCTGACTCTGGAGGGAGAATGTCGAGCTTCTTGAACCGCCTACTCAATCCGCGCCCATCTGCTATCGGCGTGGAAATTGGCACGAGCGCCATTAAGGTTGTTGCGCTGCGTCCCGGCTCTCCCCCGTCCTTGCTGCATGCCGTCATGGTGCCCACACCCATCGGCAGCATGCGCGACGGGCTGGTGGTCGAGCCTCAGGCCGTCGCCACCGAACTCAAGAATCTGCTGGCCCAACACCGCATCACCACCAAATACGCTGTGACCGCCGTTCCCAACCAGTCGGCAGTCACACGTAACATCATGGTGCCGCGCATGGAACGCAAGGACCTTCAGGAAGCCATCAAGTGGGAGGCGGAACGCTACATTCCGTACCCCATCGACGAGGTCAGCCTGGACTTTGACGTTCTGGACGACATCAGCACCATCCCACCCGATGGACAGATGGAGGTCGTCATTGCCGCCGCGCCCACCGAAGCCATTGCGCGGCAGGTCGAGGTGTTGCGTCTGGCGGGCCTGGAACCCACCGTGGTCGATCTGAAAAGTTTCGCCACGTTGCGGGCCTTGCGCGGCAATCTGCTGGGCGAACACCTCACCAAAAGCACCCTGACCGGCACCAATTACACGGAAGCCGGAGAGGTGGCGCTCGTCATGGAGATCGGCGCAAGCAGCAGCGTCATCAATCTGGTGCGCGGTGACCGGGTGCTGATGGCCCGCAACATCAACGTGTCTGCCGACGATTTCACGACAGCGCTGCAAAAAGCCTTTGATCTGGACTTTACCGCCGCCGAAGACGTGAAGCTGGGTTACGCCACCGCCACCACGCCCACCGAGGACGAGGAAGACCTGCTGAACTTCGATATGGCCCGCGAACAGTACAGCCCCGCCCGCGTGTTCGAGGTGGTGCGCCCCGTACTGGGCGACCTGATCACCGAGATTCGCCGCTCGCTGGAGTTCTACCGGGTCCAGAGCGGTGACGTGGTCATCGACCGAACCTTCCTGGCGGGCGGCGGGGCCAAACTGCGCGGGCTGGCAGCGGCCATCAGCGACGCGCTGGGCTTCCGGGTCGAGGTAGCCAGCCCATGGCTGACGGTACAGACCGATCAGGCCAACGTGGATACCGGCTACCTGCAAACCAACGCGCCCGAATTCACGGTGCCGCTTGGCCTCGCCCTGCGGGGGGTGATGAGCCGTGGTTGAGATCAACCTGCTGCCTCAGCAGTACCGAAAGAGCAATGAGCCGAACGGGTGGCGGCTGGCGACCTACGCCCTGATTCCCGTGACGATAGCCGCCATTCTGATTCCCGAAGTGGTCACGGCCACCCGCGTGGGCGACCTCCAGAAGCAGCGCGACTCTCTGCAGGGCGAGGTGGCTGCCCTGACCCAGGCCAAGCAGGAATTCGACACGCTGACCGCCACCGAAACCCAGCTCAAGCAGGTGACCGATATCGCTACGCAACTGCGCGACCGCAAAACCTACTGGTCAAACGATCTGGCGACCTTCACAGCGCAGCTTCCGGCAGGCAGCAACGTTGCCCTGACCAGTATGAACGTGCGGTCTGTGGAAGCCTCAGCCCTGACCGGGCTACAGCAGAGCGGAATTTATACCGGCAAGAATGTACAGCGCGAAATAGAGCTGTCCGGTACGGCCACCAGTCAGCAGGCGGTGGTGAATTTCCTCAACGCTTTTGAGACCAATCCCAAATTCGGCGTGAACTTCCGGAGTCTGCAAAATGACCAGACCGCCGGAACCTATACCTTTGCTGCCACCGTGGGCGTCGTGAACGCTGAACCCATTGCCGCCGTGCCAGCAGGTACAGGAGCAGCAGCCACACCCGGCGCTCCGGCCACGGCTCCAGCGGCGGCACCTGCTGCGGGGGCCAGCCAATGACCGCCAGCAAACTCGATGCCCGCTCTATTTTTCTGATCGCGCTCGTGTCCTGCATGGCCCTGATCGCCGCCTGGTATTACCTGCGCTTTCAGCCCCGGCAAGCCCAGATCGTGCAGCTTCAGGGCGAGGTAGAAACTGCCCAGACGCAGGCCGATCTGTACCGCGCTGCTTCCCAGCAGTTGCCTGCCCTCAGAACCCGTGTGGCCGCCTTACAGGTAGAGCAGAGTCAGTTTTTGCGTGCGCTGCCCGATGCTGCACAGTTCGGTATCGTTCTGGACGAAGTGCGCCGCAACGTGACTGCCGCTGGAGGACAGCTCAACTCCTTCAATGTGCAGCCCGGCACCGGAACCGACCTTCCCAGCGGCGTGCGGCCCATCGCCCTCACCGTGGGGATCAGCGGGCAGTTCGCGCAGGTGTTTCAGTCGCTGCGCTCTATAGAAACCATGAACCGTTTTACCAATGTCACGACGGTCGGCATTCAGGTGCCTGAGGCCTCCAGCTTTAATCCACGCCTGGAAAGCACCATGGGCCTGACCGTGTACACCTTCGATGCTTCGCAGGCCACGCCCACCGCAGCGGGCAGCACGCCTGAGGCCCCCGCAGCAGGAACCGCGCCCGCACCCGCCGCAGGCTCCACCTCTGGAGGTGTCCGGTGACCCGCGCCCGCGCTCCACTGAACTTGAAGCTGTCCCGCGAGATGAAGATTCTCCTGATCTTGCTGCTGATGGTGGCCCTGATTGGCGGCTGGTACGTCTGGACAAGTACCCGCAATGCAAATGTCATCGCTGACAGCGGCACAGGCACGACCGGAACCGGCGGCCCAGACAACAGCGGAACCGGAAATGACGGCCCCGTGGTTATCGAGGGTGCACCCTCCGATGGCACTCCCACGACCGGCACCACCACAGTCGTCAGTCCTGACGGCACCGGGGCTGAAAACGGGACGGCAACGGGAGAAGAAGGAACCTCTGGTCAGAACAACGTGGCCTCCAACGGTACCGTGACGATTCCGACCCTGCCCCCGCTGGGCAACGATGACGGCACCGTGGCTGGCCCCAACGGAGAAGGCACCACCGTTGCCACGCCCACTCCCGGCGGCATCAACCCCGACACCCCTCTGGTCCTGCTGCCCGGCGTGAACCCCTTCCGGCCTCTGAGCGTGAAGACGGATGCCAACGCTGCTGGCACGACGCCCACCGGCAGCGTGACCGCCGTCAATCCTTCTTCTGGCAACGCCGCGCCCAGCAACACGGGCACGCTGGACAACAGCGGCGCGGTCAGCAACGGCGGGCTTGATCCCCTCGGCACCAACGGCGGCGCAATTCCCATCTCCCCTATTCCCGGTTCGGGCGAGACCGTTCCCGGCGATTCGGCGGATGTCTCAGGCGGCGCGTTCCCTCTGCCCAGCATTCCCGGTGCAGACGGTTCCGGCACAGACAGCGGCGTGACCATTACGCCCGGCATTCCCCCTGTGACGCCTCTCCCCACAACACCTGACCCCGTGATTGCCAACAACGGCGGCAACAGCACAGGCAGCAGCACCAGCAACCCGGCCACAGGCGATGCTGGCACGGGTACGAATGGAGCGGGCACCACTCCCGCCGAACCGCCCTTGCCGCCCATCAAACCACCTGTGGCAGGTGTCAACGTGCCCGGTGTGAGCCGCGTGCCCAACCTGACCGCCAACGCGGGCAGCAACGCCGGAACGAACGGCACAGCCAGCAACGGCGCGAACGGTACGGTTTCCGGCACAGATGGGGGCGTCAACGCTTCGCTGCCCACCACCGCGCCGCGTCCTGGTACGCCTCAGGTGATCACTGAACTTGCTCCTATCGGTACGGGTACGCCCGCCGAAACCACCCGCCCGCTGGATCAGAGCATTGCTGCCCGTGAACTGGCCTTCAACGCAGTGGTTCTCGGCCCGGTGAATACCGCCATCTTCCGCTCCAAAGACGGCTTCTTGGTGGTGTCGGTCGGACAGACCCTGCCCGATTCCGACATCGTGATCAAAGAAGTGACGGCGACCAGCGCCACCCTCGCACTCGGCAATGATACCCAGACCCTCGAACTGGACAAAAGGTGAGCCATGAATAAACGTCACGCCCTCTTGCTGACCGCCGCACTCGGCATGGCCGCCGCGCAGACCAGCACCACGACCGCCTCTCCCGCTGCACAGACCACCTCTGCTGCCACCACGCCCGACCCGCAACTGTCTCAGGCCAGCGTGACCGTGAACGTGGGTGTGTACACCGGACCACTTTCGAGCCTGCTGGCGGCACTCGCCAAGGCGGCCGGATACGAAGTCATTTTTGATGCCAACGTGGACGGCCTGAACACCGCCGCGAATCTGGCGGCTGCGCCTGCTGCGGCCTCGGCCAGCAGCATTCCTGCAACACCAAGCACGGCCACTTCCGGCACAGCCCGCCCGCTGGTTCTGTCCTTTACCGACAAGCCCTTCAACGAGGTCTGGCCCCTGCTGATGGACGTGTATGGCCTGAGCTACCAGACCCTGCCCCTCGGCGGCAAAACGGTGCTGCGCGTGGGCAACACGCCCCCCACCGTGCAGCGCATCTACACGGCACGCGGCACGCAGGCCGACATCCTGGCGCTGCTGACCGCCCAGTACCCCACATTGCGGGTTTCGGGCGTGGGACAGACCGGGCAACTGGTCCTCAGTGGCCCACAGACGCAGATCGATTCGGCACTGGCACTGCTGGCACAGGTAGACCGCCCTGTCATCACCACGGTAGATACCTCTCCCACCGTGCAGCGCGTGTATACCGTAAACGGCCAGCAGGCCGACGTCCTGACCCTGCTGACCTCCCAGTTTCCCACCCTGAAAGTCACGGGCGTGGGGCAGACCGGACAACTGGTGCTCAGTGGGCAGCAGAGTCAACTGGACGCCGCGCTGGCACTCCTGGCGCAGGTAGACCGCGCCCCCGTGCGTGCCCCCGAACCCGCCCCGACCGCTCAGCGGGTGTACTCGGTGAAGGGCCAGCAGGCTGACGTAACAGCCCTGCTGACCTCGCAGTTTTCAGGTCTGAAGGTGACTGGCGTGGGGCAGACCGGACAACTGGTCTTGACCGGGCCACAGACCCAACTGGAAGAGGCACTGGCGCTGCTGGCACAGGTAGACCGCCCGGCTCCGGTGGCCGCCCTGACCACCCAGCGCGTCTTTACGCTCGCCAACGGCAAGGCCGAGGAAATCAAGGCCGTGCTGGAAAATACCCTGGCGGCCAGCGTCACCGCCAACAGCAACGTTCAGAGTGCCACCGGAGGCGCGGCGGGCAGCGGCGGCATCGTGACTGGGGTCAATGTGGGCACCACACCTGCGGCCCAGCCCACGACCTCCACCACCCAGACCCCTGCCACCAGCACCCTGGGCACCCTCCTGGGGCAGACTGCGGGCACAGGCACGGCCACCACGCCGTCCAGCCCCGCCACCATCATTGCCGACAAGCGCACCAATACCCTGATCGTGCGCGGCACTGCCGAGCAGGTCGCGCAGGTGGCCGAACTGATCCCCACCCTCGATGTACGCGTGCCCCAGATCAATCTTCAGGTGCGAATCAACGAGATCACCGAAACGGGCCTGCGGACCCTCGGCGTGGGCTACAAGGCGTCACTGGGCGGCTTCAATGTCTCGCTGAGCAACGGGCAACTGGCTGCATCCTTCGATCCCACCCGTGCCTTCGTGGGATTCAATCTGGGAGCCACGCTGGACAACCTGGAACAGCAGGGCATGACCAAGCGCGTGTACGACGGCACCGTGATGATGCAGAGCGGCCAGACCAACGGCAGCGGCTCGGGCGGGGGCACCTTCCGTTGCGGCAGCCCCGACGATCAGAGCAACATCGCGGCGGCCTCACTGCAATCGGGCGGACGACTGGACATCAACATTGCTGGGTCAGGTGGCAGTGCTCCCGTGGTTCGTACCATTCCTTACGGCGTCAACATGTACTTCCTCGATCCCAGCGTCAATGCCGACGGCACTGTCAGCGTGCGTCTGTGCGGTCAGGTCAATCAACCCCGCACCGCCATTACCAACACGCTGCCCAACCTGTTGGACTTTGCCAACAGCAGCGCCCAGACGGTGGTCAGCTTCAAGAACGGCGAAACCCTCCTGCTCAGCGGCCTGCTGGGTTCCAACGAGGTTTCTACGCGCAAAGGTCTCCCCTACGTCAGCAGCATTCCCGTGGTCGGAGCCTTGCTGGGCGGCAGCGAGAACGTGACCAAAGACAGCACCCAGTTGCTGGTCATCATTACCGGAACCGTCGTCAAGTAAATTCACCCCTCCCAACCCGGACGCCTTCCCAGTGTTGGGGGCGTCCGGGTCTGTTTGGCTGGGCCTGCCTAGGGGGTTTGTTTGGTCATGGCTGCTGCCCCATCTGCACGCGGGCGCTAGAGTCGGAAGTATGAGGTATCTGACCGCCGGAGAGTCGCACGGGCCGCAATTGACGGCCATCATTGAAGGGTTGCCGTCGCAACTGCCGCTGGGCAAGGCCGACATAGACCCGTGGCTCCGCAAGCGGCAGGGCGGCTATGGGCGTGGGCGGCGCATGGTCATCGAAACCGACGAGGCCGAGATTCTGAGTGGCGTGCGGGCAGGCCGAACCACCGGTGCGCCCATCACTCTGGCGATTGCCAACAAAGATCACCGCAACTGGACCGAAATCATGTCGCCGGAACCGGGCGGAGAGCCGCGCAAAAAAGCCCTGACCGATGCCAGACCCGGACACGCCGACCTGACCGGAGGCATCAAGTACCGTCATAAGGACCTGCGCGACGTGCTGGAGCGGGCCTCGGCGCGGGAAACGGCGGCGCGGGTGGCCGTCGGATCGGTGGCCCTCAAGCTGCTGGCAGAATTGGGCGTGCAGGGCGCAAATTACGTGTCCAGCCTCGCGGGAATAGAAACGCGCCAGGGCTTTAGCTGGGACAACCTGGAAGCCATCGAGGAATCCGACCTCCGCACGCCCGATGCCGACGCCGCCGCCCAGATGCGCGAACGCATCGATCAGGCCAAAAAAGACGGCGACACACTGGGTGGCATTCTGGAGGTGCGCTTCCGGGGGCTTCCGGTGGGTCTGGGCAGCTATGTCCACTGGGACCGCAAACTGGATGGCCGAATCGCGCAGGCGTGCCTGAGCCTGCAAGCCATGAAAGGTGTGGAAATCGGCCCCGCGTTCGAGAATGCCCGCAAACCCGGCAGCGGTGTACACGACGCGGTGTATTACCGGGACGGCACATATGCCCGCGATACCAACGGCGCAGGCGGTCTGGAGGCAGGCATGACCAACGGTGAAGAACTGGTGGTGCGGGTCGCCATGAAACCGATTGCCACCCTGATGAAGCCGCTCCCCACCGTGAACGTGGTGTCTCATGAGGCCAGCGACGCGGCGCGGGAACGCAGCGACACCACCGCCGTGCCCGCTGCCGGAGTGATCTTGCAGACCATCATCGGCTGGGTCATTGCCGACGCCATTCTGGAAAAATTCGGCGGCGATACCCTGCCCGAATTGCAGGAGCGCGTGGCCGCCGCACACGCCTTTTCACGGGATTACTGAAGCTGTGCTGGCAAGCGTTTCGCCGGAACAGATCGAGGCGGGGCTGCACGCCTATCTGCAGGACCCGCCCCAGGACCCCGAGGAGCCAGACCGTGCCGCTGTTACGCCGCAGCGGAGCCAGTCTCGTACACTGTCCCCCATGACCGTTCCGCCTGAATCTGTGACGCCCGACTTTGGGCCACCCGGTTCAGAGCCGAATTCTGGTGCCACACGTCCTGCCCCCAACTTCGGCATGGGCCTGATCGAGCGCCCCGTCAGTTGGGTGGCGCTGGCGGGCTTTATGGGCACGGGCAAGAGCCGCGTGGGTTGGGAACTGAGCCGCGCCCTCGCCCTGCACTTCGTGGACACCGACAAACTGATTACGCGGGTGGTGGGCAAAAGCATTCCCGAGGTGTTCGAGCAGGAAGGTGAAGCCTATTTCCGCGCCTGTGAACAGGAAGTGGTGCGGCGCGTCTCGCGACTGGACCACGCGGTGGTCAGCCTGGGCGGGGGCACCTTTATTCACGAGGAAAACCGCCGCACGCTGCTGGAACGCGGCCCGGTGGTGGTGTTGTGGGCCACCCCGGAAACCGTGTACCAGCGCACCAAACACAGTGACCGGCCCCTTCTGGCAACCGCCGATCCCCTATCACGCATCCGCACCCTGATGACCGAGCGCGAGCCGTCTTACCGTCAGGGCACCATTCATGTGCACAGCGATGGGCGGCCCTCTGAGGAAATCGTGGAAGAAGTCATCGAGCGCCTGTGGGACTGGGCCGACGTGAACGCCGCGTGGGGCGAAGACCCAGCAGGGGGAGACAGTGAGCGGGCCGCAGACTGAAGCTTTGAATGTCCAGACCGTCCGGCAGGTGCAGGTCGGCGGCAACGTTCCCTACACCGTTCACGTCGGCCCTGGCGTACTGTCCCGCGCCCATGTGGAGGCCCGCCAGATTGCCCTGATCCACGATGAAGCCGTGCCACAGGTCTGGATAGATCGTCTGTCAGCGGCGCTCTCGCCTGCCCTGCTGCTGACCATTCCCGTGCCGCAGGGCGAGGCATGCAAAACACTGGACGTGCTGGCGGGCGTGCTGTCGCGGCTGGCGGCGGCCAACCTGCCCCGTGACGGCGCGGTGGTGGGCCTGGGCGGCGGCGCGGCCACCGATCTGGCGGGCTTCGCGGCGGCCAGCTACCTGCGCGGGGTGGCTTTCTACACGGCCCCGACCACCCTGCTGGGCATGGTGGATGCGGCAGTGGGCGGCAAAACGGGCGTCAATCTGCCCGAGGGCAAGAATCTGGTGGGCGCATTCCATCCACCCCGCGCCGTGTGGTGCGATACCAACACCCTGACCACCCTGCCGCCTGCCGTGTTCCGTGAAGGGGCCGCCGAAGCCTACAAACACGGCCTGATTTCCGACCCCAGCCTGATTCAGCGGGTGCTGGCCCCCGATTTTGTGCTGGGGTCGGCCATGTTTACCGACACATTGGCCGATGCCATCGCCGTCAAGGCAGGCGTCGTGACCCGCGACCTGACCGAGCAGGGCGAACGCGCCTACCTGAACTTTGGGCATACGCTGGCGCACGCGCTGGAAGCCGTGACCCATCACGCCATACCGCACGGCGACGCGGTGGGCTACGGCCTGCACTACGCGGCGCTGCTGTCTCGGGCACAGGGCGGCGAAGATCTGACCGAGTACACCCGCGCCTTTTTGCGCTGGCAACAGCCTGTCCCCCTTCCGGCCCTCTCCTACGACGAGGTACAGCCGTACATGGCCCGCGACAAAAAAGCCGATGCCGACGGCGTGCGCTTTGTGCTGCTGCACGGTCTGGCCCGCCCGTACCTGACCCGCGTGCCCGATGCCGTCCTGCGCGAGCAGTTTGGAGTGTGGCAGGCGGAGATTTCTGGCCTCTAATCTGGGTCAGACCAACTGCCGGGGCCATATCCACTCTCCACCTCCTGCCAGAGCACCCTGACACCGGGTTTCATACCCCTTCACCGCCCCTTTCTCCCCGGAGGTTTTCCCCTTGCTGCTGATCATCAACGGCCCCAACCTGAACCGCCTCGGCCTGCGTGAACCGGGCGTGTACGGCCTGCAAACGATAGAAGACCTGGAGCGGCAGTGCGAAACGTGGGGCGCGGAACTGGGCGAACCCGTGACCTGCCGCCAGAGCAACTTTGAGGGCCAGATTCTGGAATGGGTGCATGAGGCGCAGGAGCAGGGCTTCGGCGGCATCGTGATCAATCCGGGGGCGCTGACCCATTACAGCTACGCCCTGCGAGACGCGATTGCCAGCCAACCGCTGCCCGTGGTGGAAGTCCACATCAGCAACGTGGACGCCCGCGAAGAATTCCGGCACACGTCGGTCACGGCGGCGGTCTGCCGGGGCAAAATCAGTGGCCTCGGCTTTGTAGGCTACCGCCTAGCAATGGAGTATCTGACGGAGCTGGAAGGCTGAGGCTCAGGGCTGCCGCGCCCACAACAACTCGCCCACCGGCACCGGCAGCGTGACCGTGCTGGTGCGTTCTTCCTCGGCGGGCATCTCCAAGCGCACCCGGCATTCCTGCGGGCTGGCTTCCACAATAAATACCGAGCGCCACCCCCACGACGGCTGAGGCTGCTGCGGGTCGGTGTCTGTTCCCAACAGCAGCTCTGGCAGGAGGCACCACCAGCGCCCGTTGAGGGTCATCAGGCCGCGTTCATGCAGCAGGGCTGCGGCGTCGGCTTCGGCCTGCGCTGCACCCAACGGCATACCTACCAGCGTCACCGGAATAAACAATTCTCCGGCGGGCACGAGGTAGCCGACCAACTCATCATCGGCTGGGCGGCGGCATTCCTGCCAGGTGGGGGGAATCATGGGGGCAGGGTAGCAGGACAACACAGGGAGTGGCATGGCTCAAATGGCCTGCCACTCCTTTCTGTGGGCCTTCCTTTGGCTGATCAGTTCAGGGCCACTTTACCTTCCAGAAGTGCCTGCAAGTTGGTCACGATCAGTTTGCCTCGCAGCACGAATTGCACGTTGGCCTGATCTCCGGGGAGCAGGTCGGCGTCGGCTCCATCGGCCAGCGGGCCAAAGGCACTCATGACAGCTTTGCCGTTGTGCTGGGCACTGGCACTCAGCGTGCCCGTGACCTTGGAGAACCAGTTGCGGGCCTTCAGTTCGGTGTCGCTGAACACCACGTTGGTCAGGTCGCGCAGTTTCAGGTCGGCGCTGGCCGTGTTGTTGGGCACGTTAATGCTGGCGCTCATGTCGGCGCGGGTGGGTGTAAAGGCAAAGGTAGAGGGCGTGCAGCGGTTGGCCGTGCTGCCCCCGATGCTGGATTTGATAGAGGCACTGGCGCTGCGGGTCCGGGTCAGGTAGGTGGCTTCGGCACTGGTGGTCACGCCCGTGGCGGCCCACATATGGCTGAATTTCAGTTGGGCGGGCGAGTTGGATTCGCGGCCTGCCCACGCGGTCAGGGTGAGGGCATCGGGTCCAGTGATGCTCACGCACGCGCCGGGGGTCATGGTCATCTGGGCCGCCGCCCGCTTCACTGTGCCTTTGGTCAGGATGACGCGGGCATTGGTGGGCACTTCTACACGCATCGCCGCGCTCGTCAGGTTGCCGTCGCCATCAATCAGGACAGTTTTGCTGCCGCCCACTTCCCACTCGGCAGTCAGGGCTGTCGTAGACGACATCAGAATGTAGCCGTCTGTAGGTTGAGCACTGGTCTGGGTCAACTGGCCCTGTGCGCCCGCCACCCAGGTGCCGCGTGGCAGCAGCGTGGTTGTCGTCGTCAGTGCGCCCAGGCCAGAGGCAGGGCGGGAACGGGCGGTGAGCATCCCCTTGATCTGCTGGCCCAGTTGTGCAGGGCTTTGCATCCGTAGAGGCTGATTCATGCCGCTCATCACGCCGCCAAAGGTCTGCAACACCGCCGTCAGATCAGGGTCGAAGTCGGTGCTGGATGGGTTTAACATATCGCTGAAGGTGCGGGCCGCCTGATCAGCCACCATCGGCAAATTCTGAAGTTCGGTGGCCTGCCCCACCACGGGTACGGCGGGCTGGGTCAGCACTTCAGGTTGAGGCTCCACGATGGGATCAGGACGACAGGCGGAAAGAGTAAGCGACAAACCAAGAAGCACGGCCAACGACGGCAATTTGGACATAAGTCGGTTATAACAGCCAAGCCAAAAGCTCTGGTGCAGATATGACCACCCTGATGAATCCTGCAAGCCGATGCCCCCACTGAATACCCCTCCCCTTGCCCATGCCTCCCCCGCTCTGGTACACTGGCGTTTAGTGTCTCGCGCTTGGTAGAGCCGGGATAACCGGGAGGCTCCCGGACGCGCACGACCCTTTTCCCCCAGACGAGGCGGGGCGCGCTCACAGCCACGGCGTAACCTCGGCCAGATGCCAGCAGTTCCGGCAGACCGCAGAAGCGTTGCGCCACCAAATCCCACTTTTTTTACGGAGCAAAACGGTGAAAACCTACACCCCCAAAAACGACGAGCAAAACTGGATCGTAGTCGATGCCACGGGCATTCCCCTGGGTCGCCTCGCCACCTTGATTGCCAGCCGCATCCGTGGCAAGCACCGTCCCGACTTTACGCCCAACATGATTCAGGGCGATTACGTGGTCGTGCTGAACGCCTCTCAGGTGGCCCTCACCGGCAACAAGATGGACGGCAAGGTCTACACCCGCTACTCCGGTTACCAGGGTGGCCTGAAGACCGAAACCGCCCGTGAAGCCATCGCCAAGCACCCCGAGCGCGTGATCGAGCACGCCGTGTTCGGCATGTTGCCCAAGGGACGTCAGGGCCGCGCCATGCACGGACACCTGAAGGTGTACCCCGGTTCCGCCCACCCCCACGCCGCGCAACAGCCCCAGAAGCTTGAGGTCCGATAATCATGGCGATTCAACAAGTTGAGCAGTTCTACGGCACGGGCCGCCGCAAGACCGCCGTTGCCCGCGTGTTCCTCCGCCCTGGCGAAGGCAAGATCATCGTCAACGGCAAAGAGTTCCAGACCTACTTCCGTGGTCTGCTGCGTGCCGTTCACGCCCTGCAAGCCTTCCGCGAAACCGGCACGGCTGGCCGTTACGACGCCGTGATCACGGTGGCTGGCGGTGGCCCCACCGGTCAGGCCGACGCCATCAAGCTCGGCATTGCCCGCGCCCTGCTGAAGGTCAACCCCGACTTCCGCGCGATGATGAAGCCCAAGGGCCTCCTGACCCGCGACCCCCGCGAAGTCGAGCGCAAGAAGTACGGCCTCAAGAAGGCCCGCCGCGCTCCTCAGTTCAGCAAGCGCTGATTTCAGGAAAGCAACTTCGTCCCCTACCGTCTGGTGGGGGATTTTTCTATTCCCCGATCCATACCCGCCCGCGCTCCAGCCAGATCACCGCGCCGCCTGCCTGAAGTGGGGTGAGGCGGTGAGGCCGGGTGCTCAGCCACGCCTCTGGGTTCTCGGGCAGGTCTTCGGAAAGCAGCGGGACTTCATCCAGACTTTCGCGCCAGCGCAAAGCGGCGAGGCGGGCACGCAGGGCAGGCGTGAGGCCCAGCGCGGTGGGGAGGGGGGCAGACGTTTCGAGTACCGGGTGAAGCGAGCGGTAATACCTGGCCTGATCCCCGCTTGCCACCACCACCTGAGACTCCATGAACTGGGGCCATCCTACCCACACCGCCAGATACTCGGGCGGCTGGTGATCTGACGGCTGGCTCTCTGATGACTGCTTATCTGACGGCTGGGCCAGAGCTTTGGCCCAGGCTGCCCGAACATCCAGAAGCGCGGCAAGCATTTGGCGGCGCAGGCGTGCCGGGGGCGTACGGCGAGACAGGCGGAACCACGGGTCTAGGGTCAACCTGGCATAGTCGAATCCGTAAGATTCGAGGTGGGCCAGGTCGGGCGTCTGGTGGGCCTGCCGCCACGCCTCTACCCGCACCGCCTGGCGTTTGCCGCCGCGTACCTTCTTCTTGTTGCTCAGCGATCCGGCTTGCCCCACCTGCTACTTCACCCCTTCCAACAGGGCTTCGGGCACGACCTGCACCGTGCTGCCATCTGCACCCACCACCCGCACACGGCTTCCGGCGGGGGCGTCCGGCCCGGTGGCCCGCCAATCGCTGTCTCCGACCCGTACGCGGCCCACGCCGTTCTCTATGGCCGTGGTCACGGTGACGGTGCGCCCTGTGAAGCGGTGTGCGCCCATGTTCAGGCTTTCGCCCTCTTCTCCGCCAATTGGAATGCGGTTCAGGTAATAGCGGCCCACCACCACAGCCACCACGCTCAGGCCTGCAAACAGCAGCAGTTGCAGGGGCACAGGCATCGGGAGCACGAACACCAGCAGACCGAGACTGAAAGCCGACAGCGCCAGCCACACGAAAAAGACGCCGGGGGCCAGCACTTCCAGAATCAGGAGGGTAGCCCCCAGCACCCACCAGTGCCACGGTTGTATCCGTTCCAGCGTGGGCAGCCAGTCGGGCATGGCTTAGCCTCGGCCCCGATTTGGGCCAGAAGTATTGCCGAAGCCGCCAAGGCCCGCATTGCTGCCGCCCACGCCAAAGGCTTCCTTGGCGATCTCGGCAATGCCCTGCAAGCTGCCCAGAACGGCGGTGGCCTCGATGGGCAAGATCAGGGTCTTCTGGTTGGGAGCCACGGCGATTTCCTTGAGGGCGTCGATGTACCGCTGGGCAATGAAGTAATTGACAGCCTGAACACTGCCGCCCGCAATCGCGTCACTGACCACGCGGGTCGCCTCGGCTTCGGCCTGCGCCTGACGCTCGCGGGCCTCGGCTTCCAGAAAGGCGGCCTGACGGCGGCCCTCGGCGTTCAGGATCTCGGCCTGCTTCTCGCCCTCGGCCTTCAGAATGGCGGCCTGCCGGAAACCCTCGGCGTCCAGAATATTGGCCCGCTTTTCGCGTTCGGCCTTCATCTGACGGGCCATGCTTGCCACCAGATCGGCAGGCGGCTTGATGTCCTTGACCTCGATTCGCGTAACTTTCACTCCCCACGGCTCGGTGGCCTCATCCACCACCATCAGCAAGCGGGCGTTGATCTGGTCGCGGTTGGACAGCAGTTCGTCGAGGTCCATGCTGCCCATCACGGTGCGGATGTTGGTCATGGTGAGGTTCAGGGTGGCCTGCTCCAGATTGCGAACCTCATAACTGGCTTTGGCAGAATCCAGCACCTGATAGAACACCACACCGTCTACTGTGACCAGCGCGTTATCTTTGGTAATAATTTCCTGACTGGGCACGTCCATGACCTGTTCCATCATGTTCACGCGGCGGCCTATGCGGTCGATATAGGGAATGATGATATTCAGCCCCGGTTTCAGGGCACGCTGGAACTTGCCGAAGCGTTCCTGGGTCCATTCATAGCCCTGCGGCACGCTTTTGATGCCGGACAGCAGAGTGACGAACACCAGCAGCATCAGGACGATCACAAAAATTGTAAATCCCATACTGAAAGTACGCGGCGCGGGAGGCAGAAGTTCCCAGCCAGAGGCAGCCTCCAGAGGTTGTCCGGTAGGTCGGGGGATCAGCGTTGACGCCGGGCTACCAACCCCCAGCATCAGGGCAGAGGACGTTCCTAACTCCGGGCCGCTAAACTGGCCGGAATGACGGCAGAGACGGCAACAGACGCACACGCAGCAGTAAGAACCGCTCCCCTGATAGAACTGCGTGGGGTGCGGGCAGTGGCGGGCGGGCACACCCTGCTGGACGGCGTGACGCTGACGCTGAACCGGGGCGAGGCCGTGCGGCTGGCCGGGCCAAACGGGGGCGGCAAAACATCGCTGCTGAGGCTGCTGTCGGGTGAACTGGCCCCCGCAGCAGGCGAGAGGCTATATAGCTTTGAGCACCATGAAGGCCAGATTCAGCGCCACGCCGTCCACGCCCGCCGCACCCTGAGTGTGGTGGGACCGGACGCCGAAGCCTTCTTTCTGACCCGTGATTGGGAACAGACCGTACAGGATGTGCTGCTGGCCGGATTTGAGGGCGATACGCTGAGACTGTGGGAACCCACGCCCGCAGCCCTGACCCGGCTGGCCGAGGTGGTGGCCCTGACCGAGCTGGAGCCGCTGCTGGAGCGAGATTTCCGAATGTTAAGTCATGGGCAGCGGCGGCGGGTGGTGCTGGCCCGCGCCCTGATGCCCCGCCCCGAAGCCCTGCTGCTGGATGAATTCACCGATGGCCTGAGCACAGGCGCACGCCAGACGCTGGGCCGCGTGCTGGAGCGGATATACGCGGCGGGTGTGGCCGTGGTCCTGGCAACCCACAGACCCGAGGAGGCCCCCGATCTGCCCTGGCGCACGGTCAGCATCGCCGACGGACAGGTGCGGCATGAAGATGCACCCGCGCTTCAGCCTCAGCCCAGAGCCATCAACCTCCCCCTTCCTCCTGGCACCGGCGACCTGATTCGGCTGCACAACGTGATGGTGTACCGCAACGGACACGCCGCGCTGGGGCCGCTGAGCTGGACGTGGCACTCGGGGCAACACTGGCTGGTCACGGGCGAAAACGGCAGCGGCAAAAGCACGCTGGCAAGGCTGATCGCCGGAGAACTGGGCGCGGCATTGGGCGGAACGGTGGAGCGGCCTTACCTCGCGGCCTCCGGTCAACGCGACCTGCTCAGTACGCGCCGCCGCACCATCGGCCTGATCGGGGCCGAAGTGGGCATCCGCCAGCGCCGGGACTGGACCGGGGCCGACATTCTGGCAAGCGCTTGGGACGGCACCGAGGGCTTTGCGCCCGACCTGACGCCCGCGCAGGCCGATGCCGTGCAACACCTCGCCGCCCGCCTGCACCTGCAAGACCTGTTGCCCCGCACTGCCGATACGCTTTCACAGGGGCAGTTGCGCCGCCTGCTGCTGGCCCGCGCCGTGCTACACGCGCCCAAACTCCTGATTCTGGATGAAGGGCTGGACTTTCTGGACACCGACCACCGCCAGCGGTTTCTGGCCTTGTTACCCGAATTGGCGGCGGCGGGCACGCACATCATGGTCATTGCCCACCGTGAAAGCGACGCGCCGGAAAGACTGACGCATCATCTGCGGTTGGAAAAAATGTAGTTGGTCAGGAGTGAGGGGGCAGTGGAAAAGATGGAGGATACCCAGCAAGCCCACCGCCCAAAATCCCTCCCCCCGATTGACTTCTTACTGTTGCTGCCCTTCTACCCTGTCTGCCAACCCATTCAAATACTCCGCCAGTGCCAGATGATCCGGCAATTGCTGATGCGCGTGCTGGGCCAGCAGAGGCAGCGTGCCGACCTGCACGGCATGTCCAGCCACTTCCAGCATCGCCTGATCGTTGTCGCTGTCTCCAAAGGCAATCGTGTACTCTATCGGCACATTCAGCGCCTCCGCGATCAGGGTCAGTGCCGCGCCTTTGTGTGCCCCGTCTGGCGTCACAGTCAGAAAATGGGGGTAGGGCGGCTGCGCTCCAGTCAGCACCAGATGAGGATGAGATAGGCGCAACCGGCCTGCGAAATCCGCCACGCCAGGGTGGTAAAACCCCACCTTCTGGATGTCTTCCTGGGGCGCTTCCGAGATCGGTTTGTGGGTACGAAGCAACATCCACGGCTCTGGCTCTAGATTTTCGGGAATATCTACATAGAGGCAATCAGCGGCAAACAACACCATACGGGCGTCGTCGAGTTCATGCGCCAGCACCGCTTCCAGGTCGCCCGGCCCAAAGCGTGATTCCTGATGCAGCTGGCCGCCTATTTCGATGCGTCCACCGTTGTTGGTGGCAACGGCGTCAGGCTGCACAGCTTCCCGCACAGCATCGGGGGGCAGGTCGCGGCCCGTGATGATCGCAACTTGTACGCCCAATGCCTTCAGGCGGGCCAACGCCTCTGCCGTAGATGCTGGAATATCCCGCGATCCGTCGGCAATCAGGGTGCCGTCCAGATCGAAGGCCACCAGCAGGGGCAGCGTGGCGGGGGGCTGGGTGGTTTGAGGCTGGGTTGGAACGTCAGTGGGCGGGCGGGTCACATGGGTAGGGTAGCAGGCCCGGTGCCGGGGGAAAGTCAGGCCCAAACTTTACTTAGGGTTTCCAGAACTTCCTCTTCTTGACGACCCACACAGTTCATGCTCACTGATGCTTTTCCTGCTCACCACAGACAAAACGTTTGACTTAGCCAGACGCCTTATTTCCGTAAATCAGGACTTCTCCCACGAAGAACGCCCCCACGATCCAGCCGCGCAGGTGGGCAACGCCCAGCGCATCGGCAAAAAAAGCCAGGGCAGCGCAGGCCAGCGCCCACAACACCAGCCAGGGGACAGACTTCTTGCGGAAGATCGGTGTGGAAGGTGGGGTCACATCCAGCAGCATACAGTTCAACTGACCGGGCATCAAGCAAGTTTCCAACGCCGGGCAACCTCTGCCGATTCAGCCCATCCAGAACCGGAAATATCTGCTCTACAGCAGAGAAACCTGCGCCGTGCAGCCCTCTCCAGACGTCCTTTGTCTGCCGCTTGTCTGACTGCCGAGTGCTGTATTTTTTTTCGTCCGCTATCTTGGGGCATCTAGTCACAGCGAGGGAAACCTCACTAGAGGAGGCGGGGACATGAAGTACGAGCCAGGAGACAGGTTCTTTGACGAGATGTTCACGCCAGATGGACAGGTTCGCCCGCACTATCAGGGCGTCGAGGAGTACATCAGTGATCTGGGGGTGGCCGAGTTCGAGCGGCGTCACCGCCTGCTGGATCTGGCGTTTCGCAATCAGGGCATTACCTTTACCGTATACGGTGATTCTCAGGGCACCGAGCGCACCTTTCCCTTTGACCCCGTACCCCGCATCATTCCGGCCAGTGAATGGTCGCATGTGGAAGCGGGCCTGACCCAGCGCGTGAAGGCGCTGAATGCCTTTTTGCGCGACATCTACAGCGACGCGCAGATTCTGGGCGACGGCGTCATGCCTGCCGAACTGGTCTACACCTCGGCCCATTTTCGGCGTGAGGTCCACGGGGTGCAGGTGCCGCAGGGCATTTATACCCACATCGTCGGCACCGACCTGATCCGCAACGAGCAGGGCGAATATCTGGTTCTGGAAGACAATCTGCGCTCGCCCAGCGGCGTGTCCTATCTGCTTGCCAACCGTCAGGCCATGACCCGGATCTATCCCGGCATGTTCGAGGCGCAGGGCGTGCGGCCCGTGCAGCACTACGCCACCGCGCTGCTGGAGGTCTTGCAGTCGGTCAGTCCCCGAGACAACGGCACAGTCGTGGTGCTGACCCCCGGCATGTACAACAGCGCCTACTTCGAGCACGCCTACCTTGCCCAGCAGATGGGCGTGGAACTGGTCGAAGGCCGCGACCTGTTTGTCGATGCGGGCCGGGTCTGGATGCGCTCCACAGGCGGGCGCAAACAGGTAGACGTGATCTACCGCCGCATCGACGACGATTTCCTTGATCCGCTGGCCTTCCGCCGCGACAGTTCTCTGGGAGTGGCCGGACTGGTGGAGGTGTACCGTCAGGGCCGCGTGGCGATTGCCAATGCCATCGGCACCGGCGTGGCCGACGACAAGGCCGTCTACGCTTACGTGCCCGACATGATCCGTTATTACCTCAACGAAACGCCGCTGCTGAACAACGTGCCCACGTACCTCGGCTGGAATGCCGACCATCTGGAATACATGCTTGCCAACGCCGGAGATCTGGTCTTCAAGGCCGTGGGCGAGGCGGGCGGCTACGGCATGCTGATCGGCCCCTACGCCACCCGCGACGAGATCGACGCCTATCTGGTCAAGGTGCGCCTGGAGCCGCGTGAGTTTATTGCCCAGCCAGTGGTGGGCCTCAGCCGCCATCCCACCTTCTACCCGGACGCCAGCCAGTTCGAGGGCGCTCACATCGATCTGCGCCCCTACGTGCTGTACGGCACCAAAGACGTGACCATCGTACCCGGCGGCCTGACCCGTGTGGCCCTGCGGCGCGGCAGTCTGGTGGTCAACAGTTCTCAGGGCGGCGGCAGCAAGGATACGTGGGTGCTGGATCACGACGGCCCCGCCACCCCGCAGGGCATGAGTCAGATCATGCACGGCGACGGCCAGAATGCACAGAATCAGGCCCAGAGCCAGTTTCAGGGCGGGTTCGGCGCGGTTCCGGTGGGCGGCGGCCAGAGCCAGTCTCAGAGTCAATCGCAGGGGCAAGTCCAGGGCCAGGCACAGGGATTGGGGCAGGCACAGGGCCAGAGCCAGAGTCAATCTCAGCCCAGTTTCAGTCAGGCCCGCGTGCGTGCCGCCGAAGACGCCCAGATCGAGGCGTATGGGCAGAGTCAGCACCAGGGGCAATCTCAGACACAGACTTCTGAGGGCACCCTGCCACCGCCCGAACCTCAATCGCCGGAGCGTCATTCGTATCAGCAGGAGCTGGAAAAAGACCAACTGGACGGCGACGAGCTGAACCAGAATGAAGCCCAGACCAAAGAAGGGGAACGCTGATGCTGCTGCTCTCTCGTTTGGCCGAGAACCTGTTCTGGATCGGGCGCTACGTGGAACGCGCCGAGAATACGGCCCGGCTTCTGAACGTCAACTACTACGCCACGCTGGAAATGGCAGGCCGCGCCCGCGAATACTGGATGCCCCTGCTGGAACTGACGGGCGGCGACGCCGATCTGCGGGCCAAATATGGCCGCGTGGATGCCCGCAGCATCAGCGCGTGGCTGGCCTTCGACCGCGATAATCCGGCCAGCATTGCCACTAGCGTGGCCCGCGCCCGCGAAAATGCGCGTGGTCTGCGTGACCGGATTCCCTCGGAGATGTGGGAAGCCCTGAACCGCACCTACCTGAACCTCTGCTTTGAAAACGAATCGGTGCTTGACCGCGACGGCCTGTTTGAATACTGCGCCGCCGCCCGCGATGCCAGTCAGTTTTTCTTTGGGATCGCCTTTGCCACCCTGCCGCGTGATGAGGGCTGGTCGTTTATGCGGGCAGGACAGATGCTGGAACGCGGAGACAACACCCTGCGCGTGCTGCAGAGCCGTTACCGGGGCATCGATGCCCGCCCGGTCGAAGACCCCGGCCAGCGGGCCATGCAGGATCAGCGCTGGGTGAGTGTGCTGAAGGGAGCCAGCGCGTATGAGGCCTACCGCAAGCGCATCCACAGCGGTATAGACCCCCAGACCATCGGAGACTTCCTGCTGCTCGACGAGTTTTTCCCGCGCAGCGTCCGCTACAGCGCCGAGAATCTGGAAGCAGCACTGATGCAAATTGAACGCCACCACCCCGGCGCACATCCCGAAATTCCGCGTCTGTCTCGTTGGCTGGTGGCGAGGCTGCAATATGCCCGCGTGGCCGACATTCTGGATGAAGACAATCCCTCTCTGGAAGAGTTGCTGGGCGACTTTAACCGGGTGGGCGCCGCCATCAATGCAGCGTACTTCCAGCAAGAATGACCCACGAGAATGCACAGGCGGCAAGCAACATGAGGGTCACCATTCCGGCAAAGTCACCCCTTTTGCAGCATCCCCCCAAATGGCCGCCCTCGCTGCGCCCCCGCCTGTGTCAGACGACATCGGCGGCAGCGGGAGCCTGTTGCCTAGGCGGGTCGTCTGCTCTACGTAACATTGCGGTGCGGGGCCGCGTGTCAGACTGCCGCCCGAACATTCCCCCGCGCCGCCCTCATGTACGGCCCGGCAGTTGGTGCGGAATGAGGATGAGGCCAGAACCATGCGCTGCGAGATAAGGCATACCACCGAATACCACTACCCCGAACCCGCCTGGGATTCGTTCAATCAGGTGCGCCTGCACCCGGCCCGCGAGGTGCGCCAGAGCGTGCGCTCCTTTCACCTTCAGGTGGAACCCGACGCCGAAATCACGTCTCACAAAGACTATTTCGGGGCCATCGTGCACCATGTGCATGTTCACGAACCCCACCGCTACCTCAAAATAGAGGCGCAGGCCATCGTCGACACGCACGCCGTCACCATGCCCGCGCCCTCTCCTTTCAGCGTGCTGCGCAGTGCAAGGGCCAGAAACACCGAATTTTTGGTCGCCAGCCCCCGTGTGCCCAGCGGAGATTGGCCCGAAGTGTTCGGTGTGGCCCGTCCCAACCCCACCGACGACCTGCCCAGCTTCCTGATGGATCTCACCACCCGTCTGAACCGCCAGTTTTCCTACGACACCAAGGCCACCGCCGTGAATACTCCGCTGGCCGAATTTGCCCAGCACGGGCGCGGCGTATGTCAGGACTTCACGCACGCCATGTTGGGCATTACGCGGCAGCTCGGCATTCCGTCGCGCTATGTCAGTGGCTACCTGTACAGCGGCGGCGACATGCTGGGCGCAGAAGCCACCCACGCCTGGGCCGAGTGCCTGATTCCCGAATACGGCTGGCTGGGCTACGACCCCACTAACAACTGCTTGGCAGGCGAAAAGCACATCAAGATCGGACATGGGCGCGAATACGGCGACGTGTCTCCCGTGCGCGGCACCTACTTTGGCGGCGGGCGCGGCAAGCTGGATGTAGAGGTGAGGGTGTACGGCGAGCAGTAATCTACCGCTCTCAGGCAAAAAATGACTTTCTCCGTTCAAATCAGATCATTTTTTGGCTCAGCCCTCACAACAGTGTTGTTGAGTTCCTGTGGAGTGCCCCAGAACTTCACTCTATTCAGAACCTCTACTCCAGAGCTGGGCAGATTCTCACTTGTAGGCAGAAACGTTTTCGATGGCGGTATGTCAGAAATAAGAGTGAGTGAGCAATCCTTGATTATTAGATGTCAAAACAGCAGGAAGATCATTCTTGATAAAATAGTATCTGCGATGCCTGATAATATAGATTAGCAGCGAATCAAAGATGATTCCACCAAATACATCACCGTCTATCCCAACTCTATCCGGGCCAAGCTCGCCAATCTGACCGTAGACATTGATACAAGCAAGCTACCGAAATGCCACTGGTGGACACTGTTTTGAGGCCAACCAAACCCAAAGGGAGCGTGCCCGCCGTGACGCTCCCTTTGGATTACCCTCAAAGCGAGCGGCCCTCTGGTATGTCATAGGTGCGTGATTAGGGCACCTAGACTCTGGAAACTTCAAACCTTGGAAACCAACATCAATTCCTCTGATAAATTCTATAAATCAATGAAGGATTTAGGATTGCATGCTTTTGCATTTCTTTCTGTAGCCTCTCTTTTCTTCTTAACTTTTCTTTTCTCTGGCAACAAAAGTAAAGATACAACCCTCACCCAATTGAATCACCCGAGCTTGGGAAGTATTGAGATCATCGGGAAGGATTCCGAGATTGGGATCGGTGCAAGCTCAGGAGACGGCAGACAGTATGTAATAATCGAATGTTCAGACTATAAAAAGACCCTGTACGATAATGAGGTAATTGTTTTAGGTGACTATATATACTGGAACAATATTAAGAATGACCTAGCCAAATATATTACAGCCCATCCGAAATTCATTGAAATTAAGTTCACTCGTTTAACACTAAAGATTGATACAATCCGCTTGAGCAAATGTTAGAAACGAGTTTGTTTTAAAACACATCAAATCCAAAGGGAGCGTGCCCGCCGTGACGCTCCCTTTAGCTTGCCCTTAACTTGATTCCACTCCCAGCAACTTTCCCGCTCGCTTTCCCGTACTCGGTGGTATGAAAACTTCCCGCTCTGGCAGCAGCCTGAAAAAAATCGCCGTATTCGCCCCTATCGTGCTGGAAATTATCAGCATGGTTCGGCGTAGCAAAACCGGGCAGCGCAGCAAGTACAGCAAGGCCCGCAAACGTGACCGGACCCTGGATTTTTTGCTGACGCAAGCACGAAAGCGTTTTGGCGCAACGCCCACACGTCGCCGCTGATCTCAGAGGCTCTCCGGCAAAGAGACGCACCGGGTAGACTCCATTGACGATTTTACCCGGCTTTTTGTCGTGCCAGTGGGCCAAACTGCCGACAGGCCGCCCCTACCAGCGCATAGGCCATCTGGCCTCCCAACTAGATTCTCTGGCCTTGCCTGTTGACAGTTGGGGAAGTCGCGGCTAAAGTAAACAAGCCCTGAAACGCGCCCTGCGCGGGCGCAACCAAGATGATGCCGAGGTGGCGGAATTGGTAGACGCACTAGTTTCAGGGACTAGCGCTTCACGGCGTGTGGGTTCAAGTCCCATCCTCGGCACCACAGTACGGCCCCCAGCAGCGATGCGGGGGCCGTTTTGCTGTGTACATGGGCGGGAACAGAAATCAGAGGCATGGTTTGTTGTTGGCCCTTAGACCCTAGCCCCTTAGACGCCCTTCCTACATCCCCACCACCCTTCTCAGCGCCGCTTCTTGGCAATAGCCCGCAGATACACCTGTTCCAGCGCCTCTGCGCGTGCCCGCAGGTCGTATTGCTTGGCGCTGTGGCGTGCGCCTGCCTGCAAGCTGGGCAAGTTGGCCGGGTACAGCACTTCCAGCAGTCCGGCAGCCAGGGCGTCGGCGGTCGGCTCGCGCACAGTGCCGTTGATGCCCTCCACAACCAGATCAAGGGCAGCGGGGCTGCGGGCGGCCACCAGGGGCGTCCCGGCGGCCAGCGCCTCAATCATGCTCATGGGCAACACTTCAGAGGTGCTGGCGGTGATAAAGGCGTCGGCGGCGGCCAGAGCCTGCGGCACCTGCGTGTAGGGCACTGGCCCAGTAAAGGTCACAGCGTCGGAGGCCAGCGCCTGCGCTTCCTCGCGGCTGGAACCGTCTCCGACCACCAACAACCGCAGATCGGGACGGCTGGCACGGGCCTGCTCGAAGGCGCGGAGCATCACGCCCAGATTCTTTTCGGGGGCGAGTCGGCCCAGATACATCGCCAGTGGCGCGTCCTGCGGAATGTGGTACTGGGCCCGGAAGGTCAGTCCCTCGGCCTGCTGAAAGGCAGCGAGGTCAACGGGGTTGGGAAAGAGCTGGATATCGCCCGTGAAACCGTATTCCCGCAGCATCTCCAACATGGCGCGGCCCGGTGCCAGTACCGCATCCACCCGGCGGGCAAAGGCGGCCACGTGCGGGCGCAAAATGGCGCGGCCCACCCGCCTGGGCATGGGCGTGTAGTGCAGGTACTGTTCATATTGCGTGTGGGCCGTGAACACCACCGGAGCGCCCGAGAGCCGCGCCCAATTGAGGGCCAGCCGTCCGGCCAGAAAGGGATGCATGGTGTGCAGCACATCCAGATCCCGCAGCGGCAGGCGGGAAGTGAGCAGCGGCCCCGGAGCCAGCATCACCGGATAATCGGCAGGAGCGCCCATCGCCCGCGCCCCGGCAAAGGAGGAATTCAGGCGGTACACGCCCCGCTCGTGCGGCGGCATCAGGGGGTGACGCGGCGCGAAGACGCTGACTTCGTGTCCCCGCTGGCGCAGGCCCTGGGCAAACAGCGCCGTACTGGTGGCAACCCCATTGCGTGAGGGCTGATAGGTGGCAGTCACAATCCCGATTCGCACGTCAGGGGGCAGTGTAGCCCGGTTTGGGGAGGGCGTCAGCAGGGGGCAGAGTTTCGGCGCGGCAGAGTCGGTATGCTGGCCCGCATGACCGCGCCCGTTTCTGGCCCCAACCCCACGCCCCGCCTGATCCCCCTGATCATTCCGTGCGTCGATATTCAGTCGGGCCGCGCTGTGCGGCTGTACGAGGGCGACCCTGACCGCGAAACCGTGTATTTCGAGTCTCCGCTGGATGCGGCGCGGCACTGGGTGACGTTGGGAGCAGGACTGGTACATCTGGTGGATCTGGACGCTGCCACGGGCCGGGGCGAAAACCGCGCCGTGATTGCCCAGATCACGCAGGAATTGGGCGTGCCTGTAGAGGTCGGCGGCGGCATTCGTGACCGTGCCAGTGCCGAAGCCCTGATCAAAATAGGTGTGGAGCGTGTGGTGATCGGTACGGCTGCCGTCAAGAATCCCGAACTGGTCGCCGAACTGATCGCCGCCCACGGCCCTGAACGGGTGGTGGTCAGCTTGGATGCACGCGGGCTGGAAGTGGCCACCCACGGCTGGGCACAGGGCAGCGGCCTGAATGTGGCCGACCTGACCCCCCAGTTGGCCGATGCGGGCCTGGAGACCCTGATCTTTACCGACGTGACCCGCGACGGCACGCTGCGCGGCCTGGACCGCGACCTGATGCGGCAGGTGCGCGGCCTGTGGATCAATACCCTGATCGTGGGCGGCGGCGTGGCAAATCTGGATGATGTGCGCCTGTTGCAGGAGGAAGGCATTCACGGAGCCATCGTGGGCCGCGCCATCTACGAAGGGACGCTGCCCTACCCGGTGCCCGCGCTGGACTGATAGGGGTGTGGACCGTGGAAAGGTGGCAGGAACAGAATCCAGACCTGCGCTGAGCCTCTGCCCTTCTGCACGATCCACAGTCTCCTCACGCCTTTCCTACGCCCCACAAGTCCTGCTCTCTAGTTGCGGGGCGGAACCACTGTCACCGGGCCTGCCCACGGATCTTGGACGGCTGAGGTGGTACTCCAGACATTCATCACAGGCGAATGGGGCAGCGGCGCGTCCAGCACGGTGGCGACGTTGGCAGCCAGCCCCCGCGACCAGGCCATCATTGCCGTCAGAAGGCCGTATATCAGGCCGCTGAACACCAGCAGCACCGCCATCCACACAAAAAGCGCCTTCAGATTGTCTGGAGTCAGGCCCAGGCCAGAGAGGCCCGACAGACTGGGATCGTCGGCGATCAGCGTGCTGAACAGGGCAGGCAGCGCCAGCAGGGGCACCGCGCCGAGAAGCAGGCTGACCGTGCCCAGGATCAAGACGATCAGTACGAACAGCAGCCAGCCTTCTACGGGGCGTGAAACAGGCGTGACTGGAGCCGTACCGCCCTGAGCGCGGGCCACCACGGCGTCCAGCCAGCGGCGAATCGCGGCCAGAATGAGCCAGGTCAGGATGATGCCGGGCAGACTCTGAATCACGGTAGACAGGAGGGCAAAGGCCGTCAGGAACGGTTCTGATTCGGTGTTCCCGGAGGTTGCCGGGTCAAGGCGGCCCAGCAGCGCCAGGGGCAGGGGAAACCACAGCAGGGCAAACCCGGTCCAGATCAGCGGTGTCCATTGTCCCAACGTGATCCAGGGGCGCACCGTGCGGGCCGCCTTGATCAGGGCTTCTGCATGGTCGGCAGAGGGATTCAGCGTCTGGTCGCGCACGGCTCCGATGGTCGCGCGGGCACGTAACGTGGCCCAGATCTGAAGGGCAGTGCCTGCCAGACTCAGGGCCACCACCACAGGCAGCATCCAGCCCGGAATCAGGTCGGTCAGGGTCTGGCCTGCGGGCAGATTCAGCTCTGTCTGCATTTCGGGTAAGGCCAGAAGCCGCTGGAAGGCCTGCCAACCCACATTCGCCAGCCACGCCGCCACCAGCAGTCCCAACCCCGACAGGACGGCCAGCAGGCCCAGCGCGGTCATCAGGTGGGAAGCCCGCCGCTCCAGGCCTGCACGAGCTTCCCGCAGCAGTTGATCAGGACTGGGTTGACCAGGGTCGTTGGGCGCGTCTGGGAAGCCTGGTGGCGTGGGCGCAGGAGCAGTCATAGCTGCATGGTGACACGCCTCCTCCATACCTTTACGCAGCGCGGCGCGGCACCCTGTCAGGGTCGGGTCAGAGGAGGGGTGATCTGCTGCCAGTATGAGGGTTGCGGTTGTTTCTCTATTCGTTTCTGGACAGGTCGGTGGCAAGTCGGCCTGCAGGCAGGACAATCCCACACGGGCGCGTTGGATGGCCCGCCACAGACAGGCTCCTGTCGCTCGGCTGCACCTGAGACCGTCATCCCAGTGGCCCGACCAGTTGCTTGACAGGACGCGGCATGCCCAGTAGGTCAGACCACGTTGTTCCCGGTCCCGACAGCGTCACCACAGCCAAAGGCGGCAGCGTGTTTCGTCTGGGTCATGATCGCCGCGCCACGTACTGCCTGACCCTACCTCTGGCAGCAGTGGGAGCGCTCGCCTCGTTGGCGCTCCACCTGGGCAGCAGCAATGCCTTCGATCAGATCGGGCTGCCCGCGCTGGTGGTGCTGATTCTGGGGCTGTGGGTGCTGGCCTGTACGCGCCGCGCCTCGGTCCGGTTCATAGACGGCGTGTTGTTGGTGGGAGCGTGGGTGTTCCTGCTGGGACGCATCGGCTTTACGCTGTTTGCGCCAGATGTGGTGGGCCGCACCGAACTGATGGCCGCCACCGCTCCCTGGCTTCCCATCCTGCTGATGGCCCATTCCTGGGGACTGGGTGAGCGGCGTGCCCTGCGCCTCAGCCTGACTGCTCTGGGGGCCACCAGCCTCCTGCTGCTGGTCTACGCTCTGGGGAATCAGGGGGCGCAGGGGCCTATGCCCGACGCCGGAACACTGAATACCTTGACGCAGATGCTGTTGGCAGGGGGCGTGACCGTGCTGGGCCAACGGGCAGTGCTGCGCCACATGCGTGACCAGACCAACGGAGGCCGCACCTGGCTCGCCACCCGTGGAGCCGACCAGGATCCACTGACGGGGCTGCCCAACCGGGTCGCCTTCGAGAAATTGCTGATTGGCCTGACCGCCCGCCGTCCATCCGGGTTGGCCGTGGCCGTGCTGAGCCTCGATCACCTGGAGCGCATGGAGCAGGAGCGCGGTGAGGCGTTTACCGAGCGCCTGACCGCGCACGTCGCCCGAACGCTGAGCGCGACAGTGCGGGATCAGGATGTGGTGGGCCGCCTGAGCCAAACCGAGTTCGCCCTGCTGCTGCGCGTGCCTGACGACCGCGCTGCCCGGGCCGCCTGCGAGCGACTACGCGTGCGGGTCGCCTCATTACCGCTGGGCGGGGTGTTGCCCACCATCAGTGTGGGCGTCACGGTCTGGGCACAGCATCTCAGCAGCCAGGACATGTTGGAAGACGCCGCCCGTGCCCTGCGACAGGCCCAGGACGATGGACACAACCGGGTTCAACTGGCTGGGCAGCTCAGGACCCTGCCCACCGATCTGGACGACTTGGAGGAAGCAGCAGCCGTCTGATCAGGACACTGCACCACACTCAACACCTGCTCTCAGCCCACCTGCACACCCTTCCAGAAGGCGACCCGTCCGGCAATCTGCTTGGCAGCGTCTTTGGGGGCAGGGTAGTACCACGCAGCATCTTTGTTGGTCTGGCCGCCCACGCTGAGGCTGTAATAGCTGGCCTCTCCCTTCCAGGGGCAGGTGGAATGGGTGGGGCTGGCCTGCAAGACTTCGGCCCGAACGCTTTCAAGAGGAAAGTAATGATTGCCTTCTACAACCACGGTGTTGTCAGATTCAGCAATCACTTCACCATTCCAGACAGCCTTAATAGAACTTGACATGATTTAGATTAAGCCACCCGTAAGGCCAAAGACCGTCAGGGAATTGACAGGTTCCCCTGCGGCGTTGTTCATTGAATACACACATGGCAAAAATTCCGTCTGTTGGACGCTTCGGCGTGCTGTCGGCCATCACCCTGTCTCTGGCCCTCTCCTCGTGCGACCTGATCAAGCCGCCCGCGCCCGTGGACGCCCGCGACTGGCGCGACGAGGTGATCTACTTCGCCATGACCGACCGCTTTGCAAATGGAAGCGCATCCAACGACCTCGGCCCGGCCCGCAATGCCGGAGACACCGCTGACAAGACCAATCCGTTGGGCTGGCACGGCGGCGATTTTGCCGGACTGATGAGCAAGATCAACGAGGGCTACTTCAACAAGATGGGCTTCACGGCGCTGTGGATCACGCCCGTGGTGTTGCAGGTTCCGGCCATTCCGGTGGGCGACGGCCCGAATGTGGGCAAGCCGTTTGCGGGCTATCACGGTTACTGGGCCGAGGATTTTTTCAAGACAGACCCGCATTTCGGAACGCTGGACGAATACAAATCGCTGGTGACCGCCGCCCATGCCAAGGGTCTGAAGGTGATTCAGGATGTGGTGGTCAACCACGCGGGCTACGGCTCCAAACTGGTCACCGATCACCCCAACTGGTTTAACACCGACGCCGACTGCGCCGCTGCAAGGCCCGAAGATCAGGTCACGGTGTGCGCCCTGGCTGGCCTGCCCGACTTCAAGCAGAGCGTGCCGGAAGTGACCCAATACCTGAACAACTTCGTGACCTTCTGGCGCGATCAGTCGGGCATAGACGGCCTGCGGATCGACACCATGAAGCATGTGCCGGACGCGTACTGGAAGCAGTTTTTTGCAGCGGGCGGCGCGGGTGACCCGGCCAAACTGTGGTCCGTCGGAGAAGTCTTCGACGGCAACCCGGCGTATCTGGCCCACTTTATGGACGATCTCGGCTCGCCCAGCGTGTTTGACTTTGCGCTGTACTACGCCATCAAAGACCAGCTCAGCAGCGCGGGCGGCGACCTGGGGCGTGTGGCCGACGTGTTTGCACAGGACGGCGCGTACAAGGACGCTTCCCGCCTGACCACCTTCGTGGACAACCACGATGTTCGCCGCTTCGTGAGCGAAGTGACCGAGCGGGGCGGCACGGGCGCTCAGGCTGCCGAGCGTCTGGATACGGCGCTGAGCCTGATCTTTACCTCTCGCGGCACGCCCAGCGTGTATCAGGGCAGCGAAATCGCGCAGCCGGGGCAGGGCGACCCCTACAACTATGTGCTGGGACAGGGCAACCGCGAGGATATGAATTTTGGGGCGCTGGCAGGCAGCCCGCTGGATGAACGTCTGGCGGCGCTGGCTTCGGCCCGCAGCAAATACCGTGTGCTGACCAGAGGCGCACAGCAGGAACTGTGGCGACCCAACGGCGGCGCACCCATCCTGTCTTATCGCCGGGTAGCCACCGACGGCAAGGGTGGGCAGCCGGTAGTCGTGGTGATCAACAACGGGGATACGGCGGTGGATCTGGCGACCCTCAGCGGGGGCGGAATTCCGCTGCTGGGCACCTTCGGCACCTCGGCCCTGACCGAGATCACGGGCCGCGCCAACCCCCTCAGCGTGTCGGACGGCAAGTTGATTGGTACCCTGCCGCCCCGCACCACGCTGGCCCTGAGTGCCCCGGCGGGAGGCGGCTCGGCGGGCAACATCAATCCGGCCCTACCGGAGTTGGGCGGCCTGAATGCCCGCGCAGGCGACGGCGCAGTCGAACTGACCTGGACCCCCAGCACGCAGGCCGCCGTCACGGGCTACCGCGTGTACGTGAAAACGGCGGGCGGCACAGAGCGGCTGCTGAACTTTGCCCCGCTGCCCAGCACACAGGCCCGCTACCTTGCAACCGGGGTTCGCAACGGAGAGGCCGCCACCTTCCGGGTCGTGACCGTGGATGTCAACGGCGCAGAAAGCCGGGGCACCAGCATCAGCGCCACGCCCAGCGCCAGCAACACCGTCAAGGTCACGTTTACCGTGGACGCCCGCACGCAGGGCAACGGCCCCATCGAACTGCGGCGCTTTGATACGGGCGCTCAGATCGAATACCCCATGACCCAGACCAGCCGGGGCCAGTGGAAAACCGACATCGACCTGCCCCTGTTCCGCGAGATCAAATTCAAGTTCGGCAACGACGGCGCGGGCGCAAAAAACAGCGGCTACGAGGGACCGGGCCAGGGAGACCGCGTGTATGTCACGGGCAGCACCACCACGCCCGCCAATACCTACAGCGGCACCTACGACTTTATCGACAAACCCGTGCCCGCCATCATCGAAGGCAAAGTGACGGGCGCAGGCACAGCCCTTGCGGGCGCACTGGTCGAGGCCACCACCGCCGACCCCAACCTGAATTACGCCCTCACCTTCCCGGACGGCAGCTACTCGCTGTTTGCGCCCGCTGGCCCGCAGACGCTGAAGGCCACGGCGGGCGGCTATCTGGAAGCCACGCGCACGGCCACCGCACCCCAGACCGGGGCCGACCTTGATCTGGCCCGTGATGACCGCACCAAATACGCCATCGACGGCGACCTCAGCGACTGGACGGCTCCCGCTGTCAAGCTGGACAGCCCTGCCGAGGGTGTGTTCGGCGCAGACAACAACTGGCTGAGCTTGCAGGCCGACAGCGACGCGCAATACCTCTATCTGGCCTATACCTACCGCGTGGCGGGCAACAGCGGCATTCTGTATCTGGATTACCAGACGGGCGGCGCGGCACAGGCCGACAACTTCGACGCCTGGAAGCGGGCGGCCACCTTTGGCGGCGGTGTAAACGGCGTGGATGCATTTGTGGCCCGCTACGAGAACCAGAGCGCCCAACTGCGCCGCGTGACCAGCGATACCACTGCGCCCGAGGTGAATACCGCCGATTACAAATACGCGGCGAGCGGCACCCTGCCCGCCCAGACGGTTGAACTGGCGATTCCGTGGGCCTCGCTGGGCCTGACCGGGAAGCCTGCCGGGGGCGTGGGCATCATGGGCGGCGTGTTCGGCGGCGACGGCTATGGCGCGGGCGACATCGCGCCGGATGCGGGCAGCACGCCGTCCGGCGCAAATACCATCGGCAGCGATGCCCAGCAGCGTCGGGCCACCTTCACGCAGCCGCTGAAGCTGCCCTGAGTCCTCGTACACATTTTGATTTGACACCCTGATTTGCTGGGGAGAGGCATCAAATCTGGCCTCTCCCCCCTTCTTGTCTGCATGACCTGACACAGCCCTGACATACTCTCTGAGAATCAAGCGGAGTTGTCAGGCTTTTGTCTGCTGCTCCAGCAGCGTCACGTCCCCGGAGGAACATCATGGTTTTGTCTAAATTTATGCCCCGTAATCCGCAGTTCAGCGCCAAGTTTGCCGAGGCGGCCCGCAATGCCCACGCCACGGCCAAAGCGCTCGTAGACCTGCTGGAGAACTACACCGATGTAGAGAACAAGGTACAGAAGGTACGCGACCTGGAACATGAAGGCGACCGGATCACGCGGGAAGTGACCAGCCTGTTGGCCGAAAGCTTTATCGTGCCGTTTGACCGCGAAGACATCATCGACCTGAACAATGAACTGGACGATCTGGTGGACGATATGGAAGACGCCGCCCGCAAACTGAGCCTGTACGGCATAGAAAAGCCGCTGCCACAGATGGCGCAACTGGCCCGTGTGGTCGAGCAGCAGTGTGCGCTGCTGGCACAGGGCATGCCCATGATCGAAGACAAGGCCCGCGTGAGCGAACTCGCGGCGCTAGCAAACCAGATCCGGCAACTGGAAGATCAGGGCGACACCATCAGCGATGAAGTGCAGCGCACCCTGTATCTGGGCGTGACCGACGTACCGGGCATGATCCGGGCCATGCGGGGCGGCGAAATCGCCAACCTGCTGGAAGACGCCAGCGATCAAGCTCAGCGGGTCGCCAAAACGGTCGAAAGCATCCTGCTGAAGAACGCATAACGGACGGGTTTCTACCATCATGGAACCTGCTCTTCTCAGCCTGATTGCCATCATTGCGCTGGCTCTGGCCTTCGATTTCATCAACGGTTTTCACGATACCGCCAACGCGATTGCCACCAGCGTCGCCACCAAAGTCCTGACCCCCGGACAGGCCATCGCCATGGCCGCCGTCATGAACGTGGTGGGCGCACTCACGGGCACTGCCGTCGCCAAAACAGTCAGCAAAGACATCGTGTCGCAGGACATTGCCACGCTGGAACTGACCGCCGCCGCCCTGATCAGCGCGATCATCTGGAACCTGTTCACGTGGTGGAAGGGACTTCCCAGCAGTTCCAGCCACGCCCTGATTTTCAGTCTGGTGGGCGCAGGCGTGGCGGCGGGCGGTTGGGGAGCCATCATTCCCAAAGGCGTCAACAAAACCCTGACGGGCCTGCTGACCAGCCCGGTGCTGGGCTTCCTCGTGCCCATCTTGCTGATGTTCCTGCTGTCGTGGCTGGTGCTGCGCTGGATGCGGCCCCGCACCGTCACGCGCACCTTCCGCTGGGCACAGATCGGGTCGGCGGCATTCATGGCCTTCAGTCACGGCGGCAACGACGCCCAGAAAACGATGGGCATTATGACTTTTGCGCTCAGTGCCTACTTCGGCACGCAGTTCGACACCGTACCGCTGTGGGTCATCCTGAGTGCCGCCGCTGCGATGGGCCTCGGCACCAGCGTGGGCGGCTGGCGCATCATCAAAACGATGGGTTTCAAGGTCGTCGATCTGAAACCCGTGGACGGCTTCGTGGCCGAAACCAGCGCCGCTCTGATCATCGAAACGGCCAGCCGACTGGGGATTCCGGTCAGTACCACGCACACCATCAGCACCAGCATCATGGGCGTGGGCACCACCAAGGGATTCAGGAAAGTGAAGTGGCAGGTGGCCGGAAAAATCGTGACTGCCTGGGTGCTGACCGTGCCCACCTGCATCGCGCTGGGCTGGGCCGTACACAAAATCATGCTGCTGATCAGCGGCTGAAGTTCAGCAAGACTCAGAGGCCCGGACGCGAGAAAGACTGTGTCCGGGCCTTTTTTGTGGTGTCTCGGGGCTGTGCGGCCTTGGGGCTGGCGCTGGACTGGAACTGCTCAGGAGCGGCTTCTTTTTGCACCATACGTTGAGAAAGTTGAAAAAACGGCGTCCCACGAAAGGGAAACGCCGCTTTGGTCTGATAGGGACTCCGCTTAATTCCGCCACAATCGGGAAAGCACCGCTTGCGGCTCCATATCGCGTAGCCCCTATCTTTTCCTACTCGTTCCGCTCGGATCAAACACCAAAAAGCACGGTGTTTAATCGGAATCCCTATGATGAGCGATTTAGCCCACGCGCACGCTTTCGCCCGCGTTTTCCTGCCCGCGCAGCAGGTCGGCCAGGACCGCCGCGCCGCGCACCACGCCGAGGCTGGGGCGGCTGAACTGGGCGTTGGCGTCCACGGCCCACAGTTGCCCTTCGCGCACCGCCCGCAGATCGGTTCGGGTCAGCAGCGTGCGGGCAAAGTCGGCATTGTCGCTCAGGCCGTAGCCGCAGCACATCACCACGATGATGTCGGGGTCAAGGGCGGCGATCTGGGGCCAGGTGGCGCGGCCAGAGTCGGTGCCTGCCGCGCCCAGCACGTTCACGCCGCCTGCTCGCTCCACCTGTTCGGGCACCCAATGACCGCCATAAAAAGGCGGCTCGACCCATTCCAGCGTCAGCACACGCGGGCCGTGCGGCGCGGGAACGATGTTCTGCCAGTCGTGTAGAGCATCGGCGGCCAGTTGCTCTCCCCTGTCCCCCACTCCGGCAGCTACCGCCAACGCCCGCAAATCGTCCAGAATGCCCGCCACGCTGCGGCCTTCCAGACTCAGGACGTGGGCGGCGGGCAGGCAACCGGGCAGGTAGCGCACGGCGGCGTCGATGGTTCCGGGCGTGACCGCGCAGACCTCACACACGCCCTGCGTGACCACCAGATCAGGATTCAGCCTGTCCAGCAGCGGGCCATCGACCTGATACAGCGCTCGCCCCTCGCGCACCGCCTCGCTGACGGCGCGGTCTATCTCGGCCTGCGGCGCATCCGGGGATACGATGGAGCGCGTGAGAATCGGCAACCCCGCCGCGCCGGAATGGTCGCAGGAATGGCTGACGCCCACCACATTCGCACCCAAACCCAGATCAAACAGCAGATCGGTGGCGCTGGGCAACAGGCTGACGATCTGGAGGCCAGTAGCCTCACTCATGCCCGCACTCCGACGCGGCTGGCCCACAGTTCCACCAGACCGCGCAGGGTCAGGGTTTCGTCGTAATGGTCGATTTCGCGGCAGATGCCCTCGATGGTGCGGGCAAAACCGCCCGTGGCAATCGCCACCGCAGGCGCGGGCAACTCGGAGCGAATTCGGCGCAGCAGGCCGTCCACCATCTCGGCGTACCCGAACACCAGCCCGGATTGCAGCGCGTGGATGGTGTTTTTGCCGATGGCGCTCATGGGCGCTTCGAGGGTAATCCGGGGCAATTTGGCGGCGCGGGAAAACAGGGCGTCGGCGCTGACCTGCGCTCCGGTTGCCAGCACCCCGCCGATAAAACGCCGCCCTCGCCCGATCACGTCGAAGTTGGTACTCGTGCCGAAATCCACGACCACCGCGTATTCGTGCGTTCCCAGATACTTTTCTGCGCCGAACAGGTTACAGAGCCGGTCTGCGCCCACGGCGTCGGGAATATCGAGTTCTACGCGCACATCCGGCAGGGCGGCAGCCGAGACCTCGAAGGCCGTGACCCCAAAATGCCGCCGCAGCGCCAGCGCGTAATTCTGGCCCACGGGCGGCGCAACGCTGCTCAGAACCGCCGCACGCGGCCCTGCCACGCCCGCACCCCCCAACCCCGCCAGATCGAACAGGCCGCGAAGTTGCAGCGCCAGATCATCGGGCAGCACGTCACGGTTGGTGCGAACCCGCCAGGTATGCGTGAGATTCAGGCCCGCGTCGGCCAAGCCCAGCACGGTGCTGGTGTTGCCGATATCCACGACCAGCAAGGGAAAAGCTGAAGCCGGGGCAGATTCGGGGGGCAAGAAGGCGGAGGCTGACACGCCGTGCATTGTACGGATTTGGGGGGGGAAATGGTCAGAGATCAGCGCTGTCTAAGGGTCAGGAACTCAGGGTCTAAGAAAGTGGAAGGGCAAGGGCAAAAAGCAGCCGATACGGACTCTCTTTCATCTCAGATGAACACGACAAGATCACCCCTGCCAAGCGCACCCCTGACCCCTCTGGGAACGGGCAGCAAAGGTGAACCCCCCCGTTGCTGTGCAACGCCCCCCCTTAGAGGGGAGGACAAGAGCGTTGGTGCTCCCCTCTAAGGGGGCGGGCTGCAAAGCAGACTGGGGGGTTCGCCCACCCCAAACCGTTCCCGCCCCATCCGTGTGAGGCCGTCGTGCGTGCAACGCGCGGGCCACTTCCAGCTCAGAATGAAGGGGCAATTCCGCTTCAGATGAGCGAGAAAGCCAGGTCTGAACGCGACAAGATCACTCCTGCCCAGTGCAACGACCACTCCCCTGACCCCTTTGGGGGCGGGGGCGGGGGGGTGGGGGAATCCAACGTGGGAGAAGACCAACAACTAAACTCCAGTCCTCAGCTAAAGCTCCCCAAGTCCAGCGGCACGCTATAGGCGCAGTTGCTGTCGGCTTCCGTCCTCAGCAACAATTCCACCTTGTCGCTTGCGCCCACGCCCGCCTTCAACGGCTCAAAGTAATAGACCAGGGTGCCCTGCCAGGTGCCCGCATCCTGCTTGAAATCGTTGACGAAGGTGGCCCGCACAGGCGCGATCATCTTGCCGTCGGCAGCTTTCAGGCGCACGTTGTAGGCCTGCCGCGCCTTCTCGCTGGGCAGACCCTTCACACCGATGTCTACGCGCAGTTGGCCGTCGGGCATGCGCTTGCTGGCAAGGTCGGCGGCCAGGGCGTCGGCGGCGGTCAGGTTGCCGAAGCTGTCGCGGGCGGCCTGAGCCTGAAAATACAGTTGGTCGGCCTGCCCGATCACGGTGATGCTCTGGGGGCGGCTGCCTGCGGCAAAATCGCTGGGGGCGGCCAGCCAGTCGGCCACACATTTTTCACCGCCCGCAAAGGCATTCACCGTTCCGGCCACAAATTTGCCGTCCTTCACGGTGAGGTCGAGGGCCTGAAAGGTGGGCACGGGGTCACGGCGTCCATACGCGCCGTCTATGACGTTCTTGGCGGTGACTTCCTCCAACTTGGGCACCCATGCGAAGGCCGGGGCCGAGATCAGGGCGGCGAGGGTCAGGGCAATCGACGTTTTGAGGATGAAGTTAGGCATGGTTGTTCTCCATTGAACAGGGACAGGGTGACGGCCAACTGATGCTGTGGCACGGCTGCTGGTGGGCAGAACTGATGGGATCAGGGGACTTTGAGATAGACCACGCGGCACGCCTGCCCCGCCGAACGGAATTGGGCGGCGGTGGCCGCGTCCAGCACGGCGTCAGTCAGAACGGCAGACCGGGGCGCGAGGCGGTTGGGCTGCACCCGGCTGGCCGTCAGGCGCGTGATGTTGGGAAAGCTGCCCAGCGCCCCCTCGGAGGTCACGTAGGTATGCAGGTTGCCTTCCTGCACCAGTTGGCTGCTGACGCCCCTGACCAGTGCTGCATCGGGCCAGATTTGCGTGCCGCCCGCGTCGTACACGAAGCTGGTCATGTCGCGCTGGAATTTGGGGAAGGCGCGAACGTCCAGCACCACGGTGCAGTTGAGGGGCCGGGTTTCCGTGCCGCCCGCCGCGCCTGCCCTGCCGCCTGCGCGGGCCACTTCCGCGCCGCCGTCTGCCGTGCCTGTGCCCGAGGCGGCTGCGCCCGCTCCTGCACCGTTGCCGGGACGGGCCGCGCCTGCTTCCTCTCCTGTACCTGCCGTGCCCGCGCCTGTGCCGCCGCCAGTGCCAGCAGCGCCACCTGTGCCCGGACGGGACGCCGCCGCCGCATCGCTGCCCCCACTTCCGGGCGCGGGCGTGCGACCTGCGGTGGGGGCCGCCGCTTCTGCCGCGCTGCCCGTGGAAGCCGTGCCGGACGCGGGCCGCGTGCTGGGTGCAGCGTCGGGCGTGCCGGATGGAGCAGGAGCCGCCGCGCCGGATGTTCGGGCTGTGGGGGCGGCGGTTTCTGGGGTCGCTGCACCGCTTCCAGAACCGTTCCCCGGCGTGCGGGCCGAGGTCTGAGGCGCTGGCGCTTCTGCCGCCGCTGGAGCAGCATCGGCAGGGCGCACGCCTGCTCCACGGGCTGCCGAATCTGGAGCGGCTGAGCCTGAGGTCGCTTGAGCTGCGGCCCGTGCGGGTGCGCTGCTGGCCGGAGCCGCCGCTTCTGCTGCTGCCGGAGTCCGGGCGGCGGATGTGGCTGGCGCACTGGCTGGAGCAGAAGCCGCTGGCGTGCGCGTCGTCGGTGCGTCGGTTGCTTCTGTGGCAGACGGAGCCGGACGGGTGGTAGGCGTCCGGGCCGTTGCCGCAGCGCTCTGCTCTGCCGCTGCCGCAGGAGCGACAGTTCCAGCGCGTCCAGCCTCGGCCTGTGGGGTCACGGGAACGGGCGTGCCCCGCGTGCCTGCCGAGGTTTCCGGGGCGCTGGCCTGCGGAGCCGCCGAGGAGAGTGGCCGCGCTGGAATGCGGGCCACTGCATCCGCTGGGCCGCCGTCATCCTGCGTGCTGCTGGCTGCGCTGGAGCTGCGGGCCGGAGCCGCCTCACCCGGGTCGGGCGAATCGCTGCGGGCAGTGGCAGTGCTTGGGGCGCTGGTTTCAGGCGTGTTTACTGAACTGTCTTCCCGCCGGGGCAGGGCCGAGACCGTTTCAGGTTCCGCACTGGTAGGAGGCGCAGCGCTGGTAGGCTGGGCCGGAAGTTCCGGCGCGGCGGCTTCCGGCTGGGCCTCGGGTTGGGTCCGGGCGGCTTCGGGGGCAGGTTCCGGTGTCTGGGGCGTGGGGGTGGCGCTGGCCTCCTCCAGCACGGGCTGGGCCACCTCCGGCGAGGTGGGAAGCGGGTTGGGCAATGCGGCCACAGGTTCGCTTGCTGCGGGGGCCTGCGCTGCCGGGGCCACGTCTGGAGCGGCTGGAGACTGTGTTGCTAGGGTCTGGGCTGCGGGTGCTTGGGTTGCTGAAGGCTGTGTTGATGAAGACGGGGTGGCAGGCGCTGGGGCAGCAGGTGCGGCGGTTCTTCCAGTTTGCGGGGCAGTCTGTCCGGCTGGGGCAGAGGCAGCGGGCGCGGGTGCAGGGGCGGGCGCGACGGGCGTAGGCGTGGGCCGAGCCACCGGGGGCCGTGGGGTCTGAACAGCTGGAGCCTGAGCCGCTGGAGGGCGTGCTGCTGGGGTCTGTGCTGTTGGAGTTTGGGCAGCCTGTGCCTGCGCCCGCGCTGCATTTCGTTGCGCCTGCTGTCGCTGCTGCTGTGCCTGTTGCTGGGCCTGCCGTTGCGGAGGCGTCAGCGTGGCGGTGGGCGTAGACGGCAGGACGTCCGGGGAAGGCGCGAGGGTCAGCACTTCCATCGGGGCGCGGGTGGGGTCGGGGGCGGTGCGGGTGCTGGGGGTGGGCGCAGCGGGGCGCAGGGCCAACAATCCGGCCAGCAGCGCCACATGTAGGGCCACCGTGGCCGCCACCGCACGCACCCGCTCGCGCTGTTCGGGGCTGGCAGGCGGGCGGGGCGGCACACCGGGCAGGGCAGTCACAGCCTCATTCTCCCTTGCGCGTGCCCAGCGCCAGCCGTTCGCCGCCCGCCTGCTTGATGGCGTCCATCACCCGCACGACTGTTCCGTAATTGCCGCGCTCATCGGCCCGCAGGCCCACCACTCCGCCCGAGGTCTTCAGCAATGGCTTCAGGGCCGCGCCCAGTTTGGTCAGGGTGGTTTCCTTGCCGTTCAGAAAGAGCTTTCCGGCCCGGTCCACGCTGACGATGGGCAGGGCGGGCGTTTCCTGCACGGTGGTGCTGGCACGCGGCAGATCCAGCGGCAGGGCATTCTGGCGTGCGCCGAGGCTGCTGGTCAGAAAAAAGAAGATCAGCAGCAGCAGCACGATATCCACCATCGGGGCAAAGTCGAAGGTGACACCGTCTCCCCCTTCCCGAAATCGGCGGCGCATGGCGGGCCGGGTCATCCCCGTACCGTGCTTGCCGGAACCGCGTCGAACGAGAGAGCGACTTCGGGCATGGCGTCAGAGGCACTCCGGAAGTTGCTTCCCACCGCCAATGGACGCGACAACCACGAGGGCAGCTCTTCGCGCACCCGCTCGGCCTGCACCGCGATCCGGTCGGCGCGGGCACGCAGGGCATTGCGGGCCACATACGCCAGAATAGCCACGATCAGGCCGCCCGCCGTATTGATCAGCGCCTCACTGATGCCGGTGGCGAGTTGCGCGGGCGTGGGCGCAGCCGTACTGCTGAACACCAGAAACGAGCGCACCATCCCGATGACCGTACCCAGCAACCCCAGCAGCGGGGCCACCTGAGCCGCCGTGCCCAGCGCACTCAGGCCCGCGTACAGCCGCGCATCTTCGGCCAATAGGGTGGCGTTCATGGCGGCGAGGCTGGCGTCCGGCCCCCGGTCTGCGCGGAGCAGGCCCGCCCGGAGCACATGGGCGGCGGGGCTGGCCTGCAAGTCGGTGGCCCGGTCTACTTCGGCCAGGGCTGCGGCTGGCCCACTTTCGGCAGTGACGGCGCGGGCACGCTCGATCAGGGCCGAGGCGTCGCGCCCCAGCCGTGCCAATGCCTGCGCCCGTGCAGCAGCCAGATAAACGACGTAAATCGAGAGGGCCAGCAGCACCCACAGCAGCGGCCCGGCAGAGCGGGCGAGATCAAAGGCATTCATTCCTTTCACGGTTAACACATGCCCGCGTGGCAAGCGTGAAAATGCTGTGCGGCGCACTCATGAAGCCCGGCTGACTGATGAAGAAACGCCTTGGCCGTTGCCCGGTTAAGGGCCGCAAATCCATACCAAACCACTCGACTTTAAGACCGTTCTGCGGGTAGAATGGGCCAGTAAGTAGGAATCATTCTCAAGAAGGATTTCTCAAATTCAAGCCGCGCAGCTTCCAGCCGCACCGCTGCCCCACCGCAGCGACAAGGAGATTCATGACCGACCAGAGCAGCCCCGTTCAGACGGCCCCCTACCAGATCGAAATTCGCAACCTTCACGCCTCTGTGGGCGACATGCCCATCCTGAAGGGCATCAACCTGACCATTCCCCGCGGTGAGCTGCACGCCGTGATGGGGCCGAACGGCAACGGCAAAAGCACGCTTGCCAAGGTGATCGTGGGCGACCCCGAATACACCGTGACTGAAGGCGAAGTGCTGGTGGACGGCCAGAATATTCTGGAGATGGAACCCGACGAACGCGCCCGCCTCGGCGTCTTTTTGGCCTTCCAGTACCCCGTCGAAATTCCGGGCGTCACCATCGCCAACTTCCTGCGTCTTGCCATGCAGGCCCGCAAGGCCGAGGGCGAAGAAGTGAGCTTCAGCGAGTTCTACGGCAAGCTGCTGGCCGCCCTGAAGGTGCTGGAATGGGACGAAAGCATCGTGGAACGCTACCTGAACGCGGGCTTTTCCGGCGGCGAGAAGAAGCGCAACGAAATTTTGCAGATGCTGATGCTGGAACCGACCTACATCATCATGGACGAAACCGATTCGGGCCTCGATGTGGACGCGCTCAAGATCGTCGCCAAAGGCGTGAACTCCATGCGCGGCGCAAACCTCGGCGGTCTGATCATCACCCACTACCAGCGCCTGCTGGACTACATCGTGCCTGACCGCGTTCACATCATCGTAGACGGCAAAGTCGTGCAGTCGGGCGGCCCCGAACTCGCCAAGAAGCTGGACAGCGAAGGCTACGACTGGGTCAAAGAGTTGGCGTTGGCGTAAGCAGTTGCTGGACAGGTGAAAAGCGTCTCAGCAACCTCTGCGGGGCGCAAAGATTCCTGTCTATCAGAGGCCCACAGCACTCAAGAAGGACTGAGCTTTAAGGAGTCACCATGACCGTTAATCCTGAAGTCAATGACATCAACAACACCTACGAATACGGCTGGAGCAACCCCGAACGCTACGCTGTCAAGGCCCCCAAAGGCCTGAGCCGCGAAGTCGTCGAAATGATCAGCCGCAACAAAGATGAGCCGCAGTGGATGTTGGATTTCCGCCTCAAAGCACTGGAAATCTTTTACAGCAAGCCCATGCCCACCTGGGGCGCAGACCTGAGCGGCCTGAACCTCGACGAAATTTACTACTACATCAAGCCCGAAGGCATGAACGCCCGAAGCTGGGATGACGTGCCCGACGACGTGAAGAAGACCTTCGAGCGGCTGGGCATCCCCGAGGCCGAGCGTGCCGCGCTGGCAGGCGTGGGCGCACAGTACGAGTCGGAAATGGTGTACCACAACCTCAAAGAAGAGTGGGAAAAGCTGGGCGTGGTCTTCCTGAGCATCGAAGACGGCCTGAAGCAGTACCCCGACCTGTTCCGCGAGCATTTTGCGACCATCGTGCCGCCCGAAGACAACAAGTTTGCGGCCATCAACAGCGCCGTGTGGTCAGGCGGGTCGTTCGTGTACGTGCCCAAGGGCGTGAAGGTGGACATCCCTCTGCAAACGTACTTCCGCATCAACGCGGAAAGCAGCGGCCAGTTCGAGCGCACCCTCATCATCATCGATGAAGGCGCACAGGCCCACTACATCGAGGGTTGTACCGCCCCCGCCTACAACTCCGACTCCTTCCACTCCGGCGTGATCGAAATCGTGGTGAAGGAAGGCGCACGCTTCCGCTATTCCACCATCCAGAACTGGAGCCATAACGTCTACAACCTCGTGACCCAGCGGGCCGCCGTGTACGGGCATGGCGTGATGGAATGGGTGGACGGCAACCTGGGCAGCAAAGTCACCATGAAGTACCCCGCCTGCTACCTGCTCGAAGAGGGCGCACGCGGCGAGGTGCTGAGCATCGCCATGGCCGGACGCGGGCAGCATCAGGACGCAGGCGCGAAGATCGTGCATTTTGCGGCCAACACCAGCGGCAGCATCGTGTCCAAGTCGATCAGCAAGGATTCGGGCCGCAGCTCTTACCGTGGCTTGGTCAAGATTTACGAAGGCGCCCGCAACGCCAAGACCAACGTGGAATGCGACGCCCTCCTGCTGGACGAGGAAGCCCGCACGGACACCTACCCTTACATCGAGATCGAGGAAAAGACCGCCCGCGTGGGCCACGAAGCCACCGTGTCCAAGATCAACGACGAGCAGATTCTGTACTTGCAGAGCCGTGGTCTGAGTGAAGATCAGGCAGCGGGCCTCATCGTGCGCGGATTCATTGAGCCGATTGCCAAAGAACTGCCGCTTGAATACGCCGTGGAACTGAACCGCCTGATCGAGCTGGAGATGGAAGGCTCGGTTGGCTAAAGCAGTCAGGCCATTCATCCGGTTTTTGGGCTGGATGTTTGGCCTTCTTGTTGTGGGGATTGCACTGCTCTGGTTTTATCTGTGGGGCACAACCGATATTAATGGTTGGCGAACGTGGGGCTTTCGGCTCACGCATCAGATTGTCTGGGTCAACGAGAAACAACTAGGCTCCAGAGATATCTATTTCGTAACGAAGGCCCGCGAGAATCCTACACGAGCTGTCAAATCTTGTATTCGGGCCTTTGATTACACGCTGTATTACGAGGGTCTGTTCAATCACTGTATTGCTTTTGGTTCAGCCGATGACGCCAAAGCACAGCTTAAGAATCCTGATCTGAGTTGTGAACAAGCCAGAGCAACCCAAACACCTTACGACACGGCCAGGAACGCTGACATTAAGGTGAATACCGGAAAACGCTGTGCGGATCAAAGAAAAGTATTGCCACCGGGTTCGACATGAAAGAAGACGCTCTATTCAGAAACAGAAGATTTAGGAGTCCACTTGAAACTAAATCACATCAATTTAGGCGTAACAGATGTGCCCGTAGCCGTAGAAATCTTTGAGCGTTACTTTGGCCTTAAGCAGGCAGAAGGCATGCCCCGCAACGACAATATGACGTTCATGCACGATGACGGTGGTTCTCTGATCTCTGTCTTTAAAAGTAAGGATGTGTCGTACCCGAAAGTCTTCCATATCGGCTTTCTGCAAGACACGCCCGAGCAGGTGCGGGCCATTCACGCCGAACTCACGGCGGGCGGCTACCAGATTCCCGGCCCCAATGAAAATCACGGACGCCTGACCTTCTACTTCAATACACCTTTCGGCGTCATCGTCGAAGTCGAATCGTTTCTAGGCTAATTCAGTAGGCTCCTTCAGGCCTTTTCCGGCTGATAGGGCTGCTTCACAGGAGGATCAATGACCCAAACCCCCTTTACCACCGAACTGCTTGCAGCGGGCGGCCCCGAGTGGCTGACCACCAAGCGCCGCGAAAGCCTGGACCTCTTCAATACGCTGGAAGTGCCGCATGAAGGCGTGGAAGCGTGGAAATACACGCAGGTCAGCGTCGATTTTGCCGAACTCCGGCCTCACGGAAAGCGTGAGCGCGTGGCCGATGTCGCCTCGTTGCCTGCCAGCGTGCAGGAGCGGCTGAACGGAACCGATGTGGGCGCGTTCCTTGTGCTGGACGGCCCGGACGTGGTGTACCGCACCGAGCTGCCCGCCGAGTTGAGCGCGAAAGGCGTGATCTTCACCGATCTGAAGACCGCCGTGGAACAGTACCCCGACAAGGTGCAGCAGTACCTCTACAGCGTGGTGCCTGCCGAAGTGCCCGACGACACCACCATTGCTGCCCCCGGCACCACGCCCAGCAAGTCACCCGATCCCAGTGAAGGCAAATTCAGTGCGCTGGCGGCGGCCCTGTGGACAAACGGTGCGTTCGTGTACGTGCCACGCGGCGTAGAAGTGGAATTGCCGCTCGGCTCCTTCCGCGTGATGAGCGAGGCTGGAACCTACACGGCGACCCGTACCCTCGTGGTGGCCGAAGCCAACAGCAGCGTGACCTTTATCGACGAGCAGGACAGCGAAGACCTGCCGGGAACCTACGCCATCGGCGCGGTAGAACTGGTCGTGAAGGACGGCGCACGCCTTCGCTACGTCTCTATTCAGAACTGGGGCAAAGGCGTCACGCACATCCAGCGACAGCGCGGCGACGTGGGCAAAGATGCCACGCTCAACAGCCTCGTCGTGACGATGGGCGGAACCCTGAGCCGCACCGAAATGCAGAGCTATCTGCGCGGTCAGGGCAGCGATTCTGAGATGCTGGCGCTGTACTTTGCCAACGACGATCAGCACTTCGACCACTACACCCTGCAGCACCACGCCGCCGCCAATGCGCACAGCGACCTGCTCTACAAGGGCGTGGGTGACGATTCCTCGGTGGGCGTGTTCAGCGGCATGATCAAGGTGGACCTGCACGCGCAGAAGACGGACGCGTACCAGAAGCACCGTACCCTGATGCTGTCCAGCGACGCCCGCAATTACAGCGTGCCGCAACTGGAGATCAACGCCAACGATGTGCGCTGCTCTCACGGCAGCACCACCGGGCCTGTGGATCAGGAGCAGCTGTTCTTCCTGCGTTCACGCGGAATTAGCCGGGAACTGGCCGAAAAGATGCTCGTCACGGCCTTTCTGGAAGACGTGCTGACCCGTGTGCCCCTCAAGAGCGTGGTGGCCTACATCGAAGGCATCATCGCCAAGAAGGTCGGCGCAGCCTAAAGTTCCGTTCAGACTGACCAAAGTGGCCTGCTCCCTAGCTTGGAGCAGGCCACTTATCTGTGTTTTGCTTGTTTCGCCTTGCGACTACACCACTTCGCCCACAGCGGCAGCCGGTTCCAGCTTCGGCTCCAGCGCCGGAACACTGCCCAGCCGGTTAATGCCATCAAACGCCGCTGTTTTGTAGCATTCTGCCAAGGTGGGGTAATTGAAGACCGTGTTGACAAAGTAATCCACGGTGCCGCCGAAAGCCATGACCGCCTGACCAATGTGGATCAGTTCGCTTGCGCCTGTGCCGATGATATGCACGCCCAGCAGTTCGCGGGTTTCGAGGTGGAAGATCAGTTTGAGCGTGCCCTGTTCGTCACCGATGATCTGGCCGCGTGCGATTTCACGGTACTGGGCCTTGCCAATTTCGTAGGGCACGCCCGCCGCCGTCAATTCCTCCTCGTTTTTGCCCACCGTACTGATTTCGGGAATGGTGTAGATGCCGTATGGGAACAACTCGGGCACGCTCTGGGTCGGAACGCCGAAGGCGTGGCAGGTCGCCAGTCTGCCCTGTTCCATGCTCACACTTGCCAGGGAGGGAAAGCCGATCACGTCGCCCACCGCGTAGATGTGAGGCACTGCCGTCTGATAGTGCTCGTTCACGGCAATTCGGCCACGCTCATCGGCGCTGAGGCCCGCTGCATCCAGATTCAGCTTGTCGGTGGCTCCCACCCGCCCGATGGAATAAAGCACCATATCGCTGACGATCTCTTTACCGCTGGCAAGCGTGACGCGCACGCGCTGGCCCAGATGGTCGGTGACCTGCTCCACCGACTTGACAGCCTCGCCCAGCCGCAGAGTCATGCGGTTCTGGCGCATCTGGTAGGCCAGTACATCTGTGATTTCAAAGTCCACGAATTCCAGCAGGCGTGGGCGCTTGTCTATCAGGGTGACGCGCACGCCCAGCGCGGCAAACATGCTGGCGTATTCGCAGCCGATCACGCCGCCGCCGATCACGGTGACGGTGCGCGGCAGGTTCTGCAAATCCAGAATATCGTCGCTGATGATGATGCGCTTGCCGTCAAAAGGAATATTTCGGTCACGGGCAGCCCTGGTGCCTACAGCTATGACGATGGTGCGGGCGGTCACGTCGCGCCAGGCATCTCCTTGCCCGCGCACATCCCGCAGCCTGACCGTGTTTGGCCCCATAAAAGACGCCTCGGCGTTGATGGTTTCGATTCGGTTGCGGTGCAGTTGGTGGCGTACCACATCCAGTTCGTGCGCCATCACGCTGCTGGTTCTGAGCAGCAAATCCTGCACGGTGATGTCGTCTTTGACCGAATAGGACGACCCATACAGGCCGCGCTGGTTGTAGCCGCTGAGGTGCATGATGGCTTCCCGGAAGGTCTTGGAGGGAATCGTGCCCGTATTGATGCACACGCCGCCCACCACCGACTTCCGTTCGACCACCGCGACTTTCTTGCCCAGTTTGGCGGCCTGAATCGCCGCACGCTGTCCGCCGGGGCCAGAGCCGATCACCAGCAGGTCGTAGGTAAAGTCTTGTGCCGGAGCCTGCACCGGAGTGGATGGTGAAACAGTCTGCATCATGCGGCAACCTCGGAGGGAGCGGAAGGCGAAAGGGCAACAGGAGTGGTCTGTTCACGCTACCATCCCCCACGCATCCGCACAGGCAGTCATCTGCCCCGGTCGGTCCGATTCAGCAAAGAACAGAGCCGGAACACCCGTGTGGGGCGTCCCGGCTCTGTTTAAAGCGTTGGCTGAGCTGTTGGAGTTGAGGCGGCTGAAGCTTACGCTTCGCTGCTGTCTTCGCTCTCGGCAGCGGCTTCGGCCTTGACTTCCTCGATGCTCGCGTCGCCTTCCAGCACGGCGGCGGCGGCTTCTTCGGACAGTTCGCCCGCAGCGACCATGCCAGCAACCTGAACGGCCTGCGTTTCGGCAGCCAGTTCGTCGGCGCTCATACGGGGAGCCAGCAGGCTGATGACGACGGTATCTTCGTCCAGACCGAGCTTGACGCCTTCGGGCAACTTGATCTGACCGGCGGTGATGTGATCACCGATGTTCAGCTTGCTCACGTCCACCGAGATTTCCTGAGGAATGCGGCGGGGGCCAGGAGCAACAACGGCGAGGTTGTGGACAACGATATCCACGAGGCCGCCCATGATTTCACCCTGGCTCTTGCCGGTGGTGTGTACGGGCACGCTGACGGCCACAGGCTCACCGTAGGTCACCATGTAGAAATCGACGTGGATGGGCACGCGGCGGCGCTTGTCCATCTGGACAGCCTTCACCAACGCAGGGAAAGGCTGGCTGCCTTCGACGGTGATGTCGAAGATGCCCGTGGTGCCTTGCTTGCGAAAAGCGCGGTCAAATGCCTTCAGATCGAGGGCAAAGCTCACGTTGTTTTCTTTGTTGTAGGCGACGGCGGGGATCATGCCTTCGGCCATTTTTTCCTGACTTTTGCGGGGTTGGGCGTTCAGTTCCATGCTGGGTGACTCTCCTTGGGGGTGTCTCTCGTCTGGCCGCCTCGCTCTCTTCCGTACCCAAAGCTTAAAAGCGTCGGGGCGCGGGGGCGGGCGTCAAGCAACCGTGACAGTGTAGCAAAACTGGGGGATGGGGGGAAGGGCTAATCAGGACACCGGTGATGAAGGGTGGCCGGGAATGCAGGATCACCGCTGCTCAGAACACGCAGCCCTCTGCTAGAATCGTTCCTGTTGCCGCGAGGCCCCCCGCATTGCCGCCCCAACCCGGTGGCAACGCGCCCAGAGAATGGGTCTAGAACACAGGCCCAGTGGCGGCCCCGGCCCGCACAAGGAGAACCAACATGATCAGCGTAACGGAACTGAGAAACGGCACCAAAGTGGAAATGGACGGCGGCCTGTGGGAATGCCTCGATTACTCTCACCTGAAGATGGGACGCGGCGGCGCGAAAGTCGTCACCAAGTTCCGCAACATGGAAACGGGCAGCATCGTGGACCGCACCTTCAACAGCGGCGAAAAGTTGCAGGACATTTTCGTTGAAGGCAAGAAGATGCAGTACCTCTACCGCGACGGCGACGACTTCATGTTCATGGACATGGACACCTACGACCAGGTCAGCCTGCCCCCCACCCTGGTGGGCGACGCCGCCAAGTTCATGAAGGAAAACACCGACGTGGAAGTGCAGGTCTACGGCGACAAGGCCCTGAAGATCACCCTGCCCAACATGGTGGTCCTGAAGATCACGCAGACCGACCCCGGCGTACGCGGCGACACCGTTTCGGGCGGCACCAAGCCCGCCACGCTGGAAACCGGCGCGATCGTGCAGGTGCCCCTGTTCGTGGAGCAGGAAACCAGCGTCAAGGTGGACACCCGGACGGGCGAATACCTCAGCCGCGCCTGAGAATTTCCCCAGCCCCTGTGCCCCAAGAGCACTGAAGAACCGCCCTGCATGACGTGGGGCGGCTTTTTTGTACCGGCGTTTGCATCGGCCTAAAAGGTCGGTGTTTGTGGTTAGACTCAGTGCAGACAATCCGCCTTTTGCCTGATCCCTGCTGTCCTCTCACCGTTTGCGCGGCATGATGAGCGGCGACGTTTCATTCCGTTTCACTTCGTAGACTTAACCCGCACCACAGGAGGGGCCATGAACCCAGAAGACCTCAAACGAATCCTTGACGCCCTGAGCGCCGCCGATGTCCGTGAATTCAGCCTGAAGACCGGCAGCTTTGCCCTTGACCTCAAACGCGGCCCGCAGGCGATGGGCGGCCCCGCCTTTGCCCCCAGCGCCAACTTCTCCAGTCCAAACGGTTCCAGTGGCCCCGCTGCGCCCCAGCCAGCGGCCTTTGCTCCTGCACCCAGTGCCAGCACACCCAGTGGGCCAGCCGCGCCCGCAGAAGTGGCCCCTGCTGCCTCTGCGCCCGCCGCTCCTGCCACGCCAGAAACGCCCGCTGCCCCCGCCAAGGCCGCCAGCGCCGGAACACCCGTGAAGGCTCCGATTGTGGGCACGTTCTATGCGTCCAGCAGCCCCGACGCCGCGCCGTTCGTCAAAATTGGCGACAGCGTGAGCGCCGGGCGGGTGCTGTGCATCATCGAAGCCATGAAACTGATGAATGAGATCGAGGCCGAAACGGGCGGTGTGGTGCGAGAAATTCTGGTCAAGAACGCCGATCCGGTGGAATACGGCCAGACGCTGTTCATTATCGAATAAACAAGCAACAAGGGATCGTGGATTGTGGAGCGTAGACCGGGGTCAACAACGGTCTTTCTACGCTCCACGATGCTGATCTTCTCGGAGGCAACATGTTCAAGAAAATTCTGATTGCCAACCGGGGCGAAATTGCCCTGCGCGTGATTCGCACGGCCCGCGAAATGGGCATCAAAACTGTAGTGGTGTATTCCACCGCCGATGAAAAGAGCCTGCCTGTGCTGCTGGCTGATGAAAGCGTGTGCGTGGGGCCGCCCGCCAGCAACGCCTCATACCTCAATATTCCCAACATCCTATCGGCGGCCCTGATGACGGGCGCAGAAGGCATTCACCCCGGTTACGGGTTCATGGCCGAAAACCCCGACTTTGCCGAAATGTGCCGCGACCACGGCATCGTGTTTATCGGCCCCACGCCGGAAAGCATGCGGGCGCTGGGCAGCAAGGCAGGCGGGCGCGAGATCGCCGCGAGCAGCAATGTGCCTGTTGTGCCCGGAACCGGCGTACTGGAAGACGTGGACGCCGCACTCTTGGCCGCCAAGCAGGTGGGCTATCCGGTGCTGCTGAAGGCCAGTGCGGGCGGCGGCGGGCGCGGGCAAAAAGTGGTCCGGACGCAGGAAGAACTCAAGTCGGCCTTCAATCAGGCGCAGGAAGAAGCGCGGCTGTACTTTGGCGACCCCGCCATCATCATGGAAAAGTTTCTGGAAGAATTCCGCCATGTCGAGGTGCAGGTCATGGGCGACGGCAACGGCCATGTCATCCACATCGGCGAGCGCGACTGCTCTATCCAGCGGCGCAACCAGAAGCTGATTGAGGAAGCGCCCAGCACTCTGCCCGCCACGCTGCGTCAGGAAATTTTGGATGCCGGTGTGCGGCTGGCCCAGCACGTGAACTACGCCGGGGCAGGCACGCTGGAATTCATCGTGGACCGCGACGGCAACTACTACTTCATGGAGATGAACACCCGGATTCAGGTGGAACATTGCGTGTCTGAGATGATTTCCGGGCTGGATTTCGTGAAGATGCAGCTTCAGATCGCGGCGGGCGAGGGCTTGCCGCTGAAGCAGGAGGACATCGTGCTGCGCGGGCACGCCATCGAATGCCGCCTGAACGCCGAAGACCCCGACAAGGATTTCAGGCCAGCGGCAGGCAAAATCGACGACGTGCATTTTGCAGGCGGCCCCGGCGTGCGGGTAGACAGCCACGTCTACACGGGCTACGTGATTCCGCCCCACTACGATTCACTGATCGGCAAACTGATCGTGCACCACGACACCCGCGAGCAGGCCATTGCCCGCATGAAACGTGCGCTGGAAGAAACTGTGATTCACGGCCCGAAAACCACCATTCCGCTATACGTGAAGATCATGGACAACCCGTTCTACAAGCGCGGTGCGGTGATGACGAACTTCCTTAAGACCAGAATGGAGATGTAATGCCAAATTGCGATGATTCGTGAGAATCATCCGAGCAGAGCGAGTGGCAAAAAGTACGGGCTGGCGGCGATGGACGAATATCCGGCGCTTTCCCGGATGTTCGGGAATCAGAGCAAGTCCGCTGAGGGACTGACAAAACAGATGAGAATGCCCCCGTCGGGGCATTCTTGAGCTGCGATGACACAAGAACAACGCACCGATGGGGACGCCGTCATTCTATTCAGCCGGGTCTTCGATCTGCTCCGGTCAGCCCCATGGCGGGACCGCCGACACGCTCTGACGATGGCTTGGATGGTCGTGGGCCTCTTGATGTCGCAGGTTCCACACCCTGCGGCGTGGTGCTCTTTTCGTTGTTTCACGCGCTCGATACGCTCAGAGCCATGAAC
>NZ_KB899727.1 GCF_000378445.1 Deinococcus aquatilis DSM 23025 | reverse complement strand
CTGGAGAACCCACGGGCACGCCATCACCACCCATAAGGCGACGCGAGCGTCGCCCCTCTCCGCCGACCAACGCCAAGAAAACCGTGTGCTGGCGCATACCCGGCAGGGCATTGAACATGTCATTCGGCGGATGAAGATCTTTCGCGTGTTGAAGGGCGTCTACCGACATCGGCGGCGTCGCTTCGCCCTCCGGGTTCAACTCATTGCCGCGCTCTGCAACCTGACCCGAGCCTGCCCGTCATGACTTTCGCAAGAGGTCTTATCTGGAGGCATAAGCTGAAGCTTCTCTATTTCACTGACGTTCTTTTGCAACGCTGTACCAGATGGGTGTTAATCCTTCTTCGGCATCTGCCCGGTTCAACCTTCAAAGTCATCAAGTCATGTACATTTGAGGAATTCCAATCTCAAGTGAACAGCACCTTTACCCCAGAAAACCGATTTATCATCTACAGAGCTACACATAACTCCAACACTGGATTAGGGAAGTTTGTCTACTTGAGAAGATTCAGATCGATAACAGTTAGAAATCCGATGACGAAGAACCGCTTTGAGATCGGCTAACCAATATCGAAGCAGAAAACCGCATTGCTTTACTCCTCTCTGCTTTTCTTACTCAAGTAGATTCAATCAATATAAAAACAGCCGCTCCTTTTATTCAGGAACGGCCTTCTTCTGTACTTGACGTACTTATCTGCTGGTTTCAGTCGGCGGCGGTGCCGTGACTGCCTGCCGCTGCGGTGGCGGCTTTTTCCAGTTCTTTCTCGCGTTCCAGCTTGGCCTTGATCTTCTTCAGGCGGAAGCTTTCTTCACGTTCACGCTGATCCAGAACACCGCGAATAAAGCGGATGTCGTCCTGAATGCCGGGGATCACCACTTGCTCAAGGGCGTTCACACGGCGCGAGGTCTTTTTGATCTCCTCGCCGATGCGCCGCAACTTGGTTTCGGTGGCGGCCACCTTCACGATGGCTTCCATCACGCCGCCAAAGTCGCCTGCGGCCTGGATGGTGCGTGCGCCGACGTTGATCGGGCTGAAGTTCACACCCGTGGGCCGCGCTGGAATGGCGATCTTGGGCACCTTGACGCCGTAGATGCTCTGAATTTCCATCTGAACGGCATATTCGCCGCCCGTTGCCAAGCTCAGGCTTTCTACAGCTTCTGGACTGTCCCAGGCTTTGGCCCCGAACAGGCTGGTATACGCGCCTTTGCTCACGCCGCTCAATTGCTCGCGGGCGGCCAGCGCGTCTTTCACCAGAGCAAAAAACTCTCCGATGAGGGCGTCACGCTTGCGCTTGAGCAGGTCTGCACCGCTGGAAGCCGTTTTCAGGCTGGCCTTGCTGGCGAGCAGGGCGCTGCGGGTGGGGCTGATCTGTCCTGCCATATGTATTCACCTCCTTTGTCGGTGAGGTCGTGGGAGTGGGCTGTAGGATGTGGATGTTCCTACAACCCACAGCCTACGTCCCACAGCCGCTTTAGATTCGGTTGCCCCGCCACATTTCATCGACCTTGGTACCGTAGTACTTGTCGATGGTGTCACGGCTCAGACGCGTCAACTGGCTCTGGGGCAGTTTGGACAAAATCCCCCAGGCCACCGTCAGGCTCTCGTCGATGGAACGGTCCTGGCCGCCCTGACCGATGAAGTAGTTTTCAAAGTCGTCGGCAAAGCGCAGGTACAGTTTGTCGGTGTCGCTGAGGGCATCCTCACCCGTGATCGCCACCAGTTTACGCAGGTCGAGGCCGTTGGCGTAGGCCGCAAACAACTGGTCGGATACGTTTTTGTGGTCGGCGCGGGTCTTGCCCTTGCCGATGCCGTTGCCCTGAAGACGGCTCAGGCTGGGCAGCGGGTTGATGGGCGGGAAGATGCCCTTGGTGTTCAGTCCACGGTCCACCACGATCTGGCCTTCGGTAATGTAGCCGGTCAGGTCGGGGATGGGGTGGGTAATATCGTCGTCGGGCATGGACAGAATCGGAATCTGCGTGACCGATCCGGGCTTGCCCTGCACCACGCCTGCGCGTTCGTACAGTGAGGCAAGGTCAGTGTACATGTAGCCGGGGAAGCCGCGTCGTCCGGGGATTTCCTCACGTGCGCCGCCGATTTCGCGGAGGGCCTCGCAGTAGTTGGTGAGGTCGGTCAGGATCACGAGGACGTGATAGCCGTGCTCGAAGGCCAGGTACTCGGCGGTGGTGAGGGCCATGCGGGGCGTCAGCAAACGCTCCACGGCGGGATCGTCGGCGCGGTTCAGGAACAAGACCGAGCGGGCCAGTGCGCCCGTACGCTCGAACTCCTGCGTAAAGAAGCTGACTTCGCGCTGGGTCAGACCCATGGCGGCAAACACGACGGCAAAGTCGCCTTCATGTCCGGGCACCTTGGCCTGACGGGCAATCTGGGCGGCCAATTCGTTGTGCGGCAGGCCGCTGCCCGAGAAAATCGGGAGCTTCTGACCACGAATCAGCGAGGTGTTCACGTCGATGGTGCTGATGCCGGTCTGAATAAATTCTTCGGGCTTGGCACGGGCGGTGGGGTTCATGGGCTGGCCGTTGATGCTCACGCGCTTTTCGGCGACCACCTGGGGCAGTCCGTCAATCGGGCGGCCCAGACCGTCAAAGCGGCGGCCAATCATTTCCTTGCTCACGCCGAGGCGGGCCACGTCTTCCACGAGGCTCACGCTGGCGGTGGCGAGGTCCAGACCACGGGTTTCTTCAAACACCTGAATGACGGCGTTTTCATCAGACACGCTGATGACCTGTCCACCGCGAATCTTGCCCTGACCGTCCTTGATTTCGACGATGGCGCCGTAAGCGAGGTCAGAAGCGGCGTTGACGAACAACAAAGGGCCGGAGATATAGGCCACATCGTTGTATTCCTTCTTGAGCAGGGTCATACCTTGACTCCCTTGAAGGTCGTGTCGAGTTCGGACAGCACATTGTCACGGTACGCGGCGAATTCGCCTTCGGGCGTGTAGCGTGCGCGGCCCAGCTTCTCGATCACGGGGCTTTGAATAATTTCGTCGATGGTGGCTCCGCCCTTCAGCGCGATGTCGGCCTGATCGTAGAACTTCAGGAACATCTGCATCAGACCGTAGTTTTTGGGCATCGAGGCGCTGGCGTCCACGGGGTCGAAGCCGTTTTGCTGGAGGAAATCCTGACGCAGCATGCGGCCCGCTTCGATGATCAGGCGCTCGTTGTCCTGCAGGGCGTCGGGGCCGACGAGCTGCACGACTTCTTGCAACGCGGCTTCCTGCTGAAGCAGGTTACCGATGCGCTGGCGCAGTTCGGGGAAGTCGGGGCCGACGTTGGCGCGGTACCAACCGTCCAGAATCGGCGTGAACAGGCTGTAAGAGCCGTTCCAGTTGATGGCCGGGAAGTGACGGCGGCGGGCCAGACCAGCGTCCAGACGCCAGAATGCGCCGGTAATTCGCAGGGTGGCCTGGGTCACGGGTTCGGACATGTCGCCGCCTGCGGGCGAAACTGCGCCGATCACGCTGACCGCGCCGCTTTCGCCGCCGAGGGTGGTCACGGCTCCGGCACGCTCGTAGAACGCTGCCAGTTTTGCACCGAGGTAGGGCGGGTAGCCTTCTTCTGCGGGCATTTCTTCAAGGCGAGAAGAAATTTCGCGCAGAGCCTCAGCCCAACGGCTGGTGGAATCGGCCATCAGAGACACGCTGTAGCCCTGATCGCGGAAGTACTCGGCCAGCGTGATGCCCGTGTACACGGACGCTTCACGCGCCGCTACGGGCATGTTGGACGTGTTGGCGATCAGGATGGTGCGGTGCATCAGCGGGCCGCCCGTCTTGGGGTCCACCAGTTCGGGGAATTCGACCAATACGTCGGTCATTTCGTTGCCGCGCTCGCCGCAGCCCACGTACACCACGATGTCGGCGTTGCCGTACTTCGCCACGCTCTGCTGAGTCACGGTTTTGCCCGAGCCGAAGGGGCCGGGGATAGCTGCCGCGCCGCCCATCACCAGAGGGAACAGCACGTCCAGAATCCGCATTCCGGTCAGGAAGGGCAGGCTGGGATCAAGCTTTTTGGCTACCGGACGGGGCGCACGCACGGGCCAGTAATGGGCCATCCGCAGCTTGGTTCCGTCTTCGAGTTCAGCAATCGTGTCGTCGATGGTGTAGTCGCCCGCTGCCGCCACCCAGCGCAGCTTGCCGCTCTTGTCGGGGGGCGTCAGGATTTTGTGGGTGAAGCTGAATTCGGGCACGGTGCCGAGGATCGAAGACCCGCTGACCGTATCGCCCACATTCACGCTGGGCGTAAAGGCCCACGTCTTCACGCGGTCAAGGCTGCTGACCTCGATACCGCGAGCAATAAAGTCGCCCGAGGCTTCGCGGATCTTGTCGAGCGGGCGCTGAATGCCGTCGTAGATGCCGTTGAGCATGCCTGGTCCCAGTTCGACACTGAGGGGCAAGTTGGTGGTGACAACGGGTTCACCCACGGTCAGACCGCTGGTGTCTTCATAAACCTGCACAAAGGCCGTATTGCCGTCCAGTCGAATGATTTCTCCGACCAGACGCTCCGAGCCTACGCGCACGATGTCGTACATTTTCGCGCCGTACATGCCGTTGGCGATCACGGCGGGGCCAGCGATACTCTGCACGACGCCTGCTTTGTTCTGCGTCATTCGTTCTCCTTGAAAAAGTCTGAGAGTCTAAGAGACTGAGAGTCTAAGGGCAAAAAATCAGACCATTTGTGGGTCTTGCCCTGAGACCCTCAGACCTTATGACCCTCAGACAGGGTGCTTCTTAGACAGGTTAAAGCTTGATGTCAAAGCCGATGGTTTCGCGCACGAGTTTGCCCATGTAGGCTTTGGCGTCCACGGTATCGGCACTAAAGGCGTCAGCAAGGCTGGGAATCGGCAGAAGGATCGGCAGGTCGCGGCCGCGCATGATGCGGGCGGTGGCCGTGGCCGGATCAGGAATCAGGCCGGTATCCACAGCGATCAGGCCGTAGCGGTTGCCGTTGATCAGGGCTTCGAGTTCGCGCACAGCGCTCTCTGCGGTGGCCTCGATCACTTCCGCACCCGCGAGGCGGTAACCGGTGGCCGTTTCGTTGTCGGTCAGCACGGCCACGCGCTGCATCCCGCCTGCCAGGGTTGGGGCGGTCATGCTTGCACCTCTTTACGCAGAGCATCGGCACTCAGGTTGTAGAACTTCCCGCGTGCGATCAGACGCAGCTTGGCGATCTCGATTTCTTTGCGGCGCAGGAAATCAAGGATGATGCCCACGCCTTCGGGATCGCCTGCAGCAACGTTCCGGGCCGAGTTATCGAGCGCCGTGCGGGCCGCAACTTCAGCATCTTCCAACGTGGGAGCGTCCAGAATGCCCACGATATCGGGCAAACCGCCTGCGTCGCCACCTGCCAGGCGTGAGTAGCCGCCTGCGTCGAGATGCCCGCCCGCCACAAACAGGTTGGGGTCGAGGGGTTGGCCTTTGCTGGCACGGGCAATCAGCGCGTTGGTCACGTCGATTTCCCGGCTGAGGTAACGGCGCAGGCTGGTGTTGCGGGCCACGTTCAGCGCGTGGCGGTAGTAGCCCTGATCCAGCGCCACTTCGAGGTCCAGCAGACGGCTGCTGGCGGCGTAGGCACTTGCCCCGTCGCGCATCGCCTTGGCAAGCGGATGCCCGCTGATGGCGATGGCTGTGGCTGCTGCGGCCAGATCGCTGCTCTGGGCCGCCGTTTGCAGGGCAGCAGGTTTGATCGTGCCGCCCGGAATCAGGCTGCTCAGAATGGCGTCTGCGCCGCGCCCACCGACCACGCCACGGGCAATGGTCTTGAGGTTCACCAGATCCCACTTCATCAACAGGGCCTGAATCTCGCGTTTGGCGTCGCCGTCGGCAAAGTTCAGTACCTTCTGGGTGGTGGCAAACAGGTTCTCAGACAGCGCCCGGTCGAGTTCGGGCAGGCCCGCACCCTCGGCGGTGGTTTCGCGCATGTTGGCGGCCAGTTCGGTTTCGGTCAGCACGCGCAGAAATTCCTGATAGCTGCCCGACGAAAGCGCCGAGTCGAGCGAGCGCCCGTCGAGCAGTTTGGTTCGCATGATGCGGACACGCGTGTTGATGTAAGCGTAATCGTCGGGCATGAGCGTCCTTTACTCGGCCAGCAGACGGCTGATCTGCGGCGCGAGTTCACCTTTCACGCGCTCCAAGCGGCCCGCGAGGGTGTTGGTGATGCCGCTCTTGCCGCCGTTTGCCAGCACGCGCACGCCGCCCACGATCCCTGCGTTTTCACGCACAGGCAGATCGGTGACGAGTTCGCGGGCCACCATCACGTCGGCGGGGTTCACTTCGACCGCGTCGGCGTTGGGAATGGCTTCGCGGGCCTGCCAGATCAGGCGAGACAAGATCTCACGGTACTCGGGAGCCTGAATCACTTCTTGCAAGTGACCTTCCACGAGACTGTACACCTGAGTCAGGCCGGACTCGCCCACCTTGAGGCGGGAAGCGCTGCGTTCGAGTTCGGCGGCGCTGCGGGCACGCACCAGCCCTGCCTGGCGCTGGTTTTGCAGGGCGCGGCTACGGCTGTCGAGGAGCGACTCGGCGCGGTCTTGGGCGTCTTTGAGAATGGCAGCGGCACGGTCACGGGCTTCGGCGCGGATGCGCTCGATTTCCGATTGCGCCTCCTGTTCGAGAAGCTTGTCGAGCGCCATATCAGTTCAGGATGAACAGGGCGAGGAAGCCGAAGATCACGAGCGTTTCGGGGATCAGGAAGTAGAGCAGCAGGCTACCGGCCTTGCTGGGGTCTTCGGCCACTGCGCCGACCAGGCTGGAGCCGATGCGGGCCTGTGCGATGCCCGTGCCCACTGCGCCGAGGCCGAGGGCCAGACCCGCACCGACGGCACGGAGGCCACGGTACACGTCGTCATTGGCTGCTGCGCCGGCTTCTTGAGCCAGACCGCTGGTCGCGAGGGCGAGAACGAGGGAAGCGAGAACGATCTTGTTGTACTTGGTCATAGGGAACACTCCTGAAATTATTTGACCTGCCCGGCATTGGGGCTGAGGCGGCGAAGAGGGTTATAGGCGGGGCTGGTTTCGGCGTTGAAGCCGGTGGGGTTCAGGAACTCGACCATATGCAAACGCAGAGGCTGAATCACGTGACCGATGAGCGTGAGGGCCAGCACGAAAAAGTGCAGCGCCACACCCAGCAGCACACCGATGATGATGCCCAGGAAGCCGATGTTCTGGTAGAGACTCCAGCCCACGTCGGTGCAGAGTTTAGCCAGAATCGCGCTGACCAGACCGACCGCGAAGATACGGGCGTAGCTGACCACTGCGCCGCCCTGCGACAGCAGTTCGATAGGCAGCAGCGGGTAATGCTTGATGACCCGAATCCAGCCGATCAGGAACAGGGCAAAGCCCACGTACATGACCAGGATCAGGGGATTGGCGAAGTTGCTGAACTGGCCGAAGTCCTTGCCCGCTTTGGTGGCAAAGGCCATCAGAATCAGGGCACCGACGCCGCCGAACAGCGCGAGGCCTTCCCAGACATGCACCGGGTCTTTGTGCTTGACACCCTGCTGAATGCGGATGCCCCAGCCCCACAGGACTTGCACGATACCGAACAGCAGCGCGAACACCAGAGCTACGTTGGAGAAGTAGTCGGTTTCCAGGCGGGGGAACACGGTGGGAATCAGGCCGTAATGCTTAACGCCCTCATGGGCCTCTGCGACGATACCCGTCCAACCCCACAGGCTGTTGACGATGGCCGGATCGACATAGAACAGGTGAATATGCTCGCCCAGCGTGCCGAACAGCTCGCCCGTGAGGAAGCCCCACAGGATCGACCAGGCGGCCATCACGTTGGTGACGAACCCCAGGTCCTTGAGGGTGGAAGGTGGCACATACGCCCCGAAGAAGCTGAGATCCCAGCCCTCGTTGCGCTTGGCCTTGCCCAATAGCCACAGGCCGAACAGCAGGAACAGGAAGCCGTAACCGATGTCGGCAATGATGATGCCGAAGAACAGCGGGAAAAACACGGCGATGACCCAGGTCGGATCGAAGGTGCCGTATTTGGGCAGGCTCATCAGGCCCATGACGAGGCTGAAGGGCCGCACATAGCTGTTGTTCTTCAATTCGACGGGGATGGTGCGGTCGTGGTGCTCATCGGCCTCGTGGAATTCGAAGCTGACGGCATCACCGAACTTGCCCAGCGCCGCAGTGAGCGCAGGCACGCGGTCTGCGGGAACGTAGCCCTGCATGGCAAGGCTGTATTTACCCCGCGCAGACACGGCCCGCACGTCATGAATGGCGACCCGGTCTTTGAGGGCGTCACGCACGGCGTAGAGCGCGGGGCCGTGGGTTTGCGCCAGCTTTTCGCGGGTGCCGTTCAGTTGCGCCTGACGGTCAGCACCGCTCTTCTGAATCCGCTCCATTTCTGAGGCGGCTTCCGACAGCGGCATGTTGTCGAAGCGTCCGGGCAGGCGCAGTTCACCGAGGCGAACCTTGCCCAGCGCGGTGCGGGCGGCGTCGCGTTCCCCTTTCAGGGTAGCAATCACGCCCACGCGGTTCTGGCCCACAGGCTCGGTCGCCAGCAGGTAACGGTCTTTGAGCGAACCTTGCAGCGCCGCGTCCAGTTCGGCCACGTTGTCGGTGGGCTGAAGCAGGAACGGCACGAGGCTCACGCGGCGGCTGCGGTCCAGACCGCTCACGATGCGAGACAGAGCACGCACGGCGGGGCCGTAGGCAGCTTCGGCGTCTACATCGGCCTGAAGCAGTTGCCGCTCTTTGGCGAGGGCACCCACCGGCACTGCGGCGGCTTCCACCACATGTTCCCACTCACCCTGCGCGGGCAGGGGAGCAGGAGCGGGGCGGTAGGCGCCGAGTTCGGCAATGGTGCTTTCTGCACGCGCCAGCAGACGTTCGTCTTCGCGGCGGGCAAGAGCGTCTTGTCCAGCCAATGAACCCGTGTTCAGCGGGCCGCCCGTGATGGGCTTGAGGTGCAACACCCCGGCGTCTTGCAGGGCCGTGATGACCGCTTCGCTGTCCCGCTTGCGAACGGCAATCACAACCTGCTGCATGGGGTTGATCACGGCAACACCGCCTTCAAAATGTGCTCGGCGGCTTGCTGGATACGTGCGCTGGCCCGTTCACGCGACAGTTGCGCGTCGCCTTCCGCCTGCGCGGTGGCGTCGGCACGAATAGCTAACGTTTCGGTGTTCAGCTGCCCGTCATGTTCGGCCTGCATGGCCTGAGCGCGCGCCTCTGCGTCGCGGAGAATACGGGCCGCTTCCTGCTCGGCAGCCTCGACCTCCCGCTTCGCTTCCTCGCGGGCCGCCTCGATCTGGGCGTCCAGCGCGGCCTCACGGCTGGCCAGTTCACTCAAGACTCGACTTGAAGCGTCCAAATCCCTCCTCCTTTACCATCGCGGCTCAAGACACCCGACCAGACCACCTCAAAAATGGTGGCGTGACAGGGTGCCAAAGCTGTGGTGGCCCGACCCTTAGAATGACGTCAGACTCAGCAAGCATCCTAACACACGCCCTGAATTGGACTGGGGGGGCATGCGTCCCGGTCAGGCCAACTCGGCGGAACTCGGGGGCAAAATACTGTCCGTTGGACTACGGTTACGCTCTTCTGAGGCTGTTTTGCACCCTGTAGGCACAGCAGCGCCCGCCACTGGGGATGCGGTCAGTGGCGGGCTAGACGTGGAAGTTCGGGTTTTAGGGAACAGCCTGGGAAGCAGAGAGATTCAGAGGTGACAAGAAAATCATAAGGAGCAGGAGAGCTTCAGTCGCCGCCGACGAACACCGGTGCGCCGAGACCCGTTTCGCTTTCGCTGTAGCCCTGCTCGCTGTGGGCGCTGATATCGATACCCGTGATTTCCTGGCTGGCCGGAATACGCAGGGGCATGATCAGGCCGACCAGCTTGAGCAAGATGAAGCTGCCGACGCCTGTAAAGACCACCGTAAACAGAACGGCCAGGAACTGCGTGCCCATCTGCTCGGCAAAGGGCTTGCCGCTGCCCGTCGTCCAGGCCAACGCTCCAGTCAGGAGTGCGCCCACGATCCCGGCGACACCGTGGCAGGCGAACACGTCGAGGGCGTCGTCGGCTTTGAGGGCGGCCTTGAGCTGCACAGCCCAGTAAGAGGCCGTGGCGGCCACGAGGCCCAGCACGATGGCAGCCCAGGGACTCACAAAGGCGCAGGCGGGAGTAATGGCGACCAATCCAACGACCAACCCGGTGGCGGCACCGACGGCGGTGGGCTTGCCGTTGCGGGCGCTTTCCCAGCCCAGCCAGGCCAGCATGGCGGCGGCAGGAGCGATCAGCGTGGTGATGAAGGCCAGTCCGGCGGTCTGGTTGGCGGCGAGGGCCGAACCTGCATTAAAGCCCATCCAGCCGAACCACAGCAGGCCAGCGCCCAGCAGCACGAACGGCACGTTGTGGGGAATGTGGGCGGTGCGGCCATGCCCGATGCGGGGACCGACCACCATCGCGGCGACCAGTGCGCTGACGCCAGCGGCGATGTGAACCACGGTGCCGCCTGCAAAATCCAGTGCGCCGTCTTTAAACAGCCAGCCGTCGCTGCTCCAGACCATGTGGGCCAGCGGAGCGTAGATCAGCAGGCTCCAGAGACCACCGAACAGCAGGTACGCGCCAAAGCGCATGCGCTCGACGACCGCGCCCGAAATCAGGGCCAGTGCGATGATGGCGAACATGCCCTGAAAGGCGGCAAACACAAAGGTCGGGATGGTGCCGCTGAGCTGATCCTTCAGCCCTTCCAGACCAAAGTTGACGAAGCTCCCGAAGAAGGCATTGCCGCCGCTGCCAAAGGCGATGGTGTATCCAGCCAATGTCCACAGGACAGCCACCAGACCGATGGCGACAAAGCTCATCATCATGGTGTTCAGAACGCTCTGGGCGCGGGTCAGGCCGCCGTAAAAGAAGGCCAGTCCGGGCGTCATCAGCAGCACGAGGGCCGAGGCCACCAGCAGCCACGCGGTATCACCGGTGTTCAGTTCGGGCTTGGCCGTCTGCGCGAGGGCCGCGCCGCCGAGCAGCAGCAGGGTGGGCAGGGTCTTGTTCAGGTTCTTCATGTCTCTCCCTCCGGGATTGGGGGCATTCTGGGGCCGAGATTCAGGACGTAGGCGTCAGTTTCTTTTCGGTGACTGGCGTCAGGGCGGCGCTGTCTTCTTCGCCCGTGCGAATCCGCACCACCCGGTCAAGGTTCTGCACGAAGATCTTGCCGTCGCCCACCTCGCCTGTGCGTGCGCCCCGGCAGATGGCGTCTATGGCCGCCTGCACGAAGGGTTCAGATACGGCCATCCGAAATTCCACCTTGTCGCGGAACTCCACCATCACGCGGGTGCCCCGGTAATGCTCTACAACTTCCTGCTCGCCGCCGTGCCCGCTGACGCGGCTGAGAGTGATCCCGCTGATCCCTGCTTGAAACAAGGCTTCCTTGACCTGTTGCACCCGCTCGGGGCGCACAACCGCCGTGATCAGTTTCATGGCGTCTCCTTTGCACTGCTCAATTTGCAGGCCGTCAGTGTTCACTCAAGTGGTTCACTCGGTGCATCCCTGCATGGGTTCAGTGTGAGGAAGCGCGTGCAACTTGTCAACGAAAACCAGCACAGATGTACAGATTCAGGAGTCCAATCTGCATCAGTTGTACAGAAGCAGCGCAGTAGATGAAGATGACCTGGCGACCTGTTGATAAAAAAGCGAACATTTTGCCGTCAAACAATCTGTAGAGGAGCATCTGAGCAATGGAAGAGGGAGAGGCGCGTGATGGCTCCTCTCCCCTGGTGATGGGTATGGCAGATCTGATCTACAGCAGCCGGCGACCCCGTACCCGCGCCCACAGGCGGTAGGCCACGACCAGCACGCCTGCCAAACCCAGCACGGCCAGAATCGGAGCAAAAATTGCCAGCACGCTGAGGGTCAGGCTGGCTCCATCTTCAGCCGTGCTGATGACCGGATTGCCCAGGCCCCCCGTGGTGGCCGTCGCCACCGGGCGAACCACCGTGCGCGTGGCCTGCACGCCGCCCGCCACGATCAGTCCTAGAGCCAGACTCAGGGCCGGGGGCACGTCGGCTACGCCTGCCTGAGACGCGAACAGGATGGCTCCCGCCGCCGCATTGACCACGCCGCCGAAGAGGTGCAGCACATGATCTACACCCGGAATCTTGTCGCCCACAAAATCCAGCAGCCCAATGAACCCCACGCCCACCAGCACCCACACATTGCCCAGCAGGTCGAAGGGCTGCGACAGTTCCAGCACCCCAAACCGGGAGAGCAGGCCCACCACCAGCAGCGGGATATAGGCATTCAGGCCCGCCGCACCCGAGAGGCCCAGCGAGGACAGCAGTCCGGTCAAGAGTTCCATATAACTTCTATACGCGGTCGGGGGCAGAAATGTTGCGGCAGTGAGGGGCAAGACCAGAGAACAAAACCCGGTTTCTCAGGTTGTCGAACCTGTTTGATCCGCTGTAACTTCGGTTTTGACGGGTTCGACTTTGACTGGTTCGGGCTTTACCGGCTCTGGCTTGGGCCGCAGATCTGTTCCGTTGAACTGAGCCTGACCCTCTTTGAGTCCTTGCTGCGCCCAGACTTCGGCAGCGTTGGCCCCGAGACGCACCAGTTCGGCCAGTGTCTCGGTTTCCTCGTCGCGCCAACGGCTCAGCACCCAGTCGGCGGGGTCCCAGCCTGACGGGGGCCGCGAAATCCCAATTTTGAGGCGGGGAAAGGCTTCGGTGCCCAGAACCCGGATCAGGTCCCGAATGCCATTCTGACCACCATGCCGCCCACTGGGCCGGAATTTCAGCAAGCCGAACGGGCTGTCGAGGTCGTCCTGAACAGCCAGCAGCGCGTCTGGCTCCAGTTTGTAAAAAGCCATCAGCGGCCCCACAGCCTTACCTGATGCATTCATAAAGGTGAGCGGACGCACCAGCAACAGCTTGGTTCCGGGCGCGGCCCCCACGCGGATTTCGGCCAGTTCAGCATCCTTTTCTTTGCGCCAGACGGCTCCCCAGCGCCGCCCCAGCTCGTCCAGCACCAGCCAGCCCACGTTGTGCCGGGTGCGGGCGTACTGCGTGCCGGGATTGCCAAGGCCCACGATCAGGCGCAACTCACGCCTCCAGCGAATTCAGAATTTCTCGCCAACGGGCTTCGGTTTCGCGCACGCGGTTGTCGTTTTTGGCCCGCCCGTAGCCCGCCCGGAAATCGGCAAAGCGAGTGTCCGAGTCGGCAAACAGCAAGCCGAGCGCCTGCTTCGCGTCGGCCACGTTGCGTTCGGTCATGGGGGTGTCTTTGGCGTCCAGCACCTCATCCAGCGTGGCCATAAAGCCCGACAGGGGGCGCAACCACTGAAAAGAAGGATGGTTCATGACCAGGGAGTACAGCGCAAATGGCCCCTGCACCGGCCCGTTCAGAAACTCGTATTCACCCTTGGCAAAGTCCAGCAGCGCCGAATGAAAATGCCGGAGCGCAGGCACCAGCGCCGTGAGTTTGGAGCGGATGCGGTCATCAGAAGCGGTCATGGAATCAGGGTATCAAGGGTTCGGGAGGCAGCACAGACCTCACCAGCCCATCGACCCCGGCCCACCTTTAAACGGCCCCACCACATCCGCCGTGATCCAGCCACCATAAAAGCCGCCCGGTTGCGGCGTCACGCGCTCGCCGTCCACGCGGCATTCGTCCATCTGGCCCGCGTACACGGCCACATATCCGGCCATAGCCGCAAAGGCAGGCGTAGGCCGCTCGTAGCTCCAGCCTGCGCGGGCTGCTGTTTTCCTGCCTGCACTCAGGGTCCAGTAGGCGGCCTCGCCCTTCCATTCGCAAAAGCTTGCGCCGGGGGCCGCAGCCAGCACGCCGGGCAAAAAGGCGGCGCGGGGCAGGTAATAGCCGGGAGGATGGCTGGTCTCCAGCACCCGGTAGGCGTCGGTGGTGTCGGCAATCATCACACCGCCCAGCACGATTTCTATGCGTCTGGTGGTGTGCTCCAGGCGGGGCGGGCGTGGGTAGTCCCAGACACTTTCCTGACCTGCACGGGGCGGAATGGGTTTCGGAGAACGCAGCATGGCTCAGTGTGCGCCGGGGCGGAAGCCGGGGCCGTCAGCGGGGCTACGAAGTAAGAGGGCGGTGGAACGGCAGCACGGGGCAAAAGCCAATTGACTTGAACTCCCGGAAAGCGGATGGTGAAGCCATGACCACTGCCGCGCAAACGTCCAGAGAGGCCCTGCAACAGACCGTCAATCTGGCCGAAATAGAGGCGCTGGGACGCGCCGCACTGGACCAGAACGCGCTGGAATATTATGTCAGCGGCGCAAACGACGAGGTGACGCTGCGTGAAAACCGCGATGGCTTTGCCCGCCTGAAACTGCGGCCCCGCATGCTGGTGGACGTATCGAATGTGGACACCCGCACCACGCTGCTGGGCCTACCGGTGGACATGCCGATTGCCGTTGCCCCCAGCGCCTTTCACGGACTGGCGCACACTGACGCGGAACTGGGCACGGCACGCGGCGCGGCGGCATTGGGCACGGTCATGACCCTCAGCACCTTTTCCAATACTCCGATTGAGGCGGTGGCTCAGGCGGCTCTGAGCCGACCGGGCAAAGGCGGCTTCTGGTTTCAGTTGTATCTGTACCGCCAGCGTGAAATCAGTGCCGAGGTGGTGCACCGGGCCGAGGCGGCCGGAGCGCGTGCCCTGGTGCTGACTGTAGACGCACCCTTCCTGGGCCGCCGCGAACCCAACGAGCGCAACCGTTTTACCCTGCCGCCCCACCTGGGCGTGCCCAATGCCGGAACGCGGCAGGAACTGGCCGGAGTAGAAACCGCCACGGGATCACAACTGGTCAACTATTTTCAGGGTCTGGTGGATAAAACCGTAACCTGGAACGATCTGGCCTGGCTGCGCGGCGTGACCTCGCTGCCCATCGTCCTGAAAGGCATCCTGACCGCCGAGGACGCGGAACTGGCCGCCCAGCACGGCTGCCATGTCTGGGTCAGCAACCACGGCGGGCGGCAACTGGACACGGCCATCAGTGCTATAGAAGCACTTCCCGAGGTGGTCGATGCGGTGGCGGGAAGAACGGAAGTTTATCTAGACGGCGGCGTGAACCGTGGAACCGATGTGCTCAAAGCGCTGGCGTTCGGCGCACAGGGGGTGTTCTTGGGCCGCGCCGCGCTGTGGGGCCTCGCAGCAGGCGGGGAAGCCGGAGTGGCCCACACCCTGAACCTGCTGAACGAAGAATTGCGGCTGGCGATGGCCCTGTGCGGCAAGGTCACTGTCGCAGAGTTGGGCCGGGATCTGATTCGGCGCTAAGGACCTCGCAATCAACCCGTCTTCCTGCGCTTCCCACGCAACGCTTTTTCGCTCTCCAGTAGCCGCTTGAGCGCCACTTCGCTGCGGGTCAGGCCGTCCAGTTCCGGGGGCAGTTTGGATGCGCGAGGCTCGTAGTCGTCCAGTACCTTGCCTTCCAGATAGCGGTCAAAAATCACGGGGCAAATGTAGCTGCCACGGGTAACAGCGGGCGTGTTGCCGAGGTCAGCGGCCACGTATTTCACGCATTCCACCAGGGTTTTGCGGGCGGCACGTTCGCTGACCGGAGCGCCCGCCTCGGCCAAAAATTCGGCAGCCAGGAGGGTTCCGCCCCACGTCCGGAAATCTTTGGCAGTAAACGGGCCAATCACTTCACGCAGGTAGGAATTGAGGGCGGGAGCGCGAATGCGGGTGCGAGTTTCATCCTGCACGGCCTGAAACAGCCACGGCCCCGGTAATTCCAGCAGGCGTTCTATGTTGGCGGCCAGCGTGCGGTCCTGGGTGGCCTTGTGCTGCGTCACGCCGTGCTTGCCCCGAAAATGAAATGTGACTGTGCTGCCCTGTACCTTCACGTGCTGTTGCCGCAGCGTACTCAGGCCGTAGGTTTTGTGGTTGCGGGCATAGGCGTCGCTGCCCACCCGGAAGCGGGCCACATGCAGCACGCGGCTCATCAGGGCCATCACCTTGCGCGGCGGCAATCCGCTCAGGCGCAGGTCAGTGGTGGTCACGGCCCGCAAGGTAGGAAGCGCCCCGGCAAAACGGGTCAGGCGTTGCCACTTCTTCAGGGCACCGATCTGCACGAAATCGGGGTGGTAGCGGTATTGCAGCCGTCCGGCAGCGTCACGGCCAAAGGCCTGCAATTCGGCGTCCGGGTCGGGCGATACGTATACAGCGGTATAGGCGGGCGGCACCGCCAGCGCAGCGATACGCGCCAAGCCGTCCGGGTCGGTGTACGGCTCGCCATCTGGGAAGGTGTACTCGAAGGCTTTGGGATCACGCCCCCCGCGCCGCAGGTATTCATCTTGCAGCAGTTCAGTGCGTCCGGGCACTAGCTGTTCTCCGGCGCGGTGGACTCGGCCTGCATGGGCAGTTGCCACTCTATGGGCGTCAGTCCGGCCTCTTTGAGCGCTGCATTGGTCTGTGAAAAGGGCTTGCTGCCCATAAATTTGGTAACGCTGAGAGGACTGGGGTGGGCACTTTCCAGGATCGTGTGCTGCGCCCCCGTAATCAGTTTGGCCTTCTTGCGGGCATAGGCTCCCCACAGGATGAAAACCACGCGCTCCGGCTTGGCGTTCAGCGCCCGAATAATGGCGTCGGTGAATTTCTCCCAGCCCTTTCCGGCGTGGCTGTTGGGTTCTGCGGCTCTCACGGTCAGCACGGCATTCAGCAGCAGCACGCCCTGTGCGGCCCAGGGTGTCAGCGATCCGTGTTTGGGAATCTGAAAACCGACGTCGTCGCGCAGCTCTTTGTAGATATTGGCGAGGCTGGGCGGTGGGCGCACCCCGGGCCGCACGCTGAAGCTGAGGCCATGTGCCTGCCCCGCCCCATGATAGGGATCCTGGCCTAGGACCAACACTTTTACGTCCGCGTAAGGCGTCAGCCTCAGTGCCGTGAACATGTCCTCGGGCGGCGGGTATACCGTGGCAGTTTCGCGCTCATGGGCCACGAACTCCATCAGTTGCCGAAAGTACGGCTGGCTGGTTTCACCCTTCAGAAGCTCGGCCCAGTCGTCAGGCAGGGTCACGGCAGGGGAATCGGTGAGGGCATCGTCAAACAGATTGGGTTGGTCGCTCATGGCAGGCAAACTCCTTGGGCGGCAGTGTCTCGCCTGCCCTGCAACATAATTGTGGGTTTCCGTTCAGCATCCGGCAGGGTCAAGAAAGCTTAAATTCAAGCTTGGTCGGAAGCGGGCCGCCCCCGTACAGAGAGCGGCCCGCCTGAACCAGAAGAATCTTTAGATCAGCCGATGGTGGCCCGGAAGCACACCGTAAATTGGGCACCAGGAACCAGCACGAAGGTTCCGGGGCTGACTGTGACACGTCCTGCGGTCAGTACGCCCGTATCAGCGTCGGCGGCAGCGGTCAGGAAAACGTCGCCTGTCGGGTAGGTCAGCCGGATGTCCTTGTCCACACCGTACGCGCCTATCTGGAAGGAGGTATTGGCAGGTACGTTGTCGCCAAAGCCCAGCTTGGTCAGGTTCACGTTGCCGGTGTTCAGGGTGGCAATGCAGTATTCCAGTACCTCACCCGGCTTGCCTGTTCCAGTTGCGCCCACTGGCCCACCCGCCGTGATGTTCTGTACGGTCTTGGTCACGGCAGCTTTGGGGTCAGGTCTGACGCACCCCAGCAGGCCCGTAATGCTGAACCCGTAATCGTCCGAAATCTGGCCGCTGGTTCCACTCGGTACGAATCTGACTTTCAGGCTCGCAACAGACTGGACACTGCTGGGCAAGGTGACCCATACCCGCGAAGAACCGATGCGGTTGAGCTGCAAGGAGGTGGCCCCACCCACCAGGGTCGCGCCGTTCTGGGCAGTCACGCTGGCACGGCCACTGTAACCGTCTTCGGTCAGGAAGGTGGCGTAGACCGTACCGTCAACCACGAGTTCAAAGCGTGTGGCTCTACTCATAGGGCCGTAACCGTTGTTGAAGGTATAGGTACCGTCAATCACGAAGCTTCCATTGGGGCCAGTGCCCGCCGTCAGGCCAGCGGCGCTGCTCACCAGGGTGGCAGAGGTTTCGATCGTGGCGGTGTCGTTGTTCTGATAACCGGTGAGCGGTTGGGCCAACAGGTTGGTCGCGGCTGCACTGCCCACCACACAGGCGGTCGGGGGCAAGGGGCGCGGGGTGACCGCCGTGGTATCTACAGCACACGGATAGGAAGTCTTGCTGCACATCGTTGGGTTGGGTCGGGGATCGGAGTCGTTGCTTTTGCCCACGCTGGCACGGTTAAACACGGTGGCGGGGGCGTTGGGCGTCACGTTGACCGGCAGGGTCAGGCTCACGACCCCGTTGACGGCCACAGAAACGGTGCTGGTACACAACACCCGCTGGGCTTCGTAAGGATTCAGATTGGTGCCTCGGCCCTGACTGGCTTCATCGGAATACGTGCATGTCCAGCCAGGCGCAGGAGAAAAGCCGCTGGTGAAAGCCGCGCCAATTCCCACTGGCAACAAATCTTCAACGGTGATCAGTGCGCCGCCTGTACTGGCCGTACCAATGTTGGTCACCGTGAGCGTGTAGGTCGCTCCGGGCTGCAAGACCGTCCAAGGCCCGTTGCTGGTCTTGGTCAGCGTGAGGTCGGGGACAAGGTGGGCACAGATATAGACTGTGTCGCTGTTGTTGGCAGGTTGAGTATCGGTGACGCCCAGAGGAGGCGCAATCGTGACCACGTTGTACAACTGACTGATCACGACGTTGACCACCGCGAGGTAGCGCACCACCACTTTTCCGCCGGAAGGAAACTTGGGCAGAGTCAGATTGGGAGCGCCCAGACCGCTGGCAGCCGGACACTGTGCACCTCCACTGGCCGTACAGGTCCAGGACACGTAGGTCAGCTGACCCGCCAATCGCGGTGCATCGACAAGCGTGGCTCCGTCGGCGGCATTCGGACCGTTGTTGTAGGCCTCAAAGTAGTACGGCACGGTGTCGCCCTTGTAGTACTGGCTGATCTCGGGATTGCGGCTGGGATATTCAGCATTCGTCAGATCGACGTACTTGTACACCGCGAGGTCAGTGGAGACCTGAGGCACGGTGACAGGCACACGCACCGAACTGCAATCGTCTTCTGCGGTCAGCGTGCTGCTGGTGCAGTTGGCAGGAACGCTGTTGATATCCGGCGTATCGTTTCTGAACACTTCCGCGATGTTGCGGTAATTCAGATCATTGTCGAAAGAGGGAGCGACGATGAGGTTCGGGTTGACTCCTTTGGCCCGCACCGTGATGGTGGTCTGCGAGTTGGCCGCCAGGGTGCCCAACGTAAACATCAGATCGGTGGCGCGGCCATCACTGGTCGGGGCGGTACTGGTCGGGGCTGGGGTGGCGCTCACGAAGGTGAAGCCCTTGGGCAACTGATCGCGGATCACGACGTTGGTCCCTGCTGCTCCACCAGTGTTGTTGACGATAATCGTAAAGACCACGTCGCCGCCAGGCAGCAGACTGGTTTTATCGGCAGTTTTGGTCAACGACAGGTTGGAGGCGGCAGTCACGGTCAGCGTGGCAGTGGCGGGCTGAGACGGAGAACCCACCGTGGTACTCAGGGCACTCGCCGCAACGACATTGGTATAGGTGCCCGCCTGCGGAACGGTCACATCGACACTGATCGTGCAGCCCGATGCTGGAATGGCGGTGCCAGCTTTGAGAACGACTTTGGTGTCGGCTGCGACTGCCGTAACGGCGCTGACCGGGCAAGTCCCGCCAATATTGGGCTGGGCTGCCACCCGCATCTGGGCAGGAATGCTGGGCAACTGATCGACAAAGTCTGAATTGAGGTAGATCGGGGCCTCATTGGGATTGCCGATGGTGAGACTCAGGCGGGTCGTGGCTGGAGCGCCCACCACATTCTGAGGAGAAAAGCTCTTGGTCAGGGTGGGAGGAAACGGCAGGGGACGCGAGCAACTGGAAAGGTCTGTCAGATTCGCAATGTTGTTGACCGAGGTCATGTTTCCAGTGGTGACATCGAGTTCAAAGAGGCCAAGCGACGTGCCTGCACCTCCAGATGCGTTACTGGCACTGACAAAAAACTTGCCCGAAACAGCTTCGTAGGCTAGACCGTTGATGACGTTATAGACGGCGTTTCCATTCAACGTCATTGGCTTGGGATTAGACAGCACGCCTGTGGACGGATTGAACCGGAAGACATTGGATCGCCGCTCCGCGCCTGTTTCAAAAATGGCGTACCCGCTGGCACCGTTAAAGGCCAAGTCACCGTTGGATAAAGTGGATAACGCGCTGGTCGAGGTCAACTTTTTATAGCCAGTAATTGCAGCTGTGGCTTTGTTGATCGTCGTATATTGACCGTCATCGTAATAAATATAGTAGTTGCCGTTTTCATCGAACCCACCCGCAATCAGGTGGCTGCTGTCGCTGGTGCCGGAAGGAGACTTGAACAAACCGATGGCCGTGTGGGCCTGCGTCACTGGATTGTAGCTGTACAGCCTTGATACCGCCCGGTCTATGTAATAAAGCAGTCCACTGGAAGGATCAACCGCCGCCGCATTGATGTTCGTCACTGGCGCACTAGACAGTTGCATAAACGTCTTGTTGGCCGTATTGAAAAACGTGATCGCGCCGTCCGAACCGACGCCGTAAATGGCCGTGCAGTAACTTCCGCTCTGAGCAGTCGTTTGGGCCAGTGCCGAGCTGCCCAAGAGGGCTGCCCCCAAGACCGGAACTGCGAAACCGAGGCGGAAGGCCGAACGCGCGTACGCCTTGAGCCTTTGCGAAACAGGCAACCAGTTCAGTCTCATATGTTATTTCTCCAAAAAGGATGGTCTTTACCTAAAACGACTGTGCGTGGGGCGCGGCGCAGTCCGGACAAGCGTATAGATATGAATTTGGATAACCCACTCTGAAACAAGGCATCCATCAGCGATCCCCTGGCAGAACCGGAAAGCCTGAGGCTGGAGCCGGGGCCAGAGCCGAGAAAGGATCAGCCGAGGCCGTCAGGCCCGCTGGAATCGAGGCCGGAGACCCCGAACCCACCCGGACGCCGTTGGGCTGTCCATCGTCGAGCATCAGGTCGAGGCGCAGATACGCGCCCTGACGGGTGTAGATATTGGTGCCGATGCCCTGAAAGCCCAGCGGGTTGTACCCTGCCGTGACCCAGGTGCCGGGCAGGACACGGTAGCTGCCCTCGAGGCCCAAACTGACGGCGCTGACATTGGTGGCGGGCTGCACGAGGGCGCGGGCAGCCAGGCCGAGGCCGAGGCGGTCGGTGACGTAATAGGTGCCGCTGGCCGACGCCTGATAGGTGAGGCTACCGGGTGTGTCGAGCAGTGAGCGGGCAGCCAGACCACCGCGCACCGCGTATTTGGGCACGTGGTATTCGAGGTTGGCCTCGGCAATGACTTCGGGTTTACCGCCCGCCAGCACGCCGCCTTTGTAACGCAGGTAGGCGAGGCCCTGCCACTGGCTGGCCCGCAACGTCCCCGAGACTGCGAACGCGCTGCCACTTTCGGCGGCAGTGGCGGCAAACACGCGGGTGCCGTCTGCGCTGAGTGTCCATTCGTCGTTCAAGCTGTAGGCGGCTCCGCCCTTCAGTACGGCGCGAACTCCACCCTCGCCCACACTGCTCAGATCGCCGCCGACGGTGGCACTCAGGCGCTCTTCCTTGAAGCGCAGGCTCGCTCCGGTGTTCCAGCCATCCTCATCCCCTGCCAGATCCATCACGTAGCTGCCGTTCAGGCCCAGCGACAATTTGTCGGAGAGCGGCAGGGCCGTATCTGCGCCGAAGCGGGCACGGTTGCCTGCGCCGTCTGCGGTGGGCAGATCGTAGTTCAGGGCCAGGTTGGTCATCCCCAGTTTGGCTTTCAGACCCACCGAGGCGCGGTGCCCGGTGCCCCACGTATACACGTCCAGAGCTTCGGCAGTCACGTTTTCGGCCACAGGTACGCTGGCTTTCAGGGTGGTGACTGTGGCGAGGTCACCGCTGATGCCCTGGGCGTGGTCGAGCGTCAGGCTGGTGCCGCCGCGTGTATAGCCCACGCTGCCCACCACGCCGAAGCCCTGCTGATCGCCGACGCCTGCGCGGATCCCCGCACCCAGCGTAAATGGGGCAAAAGTATAGAGGCCGCGCAGGTCGGCGTAGCCACCGCTGACATCGTCGCTGGGATTGTTGTTGGTGTCGGCTTCGCGGTGGTAGGTGCCGCGTGCATTCACGCCAAAGTGGTCGCTGAGTTTATAGGTGGCGTCGGCAGCCACGGCCAGACCGGGTTTGACGCTGTTCAGGCCCGTATAACCGTCTCCCTGAAGGCGGAAGCTGCCGCTGGCGCTGAAGCGGTCGGTCTGGGCGCTGGCCGTGCCGTTCAGCAGCAGGCCCGATCCGGCGTAGGCGGCCAGCACGTCGGCGCGGCTGGTGCCGTCGTCGTACTGGGCACGCGCTCCCACCGAGGTCACGCTGTCCATCTGCACCACAGCGGCCCCAACTTTCAGGGAATCGCCCAGGCGAGAAGCGACCTGTACGCCCCACGCCAACTGACGCTCACCGAGGGGATCGTTCAGGCGGTAGGACACGCGCACACGCACTTCGTTGCCGCGCTCATCGACCAGATTCATGGGGCGCTGGAAAGACAGCACGCCCGCCGCTGGATCAAGGGTGTAGTCCGTCAGACGCCGGAGGGTCTGAATCTGCTCGGCTCCGGTCAGACGGTCCAGGGTGACCAGTTCTACCGTTTCGCTGTCGGGTTGCAGGTCGCTGCTGCCCAGCGTCAGGATGCGGGTTCCGTTGGCTGCAAAGGTTTTGGTGATCAGGTCGGCAGGCAACAAGGCCGCAAAGCCCGACACCTGCGGGTTACTGCGGGTAAAGCCGCTGAGCGCCGTGGGCGTGACCCCGACATTGAACACATCGACCGGCACAGCCGACTGGCGGTACTGCACATTGAAGGCCGGGTGCTCGTAGCGGGCAGCGATGGGGTCGATACCCTGCAACGGAATCTGCTCGCTGGAGGAATCGCCGTAGTTGGAGTAACGCACCAGCGGATTGGCTGTGGTGGGCAGGTTGACGCCCAGATCACGGGTAAAGGTGGTGCCCTGCCCGGTTACTGCGCCGCTGGCGGCCACGTACAGTTTGCCGTCGCCAATCGGGGTTTCCAGGTAGCCGTGCACCCGGCCTTCGCTGGCAACGGTGCCCGAGAGGTCGCCGCCCTGCTGCAAGATTGCGCCCACGCTGAGCATGCCGATGCCCACGCGGGTTTTGCTGGGCACCGCCTCGAACGAGCGGCTGATCACTTTTTCGCCCAGCAGCAGGCGCACGGTAAAGCTGGTCGGGGCGCTGAGGGGTTCGAGTTCCAGCACACCCACGCCATCGGTCAATTTGACCTGATACGACCCCACACGCGGTTGGCTGTCGCCCTGGGTGACTTCCAGATCGGCCTGCACCGTCACGTTGGAGCTGGCGGTGGTAATTCCGGCAGCGTCGGTGAGGCGAATACCCACGCGCAGGGGAGTCACACCGTCTGCAATGAGCTGTTGGGGCGTAAATTGGGCGGCGACCGGGCTGCCCGACAGGAACACTTTGATGCTCTGGCCGCCGTAGGTGATGGTGTTTTCACCGGTACGCAGCGGAATCCCGAAATATTCCTGACGTTGAGTCGTGCCCGTAGCGTCCACGACAGTCTTGCCGAGGGTCGCCGCGCTGATGGGTGCGCCGTTGATACTGGGCACTGCCCTGTCGGTCACGTCGCCCTGCACGGCAATGGTGATGCGGTCGCGGTCACGGAAGACGGCCCCGTCGAGGGGTAACTTCACAGCCCCGGCATTTTCATTCGCGGCCACCGCACTCTGGGTCAGCGAAGTGAGGGCTTTCAGGTCGTCGAGTTGGCCGTCACCGACCAGGACTTCCAGGCGGTCTTTGGCGTATTTGCCGATAAGGGTGGGGCTTGCCAGCGCGGGCAGGCTGCCCTCATGCGTCACGCGGTAGGTCAGTACGCCAGTGGCCGCACCGGGGGTCGTCCAGTAAAACTTCCCGCTGGGACCGGTCTGGGGGTCGGCAATCGCCTTGCCGCTGAGGGTGCTGGTGCCGGGCACATACACCGAAGCAGCGGGCGGCTGATGCGCGATGACGATCTGGGTGGCCGCCTTGGGCGCGTCGAAGGGAATCCGCACCGTGCTTTCACGGGCCACCGATACCACAGGCGTCGGAGCGACCACCACAGGCGGCGGAGTCTGCACGCCCAGGACGCCGCCCACCGTCTGACTGCTCTCACAGTTGCTGGTCAGGGTGGCGTTCAGTTGGCCTTCGGCTCCGGCGTCGCCACGCACGCGGGCGCGGTAGCTGAGGGTCTGTTCTTCGCCGGGTTTCAGGGTGCCGCTGAAGACCACCGGATCGAGGGCTTCCAGCGTCTCGCCGGGCGTATCGGTGAGGGTATAGGGCGCGTCTGCGGCGCTGGTGTTCTTGACCGTCAAACTGACCGTGACCACTTCTCCGGCCAGAGTGGGGGCCAGAGGTGCGCGGCGCAGTTCGATCTGGGTGGCGGTGGGCAGCACCTTGACGCCCAGAGCCTGAGTTTTGTTCCAGGGCAACAGGGTCGCGGTAAAGTCTCCGCTGCCTGCCGTATCGGCCTTGGCCTCGAAGGTCAGAACGCTGGGATTGCTGGCATCTATGCGGGCGGTGGCAGTGGTTTCTCCGGCAGCCGTGAAGCCCGCAGGCAACTTGACACGCAACTGGGCGGGCAGGGTCTGACGCACAAATTCGGTGCTGGCACGGGCCGTAAAGGTCACCACGTCGCCCACACACACTTCCGGCTTGTCGGCGCTGAAGGACAGAGCCACATCGGGCTTGACCTGTACCTTGACCTGCGCGGTCTCTTTTTTGACGACCGTGACGGTTTCTTTGTCGGAGGTAACGACCGCGCCCTTGATGGGCTCCACCTTGACCGGGTAGTCGTTGGCAGGCACAGTCAGCGGGCCGACCGAACCGTTCACGTTGTAAGCCTGCTCGCCAACAGTTACGGTCGCCTGCGTGGGCAGCACCTCGTCGGGCAGCACCAGTTCGGCCAGCACTTCCAGGCGTCCGGTGGTATCGGCCACCACAACCTTGATCGGGCCAGTACTCAGCTCAAAGCCGACCGAGTTGGAATACTGAAAAGTTCCCTTGGGCTGGCGCAGATACAGGGTGTAGTTCCCCTTCTCGGCAGGCACCTGAATGTCGTCCCACTGCAACTGGCCGCTGACCTTCTGGGGATAGACGTTGCCCGCCGCGTCGCGCAGTTCGGCTTCCAGTTCGCCCGCGCCGTCGCCGTCGTACATCCGGATGCTCATGTCGCCGCCGGGATTGATCACATTCAGCGCCGGAACCCAGTCGTTCGACCGGATGGTGACGTTCAGGTGCTCGGCTTCCACAGCGGCGCTGATGGAGTTCAGGCGGAAGGCGAAGGTATTTTTACCGCTACCCTCGGTGCGAACCCTCAGGGTGTAGTTTCCAGCGGGCAGGTCGGCATTCAGGAAGGTCTGCCAGTCCTGGGCACCCACACCGAAGTTCTGCTCTTTGACCACCTGCCCACTCGCATCGATCAGCGTAAATGTGCTGGTGACCGGTACTTTGGGGCGTTCAGTCGAATAGTTCTCATCGCCGTAGTAGTTGTCACCACGGTAATCCTGCGGATCGAACTGTGCCCCGTAGACATCAAGCTGCACGCGGGAACTCAGGCCCACCACCAGTTTCAGGTCTTGATCACCGACCGTCCACATCAGCTTGTTGCCGATGCTGGTCATGGGCAGAGAAGTGGCGATTTCTTGGGCGACGGCTGTGCTGAGCAGCGCCGCCGTGAGGGTTGTCAGAGCGCGTTTCACTCAGTACCTCCAGCTGGCCGTCGGGTCGGTGACGGCACCTTTGGAATCGCCTGCCCAGCGGAAGCGGTACGTGACCGCCCGTTCTCCACTGGGAAGCGTGTCGAAATTCAGGACGTTCTGGCCGTCGAGCAGCGTGGCGTCAGCGGGCAAGGGATCGGTGAGTTCAAAGCCTGGCAGGTCTGCGCTGGCCGATAGAATCAGCTGCACGCGGTACACGCCCGTCTCCTCGGTGGTGAAGACCTGCTTGCGAACGGCAAAGCTGTTCTGAGCTTCGGGCAGGCCGCCGCGCATGCGCAGGGTGGTGTCGCGGATCACCGCGATGTCGCCGCCGTCCGGGGCGAGGGGGAAGTCGATGCTGGTCAGGTTCCGCACGTACACCAGGCGGCTGCCCGATAGACCAGCGTCCTGCGGCACACTGAGATTCTGGGGAACGACGCTGTTCGGGTCGAGGCGCACAGCCACCGTGCCTTCCATAATGTTGCCGAAGTGGTAGCGGCCTTCCAGGTCGGTCAGGGCAATGCGTCCGTTTGCCAGAATCACGCGGGCATTGGGGTAGGGCACATCCGAGCCTTTGTTGTAAATGCCGTCCCGGTTGCGGTCGAGGAACACGTAGCCCACGATATCGGCGGTGCTGCGCCCGAAAATGCTCTCAGGGGTGATGATGGTCACGGTCGTACTGGGAGGCGTAGGGTTGGTGGGCACGCCGCCGGGCGAGATCCCTGAGGCGATTGCGCTGTTGCGAATTTCGGTGCCCGCATCGGGTGTCACGAGGGCGCGGAAACGGACCTCGGCCACCTGCCCGGCGGCGAGGCCAGGAATGCGCCAGACATACTGACGGCCCGTGACAGTGGGCGTGATGGACGCGCCGTCCAGCGTGCTGCTGCCTTCCACATACACCAGACCTTTGGGCAGATTGTCCGTCACCTCGATCAGCGTCAGGTTGGCGGCAGTGCTCTTGTTGGTCACGGTGAAGGTGTAGGTGATCTCCTGTCCAAACGACACCAGCGCGGGCGTACTGCTCTTGACGAGGGTCAGATTGGCATCGTCGAACACCGGGTTTTTGATGGGGTTGGACGGTACGGGCGCGGGGATTTCACCACTGGAGACGGTAAAGGTATTGACGACGCTCGCTCCGTCAGGGGTGGTGGCAGGCACGCGGGTCTTCAGGGTCAGGGTCAAGGTCTGGCCCGCTGCCACACTGGGAAAGCGCCACACAGCTTCGGTGCCTTCCAGTACGCCCCCCTGATCGGCACTCACAAATTCCAGGGTATCTGTGCGGGTCAGCTTGCCTGCGGCGTCCAGAATCTGAATCACGTTCAGGTTATCGCGCACCACCACGTCTGTCAGGGCGAAGGTCTGGGCGTTGGTGAAGGTCAGGGTATAGGTCAGGTTCTGACCCGGATCCACCAGTTTCATGTCGCCCGCGTCCACGGCCTTGACGGGTTTCAGGGCATTGGCCGCCAGGGTCAGGATGCTGTCGATGGTCAGGTTGTCGGCGGCTCCCACACTGCTCTTGGCCGTCAGTTCCAGACGCAGGGCTTCTGTGCCCATGCCTGCCTTGCTGGGCGTCACGCACACCCGGAAATCCTGAGTGGCCTGCGGTGCAAGGTTAGGAATCTGGAATGGCTCGGTGATCGCGGTGCCGTCTACCTGCGTAAAGCGCAGGGCGGCTTCCCCGATCAGCAGGCGGCCCGTGATGGTCAGCGTGTCGGGGCGGTCTCCCAGGTTTTGCACCGTCTGGACAAAACAGACTTCCTGACCCAGCACCGCCGCGTCTTTGACCTGCAGATCGTTGGGGCTCAGTTCGCCGCCCGGCAGGGCACGCGGGTTGCCCACCGGCCCCAGCGCCAGCTCGGGGTTATATTTCACGGTCACGTCAGCGGGGGCCTCTACCGTCTGGTCGCTGCTGACAAGGTTGGCGATATTACGGCGCGTGCCCAGTTCGGTCAGGGGCGCACGCAGGCGGAAAGACAGTACAACGCTGGTATTGGGCGCAAGGCTGGAAATCCGGCCCCGCAAGCCCGCCAGAGGCACGGACTCGGCCGCTTGCCAAACAGTGCCGTCGGGCGTGTACTCGATGCTGCCAATGGCGGCAGATTGCGCGTCGGTGAGGCGGGCGCTACCACCAATGAAGATAAAGTCTTTCATGGCGGCGGTGTTGATCATGTCGGTGATCAGCACCTCGCGGGAAGCGCCTGTACCCGTGTTGCGGGCGGTGACAGTCACGGTGGTTTCTTCGCCGGGTTTCAGGCTGGGCGGCGAGAAGGTTTTGGTCACGCTGAGGGTGGGCGGATCACCGACAGTTACGCGGGCCACGTTGTCTTCGTCGCGCTCGCCTGCCGTTGCCGTGAGATTGGTCGTGCAACTGCCGATCAGGTTCAGGAAGGCGTCGCCGCGTGCGTTCTGGGCAGTGGCGACCTGCACCAGCATGTCTGCGGTCTGGTCGGCGGCCAGCGTGATCTGGGTCACGGCGGGTTCATTGGCGTCGATGATGCCGTTGCCGTTGCTGTCGATGTGCAGGCTCAGGTCACCGGGCGTGAACTGGGACGCCGCGTCGGTAGCTACTTGCAATGACAGCGTGTTACTGGCGTTGCCGGTATTGGCGACCACATAGCGCAGCACCGCGTCTTCTCCGGGCAGCAGGCTGTAACTCTGACCAGGCGCGGCCCGCGTACCATTGGGCAGCACACTGACGGCACAGACAGGCAATACGGTGGTTTCTACCGGAGGAGAGGGAAGAACCACAGGGGGCTGCCCCTCACCGGGCGTGAATTCGAGGAAGGCCCGATTCTGAATCACGCTTCCGGCGGGCGAGCCTGCGGCGAACGCGGAACTGGCGAGGGCCAGCGCCAGAGCCGCCAGCGTATTGAGCACAAAGGGTTTACGCACGTTGCCTCCCGGAAATGGACTCAGGGGTCTGATCTTCCGAAGTGTTGAGAAAAAGAAGTCTTATGTTGTCAGAGAAAGCTGGGATTCAAAGTCAAAGAAAAATGGGGGATTCGGTGTGCAGAGCGCACCCCACCAAGCAGGCAGGGTGCGCCAGGAGAGGATTACTTGACGATGACGCTGAAGGTGACGGTGATGCTCTCGCCGGGCTTCAGGATGTCGGCAATGGTGATGGTGCTGTCACCGTTGGTATCGACAGCCGCGTAGAAGGTCGTGCTATCCGCCTGAGGAACGGCGGGGGCCGTGGCGCTCCAGCTGGTGCCGTTGGTGCTGTAAAGAATGGTACCCGCTGCCGTGCTGGTGGCCGTCCAGCTGGCCGTCTTGGTCACGCCACCACTTACGAGGGACGTAAAGGCAGTGTTGGCAGGCACGGTGTCCTTCACGAACGCCTTGGTGATGTTGGCGTTGCTGGTGTTCTTGCCCACGATGGTGTAGGTGATCAGTTCGCCGGGCTTGGCAGTCGCGGGGCCTTTCTTGTCAGGCATGGCAACAGGCGTCGTGCCCACCGTGACCGTGTCGTTGGGGTCGGTCACCGTTACGCCGCTGATGGGCGAGGTGGCCGTCTGGTTCAGCACGATGGTCTGGGCAGCAGCGTCACAGGGAATAGCCAGCGCCGCGATCAGCTTCACTTCGGCGTTGGGAGCGATGAGGCCCGTATCGGGAATGCTGTCGGTGTCGGCGGCACTGTCGGTCAGGAGGGTATCGCCAGCATCTTTCACGCCGTTACCGTTCACGTCACGGTAGTAGGTCACAGGGGTGTTCACAACCGTGCCGTTGGTCAGCTTGATGGGGGCTACGCCACTGATGTTGAACAGGTCGGGAGCAGTACCGAGGTTGGCGACTTCCATAGCGAAGTAGCTGGTGACGGTGGTAACACATTGGGGAGTGCCGGGGTTGACCGGGGTGCCAGTGGAATCGACGGGTGGAGTGCCGGTCTGAGGAGGCGTAATGTCACCGCCGGGGGTCGGCGTGGGATCACCGAACGAAACCTTGGGCAGGTTCACGATGTCCTTGGTGGAGTCGCTCTTGGTGGGATCGTTGCTGCTTGTGGCCGTGACAACTACCGTGGGCTTGACCAGAGGATCGGCGGGCTGGGTGCCTGCAGGGAAGGTGACCTGCACCAGAATGTCCTTGACCTCGCCGGGTTGCAGGCTGCCGGTGTCGGGCTTGCCGTCGCCGTCGGTGTCGGGCAACACGGGGCCTTTGCTGCCGTCGGGGTTTTTGGTGTACAGGACCACCGTTGCGCCGGGGAAGTTGTCCTGAACAGTGGTGATATCGAAAACATCAGGACGGTTGCCGTTGTTCTGGACGGTGTTGGTGAAGGTAATCTGGGTGGTGGTCGTGGTGGCGGGAGCTTCCTGCGTATCGGTCGCAGTGGGCGTCACGGTCACGGGGGTAGGATCGGTGGAGGGGTAGGCAGGCGTGGTGGGCGTACCGTTGCCGTCAGGATCGCTCTTAGGCCCGATTACGCCAGCGTCGGTACGCTGTACGGTCACGGTGTTGTAGTTGTCGTTATCGACAGGCTGCGTGAAAGGAGCAGCGGGTTCGAGATTAGTGCCCGCATTGGGCAGACGCGTACCGACGGGATCGGCACCCAACTTGTTGCCGTCTACAGCGGTGGTGGGCACCGTGTACACCTGGAAGAATTGTTTGGCATCGGTATCGCCGGGGTTGACACCCGTGATGCTCGTGATAGGACCTGCTGTAATTTCAGCAGGGCTAAGAACGCCATCTTTATCAGCATCAAGGTAGTAACGCACGTCGGTAGGCTTGGGCGCACCGGACAGACTGTCGGTCAGGCTGGTCAGGGCGTAGCTTTCGTTTGGCACGTTGCCGGTGTTGGTCAAAACGTAATGAAACACGGCAGTATCGCCGGGCTTCAGTGGTTTTTTCAGATCGTTGTTCTGGGTCTCGAAGGTGGGGCCAGCCGCACCCTCATCGTTGGGCGTGATGGTAAAGCTGGGCACGGGCAGCACCGTGGTCACCACAGGGTTAGAAGGCACAGTGATAGGAGTGGGAGGCGTGGTACCCGTGGGAACTTCGGGCGTGAACACGATTTCGGCTTTGTTGATGATCTGCGTGCCAGCGGTGGTGCCTGCGGCAGAGGCGGTGCCCAGAGCGAGGGCTGCCAGCATAGAAATGAACGACCAAGACTTCTTCATGTGTTCTCCTGTTTAGTGCTCGGACTCAACGACTTCCTGACAATGCAAATGAACTTCCGGACAAAAACCTGCTCAATAAGTGGGGCTGAACGGCTGAGGTGCTATTTGACTTTGACGCGGAAGCTGAGCTTCAACGATTCGTCCTTCTTGAGGGTGGCGAGCGTCCAGCGCACGTGGGTATACGTGTTGGTCGGGGCAGCGACCTGCTTGGTCACACTTTTGCCGTTTTCCGTTACTGTCACCGTCCGGGTCGGTGTGGCCGAGTACGATTTGCCGCCGTCAATGGAATACAGCAGCTTCCAGCGCTCGTTGCTGGGCGTCGCCTGACCGCTAAACTCGGTCCCCTTGGGTACTGGGATGCCCACCAGGACCCCGTTGAGCACCTGACCACTGATGTTGGTCACGTTGACTTCCTCGCGCAGAATGTCGTTGGGCAGCACTGTTTTGGGAGCCAGAATCACCTGCTCGGTGGTTTTGCCCTCGGCAGTGGTGATCTTGATCAGATCCTGTGCCAGCACGAATTTGATGGCCTTGTTGACCGTGCCGCTGGTGGACGGGGTGGTCTGGGCCACGGCCATGACCGTCAGGCCAAGCCACAGGCTGGAAAGAACAACAGGGGTGCGGTTCAACGTGAACTCCTCCTATACAAAAAAAGACCGACAGACGTGGAAAAAACTCCACAGTTCTGTCGGTCGCGCCACTCGCTCCGCATCTGGCAGGCGCCCGTATAGGCCAGATGGTTCATAGCTCCGGAACAGCTAATTATATGTCGAAAAATTCACAAATCAAAAATAGGACTGTGAACATTGACACCCTCTGACGCGTGGGCAGAGGCCGCTGAAGATGAGTACTTGCTGAGTATAGAATGGCAATTCTATTGAAGTATGAAATTTCTTACTTCTCAGCCTCCAGCATCATCCCGGTCCGAAGAGTGTTTGTCAAACCCCAAAGCGGCCCGTAGAAGCTTTGGCAACGGGTGTACCAGTACCCCCATCAAATAAATCTATCTCCTCTATAAATCTGTTGAAGAGGTAGCGGCTGTCGTGTGGGCCGGGACTGGCCTCCGGGTGATACTGCACCGAAAACACCGGATAACGGGTATGGGCCATCCCTTCCAATGTTCCATCGTTCAGGTTCACGTGCGTGGCGACAAAGGCTCCATTGGGAATGGATTCCAGATCGACAGCGTATCCATGATTTTGAGATGTGATTTCTACCGTGTTTGTTAAGAGGTTTTTGACAGGCTGATTGCCGCCCCGGTGACCGAACTTCATCTTGAAGGTTTTGCCGCCTGCCGCGAGGCCCAGAATCTGATGGCCGAGGCAGATGCCGAAAGTGGGCAGCAGGCCCATCAGTTCCCAGGCAGCTTTGTGGGCATATTCCAGCGGTGCGGGATCGCCGGGGCCGTTACTCAGAAAGAGGCCGTGAGGCTGCAACGCCATGATCTGCGCCGGGGTCGTGTGGGCCGGAACCACGATAGGTTCGATGCCCACCTCGGCCAGCCGCTCGATAATGGTGTGCTTGATGCCAAAATCCATCAGGACTACGCGCTTGCCGCTGCGGAGGGTCGGGAAAGCGTAGGGCAGCGCGGTGGTTACTTCGCGGGTCATGTCAAAGCCGTCAATGTCCTGATGACCCTGAGCGCGGCGCACATAGACCTGTTCTTCGGCGGGCGTAAATTCGCCGTAAGCGTCTTCGGGATGGGTGTAGGAGCGGTGGGCGATGACACCCTTCACCACGCCACCCGAACGCAACCGGCGCACCAGCGCCCGCGTGTCGATGCCCTGAATGCTGACCACGCCGTACTGCTGCATAAACGCCTCTAAAGACTGCTGGGCGCGGTGGTTACTGTAAGTGCCGGAAAACTCGCGGGAAATAAAGCCGCGTACATAGGGCTTATTGGATTCCATGTCGTAGATCGCTACGCCGTAGTTGCCCACATGCGGATACGTGATGGTCACGATCTGCCCGTTGTAGCTGGGGTCGGTCATGATTTCCTGATACCCGGTCATGGAGGTGTTGAACACCACTTCGCCCACCGTTTCGCCCCGGTGCCCATACGCGTAGCCCCGGTAAACCGTGCCGTCTTCGAGGGCCAAAATCGCCCGTTCTTTTTTCAGCATACTGATTAGACTCATATCTGTCCTCCTCCATTCGCGCCTCTCAGGACGCAGTTCATGGCGCGTGCTGCATCATAGCGGGCATCCGGATGGGCAATACCTGCGAGATGCACAGCTCCGCACCAAAGGTGTTGTATTCATACACTCCAGAAAAGAGGCTTTCCCAACCAAAACGCAGTCAGGAAAGCCTCTTTTGCTTGCCGCACCCATTGGCAGGCCGTATTTTAATGCATCTGGAATGAATAGGGAAGCTGGGAACGTTTATTCAGGACAGAGGATCCGCGTGTTGGCTGTTGAGATGGATGGATTCGGTCTTACCAGACGAATTTGATGTTGGATTTGCTGACGATCAGATTGCCGCTGACCGCGCTCTGGGAAGTCATGCCGTCGTAACGGTTGATCAGATCGGTCAGGACGCTGCCCACGGGCTTGAAGATATCCCCCATATCGCTGTCCATCAGGTCTTCGGGCAGGGCATTGGCAAACACGCCCATGACCTGTTCTTCGGTTACGTCGTCGGCGTTGCGGGCATACTGCCAGCCTGCCGACCCCTGAGCTTTCAGTTCGGCGACCTTGAAGTCTGTGTCCTCGGCCAATACAGGAGTTTCCTCGTCCAGAGCTGCGTCGAGGGCGGTCTGGCTGAAAGCCGTGATCAGGTAGCCGTCCCGGAAGGCATACACCATCTTCAGGCCGCCGATCAGATCGGTCAGGTTGTCCACGCTGCCGAGCGCGGCGGCCAATGCACCTGCCTGTGCACCGCTGGGAAGTTCGCTCATACCGCCCATGTCCGGCAGATCGCTCATATCCGTGTTCTTGACCAGATCGCGCAGGCTCTGGGCCAGGCCTGTCAGCGCCGTATTCACAGCCTCTGTATATTCAGGCATATGCGCTTCAGCGGCGTCCAGATCGGACACACGCTGATAGGTCACGCTGTAATCCAGGGTGCTCAGCGGGTTGGCGGCGTCAAAGCCTGCTGCCTGCGCACCCTCCAACGTCACCTGAGCACATTCGTTGCCAAGGTACTGCGCCGAACGCTCCAGGTGGCTGGCAAGCTGGCTGTCGGTCAGGAAGCCCACCGGATCAAGCAGATCGATGCGGGTGAGCCAGCGGGCGGCGTAGGCGTTGGCCTCGGGGGCGCAGGCCGTTGCTTTGACCGTTTCGGCACTGGCAGGAATGATGTTCTGCACGGCAAAATCGGTGGTGCTGGTCAGCATTCGGCTCAGCGGTTTGTCTTTGCCTGCCGAGTTCACTGCGTGCGCCGATTGCCCGGTCAGGCCCGCCGCCGTGGTGGTGAATCCCGCCGAATACTGGCCCAGAGTATCGATGGCATCCACGATGGGCGACAGCAGGCGCGGCAGGAAGAAGCGTGAGAACTGACTGCGGGCGACTTTGGCTGCCGCCGAGAAATTGACGAAGAACGAGAGTTCCTGTGCGCCTTTTGCCGCAGTAGGAGTGGTATAAGCCACCGAATTCAGCAGGCGGGGGGCCGTGCTGCCACTCAGGCGGCCCAGGTAGTTCATCAGGAGGGTTTTGTTGCTGGACATGTAGACCAATCCCTGCGACTGGCCCACGAACAGGTCACCCTGCCGCGAAAAGGAATACAGCCCGACTTTCGCGCCGGGCTTGCCGGACAGCATGTCACTCAGCAGCTCTTTGGAGAGGTCATCGGTGCGCGAGGCAGCCAGCACATGCAGCGCAAAAGGTTTGCCGGGTGCGCCCACCGTGAACACCCCCAATGCGCTTTCCTGTCCCAGCGATCCCTTCAAAATCTGCTGAAATCCAGCCAGAGTCTGACTGATGTCGCCCATTTCAGAGTCTGAGTCTGCACCGACAGTTTCAGCCACCTGACCCACCAGCCCGAACAGGCGGTCTATAGCCCCACCCGCATTCTTGCTTTCCAGAGTCAGGAGCGCCCCAGCCGGCATATTCTGGGCCAGAGTGGCGGCCTGTGCCCCCGAACCAAGGGCAGCGAGGAGCAAAGTCAGCGAGAGCATTCTTTTCATGAGTTCATCTTAAGGGGGCAGCAGGCCGGATGGAGGCGCATATTGGCCTACCGCCCACATCAGATGAGGGCTTGGTTAGGTCAGATGCTTGAGAGCTTCCCGCCGCGCCAGCCCGGTGAGGCCCAGCGTTTCTACAGCTTCTCTCACCCACTGCGGATCGGTTTTGGCGTACTCACGCAAGGCCCAGCCTATCGCCTTCTGAATAAAAAACTCTCGCTCGTGCTGCACGGTGCGGATGGTGCCCAGCAGCAGATCCTGATCGGTGGTGTGTTTGGCCTTCAGTTGGGCCAGGACTGCCGCCCGCCGCGTCCACAGGTGGGGGCTGACCCGCCAGCTTTCTACCCGCTCGCGCCTCTGCTGCCCATCGGCAAAAGCCTGAGCCAGCAGCGGCACCAAAGTGTCGAGAAGATCCCAATGGTCGGCCTCTGGCAACAGACCTTCCAGAAAGGGCAGATCGGCGGGGCCGGGGCGACTGCTTGCCAGAATGTCGAGCGCCGTATACCGCTCTTCCCGGAATTCGCCTGCCCACAGTTCTGAGGCGGCAACCAAGCGAGCCGCCCGGTCAGGCTCAAACTTCAGCGCTGCCCGGACTATTTCGCGCCGTGCTGGAGTCTGCACCCCCAAAAATGGTTGGATGCCTTTCATATAGGCGAACATGACCGGAGCAAGGGCAGGGTTGGCCCGGTCATGCAGGCCCGTGCGAATGTCCTGTGCCAGAGAAGAGGTCAGATCAATTCCCTGAACCCAGCTCTCTGAACATCGCAATTTCGTTGCAATTTTCAAAGAAGGCGCAGCGCTGGCATTCGCTCCAGACTTTGGGATGAAGGTTGGTTTTGTCGATGCGGACAAAGCCGCACTTTTCAAAAAATCCCTGCTGATAGGTCCATGCAAAAAGGGCAGGCAGGGCAATTTCGCGTGCCTCCTGCTCACAGGCTTCCACCAGTTTTTTGCCCAGCCCACGCCCCTGCATGGCCGGATGAATGGCGAGGCCGCGCACCTCGGCCAGATCGGGGGCCAGCATGTGCAGGCCGCACACACCCGCCAGACCGCCGGGGTGGCCCGCGTGGGCTGAAGCCAGATACAGGTGAAAGTCGCGGATGGTTTCGGCCAGCAGTGCCCGCGAACGCACCAGCATCAATCCCCGCGCCGCCCAGTATCCGATCAGCTCATGAATCGCCTCTATATCGCTAAGGCGGGCCTTACGGGTGCTGAGGGGCGCGTCGGGGTGCAGGTCGGGAACGGCGATGGAATCGAGGGAAAGGGTCATGGGTGGCCCCCAAGACTGAAACTGGATTGTGGAACGTGAATCGTGGGAAAAGATTTAGACCAAACGACGATCCACGATCCACCCTCTACAACCCCACTTACGCTTTGCTTGCGCCCGTATCCAGTGCCCGCATCCATGTGGTTCCGCCGGGGCGCTCGCTTTTGGCTTTGTAGGCCTGAATCTGCGGCGCGTTGGGCAGGTCGCCCATGACTACAGCCAGCGGCACCTGCGTAAATCCAAAGGTGCCCCAGTCGCCGCCCTTGCTGAACATGTAGATGGCGCGGTCTCCGCGTCCCTGCGCATATTCCACGGCACTCATGACCAGGCGCCTGCCCAGCCCGCCGCCCCGCGCTGTGGGAATAATGGCCGCTCCACGCAGCAAGGAGGCCGTGTCGCCGTGCTCCAGCCCGATGGCCCCTACCGGTTGCCCGCCGCGCTCTGCAACCCAGTAGGTGGTGCCTTCGGCCAGGGCCGCTTCGGTGCTGAGGCCCGCTTCTTCCATCACGCGAACCACGGTGTCTTTGTCTTGGGCATTGGCGAGACGAATTTGAACAGATGAGTCGGTCATGGTAGATGCCTCCAGCTGTGGGAATGAACGGCGCGGCGGGGAAGCCTGAGGGGGCGTCCGGGTCGCTTGGGTTTTGCGTGGCGACAGCATAGCGCACCGCGCCCATTTGGGAACGCTCCCATGTGCGGACAGCAACCGGATTCACACCCTGTTTCACTGCCCCGCGCTCTCCTGCTGCACGCTCTCCTGATGGATAAGGGTCAGTTTCCACGCCTGTTCCTCGTGAATCCAGCCCCGGCACAGGCCACTTTTGACCTGTGGCGCGTCGTTCAGGGCCGCCGACAACTCGTCGCCGCTGGTGGGCACAAACCCGAACCGCCGCCAGTAGTCGCCCGCCTCCTGACTGAACAGGTACACGGTATGGTCGCCGCGCAAACTGGCCTGCGTGAGTGCGCTGCGCACCAGAGCGCGGCCCAGACCCTGAGAACGTGAGTCGGGCAGCACCGCAGTAGAGCGGATCAGGGACACACCCTGCCCATGCTCCAGGCCGATGCAGCCACCGGGAACGCCGTTCAGGTCGGCAATCCAGTAGGTGCTGCCTTCGGGCGTCACGCTTGATGTGTGCAGGTCACAGCGGGTCAGCAGTTCCAGAATCACGGGGAAGTCGGCGGGCAGGGCTTCGCGCAATTTGACGTGCTGCTGGGCCAGAGGAAGAACAGTGGGAATGGTGCTGAGTTCAGTGGCAGTCATGGGAACTCCTTCAGATTCAGAAACGGGCGGAGGTGCGGCGGGTGCGGAAGCTTCGGCCAGACTTCGTCGTCGTTCCTGTACCGATTTGGCCTGCGCTTCTTGGTCTGCCACCTGCCGGAAAAACCAGCGGAGGCCCACGCCTGCCGCCGCGTCACTGTTCCAGCGGGGAATGACGTGCAGATGCACATGCGGGATGTGCTGCCCGCCCGCCGGGTTCACGTTCCAGCCCACCGTATAGCCGTCGGGTTGCACGGTGGCGTCAAGGTGCGCCTTCACTTCGGCCAAAAGTGCGTGTGTGGCAGCAGCTTCGGCGGGCGTGAGGTCGAATACGGTGGCACACGGGCGCTTGGTCACGATCAGGCCAGAGAATGGCAGGCCATCTGTGTAACGGCTGTCGTAGGTATAGACGCACAGGTCGTTTTCCAGCACGACTTCTCCGCCTGCAAACTCGGCGCGGTTAAGCAGCGGGTTCTGGGCCGGGTTCGCCAGATGCTGCGCCCATTCCTGCTGGCGCTTGCCCAGCAATGTGCCGTCCAGCTCTAGCTCTAGCCTCATAGCAGTCTCGAATGCGACTCGCTCTCAAGAATCAGCATGGAGCCGAAATCCGCCCACATTCCATCGAACACAGCTTGCCCAGCCTTCATTTCAACCGCACAGCCATGTTCAATGTCCATGTGAGTCTCAAGCCCAAGGTAGACCTGCTGAGCATCAACTCTCTGGTCAGGCACACCGATCTGACGCAGCTTGAAATCGTGCAGATACTCGTCCAGACTCGCCCGTAACCAGTCCGGGCCGCCATCTTTGCGGCGTTCGTCTTGGTCTAGACCATAGTGAGCGGGAGTAGCCAAGATACGCTCACGCATATAAACCACTGCTTTACGTTTGAGCGCCTGCCAGTCGGTCACAGCCTCTTGCAGAAGAGCGCGTTGGAAAGGTTGAGGCAGCAGGTCAGGCATTTCTTGAGCCTCAATCCAGAGATACAGATTGCCGTCTTCTGTCTCAAGTTTTCCGCGCCAAATGTCATCGTCAGGGCCACACCAACCCTGTTCCAACGTCCCCCAAACCTCTGAATAGGTCATTCCAGCGCCGCCCTAGCCGCAGCAATCGCTTCCCGCACCCGCAGGGGCGCAGTGCCGCCGTAGCTGGCGCGGTTTTTCACGCTTTCTTCTACGGTCAGGTTCTGGGCTACTTCTGCACTCAGCAGCGGGTGGGCGGCCTTCAGTTCGGCGTCGGTCAGTTCCCAGAGCTGGCGGCCAGAGCGCGAAGCAATGCCCACCAGCCCGCCCACGACTTCATGGGCCTCGCGGAAGGGGACGCCACTCCGGGCCAGATAATCGGCCACATCGGTGGCGGTGCTGTAGCCTCGCGCCGCTGCCGCTTTGGTTTTTTCGGCGTGCCAGACGGTCTTGGGCATCATGTCGGCATACAGGCGCAGCACGATGCTGAGGGTGTCGTAGGAGTCGAACACACCCTCTTTGTCTTCCTGCAAATCCTTGTTGTAGGCCAGCGGCGTGCCCTTGACCACCGTCAGCAGGCCCATCAGGTTGCCGAATACGCGCCCCGCCTTGCCGCGTGCCAGCTCGGACACATCCGGGTTTTTCTTCTGCGGCATGATGCTACTGCCCGTGGTGTGCGAATCGGGCAGCGTGATAAAACCGAATTCAAAGGTGGAATACAGGATCAGTTCTTCGGAGAGGCGCGACAGATGGGCGCTGAGAATGGCGCAGGCGCTCAGGAATTCCAGTGCAAAATCGCGGCTGCCCACGCCGTCCAGAGAATTGGCGGTAGGACGGGCAAACCCGAGGGCGGCGGCAACGCTATGGCGGTCTATGGGCCAGGGCGTGCCCGCCAGCGCACTGCTGCCCAGCGGAGATTCGTCCATGCGCTCGGCAGCGTCGCGGAAGCGGCCTTCATCGCGCTCCAGCATGGCAACGTAGGCCATGAACCAGTGACTGAGCAAGATGGGCTGGGCCACCTGCAAATGCGTGTAGCCCGGCAAAATCACTTCGTCGGCCAGGTGCTTTTCGGCCTCGGCCAGCATGACTGCCCGCAAAGCCCGTGTTTTGTCGGCTAGATCCAGCGCCGCCTCTTTGGTAAACAGCCGGAAATCCACCGCCACCTGATCGTTGCGGCTGCGGGCGGTGTGCAGCTTGCCCGCCACCGGGCCAATTCGGTCACGCAACGCGGCTTCCACGTTCATATGCACGTCTTCGCGGTCCAGTCGCCATTCAAAATTCCCGGCGCGGATATCGGCCAGCACGTTATTCAGGCCATCAGTAATCTGCGCGACTTCCGTATCGTCCAGAATGCCCACGCTGCCCAGCATCGCCACATGCGCGAGGCTGCCGCGAATATCCTGCTCGGCCAAGCGCTGATCGAAGCCCACAGAGGCGTTAAACAGTTCGACAAGTCCGTCCGTGGCTTCGGCAAAGCGGCCACCCCAGAGCTTTTTAGGTTGAGTTGTATTGGTCATTTCGACTCCTCATTCAACTAAAAACACTTTCACTGGAAATTTCTCTCTGGTCTAAAATCATGAATGAATTTATTTATTGCTTTAGAAGAGATAGAAAAACCACAAACACTTACATAACATGCTTTTCAAAGGTTCCTTCCAAAGTATTTATTGATTTGAGGGACTTCCTCTAAATTTTTTAGGAAAGAAGGGTTTTTAGTCTCAGCATAACCACCTATGTCATGTGCATATCGAATTGGGATTTTAAATGCTTTCGCAAATAGAATTGCAATCCCTGCTGGGCCATATCCAACCCCTTTACAGACCTCTATCAATGAGCGTAGAGAGTGCCCCTGCTCCGCAAGGCGTTTAAGGTGCATTTCATTTAGTACGCCCTTCACCAGCACCACTGGCTTCGGACTATTCAGGTTGGCATGGGCATACACCGCCTGCGAATCCTGCCCATATCCCAGCCGTTCGTAAAAAGGGATGACTTCCAGATTGAATTGCGAGACGGCCAAAAGAACACGCCCGTAGTCCCGTTCGGCGGCCAACTCTTCTACAGCCTGCACCAGCGCCGCGCCGATGCCCTGACCGCGTGCGCTGGGCAGGGTTGCCAATTTATTCAGGGTGAGGGTGTCCAAGCCATCAGGGCGAAAGCCGACGCAGCCCACCGCCTCCGCACCTGCCCAGGCCAGAAACCCGCCCGAGCCGACGCCGAACAGGGAACGTTCCAGATCGGTGACGGTGGTACGGTTCCAACTGGAGCGGGAATCCATGCCAGCGGCCATCATGACCGTGTGGAAGGCGGGCAGGTCGGCGCGGGTGACGGGGCGCAGGGAAAAGGTCATTCCCCGCCCTCCAGTACAATTCGCATTTCGTTGGTGGCCGCGAATCCCAGTTTTTCGTAGAGGGGCCGTCCGAATTCGCTGGCGTGCAGACTCATGATGCGGATGCCGCGCCGCTGCGTTTCCTGAAGGGCCGTCTGGGTCAGCACACGCGCCAAGCCCCGGCCCCGGTGCTGAGGGTGCGTATACACATTCAGCAAATAGCTGCGAAGCGGCTGTGGATCAATAAAGTGGGGCGGCCAATCCAGAATCATCAGGCCCGCACCGGCCACCGCCACCTCACCGTGTTCTACGATCCAGCCCAGATAGGTGCCCGCCGAGAGCCGCGCCTCTACCCACGGCGCAAACTGGGCGGTGTCTTCGCTGTATTCCACGCCCATATCGGCAAACATGGCCTCCCGCTGGGCCGCGATCAGGGCGGCATCGGCAGGAGTGGCGGGGCGCAACACGTACCCGTCAGGCCAACTCATGCGCCTGTGCGCTCCCAGAGTTGGTTCAGATGGTGCTGCTGGTGGGCCACATAATCTGTCGTCAGAAATTCCAGCGTCACGGCCTCTCCCCCACCCACGCGCACCGTATGGGCCAGCGAAGGCGGGGGCAACAGAGTAATAACGTGCGCCAACTGCAACTGATAGGCCGCCCAGAGGGAAACCAGATCGGCCCAGGCCCGCGCCCCGTAGCCGCCCGCCGCTACCCACTCGTTCTGGGCATAACCGGGCAATTCCAGCCCACTCTGTCTGCTGACCCGCACAAAGCGGGCATGGTTGTTCACGCCGCTGTCGATCAGGTGGCCCAGGATTTCTTTGGCGCTCCACACGTCCGGCGAGGCTTTCGCGCTGGCCTGCGCATCGGTCAGGGCTTGCAGGCGGGGCAGGGTGTGGGCCACCAGATCAGTCAGGGTCATGGGTCAGTCCTTCTTGGCGGCCTTGGCTTCTACCCGCGCCTGCACGCGCATTCTCAGGGCATTCAGCTTGATGAAGGCTCCGGCGTCGTGCTGGTTGTAGTCGCCGCCCGCCTCAAAGCTGACCAAGTCCTTGTCATAGAGGCTCTTGGGAGCTTTGCGGCCCACCACGATGCAGTTGCCCTTGTACAGCTTCAGGCGGGCGGTGCCGGTCACGCTCTGGGCAACGTGATCCATGTAAACCTGCAATGCCTCGCGCTCGGGCGCAAACCAGAAGCCGTTGTAGACCAGTTCGGCGTATTTGGGGGCCAGGGCGTCGCGCTGGTGCAGCACTTCGCGGTCAAGGGTCAGGCTTTCCACGGCGCGGCGGGCGTGATACAGCAGCGTGCCGCCGGGTGTTTCGTACACGCCGCGAGACTTCATGCCCACAAAGCGGTTCTCCACGAGGTCAAGGCGGCCTACGCCGTGCCGACCACCGATTTCGTTGGCTTTGGTCAGCAGGGCGGCGGGGCTGAGGGCTTCGCCGTTGATCGCCACCGGGTCGCCGTTCAGGAATTCCACCTCCACATATTCGGCCTCGTCGGGCGCGGCTTCGGGGGCCACCGTCAGCTTGAACATATGGGCGGGCGGCTCGGCCCATGGATCTTCCAGAATGCCGCCTTCATAGGAGATGTGCAGCATGTTGGCGTCGGTGCTCCACGGGTCTTTTTTGGTGGTGGGCACGGGAATGCCGTGTTCGTGGGCAAAAGCTTCGAGGTCGGCGCGGCCCTGAAACTCCCAGTCTCGCCAGGGGGCCACCGTCACGATGTCGGGCTGGAGGGCGTAGGCCGTCATTTCAAAGCGCACCTGATCGTTGCCCTTACCCGTCGCGCCGTGAGACACCGCTACCGCGCCTTCCTTCTGGGCAATTTCCACCATTTTCTTGGCGATCAGTGGGCGGGCAATAGAGGTGCCCAGCAGGTAATAGCCTTCATACAGAGCGCTGCTGCGGAACATGGCAAACACGTAGTCGCGCACAAATTCTTCACGCAGGTCCAGTGCGTAGGCGGCCACTGCGCCCGTATTCAGCGCCTTCACGCGGGCTTCTTCCACCTCGTCGCCCTGCCCCAGATCGGCGGTAAAGCACACCACATCGTAATTGCGCTCGGTTTGCAGCCACTTCAGGATGATGGAGGTATCGAGGCCGCCCGAATAGGCGAGAACGATTTTTTGCTTGGGTGCTGTATCGGTGGTCATGGCTTATTGTCTCCGGTTTGGGTGAGGAAGGAAGAGGGGTTGCTTGAATACGTTGGCGGGCAGCGCAAAAATCCCCCGGCGCAGCGCGTCCAGCCAATCCTAGATTCAGGAAGGCTGGAGCTTTAGCGTCGGAGGGAAAGAGAGGTCATAGCGTATGGTTATGCGCGTTTAACGCATAGGTATGCAGAGGGTAGCAGGCATGGGGGGAGGGGTCAAGCCGCTGGGCAGGCCAGAACCCAAAAAGACCGCACGGGGCGGCCTCTTTTTTGGAATGAAGTACTTCTTTAGCGGAACTTGTAGTTGGCTCCCAAGCGGATGCCCAAGCCGAAGACGATACCAGAACCATATCTATTGCCGATTGAGATGTTGGGGCCAGCCGAAGCTTCTGCAAAAGCACTCCACTGATCGGTAAAAGCGTAATTTGCGCCGCCCAAGACATTGGGATACAACGTTAGGCCGACATAGGGTGAAATATCAGCACCTGTGAAAACAGTTCCAGACAACCCTAAGCCACCGCCGTAGTAAGGCTGGAACCCACCTGTTGTCAGCGGGGTGGTATGGCGGAGGTAAGACACGTCACCGGATACGCTAAAAACTCCAAACAGGCCCACCAGCGGCAAGCCCACGCCCACGCGGTAAGAATCGGTAGTGTTAATGTCGCGCTCATATTGGCCGCCCACGAGGAAAAAGCCAACTTTTTCTGCGGCACTCGCAGTAGAAACGGTGGACAGGGCAGCCAGAACAGACAAACTCAGAAGTGTTTTATTCACTCGGTCACTGTAATGGGCTTCATGAAGAAGGTCGGGAAAACCTGACCACGTGACTAGACAGATATGGCTGACCAAAGATCGTAAAAACCGCCCCGCACAAGGCAGGGCGGCTGGGTCAGAGTGAGGGCTTAGAAGCGGTAGTTGACGCCGAAGCGCACGCCTGCGCCGAAGGCAGTTTCCCTTGCGGAAGCGCTCTGAGAACCACCGCTGGCAAATCCAAACGCAAACGTGGGGCCAACGTTGGCTTCAGCGCTGAGGCCAAACTCGGGAGTCAGGAAGTAACGCGTGCCCACAACGGCAGTGGGCGAAACTTCCAGAACAGTAAGGCGGGCGCTTCCAGAAGCTGCGGTAGCCACTCCCAGGCCAAGGCTGCCGCCGTAGTAGACGTTGTAGCTGGCGTTGCCTACTCCGTCGAAGTTGCGGAGGTAGGCCACGTCGCCCTCCAAAGCAAAGACGCCGCTGCCGATCACGTCGGGGTCGAGGTCAACACCCACGCGCACGGCAGACTTGCTGTCGAGGTCGTAGGCGTATTCCACACCGAAGGTAAAGTTGCCCGTGGAATTGGCAACAAAGAAGTGGCTGTAGTTGGCACGGAGGCCAAGGCTGTCGGCCCCCGCAGTCGAAACAGCGGTCAGAGCGGTCAGGGCAAGAATGATCTTTTTCACACTTGAACCTTAACAAAATTCACAAATCTCTTAGGCGCAAGTGATGAATCTGGCTAGACAACCGTGGAGAATTTATCTCAATTGCCTGCTAGACGCGAAAAACCGCCCCACACAAGGCAGGGCGGCCGGATCAGGATTCGGGGTTCAGGGCAACTGGTAGTTGACGCCGAGACGTGCGCCGAAGCCGAAGCCGATGCCCGTGCCACCGCTGGAGATGCTGACGCTGGGGCCAGCCGAGCCTTCCACAAAGATGGAGAGGGGATCGGAAACCTGGAACTTGAGGCCCAGGATGCCGTTGGGGTAAACCGACACACCGGTGGGGCTACCCAAAGACACGTAAGCGCCGAGGCCGAGGCCGTAGTAAGGGCTGAGGCCGCCCAGGTCCTGACCGGTGATGTCGTTCAGGTAGGCCACGTCGCCGCCAACGGCTAGGGAGCCGCCGCGAAACAGGTTGATGGCGTCGAGGTTCAGGCCGTACCGGACAGCCGAGGTGGCGTCAAGGTCGTTCTGAAGGTGAACCGTCAGACCCGTGCCGATAGAGCCGCCAACGTAGCTGGCTGCCGAGGCAGAGGAGGCGGCAGCGAGGAGCGCAATTCCGATCAGAGCCTTCTTCATAGGCGCAAGTGTAACGTCGCTTTCCATGCTATGGAAGTTGACGACCTTTACAAAGTCTGTACATTTTGATGAGCAGTGGAGGCTGCAGCAGGAGCGTTATTGCGCGACAGCGATTCCAGCGCCCGCTCTATCTCGGAGCGCGATTTACAGAAGGCAAACCGTAATAAACCTTCTGGGGCGGCGTGTTGTGCATAGAAGGCCGCGCCCGGAATGACCGCGACTCCCGCTTCTTTGACCAATGATTCGGCGGTCCAGTGGGGGTGCCGGGCGGTGAGAAAATACGTGCCGCTGGGCAAAAAGACGGTGGCTCCCAATTCCCGCAGCCCCGAGGCCAATAGCTCCATCCGCTGGCCGTAACCTGCCCGCAAACCGGCATAAAACCCCGATTCGCGGGCCACCGGAAGCGCCGCCGCCACCGCCACCTGAAACGGCGTGGGCGCACAAAAAGACCCGTTCTGGCGAATGGCCGCCAGCAGCGGCGCAAGCCCCGGCGGGCAGGCGATCCAGCCCACGCGCCAGCCGGTAGCCTCCAGCCGTTTGCCCGCGCTGCCTACTGTAAAAGTACGTTCAGGGGCCAGCGTGCGGAACGATACAGGCTTTTCCCCGAAATAAAGCTCGTCGTAGACCTCATCGCTGATGATCCAGAGGTCGTGGGCGCGGGCGAGGGCCACCAGTTCGGCACATTCGGCAGGGCTGAAGACCGTCCCAGTAGGATTGAAGGGGCTATTGAGCAGCAGTGCACGCGTCTGGGGAGTGACAGCGGCTTTGAGGGCGTCCATATCCAGTATCCAGCCCGAAACATCGTCCAGGCGCATGGGCACAGTGACAGGTGTGGCCCCCGACAGACGGGCCTGAGGCAGATACACGTCGAACACAGGCTCCAGCATCAGCACCTCGTCGCCAGGGCCGTAGAGCGACAGGGCCAGCACATTCAGCGCCTCTGTTGCGCCGGACGTGACCACCACATCTGCACCGTCCACACCCAGATCTGCACCGATGGCGTCGCGCAGGATGGGCAAACCTGCCGGGGGTGCGTACTGATCCCAGCGGCCCAGCGCACTCCGCGCCGCATCCAGCAAAAAGGTCGGGGGCGGGTCGGAGGGAAAGCCCTGCCCCAAGTTCACCGCGCCGTAGTGCAGGGCGAGGCGGCTCATCTGGGAAAAAATGCTTTCCGAAGAAGTGCGGGCGCGGGGCAGGAGGTCGGGCATAGGTGCAGTCTGGGTGCAAGCGGAGAAGCGGGCGCGGGGCAGTTCAGACAAGGCAGCCAGAAGGCAGGATCGGGCGGTCAGTTATCTTGAACTTGTGCCTCCCTTTCTGCGTGGTTTGACCCTCAGTTTGTCTCTGATCGTGGCGATTGGGCCGCAAAACGCCTTTGTGCTGCGGCAAGGGCTGACGCGGCAATATGCGCTGCTGGCCGCCCTCGTATGTGCGCTGACCGATTCGCTGATGATCAGTGTGGGCGTGCTGGGCGTGGGTGCCTGGCTGGCCCGCAGTCCGGCCCTCACGTTGGCCGGAACGCTGGCAGGCGCGGCGTTTTTGCTGTGGTACGGCTGGAAATCCTTTAGGTCGGCGCAGCATCCGGGGACGCTGGAAACGGCAGGTCAGGCGCAGCAGTCGCCCCGCACGGTGGTTGCCACGGCTCTGGCCTTCAGCTTCCTCAATCCCCACGTCTTTCTGGATACCATCGTGCTGATCGGCGGGGCCAGCGCGGGCCTCGGCAGCAGCGGACGCATGGGCTTTCTGGGCGGCACGATTCTGGCGTCGTGGATCTGGTTTTTTGGGCTGGCCCTGGCGGGCCGCCAACTGGCCCCCATCATGAAAAACCCGCGTGCGTGGCAGGTTCTTGATCTGATCATCGGCGTGATAATGTGGGTCATCGCGGCGGGGCTGGTGTGGGGCGCAGTGCAGGGGAAATGATACGGACGCCGCTTCATCCCACCACAACCCTGAAGCACCGCTTGCAGCTCCGTAACACGTAGCCCGTACTCTTCCCTGCTCGCTTCGCTTTGCAAGCCGGATGAAACACCAAAAAGCCCGGTCTTTCATCGGAATCCGTATTATTGGGTCACTTCCAGGGCACTTTGTTGGGACACTCCACCTGCGACAGCAACCCGGTTGCGGCCACCAAATTTGGCCTGATACATCAACTTATCCACTCTTCTTAAGGTCTGCGTGACAGATTCTTCGGATAACTTCACAGCCACCCCAATACTGACCGTAATGGCGAGGCCGCTGGGACAGAGCCGCTCAAGGCCCGCTCGCAATCGCTCGGCCCACACCGCGATGCCCTCGGCGGGGCACTGGCGCAGCAGCACCAGAAATTCTTCTCCTCCCCAGCGCCCGACCTGCACACTCTGATGGCTTGACAGGTCGGCGCTGGCCCAGCCATGCAGATACTCTCCCACTCCCTGCAACACGGCGTCGCCCTGTTCATGTCCGTAGGTATCGTTGATGGATTTGAAGTGGTCGATGTCCAGCAGGGCCACCACCGCGAACTCTTGACCAAACTGTGACATCAGACCCCGGCGGTTCAAAATGCCGGTGAGTGAATCGGTTTCGGCCAATTTGTGGATCGACTGCGCGGCCTGTTCGGCCAAAATCACTGCCCGCTGGTACTCGCCTATCAACGTCAGGGGAATCAGCGTGATCAAGGTAGACAATTCGGTGATCAGCCGAGCAGAATGAACCTCACCCCAAATAAAGTGCGAGAGCAGCAGCCGAGACAGCACCACATGAGTAAAAAAAGGAACGGACAGCAAAGGCAGCAGCGCCCGCTGAGGAACCATCAGGCTGAGGATCACGGCCCCCAGCAAAAACACAGGTTGATACGTGATCACAAACTCACGGTTGGGCAACAGGTTAAATCTCAGATACATCGCGTCCCACAAGATCGTGTAACTGAAAATCCCTGTCACTATCAATACTTCGATAATTCTCATCCACAGATGCCAACGCCATAATAATAATAAAGCGATCAGCGACAAGATCACTCCAAAGCTATTAACGATCAAATTCAGTTGGAAGATACGTACATCTGTTTGTGACAGAAAAGTGGTGACGACCAGCGCCATCGAAGCCATGATGAGGCAAATGGCATAGATGCGCCGCTTGGCACTATGAATTTTCGGGGGATCTTTCCATTGCCGCTGAAGTGACGACCATGCTCTCAACCGAACGGGTAAGCTTTGGAACACCATCTCACCTACTCTTAGTAGTGGCATTCTCTAGCATTGGCATACAGACATGTTGGCCTCTGGCTGTCTCGACGCTGGCGTTGAATTTCTGATTTCAGCATATCTCGTCTGATCCGTTCACTCTATATTATCTGACCAGGTTATCTGTCAATATCAATGCAAAGAGAAGCTCACCCACCCGGCCTGCATAACCTTGCACGCCGCTCCCATCCGCCGTGGCCTCAGGCGTGCCATACTCTTTCTCTGGAATGCCCAAGCGAACTGACATCCAGACGATTCTTATTCTCGGTAGCGGCCCTATTCAGATCGGGCAGGCCGCCGAGTTCGACTATTCGGGAACGCAGGCGCTGAAGGCCCTGAAAAAAGAGGGCTACCGAGTCGTTCTGGTGAACTCTAACCCGGCCACCATCATGACCGACCCCGATCTGGCCGACGCGACCTATCTGGAACCGCTGACGCCCGAATTCGTGGAGCGCGTGATTGCCAAAGAAAAACCCGACGCTCTGTTGCCCACGCTGGGCGGTCAGACGGCCCTGAACCTCGCGATGGAGTTGCACGAGCGCGGCACGCTGGATAAATACGGTGTGGAGCTGATCGGCGCGGGCGTAGAAGCCATCAAGAAAGGCGAAGACCGCGAACTGTTTCAGGCCGCCATGAAAAAAATCGGCGTGGAAACTGCACGCGGCCAGATGGTTCACAGCATGGAAGAGGCCGTGGAATACCAGAAGGAAATCGGCCTGCCCATCGTGATTCGGCCCAGTTTTACGCTGGGGGGCACGGGCGGCGGCATTGCCCACACCTACGAAGAATTTCTGGCAATCACCGAGGGCGGCCTGCGCGACAGCCCAGTCACCTCGGTGCTGCTGGAGGAAAGCATCTTGGGCTGGAAGGAATACGAACTGGAAGTGATGCGCGACACCGCCGACACGGTGATCATCATTACCAGCATCGAAAACTTTGACCCGATGGGCGTGCATACCGGGGATTCCATCACGGTGGCCCCGGCCCAGACCCTCAGCGACGTGGAATACCAGCGCCTGCGCGACCAGAGCCTTGCCATCATCCGGGAAATCGGCGTGGCGACGGGCGGCAGCAACATTCAGTTTGCCGTGGACCCCACCAATGGCCGCGTCATCGTGATCGAGATGAATCCCCGTGTGAGCCGCTCGTCAGCCCTTGCCAGCAAAGCCACCGGATTCCCGATTGCCAAAATCGCCGCGCTGCTGGCGGTGGGCTATCACCTCGACGAGCTGACCAACGACATCACCCGCGTCACGCCCGCGTCGTTTGAACCCAGCATCGATTACGTCGTCACCAAGATTCCGCGCTTTGCCTTCGAGAAATTCCCCGGCACCTCGGACGCGCTGGGCACGCAGATGCGCAGCGTGGGCGAGGTGATGGCGATTGGGCGCACCTTCAAAGAAAGCCTGCAAAAAGCCATGCGTTCGGTGGAATCCGACGTGCGCGGCGCGTTCGCGGCCATGACCGATGAAGAGTTGCGCGGCCTGCTGTACGGCAATCCCCGCCGACTGGAAGCGGTAATCGAACTGCTCAGGCGCGGCGAAACCACCGGGCAACTGTTCGATGCCACCAAAATAGACCCGTGGTTCCTGTCTCAGTTGGCCGAAATTGTGGCCGCAGAGCGCGAAATCACAGAACTGGGTCAGATGGGCGAGTGGAAGTACGAGCTGTGGCGCGAGATCAAACGCCTCGGCTTTTCGGATGCGCGGCTGGGCGAACTGGTGGGCCTGAGTGAGCTGGAGGTGCGCCGCCTCCGCAAAGAGGCCAAAGCCACACCCGTGTACAAGACGGTGGACACCTGCGCCGCCGAATTCGAGGCCCACACGCCGTATCACTACTCTACCTACGAATGGGAAGACGAGGTGACGCACACCGACAAGCCCAAAGTGGTGATTCTGGGCAGCGGGCCGAACCGGATCGGGCAGGGCGTGGAGTTCGATTACGCCACCGTGCACGCGGTCTGGGCCTTGCAGGACGCGGGATACGAAACCATCATGATCAATTCCAACCCGGAAACGGTCAGCACGGACTACGACACCGCAGACCGCCTGTATTTCGAGCCGCTGACCTTTGAAGACGTGATGAACATCGTGGAGCACGAGAAGCCGGTGGGCGTGATCGTGCAGCTGGGCGGGCAGACGCCACTGAAACTGGCCGCACGGTTGGCCGAGGCAGGCGCTCCGATCATCGGCACCTCTCCCGAAACCATCCACGAGGCGGAAGACCGCGCCAGCTTCAATGCCCTGTGCGAGCGTCTGGGCATCCGGCAACCGCTGGGCAAGGTGGCCGCCACCCCCGCCGAGGCCCTTGCTCTGGCCGCCGAACTGGGCTTTCCGCTGATGGCCCGCCCGAGTTATGTGCTGGGGGGCCGCGCCATGCGAACGGTTCGCAGCATGGAAGAACTGAGCACCTATCTGGACGAGGTATACGCGGCGGTAGAAGGCCAGCCCAGCATCCTGCTGGATCAGTTTCTGGAGGGAGCGCTGGAACTGGACGTGGATACGCTGTGTGACGGCCAGATCGCGGTGGTGGCCGGAATCATGGAGCACGTGGAAGCCGCCGGAATTCACAGCGGCGACAGCGCCTGCGTGCTGCCTCCCATCAGCCTCAGCCCCGAACTGCTGGCCGAGGTGAAAGCCACCACCGAGCGGCTGGCCCTCGCCCTGGGTGTGCGCGGCCTGATGAACGTGCAGTACGCCATCAAGGACGGGTTGCCGTACATTCTGGAAGCCAACCCCCGCGCCAGCCGCACCGTGCCTTTCGTGTCTAAGGCCATCAATCACGCGCTTGCCAAGAGTGCCGCCCGGATTGCCGTGGGCCACACGCTGGAGCAGATCGGCTTTACCCAGACTCCCACGCCTGCCATGTACAGCGTCAAGGAAGTGCATCTGCCGTTCCTGAAATTTGCGGGGGTACAGCCGATCCTGGGGCCAGAAATGAAGAGCACGGGCGAGAGCATGGGCATCGACGCCGACCCCTATCTGGCGTTTTACCGGGCGCAGTTGGGAGCCAAGAATTACCTGCCGCTATCGGGCACGGCGCTGCTGCTGGGCAGTGGGCTGGATGAGGTGGCCGCCACGCTGGAAGGCGCGGGCCTGAGCGTGATCCGCGAGCGCGACGGCGAAACGTTGCCCGACCTCTTGATCGACGTGACCGAATCCAAACTCCTGCGCCTTGCTCTGGAACGCGGCGTGCCCATCGTATCTACACGGGAAGGCGCGGAATGGACGGCGAAGGCTATTGCAGCGGCCCGAACAGTGGTGGCACAGGGAGCAGAACTGGAGGTTAAGAGCTTGCAGGAGTGGGTGAGCTGACTGCTTCTCCGTCCCTTCAGATTCCCACAACCCGTTCCATCAGCCCCACTTCATCCCGGCGTGTCATCTTGCGTCTCATGAGAACTTATGTCCGGATGATGGCGCTGGCAGCAGCTTTGATGGGGATGTCGGAGGCGGCGACGGCGCTGACCACCGCCAATGCGAATTTGCGGCGCACGCCCACCACCACGGGCGCAGTGCTGGGAACCGTGCCCACGAATACGCTGGTGCTGGTGGCCTGCTCTGGGCAGTGGTGCCGCACGACCTACAAGGGAACGGCGGGGTATGTGGCCCAGTCCCTCCTGAAACCCGTGACCGGAAGCGCCCGCCTGACCGGAAACGGAACTGTGTATTACCGCACTTGTACCCAAATGCGGGCGGCAGGCGTGGCCCCAGTCAAACTGGGCGAACCTGCCTACCGCACCGCGCTTGACCGCAATCAGAACAGTGTGGCCTGCGAACGCGGGGAATAAAGCGTCAGTAGTGAGTGGTGAGTGGGAAAACCGGAAAAGCACAGGAGCCACAGAAACTTGAATGGAAAGCAGGCCGCCCACATGATCGGGGCGGCCTGCTCCATAGACTCCCTATTGGCTGAACAACCCAGCGAATTCTCCGTACCCCTGAGCTTCCAGTTCCTCCACAGGTACGAAGCGCAGAGCCGCTGAATTGATGCAGTAGCGCAGGCCGCCCGCCTCCTGTGGGCCATCAGGGAAGACGTGCCCGAGGTGGGAATCGGCCCCCGCCGAGCGAACTTCGGTGCGGGCGTAGCCGATCTTGTAATCGGTGTTTTCGGTCAGGGCTTTGCCGGGAATAGGCCGCGTAAACGAAGGCCAGCCGCAGCCCGCGTCGTACTTGTCGAGGCTGCTGAACAGGGCTTCCCCCGACACGACATCCACATAAATGCCCGCGCCCTCGTGATCCCAATATTCACCCGTAAAAGCGCGTTCGGTGCCCTCGTGCTGGGTCACGCGGTACTGCTCGGGCGTGAGGCGCTGGCGCAGTTCGGCGTCGCTGGGCTTCTGGAAAGGTTGTTGGGAAGCAGGGGCCTGTGAGTCTGTTGAGGTCATGAATCAGTGTATGGGCTGCCCCCAATCCGGTTCGTAAGCCTGATCTCTGCCGGGGTTCCGGGGGCGTGGCAGACTGGGCAAATGACTGTCCTCAGTTCCGGCCCCCAACCTCTGCGCGTCGACATCTGGTCGGATATTGCCTGCCCGTGGTGCTACGTGGGCAAACGGCGATTCGAGACGGCGCTGGCCGATTTTACAGGTCGGGACTTCGTAGAGGTGGTGTGGCACGCCTTCGAGCTTGATCCCTCTGCTCCGGTGGAAGAGACCCGCAAGATGCGCGACATTCTGGGCAACAAGTACGGCCAGAGCGCGGCGCAGGCGCAGGGCATGCTGGACAACATGACCCAGACGGCGGCGGCAGAGGGGCTGGAATATCACTTCGAGCGACTCATTCCTACCAATACCTTCGATGCTCACCGGGTGATTCATCTGGCCGCGCACGCAGGCCAACAGGACGCCATGAAAGAGCGCCTGATGGCCGCCTATTTTACCGAGGGGCAGCACGTGGGCCACCGCGACACGCTGGCAAAACTGGCCGCCGAAGTGGGACTGGACGGTGCAGAGGTGCGGGCCGCGCTGGACACCGACGCCGGGGCCGCCGAGGTGCGGCAGGATCAGGCGCAGGCTCGGGCCTACGGCATCAGCGGCGTGCCGTTCTTTGTGCTGGGTGGCAAATACGGCGTCAGTGGCGCACAACCCGCCGAGGTACTGCGCGGTGCACTGGAACAACTGTGGGCCGAACTGAACCCCACGCCGCTGACCATGCTCAGTCCGGTGGCCGGGGCAGAGGCCGCCGAGGGCTGCGAGGACGGGTCCTGTGCAGTGCCAGAAAAAACAGTGCCTGAGCGGGGCGGTTCAGAGCGGCCCATGGCAGAACAGGCCTGAACATCATATGGGCCTCATGGACGATCCTTTTACCTATCAGCTGGTGCAAGGCGGCACGGTGCGGGTTTCCAGGGGTGGACGCGTGGTGGTGATTGTGGGCGGAATCCGTGCAGCACGCCTGCGCACCGATCTACAACAGGCCAGCTCGCCCGAGGATGAGCAACTTTTACTGGCCCGCATCACCGGAAACTACCGCAGGGGCAACGAACGACACTCAAAATAAGACCTGCTCCCCAAATTAAAGGGAGCAGGTCTTATCCTGTGTTGTCAGGCGTTGTAATGTTCAGGACTGAGTTTTTGACCTCACGCTGGGCCGGGGGTCAGTTCCCCGCTGGGCGCTGGGCCGTCGCTGCTGCCTAAGGGGGGAACTTCCAAGTCTGGCAACAATCCTCCCGCCAGCACAGTTCGCACATCGTCTCCGCTGAGGCTTTCGCGGATCATCAGTTCGTCGGTCAGGCGGTGCAGCACATGGGCATGCTCGGTCAGGAGGGCGTGGGCGCGGTCATACTGCGAGTTGAGAATCAGGGCCGTTTCGGTGTCGATGGTCTGGGCCGTGTGATCGCTGTAATTGGTGGGCTGAGGGCCAAAGCCGAGGTAATTGCTGCTGTCCTGCGCCAGGGCCAGTTGCCCCGCGCCGGACATGCCCCATTCCGTGACCATCCGGCGGGCGATGCTGGTGGCTTTCTGGAAATCGTTGGCCGCCCCGGTGGTGATCTGTCCGGTGGCTACGTCCTCGGCGGCGTGTCCGGCCAGCGCCACACAGATCAGGTCGAGCAGGGCGGCGCGGGTGTGGTGCATCCGGTCTTCGGGGGTGTAGAGGGCCGAGCCGAGCGAACGGCCACGCGGCACGATGGTCAGCTTGTGGGCCTTGTCTGCATGTGGGAGCAACTGAGCGGCCAGCGCGTGTCCGACTTCGTGGTAGGCCGTCACCTTGCGGTCGGCTTCCCGGACCACCAGCGAGCGGCGTTCCGGCCCCATCAAGACCCGGTCCCGTGCCTCATCCACATCCCGCCCCGTAATCCGCGTCCGGCCTTCCCGCGCCGCCAACAGCGCCGCTTCGTTCAGCAGGTTCTCCAGATCTGCCCCCACCATCCCCGCCGTTCTGCGGGCCACCAGTGCCAGATCCACACTGGCATCCAGCGGCTTTTTACGGGCATGAATTCGCAGCACCATTTCCCGGCCCCGCACATCCGGCGCGTCCACCACCACCTGACGGTCAAAACGCCCCGGACGCAGCAACGCCGCATCCAACACATCGGGTCTATTGGTGGCCGCCAGAATGATCACTTCCTGTCCACTGCCGAAGCCGTCCATCTCCACCAAGAGTTGATTGAGGGTCTGTTCGCGTTCGTCGTTGCCGCCCTGCAAACTCACGCCGCGTTTGCGGCCCACCGCGTCGATTTCATCGATAAAGACGATGCAGGGCGCACTTTTGCGGGCCTGCTCGAACAGGTCACGGACGCGGGCGGCCCCGACGCCGACGAACATCTCGACGAAATCGGAACCGGAGATGGAGTAATAGGGAACTTTGGCTTCTCCAGCGACAGCTTTGGCGAGCAGGGTTTTGCCGCTGCCGGGAGGGCCGACGAGCAGGACGCCGTGGGGAATGCGGGCGCCGAGTTGGTGGTAACGCTCGGGGTGGCGCAGGAATTCGACGACTTCCTGCAGGTCCTGCTTGGCTTCGTCGCAGCCCGCGACATCGGCGAAGGTCTGCTTGATCTGGCCTTCAGCGATCACCGCCGCCTTCGACTTCCCAAACTGGCTCGCGGC
>NZ_KB899726.1 GCF_000378445.1 Deinococcus aquatilis DSM 23025 | reverse complement strand
CATCGGCGGCGTCGCTTCGCCCTCCGGGTTCAACTCATTGCCGCGCTCTGCAACCTGACCCGAGCCTGCCCGTCATGACTTTCGCAAGAGGTCTATTATTCGGGGATTTTCGGCAACACAAGGCAAGTTCCGCTCAACTTATGCCTTACGCCCTTGACCTTCTGCATACTCTGCGCCAGAGCGGTCTGAAGCTCTCCATTATCACCAATGGGCGTACTGAAGGTCAGGCATCTGTTCTGGAGCAATTGGGATTACTGCCCCTGATAGACGATGTGCTGATCAGTGAGGAAGTGGGAATCAGCAAACCCGATCCGCGTATCTATACGCTGGCGCTGGAGCGGCTGGGCGTGTCGGCGGCAGAAACGTGGTTCGTGGGCGACTCCCCCAAAAATGACGTGTGGGGGCCGCAACAGGTCGGCATACGGGCGGCCTTCCTGCCCACCGGACACGCCCTGAACGGAGAAACGCCAGATGCTGTGTTGCGCGATCTGCGGGACGTATTGCGGCTGGGTGGGCTGCCTGCTCTGGCGTAGAAGACGGCGCACGCAACCGGAGCGCGGGAAGGCTTCTTGATTCCTGTTGGGCTGAGCAACGTTCAGGGATCGTACGACCCCCCAGTCGGCTTCGCCGCCAGCCCACCTTAAAGGGGAGCACCTCTCTCTTGTCCTCCCCTTTAAGGGGGGGCGTTGCGTCAGCAACGGGGGGGGGTTGGGTTGCCCCAGCCTTCAAAGTCCGGGCGTTGCCGCTTTGGGTCTGATGTTCTCGCTCTTGCCCCGGTTGTCATGCGCCGCGTCCTTTGCAGGACAGCAGAGGTGTATAGAAGTTGATGAACTGGTATTTCAATATCTGGCTTCCAGATCTGCCCGCCCTCCCGCGCTAGCATGCCCGCCGTGTCCGACCCTTCCAGCTCTCTCCTGCCCCCCACCGACCTGCCGATTGCCGAAGTGATTCCGGCGGTGCAGGCGGCGCTGCAAGTGCATCCGCTGGTGGTGGTGCAGGCCCCGCCCGGTGCGGGCAAAAGCACGGCGCTGCCGCTGGCCTTGCTGCACGAGCCTTGGCTGGCCGGACAACGGGTCGTGGTCTTGCAGCCCCGGCGGGTGGCGGCGCGGGCGGTGGCCTCGCGGATGGCCGAAACGCTGGGCGAGGAAGTGGGCCAGAGCGTGGGCTACCGCGTGCGCTTCGAGTCGCGGGTGTCGGCGGCCACGCGCATAGAGGTTGTCACCGAGGGCATCCTGACCCGCCGGTTGCAGCGCGATCCCGAGTTGGCGGGCGTGGGGCTGGTCATTCTGGACGAGTTTCACGAACGCAGCCTGAACGCAGATCTGGCGCTGGCCCTGCTGCGCGAAGTGCAGGAAGCCCTGCGCGACGATCTGCGCGTGCTGGTCATGAGCGCCACCCTGAACGCCGATCTGCCCGCCCGCCTGAATGCGCCGCTGATCGAGAGCGCGGGGCGGGCCTACCCGGTAGACGTGCGCTATCTGGCGGCAGACCCGGTGGGCCGGATAGAGGACGCGGTGGCGCGGGCCGTGCGCTCGGCGCTGGAGGCCGACCCCGGCGACATTCTGGCCTTCCTGCCGGGAGTACGCGAAATTCGGGGAGCCGCCGCGCAACTGGCCGATCTGGAAGCTGCCGGAATCGCGGTGTTGCCCCTGTACGGAGATTTGCCGTTGGCGGCGCAGCGGCGGGCGCTGTTACCTGATCCGGGCGGGCGCCGCAAGGTGGTTCTGGCGACCTCGATTGCCGAAACCAGCCTCACCATCGCGGGCGTGCGGGTGGTCATCGACGGCGGGCAGAGCCGCACCCAGCGCTTTGATCCGGCCTCGGGCCTGTCGCGGATGCTGACGGGACGGGTCACGCGGGACAGCGCCACACAGCGGGCAGGACGGGCCGGACGCACGGCACCGGGGGTGGCCTACCGCCTCTGGAGCGAGCGCACCCACGCCCTGTTGCCCGCCGCCAGCCTGCCCGAGGTGCTGGAAGCCGACCTTGCCCCGCTGACGCTGGAACTGGCGCAGTGGGGCACCCCCGACCCCGCCACATTGCACTGGTTGGATGTTCCGCCCGCGCCCCGTGTGGCCCTCGCCCGCACGCTGCTGCACGATCTGGAGGCACTGGACGAGGCCGGAAAGGTCACGGCAGCCGGGGCCAGACTGCTGGACTTTCCGACCCATCCCCGGCTGGCGCACCTGCTGAGCACCACCGAAGACCCAGCCCTGGCCGCCGACGTGGCCGCCCTGCTGGAAGAACGCGACCCCCTGCCCCCCGGTTCCGGGGCCGACCTGACAGACCGGGTGGCGGCGCTGCGGGCATGGCGGCGCGGCGAACGCGGCACTGAACTCAGGGGAGCAGATACAGCCGTGCTGGAGCGGGTGGAACGCCTTGCCAAGCAGTGGCGCACGCTGCTGAAGGTACGGCCCGAATCCGGCTCCCCGAACGCCTATGACGTGGGCGCACTGGTGGCGCTGGCCTATCCCGAACGGGCGGCACTGGCCCGCGAGGACGGACGCGGGCGCTTTTTGCTGGCGGGTGGGCAGGGCGCGGCGCTTCCCGAAGGCGACCCTCTGGCCGGAGCTGCGGCGTTGGCGGTGGCCCATCTGGACGCCACACCGGGAGCTTGGGCAAAGGCGGCAGGCAGCGCCGAGGGCCGGATTTTTCTGGCTGCCCCGCTGGACCGCGCCGCACTGGAAGCCCGCGCCGAGGCCGCCGACGTGGTGCGCTGGGATTCACGCACGGGCACACTGATCGCGGAGAGGCAACAGCGGGTGGGCGCACTGATTCTGAGCAGCCAACCCCTGCGCGACCTCCCTGCCGGGGCGCGGGCCGGGGCACTGGCCGGGGCCATCCGCGCCGAGGGGCTGCATCTGCTGAGCTTTTCGCCGGAAGCCGCGCAGTTTCGCGCCCGTGCAGAGTCGGTGCGGTACTGGCGACCCGGTGAGGACTGGCCCGATTTGTCGGATTCGGCGCTGCTGGACACGCTGGAAACGTGGCTTGGCCCGTATTTTGGCAGCGCCCGCAGCCGCGACGATCTGGGCCGACTGAACCTCCTGCCCGCGCTGCAAGCCCTGTTGCCGTGGCCCCTGCCCGTGCAACTGGACGAGCTGGCCCCCACACATCTGACCGTTCCCACCGGAAGCCGCATCCGGCTGGAATACCGCCCCGGCGACGCGCCGATTCTGGCCGTCAAATTGCAGGAATTGTTTGGGCTGGAGCACACGCCCACCGTCAACGCGGGCCGGACACCCGTGCTGCTGCACCTGCTTTCGCCTGCCGGACGGCCCGTACAGGTCACGCAGGATCTGCGCTCGTTCTGGAATTCCAGTTACTTTGAAGTCCGTAAGGATCTGCGGGGCCGTTATCCCAAGCACCCCTGGCCCGATGATCCGTGGACGCACGCCCCGATGAAGGGCACCAAAAAACGGGGCGTGTAGGTGCGCCGCGTCTGGTCACAGCTTGCCGCCGCCCTCTACGGCCCGGTGGCGTGGCGGCGAGCGGCAGACCTGACGGGCCGAATCGCGCCGCACCTTACGGGCGGGCAGGTGCTGGACTTGGGCGCAGGCTCCGGCCATACCGCTGCTCTGCTGAGGCTCTGGCACGGCTTTTTCGTCACGCTGCTGGACGTGCCGCCGCACCCCGGCGCATTCGGTCAACGCTGGATCGCCCAGCCGATTGCCGCGCTGCTGGCGCACAAGTACGGCCTGCCGCGCCGCAGCTATGGCGGCCATACCATTCCCTTTCCAGACCAGAGCTTTGACACCGTAGTACTGGCCTTCGTGCTGCACCATTGCCCCGACCCCGAACGGGTGCTGCGTGAGGCTGTGCGCGTCTCGCGGGGGCGTTTGCTGGTGCTGGAAGACACAGAAACCACGTCCCATTGGGCCGATGCCCTGATCAATCTGGAATGGGGCCACCCACAGCAGGAACGGACGCGGGCCGAGTGGCTGACCTTCTTTGCCCGCTGTGGCCTGAGCGTGCAGCACCAGCAGGACTGGACTTCCTGGTACGGGGTGCGGGTGGCGCATACGCTGTTCGTGTTGGAGCGTGAGGTGGGCCGCGAGGTCGGAGCGGGATAGAGCGGCCAGCAAGAACTACACAGCGGGCGGGCTGATTCGTCCTGCCGCCGTTTCGCGCCTCCCACTGGCAGGCACCAACCGTCCGGCCCGTCCCAGCCCGAAAGCGGGCATATCGACATATACGGTTTCGTATTGCCCCGCTGCCACACGGTAGGTTTCGTGCCAGATGCCCACGGCTCCCCTGGCCCGGCGAGCGTTCTGGTTGAAGGCCCGCCACGCAGGCAGATGCTCATGCTGGCGCGACTGGGCATAGGCGTTGAGATGTTCGGTGCTGCGCCAGTACTGAATGAGTGTCATCCCGGCAAAGTGCCCCCCCAGCAGGCCGAGTTCCGGCTGCTGACCCAGTTCACGCAGCATTCTGGGCATGGCCCGGATCACAGGTAGCCAGGCAGAAACCTTCCACGGCGCGTTGATCCGTAGACCGATCAGAAACACCACGAAGTCACCTTCCAGTTCTGCCGTGAGGCGTGTGGGCGAAGTCATGCGGGCCTGCTCTGCTGCGCGGGTAGATCACTCGGCTTCGTCTTCGGCTCATCGCAATTCCGTTTCATTTCGCCTTCTCCTTCACCGCAGATCACCATCCAATCTGAATGGTCTATTCTGGACGGTCTGAAGTGAGTGTATGCTCTTGCCATGTCAGATGCAAGTGTTTCTTTGACGCCTGCCAATGCCGCCGACGAGCAGGCCGCGCTCGGGCCTTCGGCCTATATCGTGCTGGGGCTGCTCGGTCAGTACGGCTCCGGCACCTCCTACGATCTCAAGCGCTGGGCCGACGAATCGGTGGGCTATTTCTGGACCTTTCCCAGATCGCAGCTCTACGCCGAACCTCAGCGCCTAGTAGGGTTGGGGCTGTTGCAGGAGACTCAGGAAGACAGTGGGCGGCGCAAACGCACCTACAGCATCACGCAGGCCGGACGTTCGGCGCTGGCCCACTGGCTCTCGCGCCCAGCTGGATTTCCCGAGTTGCGTGACGCGGGGCTTCTCAAACTGTTTTTTGCCGGACAGGGGCCACCACACCTGCTGTCTCAACTGGCCCAGGAGCAACTGAACCTGCACCGCGCCCGCCTGGCTGAGTACGAACAGCAGGCGGCCTGCGTCCCAGAGGGCAGTTTTGAGGCGCAGCCGCTCCGGATGGGCCTGCTTTACGAACGGGCAAGCCTGGCCTTCTGGGCCGAACTCCTGGCCTGAACAGAGCGAAAAGAACCCCGCCACCGATCAGACGGCAGGCGGGGTGGTTTTCGGTTGAGCGTCAGTGTTCAGGTCTTACAGCATCCGGGCCAGTGCGCCGCCCAGCAACATCAGGCCGAGGACGGCCAGCATGACCAGTCCGGTCTGACGGGATGTGGGCGAATTCATGCCGCCTGCCCGGTGCCCTGGCTGGGGTGAATGCTGCCCAGCGCGGCTTTCAGGTGCTTGTACACCTCGCGCTGAAGATCGAGGTCTTCGGGAAGTTCATAGCGCAGTTGCTCCATCGCCTGCACCAGATGCGCTCCGCCGGGGCTGCGTTCGTGGTCGGGGCGTGCCCATTCGGGCAGTTCGGGCGGGGTCACGGGTTCGCGGCGGCTGTCGTTCCAGTCGGTCCAGACTTTGGGCAGGTCGTACAGGTAGCGCCCGATCCCGAAATGCACGGCGCAACGCTTGAGGGCGTCGCTGCTGGCGGCCTTCAGCGTGCCGAGGTCGCCTTCCGGGGCTTCTCCGATATCTTCGCGAATCACGCCCAACACGGTCAGGCGGCCCTTGACGGTGGGGCGAGCCGCACCAGCAATCACTTCAATTTCAAAGGTCCAACCATCCGGGCAGATGGCGTCGAGGCGGTCCTGGACGGCGCGGGCATCCACATGGGCCAGCATCAGAGCGCGGGTGCGGTCTTTGGTGAATGCTTGCGGTTTCCACGCCACCAAATGAGCGGGAAACGGGGCTTGGAGTCGTTTCTGAACATCGCTCAGCTTCATGCATTTAGTTTATAACAGAATTCTATTACGGTCAAGACAGAATAGGGCGGCGAATATTCTGCACATGCACATCTCTCCCTCACGTCAGTCATCCAAACGAAGGGCGGGATTCAGGCGCACCCACACGCCGAATCCCGCCACACAGGAGAGAAAAACTACTTGGTTTCTACCAGCGTGTAATTGCCGCTGCCCGTGTAGCCGTACACTTCCCAGCGGTAGGTGCCGCTGCTGGCCGCGTAGGTGATGACTTCGCTGCTGCTGCTGCCTTCGCTGCTGGCGACATCGGCCCAAGCGCTGCCGTTGTATTTTTGCAGGTACAGGTCGAAATCGGTGCCGCTGGCCGCGCTGAGGGTGCCCTTGAGGGTGCCGCCCGCGTAGCTGAAGCCGCCAGTACCGGGCTTATAGCTGCTGGCCTTGTTGGCGACGCTGCCCGTGTAGGTGGTGGTCGTGCCGCTGGGCGGAGGCGTGGTGCCGCCCGTGCCCGTGTACAGCAGGCGGTTGGGGCTGCCCGTGCCCGCACCCGTGACCTTGTTCGGCGTGCTGGCATTGATCAGGCTGGAGGTGATGGCGCTGGTGGTGGCGCTGGGCGTGCCTTGCAGCAGCAGGGCCACGGCTCCGGCGACATGCGGGCTTGCCATGCTGGTGCCGCTGATGGTGTTGGTGGCGGTATTGCTGCCGATCCAGGTGCTGGTGATGTCGCTGCCGGGGGCAAAGATATCCACGCAGGTGCCGTAGTTGCTGAAAGAGCTACGGGCATCGGTGCGGGTGGTCGAGCCGACCGTGATGGCGCTGGCGGCGCGGGCAGGGCTGACGTTGCAGGCATTCTGGTTCTCGTTGCCTGCGGCCACCACCATCACCAGATTGCGGGAGGCTGCCGAGTTCACAGCGTCGTCCACAGCCTGGCTGGCACCCCCGCCGAGGCTCATGTTGGCAACGGCTGGCCCGCTCTTGTTGGCAACGGCCCAGTTAATGCCCGCGATCACGCCCGAGTTGGAGCCGCTGCCCGAGCAGTCCAGCACCTTCACAGCCACGAGTTTGACGGCTTTGGCGACGCCCCAGGTGGCACTGCCCACCGTTCCGGCGACGTGTGTGCCGTGGCCCTGGCAATCCGAGTTGTTGCCGTCACCGGTGGCATTGGTGCCCCACACGGCCCGCCCACCGAACTGGGTGTGGGTGGTGTTGATGCCCGTATCGATGATGTAGGCCGTGACGCCGCTGCCAGTATTGGTATAGCTGTAGCTACCGTTCAGGGGCAGGTCGCGCTGGTCTATGCGGTCCAGGCCCCACGTCGCGCCCGTCTGGGTGGCATTGGCCCGCACCACACCGTCCTGCTCGATATATTTCACACGCGGATCGGCCCGCAAGGTTTGAAGGTTCTGGGCGCTCAATTTGCCCGCAAAACCCTCGATGGCCTGCGTGTACACCTGCTGCACCGTCACGCCCTGCGGGTCGAGCGACAGGGAGCGGATCAGACTTCCAGCGTTCTGGGCGCTCAGGCCCTGCGCACTCAGGCTGCCTTCACTCATGACCACGATGTACTGGCCGGGAATGGCGTCTGGGCTGGAGGTTCCCAGAAGCGGGGCAACCCCGCGGTCGGCTCTGTTGGGGCCGCTGGCCTGCGCCGCATCGGGTGCAGCAACGGCAGTTTCAGCGGGTTGGGAACCGCAGGAGGCGAGAAGCAGGCTCAGGGCGAGGGTGCAGGTTGCCGCAGTAAGGGTAAGACGTGCCATCACAAAACCTCCGGGGGGATGGAATGCGTGTAAAACCTATGAATTATGCCGACGCGGGAGGTCTATCACGTTTAGAATCGGGCACCTTCCACAAACGACTAGGCAACTTATCAAATGCAATCCTGCTTATTGCATTTGAAACACCAATCCTATTTATTCCAATCAGATGGAAGAATCTGACCCCTCTCTCCTATCAAATCAGTTTTGATGAGAAGCCAAAAATTTAAGCTGTGATCTGGGTGTGATGCATAAAATATCACCTTATGACTGTACAGATTCTATTCTATTTTGATAGAAAATACATAAGAATGGTCTGATTCTGTAGATTTCTACACTTAGCCTAAAAGATCTGGGCCGAATCCTCCTGCCCCGATTTTCCGACAACAGCAATGCCTCATGAGAGACGGTAAGACTCATGATGGTGCTGCGCCTTAAGCACTGAAGGTCAAGGAGTCACCTCAAATCTCAGGCACGGAATTAAATGACTATCCATGTGGGATATTTCACTCACATTTTCGTGAATAGCCGTCAAAATAGGATGAATCCTTCACAATAGCTCAGGCCTGGACAGAAGCTATACGGACGCTTCACCCTTTCTGCTCTCAATTTCACGCCCTTCTATTGGATGAGTTCTAATGACCCTGTATTCATCTAGGTGTTCAGATTCGATTCATTACAGATTGCACTGAATGACCCAGTGACCATCTCAGATCAATGCATTACTTTACACAAAATTTCCGATCGTTAATAAGTCTAAAAGTTAACTTTCCGTCTCGATCAGATTCCATTCTAAAGCCAACTTCATCTTATTGGATAGTTATTTCCGCTTCAAAGCCACACAATGACTCAACAGGGCAGGTATCCTACTGTTCAGCTGCATGACTGAAGCAGTGTTCAGCAGAAAGGTGGTTCAATATGAAAATATCCGATCCCATGACAGAAGAACGCTCCAAACGTACCCGCGCCCGCTCTCCGCAGGCCAAAGCTGCTATGCGCACCCGGCTTCTCGATGCGACTCTGGCTTCCTTGCATCATGCGGAAGGCTGGAGTGTCAATGCCGCCGCACGCGAAGCAGGGCTGAGTAAGGGCACTGTTTATCTCTATTTCGATAATGCTGCCGCGCTCTATATCGCGTTACTTAAGGAAGTGATTGAAAACCGCGACAACACTCAGGAAGCCGCGCTCGTGTTGCGTCATGCCCATGTGTTGGCCGATGCCAGCGAAGATGAACGAATGGAAGCGGCCCGCCTCGTCAAAATATTGGAATCGCGTCTGACCGGGCAACCCGCCCCCGATGACGGCAACTGGCCTGCCTGCGCAGCCCTGATCGGCAGCACGATTTTCAAAGAAAGCGGCCTGCGCGAACTGTTCTAAGCCAATTTTTAGATTAACTAAGCAGAGCGAGAGCGCTCAATAAAATGCGCCAAACATAGTGCAGCCAGATTGTCCTGACAGACAGTTTGGCCGCACTATGTTTTGGCTGGCCCTGTTTCGCATGATCCAGGCTGTCCATGCTATTGCCCATGCAACCCACTCTTTCCGCCGTAGCATGAGGTATGAGTCACCCGGCCACTCCCCATTTCCCGACTTCCGCTTCTGGCCGCAGTAGCAGCGTCAATCGCCGCACCAGTGAAACCGATATCACGGTGAACCTGAATCTGGACAGTGTTTCTTTCGAGCCGCCCGCCACTGGGCACGGGTTTTTCGACCATATGTTGGACGCCCTGGCCCGCCACGCCCGAATAGGACTGAGCATTCAGGCCACCGGAGACCTGCACATCGAGCCTCATCACCTGATTGAGGACACCGGAATTACGCTGGGGCAGGCACTGGCGCAGGCTCTGGGCGACCGCAAGGGCATCGAACGTTACGGCAGCGCCTTTGTACCGATGGACGAAACTCTGGCGCATGTGGTGCTGGACCTGTCGGGCCGCGCCCACCTCGCCTTCGAGACGGAGACGCTGGACATCTGGGGCACGGCGGGCGGCATGACCCACTACCACCTGCGCGAGTTTTTGCGTGGATTTTGCAACCACGCGGGGGCCAATCTGCATGTGCGCCTGTTGGCAGGCCGCGAGGCACACCACGTCATAGAGGCGATCATGAAGGCCTTTGCCCGTGCTCTGCGCGACGCCGTGCAGGTCACGTCGGATCAGGTGGCAAGTACCAAAGGGAGCCTATGACCGCCCTCAACCGTCCGGAAGTCCTGCTGCTCGATTACGGCGCGGGCAACGTTCGCAGCGCCGCCAAAGCCCTGGAACGGGCCGGGATGACCGTCAAGATCAGTGCCGACCCCGCCGATGTACCCGCAGCCCGTGCTCTGGTGGTGCCGGGGCAGGGCCATTTCCGGCAGGTCATGGAAGCCTTCGAGAACAGTGGATTTCACGGGCCGGTGATGGCGGCCGCGCGGGCTGGAACGCCCCTGCTGGGCATCTGTGTGGGCATGCAGATGCTGCTGACCGATTCGGAAGAAGCGCCGGGGGTGGCGGGCCTAAACCTGATCCCCGGTACGGTTCGCAAGTTCGAGGCCGTGCCGGAACGCAAGGTGCCGCAGATGGGCTGGAATACCCTGCAAAGTGTGGGCGACAGCGCCCTGCTGCGCGGCCTGCCTGCCCCGGCACATGCCTACTTCGTGCACAGTTATTACGTGCCCGCCACCGTGCAGGTGGATCACGGCGCACTCACCGATTACGGCGTGCCGTTCTGGGCGGCCTTCAGCGTGGGCAATCTGCACGCCACACAGTTTCATCCCGAAAAAAGTGGCGCGGTGGGGCTGGCAATTCTGGAACGTTTCCGGCGCAATGTGTTGGAAGGAGCGGCAGAGAAAAGCTGATCCTGGGGCGACGACACCGGAGATTCAGCCAGTGCCGCACCTCCTGTCTTTGCGCGGGGCTGCGGCGCTGCTGTTGCTGTCCAGAGCCATCCCACGCCGTAGCTGTCTCAGTCGAATGATCCCCGCTGATCATCACGGCTGCTGATCAGCGACCCGTTTCTCCATAAAGTCTTCATCTCCGCTGGACGTATGCACGCCGCGCCTTGCCCAAGTCCGGCTGACCGCTACACTCGCAGCATGAGTCAAACCTTGCCATTGGATCATGGGCATCTTCAAAAGCTGGTGACATCCGATCTGGTTCGCCCCGATCAGATGTTGGGCGCACACCAGGTCACCGAAAACGGCGTCGCGGGCGTGCGCTTCGGCGTATGGGCACCCAACGCCCAGCATGTCAGTGTGGTAGGGGATTTTAACGGTTGGAACGGTTTCGACAACGCCATGCAACGCCTGGAGTTCGGCTTCTGGGGTGTCTTTGTGCCTGCCGCGCTGCATGGTCAACGTTACAAATACCGGGTCACGGGGGCCAGCGGCCTGACCGAAGACAAGATGGACCCTTACGGCACGTTTTTTGAGGTGCGCCCCAGCACCAGTTCCATCGTGTGGGATCAGCCCTACGAGTGGCAGGACGACGCCTGGATGCAGGCCCGCACCCAGAATTTCGACCGCCCAGTGAGCGTGTACGAGGTCCATGCACCTTCTTGGGCCAAGCGTGACGACGGCTGGTTCCTGAATTACCGCGACCTCGCGCACCGCCTCGGCGAATACGCCAGCTACATGGGCTATACCCACGTCGAACTGCTCGGCGTCATGGAGCACCCGTTCGACGGTTCCTGGGGCTATCAGGTCACGGGCTACTACGCGCCCACGAGCCGCATGGGCAGCCCGGAAGATTTCAAGTACCTCGTGGATCACCTGCACTCACTGAATATCGGCGTTTTGCTGGACTGGGTTCCGGGTCATTTTCCCACCGATGCAGCGGGCCTCGCCAGCTTTGACGGCGGCCCCCTGTTCGAGTATGCCGATCCCCGCAAGGGCTACCACAACGACTGGAACACCCTGATCTTTGATTACGGGCGCAATGAAGTCGTGATGTTCCTGATCGGCAGCGCCCTGAAATGGTTGCAGGATTTCCATGTAGACGGCCTGCGTGTCGATGCGGTGGCCTCCATGCTGTATCTGGATTTTTCGCGCACCGAATGGATTCCCAACATTCACGGGGGCCGCGAGAACCTTGAGGCCATCGCCTTCCTCAAGCGCCTGAATGAGGTCACGCACCACCTCGCTCCCGGTTGCATGATCATCGCCGAAGAGAGCACCAGCTTTCCGGGCGTCACCACGCCCTCTCCGCATGGTCTGGGCTTCGATTACAAGTGGGCCATGGGCTGGATGAACGACACGCTGCGTTACTTTGAAGAAGACCCCCTGTGGCGCAAATACCACCACCACGCCCTGACCTTTTTCAATGCCTACCGCACCAGTGAAAACTACGTGCTGGCGATCAGCCATGACGAGGTGGTGCACCTGAAAAAATCGCTGGTGGCGAAAATGCCCGGCGACTGGTACATGCAGCGGGCCAACTACCGCGCCTTCCTGGCGATGATGTGGACGACTCCCGGCAAAAAGCTGCTGTTCATGGGGCAGGAATTTGCCCAGCCCACCGAATGGAACCACGATGCGGGCCTGCCCTGGCACCTGACTGACGTGCCCGACCACCGGGGCATCATGAATCTGGTGCGCCGCCTGAACGCCCTGTATGTGGGCCGACCCGACTGGCACGCGGGCGATACGATGGATGCAGGCCTTCAGTGGATCAGCGCCGACGACGTAGAGAACAGTGTGTATGCGTATATTCGCCGTGATCCGGGCAGCGGAGCCTGGTCACTGGTGGTGGCCAACATGACGCCCGTGTACCGCGACCTGTACCCGGTCGGCGTGCCGGAAGCCGGAGAATACCGCGTGCTGCTGAGTACCGATGACGGCGAATACGGCGGCTTCGGCACCCAGCAGCCCGACCTGACGGCCAAGGCGGAAGGCTGGAACGGCCAGAGCCACCACCTGCGCCTGAGCCTGCCGCCGACCAGCGTGCTGGTGCTGGAACCTGTAGAGACGGCAGAAGTCCTGACCACCACACTCAGGAGCAAGGGTACGGTGAAAAAAGCCGTAGAAATCGAAGCCATGCTGCCCAAGTCCAAGCAGGTCACTTCTATTGAACCCGTCTGACCCACCGCGCAAAGATGGCCCGGACGCCCTGACCATTGCCAGCTTCGTGCTGCTGGGGCTGGTGGCCGTGGCGCTCCTGCTGCCGCTACTGGGTGGCCCCACGCCCAGTCCTTATCTGGTGATCGTCCTGCTGGTGGGGCGGCTTGGCGTGCAGTTTCTCCGTTCGCGCCATGATCCGAACCTGCGCCGCCCGGCAAGTTGGGCCTTCGATGTAATCCTGATCGGACTGCTGTTTTATGTGGCGTCCAATCAGCCGGGGGGGTGAAGGCCCAGCCCCAGGAGTTCCCGACTGTTGGCTGAGTTGCGCTGATCTGCACACCGATCAGGCAAGATGAGCGGCATGTCATTTGCCCGCCTTCTGTTGTCCCGTTTACGGCGTCCACACCGCCTGCACAGCGTGTACGAGCGCCTACTGGGAACAGAAGTCGAGCTTCAGATCGTGGCCGGAACCTCTGCACAGGCCCGGCACGCAGAGCAGGCGGCCCTGGCTGAATTGGAGCGCCTGACTGGAATCTTTAACCGATTCGACCCCACCAGCGAGCTTCGGCGCTGGCTGGCACAGCCTTACGTGCCTACCCAGCTCAGCCCGGAGTTGGTGCGGGTGTTGCAGGAAGCTGACCAGTGGCGCAGGAAAACCGGGGGCGCATTTCATCCGGGCGCAGATGCGTTTGGAGCGCTCTGGAAGCAGGCCGAAACTCAGGGCCACCCCCCCGACCCCGCTGCCCTGACCGAACTGGCCGCCCAGTTGCAGGCCGCGCCGTGGACACTGGACGGCCACTGCGCCACCCTGCACGCAGCCTACCCGCTGGGGCTGAATGCACTGGCAAAGGGATATATCGTAGACCGAGCCGCCGAAGTCGCCTTTGCTCTGCCGGGTGTGCAGCGCGTGTTGGTCAATGCGGGCGGCGATCTCAGAACGCTGGAGCTTCCGGGTCTGCGTTCTTCTGGGCTGACTGTTGATGTGGCCGACCCCACCACCACCCGCGACGACGCCCCCGCCGTGGCCCATGTGCAGATCAGCAACGGTGCGCTGGCAACCAGCGGAAACGCCCACCGGGGCTATCAGGTGGGCGGAAGGTGGTTTTCACATGTCCTCGACCCCCGCAGCGGGCAACCTATAGAGGCCGTGCAGGGCGTCACCGTCACCGCCCCGACCTGCCTGACTGCTGACGCCCTCGCCACTGTTCTGAGCGTGCTGCCCATTTCTGAGGGACTGGCCTGTGTAGATGCCACAGCAGGCGCGGCGGCCCTGATCGTGACAGCAGATGGAACGCAGCACCGCAGCCAGCGTTGGGGGCAGAAAACCTCTGGGGCATAAACTTCCGCGCCAAATGGCGGTCTTCAAGTTCCGGTCAGCCAAGTACGGCACACTGCCCACACGCCGTACGGCGGCCCTCTTTCTTTAACATTCATCAAACCGGGCCGTGACATGTTCAGGCGTAGGCCCGACACAGGCGCACCACATCCATCCATCCTCTTGCCAACCCCCGGAGAACGACTGTGAATTCACCCACCCGACGCAGCTTTATAGGCAAATTGGCTGCTGCCAGCGCCGCACTGACCCTGACCCGCTTTTTGCCCGCGCAGGCCGCCGCAGCCTCCCCCACCACCAAAAAATGGGCGACAGGCATGGCCCTGAGCGTCGCCTTCACGGTCGCCACCCAGGCCACCGGACGGGTCAAGCGGCCCTATGTGGCCGTCTGGATCGAAGACATGCAGGGCAACCCGGTTCGGACCCTGACCATGTGGACGCAGCAGAGCCGTATGAATCCGCGCTGGTTGGGCGAGTTGCGCCGCTGGTACAGAGAAAACAGCGCTCTGGTGGCAACCGTCAGCAGCGCCACCCGCAATCCGGGATCATATGCGGTGGCGTGGGACGGCAAGACCGACAAGGGTGCAATTGCCGCGCAGGGGGAATACTACGTGTGCATCGAAACGGCACGCGAACACGGCCCCTACAGCCTGGTCCGCGAAAAAGTGACGGTGGCCGCCAGCGCCTTCAAGAAGACCCTCGGCGCAGATCAGGATATCGAGGCCGCCAGCGTGAGCTTCGGCAAAGCCTAAGGATGTGGCTCCTCGTAGGGCAGCGGGCCTGATGTCGAGTTCGAGCAGACCGGGCAGTTTGCCTTCAGATACAGCGGCCCCCAAGAGTGTCCCCGCCCGCCGACCACGCTCGCTGAAGGCCCGTACACATGTCTGGATGCGCTGGCTGCACACCTATACCAGCATGATCAGCCTGCTGGTGGTACTGTTTTTCAGTCTGACTGGGATTACGCTGAATCACCCGGATTGGGCTTTTGGCAACGCCGAAACTCGCCGCGAAACCACTGGCACCCTGCCCACCGGCTGGATCGAGGGAACAGAAGTGAACTGGCTGACGGTGGCCGAGGAACTTCGTGCTCAACAGGGTGTGCATGGCCGTGCCGGAGACACCCGCCTGGACGGAACGGAAGCCAGCCTCTCGTTCAAGGCTCCGGGATACAGCGCCGACGCCTTTATCGACACAGCGACCGGAAAGTACACCCTGAATGTGCAGGCGCAGGGCGGCGTAGCCGTGCTGAACGACCTTCACCGGGGCCGGGATGCAGGTCCTGCATGGGCCTGGCTGATCGACCTCAGCGGCGTCTTTTTGACGGTGGTGTCTCTGACCGGACTGGGCATCTTGCTGTATCTCAAGAAGAGCCGCGTGAAGGCGTTGGCGGCGATGCTCGGAGCAGGTGTGTTGGTGGTCGTGCTGGCACGGTTGGCCCTGAGCTGAGGGGACACAGCCCTCTAGACCTCTCCCCTGCGCCTGCTGATCTGGCCTCTTCTCTCTGACCTGCCCGCCGCGCTACTATGCGGGCATGACCGTAACCGGTGCGTGGTGGTGGCCCAGCTCTGCTTGGGCTTAAGCTGCGCTGTTTTTTGTTTGTCAACCGCAACGCGCCCAAGTGGAGACTGATCCACTGGGCGCGTTTTCTTTTGTGCAATCACCCCCGAGGAGCCACATGACTGCATCTATGACCTCCGCACTTTCACCCCGCTCCGCCCTGAGTGTGGCTGTGCGCGAACTGAACGCCGACCTTGATACACCCGTGACTGCTTATCTGAAGGTGGCGCAGGGCGAGCGCATCAGCTTTTTACTGGAGAGTGTAGAAGCGGGCGAGAAATTGGGCCGCTATTCCTTTATCGGCGTGGGCGAGAGCGGCAGATTCGAGTACCACGCCGGACAGGTCAGGAGTACGGGCGTTTTTGGCGCATTTGAGGGTGAGGAAGCAGACCCGCTGGCCCGCCTGTACCACTCCACCGTGCGGCCTGTGCCGCTGCCCGCCGGACTGCCTGCCCTGATCGGCGGCGCGGTGGGCTACGCCTCATACGACATTATCCGCGCCTACGAACGCCTGCCCGACACCAACCCCGATGAATTGCAGGTGCCCGACGCCCTGTTTATCGCGCCTCGCGGCATGGTGATCTATGACCACCTGCGTCACCGACTGCTGGCGGTGGCTACGGCCGAGGCTCAGGAAGACGCCGAAGCGCAGGCCGACGCCCTCTCGCTGAAACTGCGCGGCCCGCTGCCCACAGAAATTCCCGGCACCGAGCCGACGCAGGCCCCGCAGTTTTCCAGCAACTTTACGCCGCAGGGTTACATGAATGCCGTGGAACAGGCGCTGGAATATATCCGCGCCGGAGACATCTTTCAGGTGGTGCCCTCACAGCGCTTCAGTGCCGACCTGACCGTGCATCCGTTCGCGCTTTACCGGGCGCTGCGCCGCGTGAATCCCAGCCCTTATCTGGGCTATCTGGCGCTTGGAGACGTGACCCTGGTTGCCAGCAGCCCCGAGAGCCTCCTGAGCAGCGACGGCCACACCATCACCACCCGGCCCATCGCGGGCACGCGGGTACGCGGCCAGACGCCCGAGCAGGACGACGCGCTGGCCACCGAACTTCTGGCCGACGAAAAGGAACGCGCCGAACACCTGATGCTGGTGGACCTGGGCCGCAACGACATAGGCCGGGTCAGCGATTACGGCACGGTGCGCGTCCAGAACGCCTTTTCCATCGAAAAATACAGCCATGTCATGCACATCGTGTCTACCGTGACCGGGCAGTTGCGCGGGGATCAAACGCCGCTGAACGCCCTTGCCAGCGTGCTGCCGATGGGCACGGTGTCGGGCGCACCCAAAATCCGGGCCATGCAGATTATCGACGAACTCGAACCCACCCGGCGCGGGCCATATGGCGGCAGCTTCGGCTATATCGCCTTTGACGGCAGCCTCGATATGGCCCTGACTCTGCGAACAATGGTGATCGCGGGCGGCAAGGTGCATATTCAGGCCGGAGCCGGAATTGTGGCCGACAGCGACCCTGCCAGCGAGGAACAGGAAACGCGCAGCAAGGCAGCGGCGCTGATGCGGGCGGTGGAGATGGCGGCAAACGGCCTGTCAGTGGTGAGTGGTTAGTGGTGAGTGGGAACAGCGCGGGTGGGCCAAGCAGTGTCCGTGATCTCCGCATCTGGCAGGAGGGAATGGACATGGTAGAGCAGGTGTACCGCCTGAGTGCCGATTGGCCCAAAGCGGAGATTTACGGCCTGACCTCGCAGGCCCGCCGCGCCGTCGTATCGGTTCCAGCCAATATTGCCGAGGGTGCAGGGCGCGGCTCTATTCCCGAACTGGTGCGCTTTTGCCGCAGTGCGCTGGGATCGGCCTACGAGCTTCATACCCTACTTCATCTGGCGCTTCACCTCGAATACGGCGACCCATCAGCCACGACCACCCTACTGACAGACTTAGACCGCCTCTTCAAACGTTTGAACCGTTTCATCACTTATCAGGAGACCCGACTGTGACTGCCCACCACGATCTACAATCCACGATCCACGATCCTATCAGTGTCCTCCTGATCGACAACTACGATTCTTTTACCTACAACCTCGTGCAGTATTTCGGGGAACTGGGGTGCCAACTGACCGTATGGCGCAACGATGAATTTACGCTGGAGCAGGTGCGGGCGCTGAACCCGGATGCCATCGTGGTTTCGCCGGGGCCGTGTACACCGCTGGAAGCGGGCCGGAGCGTGGAAGTGATCCGGGAACTGGGGCCAAGCGTGCCGATGCTGGGCGTCTGTCTGGGGCATCAGAGCATCGGGGAGGCGTTCGGGGCGCAGGTGGGGCGGGCCATCCTGCCCGTCCACGGTAAAACCAGCCCCGTGCAGCACGACGCTTCCGGCCTGTTCTTGGGCCTGTCCGACGGCGTGACTGTGACCCGTTATCACTCGCTGGTGGTGCGTGACCTGCCGCCCGAACTTGTGGCGACGGCGTGGACGCAAGACCCCGGAGAGCAGATCGTAATGGCGCTGCGGCACCGGGATTATCCTGTGTACGGCGTGCAGTTTCATCCCGAAAGCATTGCCACCGAGGGCGGAATGGCGATGCTGAAAAACTTTCTGGATGTGGTGCGCGAACACAAAGCGGCGCGGGTGGGCGCATGACCCCGGAGTTCATGGGAGCCTGTGCCCCCACTCCATCGGAGTTTTTATGATTCATACCCGCCTGATGAACGGCGAGCAACTGACGCAGGCCGAGGCAGCGGGCTTCATGCGCGAGGTGATGACGGGCGACGTGAGCGGCGTGCGACTGGCGGCGGCGCTGGCGGCCCTGCGCGTGCGGGGCGAAACGCCTGCCGAGATCGCCGGGTTCGCGCAGGCCATGCGTGAAAGTGCCGTGCGCGTGAACGTGACCCCGCGTGAAGTTCTGCTGGATGTGGTGGGCACGGGCGGCGACGGAGCACATACCTTCAATATCAGCACCACCACCGCCTTCGTGGTGGCCGGGGCAGGCGTGCCAGTCGCCAAACACGGCAACCGGGCCGCCAGCAGCCGCGCCGGAAGTGCCGATGTGCTGGAATCTCTGGGCGTGAATCTGGACGCTGGGCCTGACCTGATTGCCGAGGCCGTGAATACGTTGGGCGTGGGCTTCATGTTCGCCCGCAACTATCACCCGGCCCTGCGCCACGCCGCGCCTGTCCGGGCGGATCTGGCGGCCCGCACGGTGTTCAACATTCTGGGGCCGCTGTCCAACCCCGCCGGGGCGACCCATCTGGTGGTGGGCGTCTATAGCCCCACCCTTACCCGACCAATGGCCGAAGTGTTGCGCCTTCTTGGAACAAAGGGCGCAGTGGTCGTCAACGGCAGCGGGCTGGATGAATTCACGGTCAGCGGACCCAATACCCTGACCACGTTGCACGGCGGCGAACTCACCGATTCGGTGCTGCATCCCGAAGAGGTGGGCGTGAATATGCACCCCAAAGAGGCCATCGTGGGCGGCACTCCCGCCGAGAATGCCGAGATCACCCGCGCCCTGCTGACCGGCGGCGGAACCCCGGCCCAGCGCGATATTGTGGCCCTGAATGCGGGGGCGGCCCTGTGCGTGGCTGGACAGGTGGGCAGCATCCGCGAAGGCGTGGCGCAGGCGCGGGCGGTGATGGCAGGCGGGCAGGCGTGGGAACTGTTGCAACGGTACGCGGCGTTTACGCGAAAAGAAGCCTTAGCCTAGAGCCGTTCTAAGAATGGAGCCACCGAAAGTTTCTTTTCTCGGTGGCTCCATTCTCTGTTCTGGCCGCACAAATTCACTCGCTCCTGATAAAACTGTTCCGGGTCAGCCTAAACCGCTTCCCGGCACGCCCGGTCTACCCGCCCCAGCAGCGTGGGCATGCGGTAAGGCCCGGCCATCTGGCGAATGTGCTCTGCTGCGTCCAGCACATCTATTCCAGCGGCGGTGACATACAGGGGATGGCTGGCCGACCCACGCTGCACGGCCTGCGCGTGGGCCGATCCCCGAAAAGCTGTTTTAGCGACTCCGATCACCGGGACAGCCCCGCCCAACGCCTGAAACAGATGCCAGCCCAAGCCGGGGCGTCCTTCCGTGTCCAATGTCACGTAGCCGTCTATGACAATGGCGCCCAGTTGTGGGGCCAAAGGCTCCAGCACCGGCAACAGGCAGGGCAATTCCCGCTTGTAAAACGCACCCGGCTCATAGGGTTCGGTTTGCTGGACGGTGTGCAGCCGGACTTCTATTTCTTCTGCGTCGCTCCAAGCTTTGAAGAGCAACGCAGCGGTGCGGGCGCTGCCATCCTCGCGGTAGTCCACGTCTACGCAGGTCAGGATCACTTCGGCGGCAGCATCAGCTTGCCTTCCAGCGGGGTACTCAGCACGATGGAGGTATCGCAGGTAAAGCCCATCTGAATCAGTTCGCCCAGCATGGTTTCCAGTGCGCCCACATCGGGTACGGCCACCTTCAGGATGCAGGAATTGTCGCCCGTGACCGAGTGGCATTCCAGCACGCTGTCGTTGCGGGTGGCCCAGCGTACCAGTGTCGGGTCGTTGCGCCCGCTGTCCTGCACGCCGATAAAGGCGGTGATGGTGCGTCCCAGCGGCTTTGGAGCCACACGGACGCCGTAGCCGAGGATGATTTCGGCGTCTTCCAGGCGGCGCACACGTTCGGTCACGGCAGGGGCACTGAGGCCCACGCGCCTGCCCAGTTCGCGCATAGATAGGCGGGAATCGGTTTGCAGTTCACCCAGGATGCGGTGGTCAAGAGGGTCGAGCGACCCGCCGGAATGCTTCATAAACCCAGCCTAGCACCCCTTGTTGGCATATGAAAAGTCCAGCATGGCGTTTGAGAGTTTTATATGCAGCTGACCCTGTGTTCCGGGGGGTGTTCGCGCCTTCCAAGTGAGGTGCTGGACGGCAACAATAAAGACCAATCCGATTACGTTGTCTTTCCCCTGATCCCCGGAGGCGTCCATGCCCAGTTCCCATACCCTGCACCCTCAAGCCACCACCCGCAGCCAGATGATGCTGCCCCGCAATCACCGTGCCCCCAAGTGGGCCGACGTGCCCGACGAGCAGTGGTACGACTGGAAATGGCAGCTCAAGAACCGCATCAATACGGTCGCTGAACTGGAAGAAGTGATCCGCCTGACCGATTCCGAGCGCATCGGGGCCAGTGCCGAGGGCATTTTCCGGCTGGACATCACGCCTTACTTTGCCAGCCTGATGGACCCCGAAGACCCCACCTGCCCGGTGCGGCGTCAGGTCATCCCGACCCATCACGAGCTGGAGCCGTTCACGTCGATGATGGAAGACAGTCTGGCCGAGGACAAGCATTCGCCAGTGCCGGGACTGGTACACCGCTACCCCGACCGCGTGCTGATGCTGGTCACGACCCAGTGCGCCAGCTATTGCCGCTACTGCACCCGCAGCCGGATCGTGGGCGACCCCAGCGAAACCTTCAATCCTGCCGAGTACGAGGCGCAACTGAATTATCTGCGGAATACGCCCCAGGTGCGCGACGTGCTGCTGTCGGGCGGCGATCCGCTGACGCTGGCCCCCAAGGTGCTGGGCCGCCTGCTCTCGGAACTCCGCAAGATCGAGCACATCGAAATTATTCGCATCGGCACCCGCGTTCCCGTGTTCATGCCTATGCGCGTGACTCAGGAACTCTGCGACGTGCTGAGCGAAAACCACCCGGTCTGGATGAATATTCATGTCAACCATCCCCGCGAAATCACGCCGGAAGTGGCCGATGCCTGTGACCGCCTCACGCGGGCGGGCGTGCCACTGGGCAACCAGAGCGTGCTGCTGCGTGGCGTGAACGACCACGCGGTGATCATGCAAAAGCTGCTGCGCGAACTCGTCAAAATCCGCGTGCGGCCCTACTACATCTATCAGTGCGACCTCGTGCACGGCGCGGGCCACCTCCGCACCACCGTCAGCAAGGGGCTGGAAATCATGGAAAGCCTGCGCGGGCACACCAGCGGTTATTCCATTCCCACTTATGTGGTTGATGCACCCGGCGGCGGCGGCAAAATTCCGGTGGCCCCCAACTACGTGCTGAGCCACAGCCCCGACAAGCTGATCTTGCGGAACTTTGAAGGCTACATCGCCGCCTACAGCGAGCCGAACGACTACACCGGGCCGGATATGGCCGTACCACCAGAATGGCAGCGCAAGGAACCCGGTCAGAGCGGCATTTACGGCCTGATGGAAGGCGAGCGCATTTCGATTGAACCCAAGGAATTTGCCGAAAGCCGCCACCGCCCCGGCTCCACGCAGCACCGCCTGAACAGCCGCGAAGACAAGTGGGCCGCGCACGGCATCGGCACAGAAGTGAGTGTCACCGACACTGCGCCGGACGGGATGGTTCAGGTGCCAGTGAGCGGGGACTGAACGGGTGGGGCTATTGTTGAGCCTCGAATAGTCGGAGGGTTCAGGGTCTAAGAAAGTCAAATTTCCCTTAGACCCTGGACCTTTGGATGCTCAGACAGACTGCCCCACAGCAGCAGAAACTCACCCGCCCCTAGATCCTCAGACCAACGCAAGGAGTCCCGAATGACCACCATTTCCCAGCCCAAAACGCAGGCCCGCCAGCCCATCCTCAAAACCTCGCTCCCCGGCCCCAAGACCGCCGCCATCATGGAGCGCGACAGCCAGCATCTATCTACGTCCTACATGCGCCCCTACCCCTTCGTGCCCGATCACGGCGAGGGCGTGTGGCTGACCGATGTGGACGGCAACACCATGCTGGATTTCTTTGCGGGCATTGCCGTGAGCACCACCGGGCACGCCCACCCGCATGTGGTGAAGGCCGTGCAGGAGCAGATCACCAGATTTGCCCACGTGTGCCTGACCGACTACCCGCAGGAAATCACGACCAGCCTGGCCGAACGCCTGCTGGCGCACGTAGAGAAACCCGGTGAGAAATGGCGGGCCTTTTTCGGCAACAGCGGCGCGGAAGCAGTGGAGGCTGCCGTCAAGCTGGCCCGCAACCACACCGGGCGCACCCACATTATTTCCACGCTGGGCAGCTTTCACGGGCGTACCTACGGCGCAATTACGCTGACGGGCAGCAAAACCAAGTACAAGCGCGGCTTCGGGCCACTGCTGCCGGGGGTGTCGCATGTGCCCTACCCCAACCCCTTCCGCCCACCGCTGGGCAGCGACGCTCAATTTTGCGGTGACGCCGTGCTGGATCACATCAAGCTGCTGTTTACCACCGTGATTCCTGCCGACGAGGTGGCCGCCATCATCATCGAGCCGATGCAGGGCGAGGGCGGCTACATCATTCCGCCGATGGGATTCCTGAAAAAGCTGCGTGGCCTGTGTGACCAGCACGGCATTCTTCTGATTTTCGACGAGGTGCAGTCGGGCATGGGACGCACCGGGAAGATGTTCAGCTTCCAGCAGTTTGAAGAGTACGGCGGCGTGCAGCCCGACATCATCACCATTGCCAAGGGCATCGCGTCGGGACTGCCCATCAGCGCCATGCTTGCCAAAGAAAGCGTGATGACGTGGCCGGTGGGATCGCACGGCAGCACCTTCGGCGGGAATCCGGTGGCGGCGGCGGCTGCACATGCCACGCTGGACCTGCTGGAAGGCGTGGTCAAGCACCCCGGCTGCGGCGACAGCCTGATGACCAATGCCGCGCAGGTGGGCGAGTACATCCTCTCCGAACTCCGTCAGATGCAGACCGAATTCCCCTTTCTGGGCGATGTGCGCGGCAAGGGACTGTTCATCGGGATGGAATTCGTGAAGCCCGACGGGTCGCCCGACGGCAAATTGCGCGACGCGGCGAGCATGGCAATGTTTGAACGCGGCCTGCTGAATCTGGACTGCGGCGAATCAGTCATTCGCATCAGCCCGCCGCTGACCCTGACGCGGGAAGAGGCCGCAACGGGGCTGGACATTATGCGGGAAGCCTTCAGAGGGCTGTAAAACTGGTTGTAGGACGTGGGATGTGGGTTGTAGGAACAACCAGAAGATGGGGCAGGGCGGGAGGGAAATTCACCTTCTTCCCTGCCCTGTCCGTGTTACGCTGTGGTCAGAACGGCCCCTGCTTCGGCCCCTCGTTCTTGCCCCAAAAAGGAGGACTGCCCATGACTGCCACCCAGACCCAGCTTCCCCCCGCGCCCGCATACGGCGACCCGGCCCGCACCGGATACGCCGCCGAGGTGGTCGCCAATACCTTTCTGGAACTGGCACAGGCTGAGGGCCGCACGCTGACGCAGATGCAGATCAACAAACTGGTGTTTATCGCGCACGGGTGGGCTTTGGCGCTGCTGGGCCGCCCGCTGACCTACAACACCTTTCACGCGTGGCAGCGCGGCCCGGTGGCGCGGCGGTTGTGGGAGTACTGGCGCACGCTGGGGCGGCAACCGATCCGCGATCCCCTGCCCGTCTCTGACGCCGAACCCCGCCTCAAAGAAGACGAGGACGCGCTGAATCTGATTCGGGGCATCTGGGCCACCTACGGACAGAAAAGCGGCGAGGAACTGTCCAACCTCACGCACCTGCAGGGCAGCCCGTGGGCACAGACCTACGGCCTCTCCAACGACCTGATCCCCAACGAGATCACCCGTGAGTATTACGTGGATCTCCTGCGCGGGGCATGACCTCGGAGCCGCCCAGTACCTCAATACCGGGCACCCAGACGCCAGCTTCTACTTCTCTCCCACCTACCCTTGTGCAGACTCTGCAAGGCGGCCTGCACCGCGAAGAACAGCGCACCCAGCAGCAGCGGCAACTGGACTTGGCCCGCCGGACCGAAGAATTCAACCAGTTTCGCGCCCTGTATCGTTGGCGGCTGTGGATCGGCAGCGCGGTGTTTCTGATTGCCGGAACGTGGCTGGTGGCCGATGTGGTGCTGACGCTGGCGGTGGGCTGGGGCACCCTGAACGGCTCACCCTTCCGGCTGGAAAGCAGCGTGGTCATCGCCTTTCTGACAACCAGTACAGCCACCGTGATCGGGCTGTTTCTGGTCTTCCTGCGCTGGCTTTATCCGCAGGGGCCGGAGCGCAGCGCAGAGAGGCCAGAGGAACCAAAAGGGACAAACCAGACGGACTGAAGCCAGCGCAGCACCCGTCCGGCCCGCCACCCCTGGCCCTGCCTACACCCGCACGATGTACGCCGAATCGATCACGTCCAGATCGCGGATCGCCTGCAATTGCTCATGGGTCAGGCCGTCATCCAGCGTGAGGGTAAACAGCGCCTCGCCGCCCTTCTGTGCACGGCCCAGCGCCATTCCGGCGATGTTGACGCCCCAGGTGCCCAACAGGTTGCTGAGCTTGGCGACTGCGCCGGGTTTGTCCTGGTTGCTGGCAATCAGAATAAAGCCCTGTGGTTCGAGTTCGACGCGGTAGTCACGCAGACGTGTGAGGCGGGGACTACGGCCAAAGACGGTGCCGCCCACGGTGCGGGTGCGCTCTTTTTCGGCCCCACCGGAGACAGGCCCGCCACTCAGGACCTTCACGATCACTTCGGTCTGGTAATCGGGGCTGTCGGCCACTTCGCGGATCGCCACGTTCAGGCCGCGTTCTTTGGCAAGGGCGCGGGCGTTGATCATGTTGGGCAATTCGTCGGTGCTGCCACTTAGGTAGCCCACCAACACTGCCGTGACCACCGGGGCCGGATCTGCGGGAAACTCGCCCTGAAAGGTCACTTCGATGTCGTGTGCGCCGGGCAGCAGTTGCGCCAGAATCCGGCCCAGTTTGCCGCCCAGATCGAGGTGGCCGCCCAACAGTTCCAGCGTTTTGGCGTCCAGCGCGGGCGCGTTCACGGCTCCCTTGCTCACGTCGCCCTGCAACGCGGCCAGCACGCGGGCCACGATTTCCGCGCCCACCCGCTCCTGCGCCTCGCGGGTATTGGCCCCAAGGTGGGCGGTGATGCCCAGATTCGGGGCCGACAGGAAGATGTGATCGGCGGTGGGTGGCTCGTCTACGAATACGTCCACGCCCGCGCCGAACAGGTGGCCGGAGTGCAGCGCGTCCACCAGAGCCTGCTCCTCGATGATGCCGCCGCGTGCCGCATTGACCACGATGGAATCAGGGCGCAGCAGGGCCAGTTCGCGTGCCCCGATCATGCCGGTGGTTTCGTCGGTCAGGGGGGTATGCACGGTCAGAAAGTCCACCTGCGGCAACAGTTCGTCCAGCGAGGCGGCCCGCTTCACGCCCAGCCGCTCGAATTTGCTGTCGGGCACGTAGGGATCGAAGGCCACCACGTTCAGGCGCAGGCCCTGTGCCCGGTCTGCCACGATAGAACCGATGCGCCCCAGACCCACGATGCCCAGCGTGCGGTCTTTGAGTTCCAGACCCAGAAATTTGCGGTCCCACACGCCCTGCCGGGTTTTGCTGTCGCTGCGGGTCAGGCCACGGGCGGCGGCCATCAGGTGCATGATTGCCAGTTCTGCGGCGCTGACGTTGTTGCTTTCGGGGGCATTCAGGACCAGCAGCCCGCGCAGGCTGGCGTAATCCAGATCGATGTTGTCCACGCCCACCCCGCCGCGTCCGATGACTTTCAGGCGGGAACCAGCGGCGTCGATCAGCTCGCGGTCTACCTTGGTGCGGCTGCGGGTGATCAGCGCGTCGTATTCGGGCAGGCGGCGCAGGGTTTCCTCGCGGGCCATATTGCCTTCATAGTGAATCTCGAAGCCGTCGTGCACGAGATTTCCGGGGTTCATCTCGTCGCAGATCAACACGCGCAGGGGCGTGGTGGGCACGGCAGGCGTGGTGGGCAGGAGCGCAGTCATAGGGTCAGGGTAAGCGTCTGGGCGACTGTGTGCAGGCAGATGGCTAGGGCAAGCGCACATTTCCCGACATACCGGGTGGCCGGAGCAGCACGGGCAGGGCTTTTTTGGGCACTCGGCAGCCCGCAGAAATCGCTCGATTTCAGACCCGGTCCATGAGCTTTTCATGAATATGAGGGGGGATAGACATTATTTTTAGGCAAGCCTAAACTTGTTTTCATGTCTGTGCCCCCGCCTGCCTCTTCCTCCTCAGTCGCTGCTCCGCCGCCTCCCTCCACTCTGGATAGCCGCATGACCGCACGCGCCACCGAGATTCTGAACAAGCGCGGCAATCGGCGTGGCGTGGCCCGCATCCTGCCCTTTATGGGACCGGCCATCATCGCCTCTATCGCCTATATGGACCCCGGCAACTTTGCCACCAACATTCAGGGCGGGGCGCAGTTTGGTTACGGTCTGCTGTGGGTCATTCTGGTCGCCAACCTGATGGCGATGCTGATTCAGAACCTCAGCGCCAAACTGGGCATTGCCACCGGAAAAAACCTGCCCGAGCTGATCCGCGAACGCTGGCCCCGCCCGCTGGTGTGGCTGTACTGGGTGCAGGCCGAAATCGTGGCGATGGCGACCGATCTGGCCGAATTTCTGGGCGCGGCCCTCGCCATTCACCTGCTGACCGGCCTGCCGATGATCTGGGGCGCGGCTATCACAGGGGTCATCACCTTCTGGCTGCTGACCCTGCAAAACAAGGGCTTCCGCCCGCTGGAAATCGCCATCGGCGGCTTCGTGCTGGTGATCGGGGTGGCGTATCTGGTGCAACTGCTGATCGCTCGCCCCGAACTGTCTGCGCTGGGCGGCTTCGTTCCCAGTTTTCAGGGACAGGCCAGCGTGTATCTGGCGGTGGGGATCATCGGCGCAACCGTCATGCCGCACGTCATTTATCTGCATTCCGCCCTGACTCAGGGCCGCGTCCCCACCGCCAACGACGCCGAGAAGTTGCACCTCTCCAAGCTGAACCGAATAGACGTCTTGGTGGGGCTGGGCTTTGCGGGCCTGATCAACATGAGCATGCTGGCCGTGGCCGCCGCCACCTTTTTCGGCAAAAACATCGAGGACGCTGGGAATCTGGAAACGGCCTACCGCACGCTGACGCCGCTGTTGGGGCCAGCCGCCGCGATTGCTTTTGCGGTGGCCCTGCTTGCCAGCGGCATCAGCAGCAGCGCGGTGGGCACGATGGCAGGTCAGGTCATCATGCAGGGATTTGTCACCTTCAGCATTCCGCTGTGGCTGCGGCGCACCATCACCATGATTCCGGCCTTTGCCGTCATTCTGGCGGGGCTGGACACCACCAGCGTCCTGGTGCTGTCGCAGGTGATCCTGAGCTTCGGCGTGCCGTTCGCGCTGATTCCGCTGCTGCTCTTCGCCGCCAACCGGGGCGTGATGGGCGTACTGGTGAGCCGCCCGATCATCACGGTGCTGGGCTGGAGCTTCGCGGCCATCATCATCGGCCTGAACGGCTATCTGCTGTGGGGCGCGTTTACGGGGTAACGACGTTCATCAGGCTCACGTCCTGAGCCAGAGCCAGCGCCAGCTTACTGCGGTAAGTTTTGGCGCTGATTTCGTGGACGCCCAGTCGGGCCAGATGCGGGTTCTGAATCTGGGCATCGAAGAGGGAAAAGCCCTGCCGGTGCAGGTGCGCTGCCAACTGAATCAGCGCCACCTTGCTGGCATTGGTCACGCGGTGGAATTTGCTTTCGGCAATAAACGCGCCGCCCAGAGCAAGGCCCAGAATGCCGCCCGCCAGCTCGCCGTCCTGCCAGACTTCAAAGGAATGGGCCAGCCCGGTGGCGTGCAGGTGGCTGTACATCTCGGCCAGTTCGTCGCTGATCCATTCGCCGTCGCGGGGGGGCGCACCGGGCAGCCGCCCCCGGCATCCCTGCACCACATCGTCAAAGGCGGTGTCTATTCGCATCTCAAAGCGCTCCAGCTCTCGCCGCAGCCGCCGCGCAATGTGCAGGCCCTCCGCTTCGGTCAGGGGCACCAGCGCCCGCGTGGACACCGTGTACCACTGGAGTCCGTCGCCGTTGTCCATCAGGAACGCGCCGCCCGCATACTCCCGCGCCACTTCACGGGTAAGGGGGTCGGGGTGGCGCAGAAAGGGATCAGCAGTGGGCATGGTAGGGGGTGGGGGTCAAAGAGAGAAAGGAAGTCAAGTTGCCCTGAATCTACCTGATGTTCCCACTGACCACTCACCACTGACCACTTACGGTTTGTAAAGCACGGCCTGCGTACACCGGAACAGCGCCATCACCTTGCCCGTGGGCGCACGCACCTCGGCATCCCAGACCTGGGTGGTGCGTCCGGCATGAACGCTGCGGGCCTCGCAGGTCAGCGTTCCCTCGCGGGCGGTGCCGAGGTGGTTGCTCTTGAGTTCGATGGTGGTGAAGCCCGTGGCCGTGTCGGGCAGCAGCAGGCGCGTGCCGTAGCCGCAGGTCGTATCGGCCAGCGCGATCACGGTGGCGGCATGCAGAAAGCCGTTGGGGGCCAGCAGCTCACGCCTCAGCGTCAGTTCAGAGCGCATCAGGCCCCCTTCTGCGTGCGTAAAGCGGATGCCGATGAGTCCGGGCAACAGGCCTTCCCCCTGCGCGTTCAGGTCTTCCAGAGTGGGCAGGGGTCGGGGAGATGGGGTAGACATGGAGTCAAGGTTAGCGTGACTGGGCGGGAAAAGCTGCCGTGTCCGAGGGTCTAGGGTCGAAGGGTCTAGGGTCTATGGAAGGGCGTAAAGGCAATCGCTTTGCTCGCTTACCCGCTCTGGTAGCGCAGCTCTACGGGTCCCAACCTCCCCCCTCAAGGGTGAGAAGCCAAAGCTCACGACACTGCCACCCCACACCGTTCCCGCCCTCATCCGTGTGAGGCCGTCGTCCGCGCAGCGGGCGGGCCAATTCCAACGTTAAGACGACGGGCAGTTCCGCTTCAAGTGAGCAAGAAAGCCGAGTCTGAACACGACAAGGTCAATCCTGCCGAGCGCAGCGCTTCGCTCCCCTGACCCCTTTGGGGGCGGGGGCTGGGGGGTGGGGGAATCCAACGTGGTACAAGCCCCAGAAGCTCCAATCCACCCTAATGCCTAGGCCCAGACGACTCCTCGCCCGCCCACATGCCCTGCCGTTTTAGGGCCGCCCGCAGGCCCGGTTCACGTCCTTCCATGCCGCCGCCCGCGCCAAAGTAGGAGCGCAGCAGCCGCAGCCAGTCTCCGGGCTTGCCTCCACGGGCAGCGATGGGATTCATGGTTTCTATGCCTGCATGCAGTTCTTCGGGGGAAGCAGGGCGGTAGGCGTCGGTATGAATGACCAGTTCGCGGGCAAGGCGCGGGCGGTGCGGGGCTTCTTCGGCGGGAGTACCGATGGTCAGGGCAGCAAAGGGCAGCACTCCGGCGGGCAGCTCCAGCACGTCCAGCAGGCCGTCCAGTCCGTTCATCACGCCGCCGATCCAGCAGCCCTGATAGCCCAAGAGTTCGGCGGCCAGCAGCAGATTTTGCCCCGCCAGCACCGCGTCGCCAATGCCGAAATGCACAGCGATGGCAGGAAATTCTCCCCCGGCATGCCCGCCCACTTCCAGCAGACGCGACACCCGGTGAACGTCGGCGCACACCACGAACGCCTCAGACGCGGTGGCGATGTGCGCGTTGGTGGTCAGCTCGGCCACAGCCTGCCGCGCCGCCGGATCGACCAGCCGGATCAGCGAATACAGTTGCGCGGTGGCGTCGGTGGGGGCACGCTGCGCCGCGTGCAAGATCACGTCCAGATGGTCGGCGGGCAGCGGCAACGGCGAGCCGTCGGGCTGCGTGCGGTACTGCCGGACGGTACGGTGGGCATCAAAAAAAGCGCGGACTTCTTCGGGAGTGCGGGGAAGCATGGCCGGAGTCTAGAGAACTGGGGGGGAGATGATGTCATGCTCTACACCCCACCACCCATACCCTTACTTCAGATTGGCAATCGCAAACCCCGTTGCCGCCTGATCGCACCAGATGACCACGCTGGTGTACCGGGCAAGATCTTGGCTGGCAATCTGATAGCTGAAGTTTCCGCTGAATTTCTTCAGTTCACCCACTTGCAGGTACTTGCCCGCCACTTTGGGATTGGCACCCGCGCTGGTCAGATTGCCCGCAAAGAGGAGCACTTTCAGGTCCGGGCCGGGTTCGGTCTTCAGGCCCGTGAGGGTCAGCGTGTAGCCGGTGGCGGTTTTGGTCAGTGCGGCTTTGCCCTGCGTGGGCGCTTCCAGGGCGCGGAAATTGCCCTGCCGGACGGCCTTCATGCTGCCGGTCATGGGCGCTGCATCTTTCATGGGAATGCTGTCAGTCATGGGCATGGTATCGGTCATGGTGGTCTGGGCCACAGCGAAGCTCAGGGTAAGGGTCAGGGCGGCGGTGAGGGTACGGGCAAAACGAATCTGGGTCATGGTGGTTCTCCTGTGGAAACGAGAGGGCGAGAAGGAACTAACGGGCGGTGACAGCGAACATCAGCCGAACATCGGTGTTTTTGTCGGCTCCACGAATAGAAATGCCGTAGTCTTTGAGGGGAATATCGAACTGGGTGGCAATGTTGATGCGTCCCGAGGCTTCCCGCCGCAGCGTGACGGGGGCAGTCAGTGGGCGCGTGACCCCGGCCAGCGAAAAGCTGCCGCTGACCTGCCCGCTGACCTCCTGACCCACCGGAAGCGCGGTCACGCCGCTGAGCTTGCCCACCCGGAAGGTGGCAACGGGAAACTGCCCCGCCTTGAGGTAATTGCGGGCGTGTTCATCGCGCAGGCCAATGCCGGTCATCAGCGTCTTCAGGGGCACCTGCACCGTTCCGGTCACGTCCTGGGGCCGCAGTGGGTCAAGCTTCAGGCTGGCGGTGACCTGCTGCACCCGCCCCGGCACCGGAATCAGAGTGACCCGGAAATTGAATTGCACCTGAGGCATGGCGGCGGTCACGGCGGCGTAGGGCTGGGCCGTCTGCGCTGCGGCAATGGAGCCGAAAGCAAGGGTGAGGGTCAGCACAGCGCCGTAAGCTGTGCCCAGTGGGGGCTTCATGGTTGTTCTCCTTTGGGGGTGGATGTCCTTCTGAAAGCTTGTACGCCGGGGTGAGGCAAAAGGTTCAAGGGCCGTGTCGCGACATATCGGGCGAACTGTTCTGGCTGCTGACCTATACGCCGGGGTTGGGGGAAAGGTTCAAGTCCTGTTCAAATGGATGCCGTAGCGCCAGTTCTGCGCGACCCGCCTTGACCCAAGTGAACTTTTGCGGTGCGGCAGGCGTACAGGTCAGCATGAGGACAGGACGTGGGCGGCAATGTTGAGTTTGTACGGCGGGAGGGGCAGACATCCGGCAGCGTCCCATTCCGTTAATGTGTCAGCGATGCGCCCCAGCGAGCAGGTTGCCAGCCCTCAGCCCCTGCCGGACGAACCGGACGCGGCGCTGTTGGCCCGCTTCGGCCTGCGCGACGAGGCGGCGTTGGCGGCCCTGTATGACCGCCACAGCCGCGCCGCTTATGGGGTAGCGGTCTACATTCTCAAAGACACGGCACAGGCCCAGGACACCGTGCATGACGCCTTCCTCAAGGTCTGGGAAAGGCCCGAGCTGTTCGATCCGGCGCGGGCCTCGTTTTCTACCTTTTTTCTGACGGTGGTGCGCCACGCGGCCATTTCCAAGCTGCGCGGCGTGCGCTTTTCTTTGCCGCTGGACGACCCCGAAGGGCTGCCGCTTCCCTTTCCCGATGAACGCGTGGACCTGCAGGCCGGGGCCGAGGAACGCGCCCGCGCCGAGCAGATCAGGGCGGCGCTGCATACCCTGAAACCCGTGCAGCGCGAAACTGTGGAGCGAGCCTTTTTTCTGGGAGAAACGCGGGAAGACATCGCGGAGGCCATGTCAGTGCCGGTGGGAACGGTCAAAAGCCGCCTGAAATACGCGCTGGACCGCCTGCGTGGGCTGCTGGGCGAGGAGGAAAACAGCCTATGACCGGGCCAGATATCAACCAGCCAAGCTGTGAAGCCTGCCGCGAAGACCTGAGCGCCGTGCTGCTGGGCCTCGCCTCTGCCGCCGAAACCGAACAGGTGCGGGCGCATCTGCAAACGTGCGCCGACTGCCAGCGTGAGGCCGCCGAACTGCGCCGGGTGCTGAACGGGCTGGAACACGCACCGCCCGAGATCGCGCCGCCCGCCGAACTGCGTGCCCGTGTGCTGAACAGCGCCCGTCAGCAAAGAAGCTCCAGTGATCTTCTTTCCAGCCAGATTCCCTCCCGCAAGCGCCGCCCTGTGGCCCTCTGGCTGCCCGCCAGTCTGGGCTTGGCCGCTGCTGTGGCTGCCCTGCTGCTGTGGCCCCAGCCTGCGCCTGTGCGGGCCGATGTGGTGGTCAGTGCCGGAGACAGCGTGGTCTTTGCCAGCAGCCACAGCCCCAGCGCCCCGCTGGTGATCCGCTCCGCCGGGGGCCAGTTGCGCCGGGTCAGCCTGACCACCGCCCAGCCCGCGTGGTTTACCGAAGCCGTGTACGCGCAGGGCCGCGCCTATCTGCTGGACGCCGCCAACAATCAACTGGTCGTGTTGAACGTGGCACAGGGCCAGATAGAGCGCCGCCTTCCCACACCGGGAGGCGCGGCTGGGCTGGCCGTGGAAGAGGGCCGCGTATTCGTGAAAACAGCGTCCAGCGGGGAATTATTGGTGTTTGGCAGAGGTGACGCGGCCACCACACGGCGCAGCCTCGCCAGAGCCGCCCCCATGCCCGAAGCCGATTATATGGACGCCGTGCTGCACGCCGGAAACCGCCTGCTTGCCACCAGCCACACCACCGGGCAGGTCTTTGCTCTCTCTGCCGATGGCGGGCAACTGCTGGACACCTACGCGGTGGGCGGCGCACCTGTGGGTCTGGAGGAATGGTCGGGCGGCGTGCTGGTGCTGGATGTTCAGGGCCGCCTGCTGGAACTGACCGAAGACGGACAGATCGGGCGAACCCTGAGCGTTGGCGGCCACCCCGACAAATTCAGCGTGATGAACGGCAGGGCCTACCTGACAGATCGGGGCGGCACGGTCAGCGTGGTAGACCTCAGCAGCTTCCGCGTGACCCAGCAGCGCACCTTCGGAACCCCGATGGATATTGCCGCCCTGCCGGATGGACACCTGGCCCTGGCCGACGCCACACGCGGCCTCCTGATGCTGATGCCCGACCTGAGCGACGTGTAGGCGAGGCTAGCAAACTCCTGAATACCTTGAGTTGCTGGGCAACGCCAACAGCCCAGTTTCCCAGATGCCAGACCAAAAAATCGCCGCCCAAGTCCGTGTGAGGCCGTCGTGCGTGAAACGCGCGGGCCAATTCCAGCCCAGAATGAACTGGCAATTCAGCTTTAAAAGAACGATCTAGCCGAACCAAAAAACGACAAGATCACTCCTGCCGAGCGCAGCGAACACTCCCCTGACCCCTGTGGGGGCGGGGGCTGGGGGGTGGGGGTCAACCGTGGGATAAACCCAAAGACCTCTCTATTGATTCTTGTGGAGGTGAGCAGCACTTTGAAGGCTGCGCCATAGAACCCCCCCCGTTGCTGACGCAACGCTCTCCCTTAAGAGGAGGGATCAATACCCCCCCCTACTCCTCCTCTTCCCCATCCTCCAGCGGGGCAAACAGGCGGTCTAAATCCTGCGTGGTGAGCTGCGTGGCGTCGCTGAGGCCACCATCCAGAATGCCGCGTGCCAGCGCCGCTTTGCGTGCCTGCAAATCCAGAATCCTTTCCTCGACGCTGCCCGCCGCGATCAGCTTGTACACGAACACGGGCTTGTCTTGCCCAATTCGGTAGGCCCGGTCGGTGGCCTGATCCTCGGCGGCAGGGTTCCACCACGGGTCGTAATGGATGACCGTATCGGCGGCAGTGAGGTTCAGGCCCACGCCTCCCGCCTTGAGCGTGATCAGGAAGACGTGCGTTTGGCCGGACTGGAAGGCGTCGATCTGCTCCTGACGCTTCTGGGTCTGCCCGGTGATCTTGGAATACGGAATATTGCGGGCCTTGAGGGTGTCTTCGAGGTGACCCAGCAGGGTGGCAAACCCGCTGAAGATCAGCACGCGGCGGCCCTCTTCGATCATCTGGGGCAGGTTGGATTCCAGCCAGTCCAGCTTGGCATTGCCCTTCACCTTGCGGGCGGCGTCCAGCTTCACGAGGCGCGGGTCAGTGACGGCCTGCCGCAGCTTCAGCAGCGCGTCCAGAATGGCGATGGTGGAACGGGCCAGCCCCCGCGCCTGCAATTCTTCACGTACCCGGCTTTCCATCGTGACCCGCACGGTTTCGTACAGGTCGCGCTGATCGCCGTCCAGCGTGACGCGCACGGGGATTTCGGTTTTGGGCGGCAACTCGCGGGCCACATCCCGCTTTTCGCGGCGCAGGATAAAGGGGCGAACGCGGGCCGCCAGCGCAGCGCGGCGGTGTGGGTCACCCTTCTTTTCGATGGGAGTGCGGTACAGCTCGCGGAAGGTGCGCTCATCGTGCAGCAGCCCCGGCGACAGAAAGTTAAACTGCGACCACAGCTCGCCCAGATGGTTTTCCAGCGGGGTTCCGGTCAGGCACAGGCGGTGGCGGGCGTCCAGACTTCCGGCAGCTTTGGCCGCCGCCGTCTTGCTGTTTTTGATGTTCTGGGCCTCGTCCAGAATCAACAGGTGAAAGGCGTGCGAATTCAGAAGCTCCACGTCGCGGGGCAGCAGCGGGTAGGTGGTCAGGATCAGGTCGGCGTCGGGAATACGGCCAAATTCGCTGCGGCGGTCTTTGCCGTGCAGGGTCAGCACGCGCAGACTGGGCGCAAAGCGGGCGGCCTCGGCCTGCCAGTTCCCGATGACGCTGGTGGGGGCCACCACCATGCTGGGGCGGTCTGCGCGGCCCGAAGCCTTCTCGGTCAGGAGGTGAGCGAGGGTTTGAACGGTGTTATGGGTCACGATGTATTGCTCGGTGACATACAGGTGATCCGGGGCTGCCACCGCGATGCACTGCGCTTCCTTGTGACCCACAAGTTCGATACTCTTGATGCCACGACTCGGCGGATACTTGGTTGGGCGGCGATAATTCTTCAACTTTTCCGGCAGCCGGAAGGGGTCAAGCTGGGGCGGCAATTTCAGCGTCACCCGCCAAGCCGTACCTGTGCGGCGTTCTCCCAAATAGGTGTGAGCAGTGGACTTTTGCCGAATGCGGGCCGTACCGCCCAGCGACTGCACCAATTCCACCACGCCCCCCGCCAACGCCTCCGAGACGCTGACATATTCCACCACGACTCCAGCATGTCCATCGGTATCCAGCAGCCCTTGCAGTAAGGCCAGACGCTGTTCGGCACTGCCCAGCAGGTAATCGGGCGGAATGAATTTATGGTGCCCGGTAGACCCGTGAAGGCCCAGAGATTTGAGTGAGTCCTTGAGCGGGTTGGGCGTCCACCGTCCCGCCGTGACCAAGCGGTAGGTGCTGACTTTCTGGGTCAGGCGGGAGGCATGTTGGGCATACACAGGCTCCGGGAGGGCCAAAGCTCCCACCAACTCATCTTCACTGGTGATCCCGATGCCGTGGGTCATATTCCCGTCGCCCAGCAAGGCTCCCAGTGTATAAGGGTCGATGGGCAGGGCACGCGGCGCAAATTGCACCGGGGCCACCATCGGCAGGTAATGTTTTAAGTTTCCGGCAGCGTCGGTCAGGTCGGCCCTGATCTGATCGGTGGTCAGGACGCGCTCTGCTGTACCGCGCCGTTTTCTGACCGGGGTATTCACCGCCCAGAGGTGATCGGTGTCTACTTCCACGCTGGCTCCATCGGTCAGGGTCACGCGGTAGATCGGGCGCACGCCCTGCGGATACACGCCCACAATCTGGGTGGGCAATCCATCCCGGCCCACCACGTAATCTCCGACCTGCAATTGGCCCATTTTGCGCCAACCCAGCGGCGTCAGCACGTCGGCGTCCAGCGGTTGCGCTTTGCCCAGCCCCATGTCGTCGGCCAGAATGCCGCCCAGCTCGTATTCGCGCAGGAATTGCAGCCACGCCAGCCCCTGCAACTGGTAGGGCCGCAACTCGGCATTCAGGCCAGCGGGCGGCTCTACAGGCTGAATCCCGCCAAAGTCCCGCAGCTTGCGCCCCAGCTCCAGCAGGCGTTCTGCCCCCACCCAGCGGGCCTGTAGCGCCCCCTCCAGTTGGGCAAGACGGGCGGCGTCCAGCAGCGGCAACCGCAGCGGGCCATCGGGAATGTCGCGCAGGTTCAGTTCCACCAGCACACTGAGGATGGCCCGCACCCGTCCGGCAGGCAGCGCCACGCGGCGACCATCGCCCAGCGCGGCGTAGATGGTTTCGTCGTCCTTCAGGGCGTTGAGGGCCTCGACTGTAAAGAGGTCGGGTTGGCGGGCAATCAAGTCGGCCAGTACGGGAATCAGGCTCACGCGCTCGCCGTCCACGACAATGCCCAGGTCCAGCGTAAACCAGCCGTTGCCGCCGCCCTCTTCCGTTTCACCGTACCAATCGCTGATTTCGGCCACTGCCAGCGGAAAATCAGGGTGAACATGGATGGTAAAGCCCCGCGCTTCCAGATCGGTGCGGCCTTCCCGCATAAATTCCAGCCAAGATTCATCGTCGCCCAGCGTCAGCAGGTCGCGCAGCTCTCTGGGTACGGCATATTCTTCGCCGTATACGTCCTGCATGGTGGCAAAACCCGCGCGGGACAGGGCGCGGGTGGCCTGCTTCTCGGCGGTGGGATCGCGGGGCACGCGGGTCAGGATGCCGTCGCGGTACACGGTGGGTACAGGAAGAGTAGACACGTCGCGGGCAGTTTCCCGGCCACGCACCACGGGCGGCGCGGCCACCTCCTGCGGGATCGGCAGGCCGCCGTAAGCGGGGCGCAGCTCGGCCAGCGGGAAGGTTTCGGTACGCATCACCATCGTCCAGCGTTCGTAGGTGGGAATGGTCACGGTGCGGCCCATCAGGTGCAGTTGAGGCGTAAAAGGCAGGCGTTCTTCGCGCACCTGCACGGTTTGCGGCACAGGCAGGGGCGCACCCGCCGCCGTGATGGCGTGGGCCAGCGCCGCTGCCTGTGCAGGCGACACGGTGGGGCCAGCCAGAAAGCGGGCCACCTGTTCGGGCGGGGTGTGGGTGGTCACGCGCACCAGTTCCGACTCTGTGGGGCGCACCAGCCAGGGACGGGGCAGAGGCAGCACCACGCCGCCCGCCACGCCTTCCACCGTCAGGGTCGGAAACTGCATGCCGCGTTCGTCGGTGGCCCAGCCGGGCATGCCCTGTACCGCTTCGCCCCGGTGCAGCACGGCGTCGGCGGTTTCCCAGCACAGACGGCCCGAATCCAGCATCAGTTCGACCAGCAGGTCGGTGGCCGGATGGTCGCCCAGTGCGTGCAGGGTTTCGTCCCAGCGGCCCGGCAGGTGGGCGGCGGTGGCAGCCACTTCCAGCAGGCGCAGCAGGTCGGCGTCGCGGCGGGCAAAGGCTGGAGCCGCCGACAGATTACGCGGCAGGCTGTAATGCTCGGCAGACCGCACCTCGGCCACGTCGCCGCGCACCGGCACGCGCATGACGCCCACCGCCACGCGCCGAATACTGCCGGGACCACCCTGAGAGGTCACGGGCATGATCCGCAGCACGTAGCGCAACTCGTATTGCCGCCCCCGCCCACCCGATTTCTTCTCATCGAAACTGGCAAGCCACTGCTGGGCGCGGGCATCCAGACTTTCTACAGGTGGAAGGCTGGCTGGCCCCCCCTCGCCTGTGCCCGCAGCCGCTCCCGTTCCAGACCTCAGAGCCGGGCGCGGCAGATCAGGCGGATCGGCAGACAGCACCAGCGCCGCCACATGACGGCAGCGGTAGCGCCCACAGGTACACGACGTGGAGCGCAGCACCGGGTCGGGCGGCGGCGTCAGTTCGGCCATCGCCTGAAAGTCGGTGCCGCCGTCACGGACGGTCGCGGTGGCCTTCCAGCCCGCATCTGTCCACTCCCGCACCACGTCCGACACGGCTTCTTGCCGCAGCGCGAGAGCCTGCGCCGCCGTATCCAACCCAAACCCCGGCGGCAGACGACTGAGCTTCACGAAGATTCCCTGACCAGCGGGCGTCGGTCTACACGGCAAGCAGCAAGAACAAACACATCCTGAAGTCTAGCGCATGCCGGGATAGCAACTGCTTATCTTGCTTCCTTTTGGGGAAAGGAGGCCCCGACTGACCAAGGTCTTTGGGATTCATGGCCCATCTCTCAAGGTCCCCGGCCCAGCTTCGTAAGCCAGGCGGCAACTTTTCAGACACTGGGCGCGTACTTTAGAACATATGCCGGACTTGAACGCTGCCACCATTTTCACTGTTGCCCGCACCGGCTCCCGTGTGGTGCGGTATCTGATTCGTCCTGCACAGCGTTTACCCACCGCATCAGGTCTGATGATGACGGGTGGGCGCGATCCCTGGTTGCCTGCGCCCGCTGGTTCTGCTGCCGAGACGGTCAGCCGCGCCCGCCGCGCCGGAAGCCTGGTACGGCGCATGCTGGGGCTGCTGGCGCTGATCGTGTTGGGCCTGCTGGGGGCGTTGCTGGTGGGGCCACTGCTGTTCCTGCTGGGCGTCGGTACGGCGTCGGGTAGCGATGTGGCCGGGATTTTGCTGGCCTTCACGCTGGCGGCGGCGGCCTTCGGGGTGTACTGGACGGCCCGCCGCGCCCGTCAGATTTTACGTGTTCCAGAGGAGGCCGCCCTGCCCGTGACGCTCGATCTGGCCGGAGCCGCCGCCCACGACGAGGCCGCGCTGCTGGCAACCCTGCGCCTGCATGAGCGCACGCTGCCCGCCCCCGCCCGCGCCGCACTGCACGCCACCGCCATCGCCACCCGCGACGCCCTGCGCGTCACCGCCCACGATCAGGCGTTGGGCCGCGATACCTACGACGCCCAGCAGGCTGCACGCCGCGACCTGCCCGACCTCCTGAGCGTTTACCGCGCCGCGCCGCCCACCGCTGCCGCCGATCTGGAACTGCTGATGCAACTCGGGCACATCGAGCGACGAATGCGGGCCGTGAGTACCGAGCGGGCAGGACAGGGCCAGCGCAAACTGGAAGCCCACGGGCGCTACCTGAAAGACAAATACAGCCTCAGCGAAGAAACTCTGCCGAAGCGCGAAAACTGAGGGGTGAGAGCCAGCTTCAGGCTTGATCTAGGCAAGATGTCAGTGGAGGTACGGTCAACCTGACCCCGTAGCCTCACGATGAAGTGTGATGTTTTTCTCAGGGCGTACCAATTCAAAACCTAAGCTGGGTTCAAAATCCAGTCTGCTCCCCAAATTGGGTCTCGCCGCCTGCCTGATCTGCGCCGGGTCGGCTGCGGCACAGGCTCAGGCCTCCGTCTCCCCTACCGAGGCCGCGCTGGACGCCGTTCGTGCCGTACGGATCGTGCGTCCCGGTGAGGTGGTGCCGGGCACACCCGCCGACCTGAATGCCAGCATCACCGTGCGCTACGGGTTGGCGAAACCGAATGCCGTGCTGCTGCTGATGCCGGGATTCCTGGGTGGTGCGGGAAGTTTTGACCGTCTGGCACGGCAAATCGTGGCTCTTGATCCGGGGATGGCCGTCTGGGCCGTAGACCGCCGCTCCAATCTGCTGGAATCCGGCGCGGCCATCGCGGCGGCCGACCCTGCCGAACTGGTGCGCATCGTGCAGCAGGGCATTCCCGCACGTCCAGCCTCCAGCGTCACCTTTATGAAAGACTGGGGGCTGGATACCACCCTGCGCGACTGGCGCGAGGCAGTGCGCGAGGCCCGCACGCTGACGCCGAACGTTTTCATCGGCGGGCATTCGCTGGGCGGCACCCTCACGGGGCTGTATGCCGGGTACGATTTCGGCAATACCCCCTTCGGCGCGGCTCCGACACCCGACGATCAGATCGGATTCAAGGACGTGCGCGGCCTGATCATGCTGGACGGCGCACCGGGCAACACCACCTCCGACCCGATTTCCTGGAACCAGTATCAGAACGGCGGCGTGGGGCGACTGGGCTACGTACCGGGAATCAACCGACTGGACGAGATTCCTTACGTCAACAGCGTGATTTTCAATCCGACCTATGCCAGCCGCGCCGTGGCTCAGGCCCGCCTGGCAGCCACCGATCCCGGTGCTCTGGCTCCGGCAGGGGGCCTGGTTTCCTACGCCGCCACGAATCTTGCGGCGGGCCTCTCGCAACTGGAGCGGCAATATGCACTGCTGCCCTTCCTGACGCTCAGAACGGGGCAGGCCACCAACGCAGCCGTCATTTCCAACCCGCTGCCGCGCCTGCTGGGAGCCGCCGAAAACAGCCAATTCGTGCTTGGGCCAGCCGACCGCAGCCGCCCGGTGGGATGGCAGACCGACGCCGATGCCATGACCGATCCGCTGGATTTCGTGAGGCGTTTTTCGAATCCGGTCAGCGATTACGCCGAGTGGTACTTTCCCATGCGCCTGAGCGTGGATGTGGGCGCGGCACAGCTGGACACGGTGGGCACGCCCTTTGCGGCCACCCTGCGCGTCTGGCACACCCGCGCCGTGTCCACACCGATTCTGGGTATCGCCGCCCAGAACGGCATCACCACCGAAAACGACTATCGCCGCTACGCCGCTTTTACCCGCGCCACCGTGACCACACATACGCTGCCGGGGGCCAGCCATCTGGACATCACGGTGGCTAAAAGCGATCAGGTGGCCCGCTGGACGCTGGACTGGATGCGCGGAATCACGGGGCCAGCCACAGCCGCGCAACCCACACCGCCTCCGACTCTCTGACCGCCCGCTCTGAATCAGGCCGAGAGTTCCGGTAGCTCCTGCGCCGCTTTGATCAATACATTGGCGCTCCGTTCCAGTGCAGCCTCTTCCTGCGCCGACAGATCGGGCGTCAGGGTGGCCCCGATCCCGCCCGCGCCCACCACACGAGGCAGGCTGAGGTAAGGGCCATACGGCGACGGCCCACTGACGGTCAGTACGGCGCGGCGATCTTTCAATACAGCTTCGGTAATCAGGGCCAGCGCCGCGCCGACGCCGTAATTGGTGGCGTGTTTTCCGGCGATGATCTGGGCCGCCGCGCCGCGTGTGCCCTCCTCTATCTCCTGCCTGATCTCGTCGGTCAGGTCGATCACCTGCGCCAGAGGCACGCCGCCCACGCTGGCGCTGCTCCAGCCCAACACCTCGGAGTCTCCATGTTCGCCCAGCACCGAGGCGTGAACGTGTTGCGGGGCCACACCCACTTTAGCGGCGATCAGGGCACGGAAACGGGCGCTGTCCAGCACCGTACCCGACCCCACCACCGGCTGACCGGGCGCGAGTTTGGCTGTCAGAGCCGTCATCAGGTCGACTGGATTGGTCGCCACCAACAGCACCGCGTCCGGCGCGGCCTGTGCAATCTGCGGCACGAGTTCGCGGAAAATATCGGCGTTGCGTTTCAGCAGGCTCAGGCGGTCTTCGCCGGGTTTCTGGTTCGCGCCCGCTGTCAGAATGACCACGCTGGCCCCGGCCAGAGCCCCAAAATCGCCGCTGCTGACCCGCACCGGATGGCTGACCGGTGTGGCGTGCGAGATGTCCTGCGCTTCGGCCTGCGCCCGCGCCGCATCCTTATCGACCAGCACCAGTTCGGTGCAACTGCCCCGCAGCACCAGCGCAAATCCTGCCGCGCTGCCTACCATGCCCGCTCCGACCATGCCCACTTTTGTCATGCGGCCAGCGTAAGGGACGGAATGGGGGCGGAATGTCAGGATGAAGGAACGGCGGGGGAGTAGGCAATAAAAATCCCCCGCGCTAGGCAGGGGAATAATTTACTGAGAAACGTTTACTTCAGATGCGCCGCGATCCACCCAGACAATTCGCTGATCTTGATTCTTTCCTGCGCCAACGTGTCACGGTCACGAATCGTTACGGTGTCGCGCAGGCTCTGATCCGCGCCTTCCGCACTCTGGCCGATGGTGTCAAAGTCCACCGTCACGCAGTACGGCGTGCCGATTTCATCATGACGGCGGTACGCCTTGCCGATGTTGCCGCTGTCTTCCAGGAGAATCCGGCCCAGCCCCAGCTTTTGCAGGTCGGATTTGATAGAACGGGCCAGTTCGACCAGTTCGGCCTTGTTGCGGGCCAACGGAATCACGGCCACCTTGATGGGCGCAAGGTGCGGCTTGAGCTTCAGCACGATGCGCTCGTTGCCGTTTTCCAGCGTTTCTTTGGTAAACGCTTCGCTCAGAACGGCCAACAGCGCCCGGTCTACCCCCGCAGAGGGTTCGATCACAAACGGCACGACGGGTTTGTTGGTTTCCGGGTGCGGAATGGTCAGCTTGGCGATGCTGTCATTATTTTCTTCCACGCGGGCCGTGAGGTTCAGTTCGCCCTGCGCCTTGGTGTGGCTGCCCAGATCGTAATCCGAGCGGTTGGCGATGCCCTCGATTTCCTCGTAGCCCAGTGTGGGGTAGTCGTACATCAGGTCGTAGGTGCGCTTAGAGTAGTGGGCCAGATCCTCTTTGGGCACGTCCAGAATGTCGATTTTGCTGCGCGGGATGCCCTGCGCTTCCCACCACGCGAGGCGGGCGTCCAGCCAATGCTGATGCCAGTCTTCGTCGGTGCCGGGGGTGCAGAAGAACTCGATTTCCATCTGTTCCAGCTCGCGCACCCGGAAGATAAAGTTGCGGGGCGTGATCTCGTTGCGAAACGCCTTGCCGATCTGGGCAATACCGAAGGGCAGGCGGCGGCTTGTGCTGTCCACAACGTTCTTGAAGTTCACGAAGATGCCCTGCGCCGTTTCGGGCCGCAGGTAGCCGTAGCTTTCCTCGTCGGCCACCGGGCCAATGGTCGTCTTGAACATCATGTTGAAGGGCTTGGGTTCCGTCCAGTCGCCCACCTCGCCGCTGAAGGGGTCACGCACACCTGCGGTTTTCAGGGCGGCGCTGGCTTCGGCGGGTTTTTTGTTCAGGGCAGCCACCACCGCCGGGAAGTTCGCCACGTCTTCGCCCATCAATTCGGCCACTTTGGCAATCACGTCGGCCTTCTGGTCCTTCACCAGATGGTCAAGGCGGTAGCGCTTGTTATTCTTCTTGTTGTCGATCATCGGGTCGGAAAAGGTGGCTTCGTGCCCGCTGTGGCGCAAGACCTGACGGTGCATGATGATGCTGGAATCCAGACCTTCCATGTCGTCGCGCTCGTAGACGTTGGTGCGCCACCACGCGGCCTTGATGTTGTTTTTCAGCTCTACGCCGAGGGGGCCGTAATCATAAAAACCTTGCAGGCCGCCGTAAATCTCCGATCCCTGAAAAATAAAGCCCCGGCGTTTGCACAGGCTGACCAGTTCTTCCATCGTTTGTGCGGGCATGTTCTCTCCTGTTGGCCGCCCGCCGGGGCAACAAAAAAGAACACGCCCCGGCGAATGGCTCGCCTGGGGGCGCATAAACGGCCTGCTTGGGCCTGTGCGCGGTTCCACCCCAGTTCCCCGAAACGCTGCCGGGGCACTCTGAAACATGTTGTCGGGCCACCATCTCGCCCGCGCTCCCCGCTGCCCTTCACGGCCCGACTTCCCGCCTGACTCTCACCGCCACAGGCTCGCTCTTGGGGTCTTGTGCCGCTACTTCTGCGGATCGACGCTGCACACAGTCTGCGCCACGGCCCGCACCGGGTCAAGCCCAAGTTCTGTTGCCGGGGTCAGGGGCCAGAAGTGGCGGTCACTCCTGAATGGCGGCCAGATGCGGCGTCAGTTGGCCCTCTGCGCTGACCTCCATCAGCGCCAGCGTGTGCCGCTGCGGAGCCACATCCAGTTGATAGGCCGGATTGTCTTCTCTGTCCAGCAGTGTCCACAGACCCGGCGTTTCCATGTGCCCGTGCAGGCTAGCCACAAATCCGGGCGGCAGCAGGGGCAAAGAGTTCAGGCGTGCGCCGTTGTCGCTGTCAAGGCCCAGTGGGAACCACACCACATCGTCTTCTCCGTCGCTGGGCAGCAGGTCGCCTGCCCGTTTCAGGCCGCTGGCGTAGCGTTTAGGCGTGGGCCGCGTGGCGTGCGAAAGCAGCACCTGTTCGCCGGGCAGGCCAATCTCCAGCCACAACCGGGCATGGTCGCGCAGCCAACGCAGGTCGGCCATCAGCGCAGGCGAGCTGTTCCGGCCATCCCAGCCATAAGACGCGGCAGCTTCCCGGCCCCCCACCTTCCACCACAGGTCCATCAGGGGGCGGTGATCGTCCAGCACGGTGGCAGCGGCCATCACTTCATGGTTGCCCAACAAGACTTCGGCGCGGCCAGATTCCACCAACGCCCGCACCGTTTCCAGTATCCGGCGCGAATCGTCGGCCATACCGGGGGCAGGCGGCGCACGGCGGGCCAGTCGGCGGCGTGGAGAATCGTCGATCAGGTCGCCCAGAAAAACAAGGCGAGAAGCGGGAAAGTCCTGAACTGAGTTCAGGGCCGTGTTCAGGCGGGCGGCGTGGCCGTGCAGGTCGGGAATGACCAGCCAGGAGCCGTCCCAGTCGGCTTCAGACCAGCGAGCAGGCAAATCCATGCCGCAAAGCTATCAGACCAACTGACCTTCAGTTCATGCTGCTGGGGCCGTTGCCTTTGCTTTTTTCCTCGGCTCGGCGGCGCAGCTCACTTGCCAGATCGGTGAAATCCTGGGCACTGGGCAGGGCGCGGCGGGTCTGCTGCTTGGCTTCCTGCACCACCTTCACCTGATCGGGTTTGGCAAAAGGCAGACCCTGACGCTTGCGCTCGAAGTAGTTCTGGGCCACACGCCCCAGTGCAAAGGTCCACCCATACACGGCGGGCGCGGTGATCAGGCCGCCAATGACGGGCAGGGCCAGTTTTGCCAGCCCACGCATGACCTGACGGGCCGCCATGCCGTAGGCCAGCGTGACGCCGAGTTCCTGCACGATTTCGCGGGCGCGGTCAGCAGTGATGTCGAAGCCGTAAATTTTGCCGATGTGCAGCACCATTTTGGCCTGCACAGGCGTAATCAGCAGCATGTCGGCAAAGGGAATAGGCTCTACGGCAATCGCGCCAGCCAACAAGGAGGCACTCTTGATCACTTCTTCGGTGTTTTCTTCCGGGGTCCGGGTGGAATCCACGTCGAAGTTAAAGTTATCGAGTACCTGCCTGACGAGCGGAGGAAGCATAGGGAAAGTGTACGCCCACTGATCAGCTGTGCGGTGAAGTGAAAGATGATACCGGGTTCACGTTGCCGGGGGTCGGCAGCCTGCTCCCGGCATCTGCTTATTTGCGCCAGCGGGGGCCGTCTTTGGTGTCTTCTACCGTCACGCCTACACGGGTCAGCGTCTGGCGAAGTTCGTCGGCCTGCGCGTATTGCTTGTTCAGGCGGTAATTCTGGCGGGCCTGCAACACCAGTTCCATCAGGGCGTCCACCACAGGGGCTTCATCGGCCTGCGCCGAGTGCGTGCCCGACGAGGCACTGAACAGCCCCAGCACGCCGCCGCCCAACGTGCGGTAGACCTCGCGGGCGGCGTTCAGCGTACCCGCACCGACAGGGCCACGGTTCATGGCCGCGTTCATGTCGGTGGTCAGGCCAAACAGCGCGGCGATGGCTTTGGGCGTATTGAAATCATCGCGCAGGGCGTCCTCGAAGGCTTTGCGGTGGGCGGCAATGTTCGCATCCAGCGCAGCGTTGTTGCCCGATGGAGCAGTCGGCAGGTGGCGCTCTATTTCGTGCAGGGCCTCGCTGAGTCGGCGGTAGCCACTGCGTGCGCCTTCAAAGGCCGCGTCGCTGAATTCGGTGATGGAGCGGTAGTGGCTGGACACCAGCAGGTAGCGGATCACCATCGGGTCGTGCTGCATGAGCAGGTCTTTGAGGGTCGTGAAGTTGCCCTTGCTCTTGCTCATTTTTTCGCCGTTGATGGTCAGCATGTTGTTGTGCATCCAGTAACGGGCAAAGGCGTGCCCCGCCGCTTCCGACTGCGCGATTTCGGCCTCATGGTGAGGAAACTGGAGGTCGAGGCCGCCGCCGTGAATATCGAAGCCCTCGCCCAGATATTTCAGGCTCATGGCGCTGCATTCGATGTGCCAGCCGGGAAACCCCACGCCCCACGGCGATTCCCAGCGCATGATGTGGCCCGCCTCAGCCCGCTTCCAGAGGGCAAAATCACGCGGATCACGCTTTTCGGTGCGGATGTCTTCCCGCGTGCCTTCCGCCTGATCGTCCAGTTTGCGGCCCGACAATTTGCCGTAGTCGGGCCAACTGCGAACATCGAAATAAACGCTGCCATTGGAGGCGTAGGCGTGACCACGCGCGATCAATTCTTCGATCAGGGCGATCTGCTCGGTGATATGCCCGGTGGCACGCGGGTTGATGCTGGGCTTCAGGATGTTCAGGGCGTCCATATCGCTCACGAACGACCAGAAATACTTGTCGGCCACTTCCATCGGCTCCAGTTGCTCCAGACGGGCGCGGGCCAGCAATTTATCCTCGCCGTCGTCGGAGTCATTTTGCAGGTGGCCCACATCGGTCACGTTGGTCACGTAGCGCACCACGTAGCCGAAGTGCATCAGGGCGCGGCGAATCACGTCAAAGGCGACTTCTTTTTTGGCGTGCCCCAGATGCGCGTCGCTGTAGACCGTCGGCCCGCAGAGGTACATGCCCACGCGGCCCGCTGTGGTGGGCACAAAGCGCACCTTCTGGCGCTGCATGGTGTCGTACAGGAAGATATCGGGATCAGGCGTGTGGGCAGGGGTACTGGCTTGGGGTTGCGTCATGGTGGCTCCGGTAGGGTAGGAATACAGACAGGAAGAAACAAGAAAACGCCGCGCCAGACAAATTGGCGCGGCGACAGGCAGGCGTGCCCGGCTTTACCGCAGGGGCAGACAACACAGCATCGGGGCAGGCACGCGCTTCATGTGGCTACTCTAGCAAAGTCCGGCAGACAAGGACGGCGGGGCGTGGGGAATCAGGATCGTGTGAACCCCCCGTTGCTTTGCAACGCCCCCCTTAGAGGTGGGGACTAGGGCTGTTGTGCTCCCCTTTAAGGGGGGTTTACGTGCAATGCCGATGTGTCTTGAACAGTGAATTCCAGTCCTTCAATGCCTGACCCGCTCGGCCACTTTGCCCCCCGGTGCCACCACTTCCGGCACGGAGAGAGTCAGGGCGGCCTGCGCCTGCACGCTGTCCAGCAGCACCCGTGTAAAGGCCCGCACCAACGGCAGGCCCGCCCGCTGGGGCAGTACGGCCAGCGACAGAGGACGCGCCAACGGCTCTGGCAGTGGCAGGGCGATCAGGCCGGAAGGCAGCGGCGACAGCGCCAGCCGGGGCATCACGGTAATGCCCAGCCCGTAGCGCACCATGCTCAGGGTTACGCTGTCCTGCTCGACTTCCATCAGGTCGGTCAGGGCGATGGCGTGGGCTTCGAGGTAGCCGCGCACCCGCTCGAAACAGGGGTCGCGGTGGGGGGGCAAGATCATGGGTGCGGCGGCCAGATCGGCCCACGACACCGGGTGCAGACCGCGACTTTCGGGAGCCACGTACAGGTATTCGTCTTCGGCCAGCGGCGTCAGCAGCAGCCCCGGCACCTGCCGCCCCACCACCACCGACAGATCGACCCGGCCCGCCCGCACCGCCGATTCACTGCCACCCTGCGCCTCGCTGTCCAGCAACATCACGGTCACGCCCGGATAAAGCGAGCGGAAAGCCGACAGCGCGGGCGGCAGCAGATGTGTGGCCGTGGAGCGGAACGACGACAGGCGCAGGCGGCCCGACAGTGCGCCTTCATCCTGAGCGGCCAGCAGCACATCGGCAGCGGCCTGCACAGCTGCGCGAGCATGTACCAGCACCCGCAGTCCCGCCGCCGTGGGCACGGTTCCGCCTGGCGTCCGGCGCAGCAGCGGTCGGCCCACCGCCGTTTCCAGCTTGCTCACCGCTTCGCTGAGGCTCGACTGAGACACCCCGGCCTCAGCTGCCGCTTCACCAAATCCGCCTGCCCCCGCTACCAGCAGCAGCGCCCGCAACTGGGCCAGCGTGGGCTGAGAGTGTGTGGGGTGGGTCTGTGAGGTTTGAGGCTGTGTGGATTGCCCCGGCCCCAGCACAGGCTCGGTCACCGAATTCACGGAGGGCGCTGGCTGACGGCGTTGGCTCATAAGACATTCTAAATCCCATTTGTCCCGCACCCATCGGTGAACCCGATGCCGCAGTCCGTCCGTCCAGCACGCTGCCGATGTCCTGTGAGAGCAAATGAGCGCAAGCTACTGGCAGGAGGTTTCACCCATGACTTACCGTGCTCCCCGTCCCGCCGTTGCCCCGATGCCCCTCTTTGATGCCGCTCCTGCCCTGCCCCGCGTGGCCCAGTCTGACCCGGCCCTGTTCGGCACCTTCGTGCTGGAAATCACCACGCCGGACAGCCTGCCCACTGCCCCCGCCCTGGCTGGCTGGCAACTGCGCGTGTGGCCCGTGGCCCGACTCGGAGACGCCACCTCTGGAAGCCAGGCCAGTAGATGCACACCAGGACGCTGCCGACCTTATTCACGCCCTGCACGCACACGGTTACGGTACGCTCGGCCCAGTTCGCACCCGTAAAGCATGCTGAGAATCCCTACCACCGCACCTGACCCCCGCTGGAGACACTCCACGCGGGGTTTTTTTTGGTTCCTGCAATCTGACCCGCACGCCCTCTGATCGGCTGCCCCTCAGTGCAGCGGCGCACCGCTTGGAAAAGTGACCACTTCGGCAATCCCAGTGGCATCCAGCCGCGCTATGAATCCGGCGTCGTCACGGTAGGCCATGCCACTGTCCATCGCCACGCACAGCCGCCCCGCGTAGGGAATCGGTGCGCCGGGGCCGAGGGTGGGGCCGTGCATATTCTCGTCCAGCAGGATGTAGACGGGCGTGTGCCCATGCACCAGCCGGTCTCCGCCGAGGGTGCGTAAGACCTGCCACGCGGACTTTTCTCCGCCGTTGAGTGCGAAGGCGAACCGGTCGGCGAAGGCATTGGCAAAGCTGCCCCAGGCTTCGGGGTCGTTGGTATGCAGCACAGCCTGAATGGCGGCGTTGATTTCTTCGATGGTGCTGCCGAAGCGGGTGTACATGCGCGTGTCGGCGTGCATCAGCAGCCAGTTGCCTGCGCGGGCCAGTGCCGGACGTTCGCTGAGCCAGGCGTGGTCGCCCGCCTCCATCCGGGCCGCGTCTCGGGTCTGACCGCCGTTGCTGATCCAGTAATCCGTGAAACCGTACTGGTCATCCGGGTCGGTCCGCCGAAAGCGCTGCGCCGCCAGAAACATCACCTCATGGTTGCCCAGCAGCGCCGTGACCTGACCGCCCGCCAGCCGCGCCTGAATTTCCAGATTCCGCACGAAGCGCACCACGCCCAGGCCGTCCGGCCCCCGGTCCATGTAATCGCCCAGAAAGACCAGGTGGGCGTCACCTGCTGTCCAGGCACCGTCAAAATCGATCAGGCCCGCCCGCAGCAAGATGGCCCGTACCTTGTCGTAAGCGCCGTGAATATCACCGACCACCCAGAGGTCAGGCATGAGTCGGTTCCCTCATCGGAAGCGGTTCACGAGAAGAAACGACGTCAGCGAAAACGCTCGGCACGCCCCAGAGTGTAATACGGACTTGCTCCGGTTCCCGACCATCCACGGAGACACTGCACAGCCGTCCCTGACCGCCAGTTCGTGGCCTTTGCCTCTCGCTCCGCTTGGCAGTTGTCCCATCGGCTGATTGTCGCAAATGACCACAAGTCCGTGTCCGGGCTGCGTGCACTCTTCTAGGCGGCATCAACCTTCGCCCTGAAGGGCGGGCACAGGCTGAGGCCCGTCATGCTCTGCCGACCCGTTGTCTGTGCCGCCCTCTTCGGGGGAAGGCAATTCGCGCCACAGGGTCATGCGCTCGGTGATGTCGTCCTGCAACTTCCGCACGTTGCCTTCCAGATGCGTGCGTGCGCCGTCCAGCGCGTGCCGGAGCCGCATAATTTCCTCGACGCCTGCCAGATTCACGCCGAGTTCCTGAGTGAGGCGGCGGATCTCGCGCAGATGCTCGATGTCGCGCTCGCTGTACAGCCGGGTCTTGCCGCTACTGCGTCCGGGCCGGATCAGTTGCTTGCGCTCGTACAGGCGCAGCGTTTGCGGGTGCATGTCCACCAGTTCGGCGGCAATGGAGATCACGTACACGGGACGGTCACGCGGGTCCAGCTTTTCTCCGGGGGCAGGCAGGGCTTTTTGCTGCACCTGCTCGCGCAGTTCGCCCTCGATGCGCTCGATTTCGGCCTCGAACTCGCCCTGCATATCATCCAGTTCGTGCTGAAGGCGCATGACTTCCTCAACGCCCGCCAGATTCACGCCGAGTTCCTGAGTCAGGCGACGGATTTCGCGCAGATGCTCGATGTCACGCTCACTGTAGAGGCGGGTCTTGCCGGTGCTGCGGCCCGGACGGATCAGGCCTTTGCGCTCGTACAGACGGAGCGTCTGCGGATGCATATCCACCAGCTCTGCCGCGACAGAAATCACGTAGACCGGACGATGCTTGGACTGATTTGCCATACCTTCCCTGAGTATACCTGAAGCAAGATTGCTGACCGTAACGGAGATCAGGGCTGACCCGGCAGCATGTTCCTGAGCACTTCCGACTCAACTTTCAGGTCGGGCCTCAAACGGCGGCAGGTCGGCGGGCTGGAGGTCGTGCAGGCGGCGGGCATCGACGGCCAACTGCCCAGCTTCGCGCACATACATAGAGGCGAATCGGTGCCCCGAACGCATTTCGGTGGCGTGGTAGCTGCTGCGGGCCTGAATGCTCTGCTGGCTGGCTTCCTCGGTGGCCCGCAACACAACAATTAATTCCGCTTCCTGCCGCAAAAGATCGGGCAGTTCCAGGCCGTAAAAGGGGCTGTGTTCGTCTATGGGATGCACAATCGTCCACGCCAGCGGAAAAAAAGTCACGCGGTGACGCTCCAGCTTCAGCGTATGAAAGGTGCGGCCCGCTAAACCTTTGTTCCCAGTTGGATGGGTGCTGTCGGCCAGAGCCGCCGTCGCCGCAGCGTCGCGCAGGGTCAGGATCACTTCGGCGCTCACGTCCAGCAGATCGGTGCGCCGCCCGTTCATAATCCGCAGCATCAGGGCGCGGCCCAGAGTGTTGTCGGGCCGCACATGCGGGGCAATGATGGCGTGATGACTGAACAGAATGCGGTGTGTGGGCCGCGAAAACCGTGCAAACAGCACGCCCGTGACCAGAGCGACGCCCATCAGGCCCACGAACGCTTCCAGCGTGACCAGCGCATTGGCCGCCAGCGTACTGGGGTACACATGACCAAAACCGATGGTGCCGAAGGTCTGCACCGAAAAGAAAAAACAGGCCAGCAGCCGCGCCCCCGTGCCGCTGGGCATCTCGCTGAGGGCGCTGGGGCCAAGCAGAAAATACAGCAGCCCGAACAGGGCATTGAGCAGCAGATACAGGGCCAGAGACACCGCCGAAAAGACGGGCCAGCGCATGGTCAGCAGGTCGGTGTAGGCGCTGAAGGCCCTGCGCCCCAACCCGGCGCGGCGGGCATTGAAGCTGCCGTCGCGGTTCAGAAAGCGGGATTCGGATTCGAAGACGCCTGACAAGCCCAGATCGGCGCGGCGGCCCGATGCTTCTGTAAAAGTCTGGGCTGGAGCCGACTGAGAAGAAGAGTTATCAGACCAGTCCGTCATGCCCAGAGTTTGGCACGTTCTGTCCGGCAAACAGGGACATAGGCGGCTTCTCCGTACCCCTCAAACCCGCCGCAGCGCTCGCCCGCTATGATTCCGGGCATGACCAGCTCTGAACATCTGCCAGGTTCTTCCGACCTCTCGGCCCACCTCGACCGCGCTGGCTCGGAAGCCGAACTGTTTGACCTGCTGCGGATTCCCAGTGTCAGCGCCGACCCTGCCCACATTCCCGACATGGCCCGCACCGCCGAGTTTTTGCGGGCCAAGCTGGAAACGCTGGGCTTTGCGGTGCAGGTGGACGCCACCTCTCATACCGGCAAAAGCGGGCAGACGGTGGCCGGACACCCGGTGGTCTTTGCTCAGAAGCAGACCGACCCGAGCAAGCCCACCGTGCTGATCTACGGCCATTACGACGTGCAGCCCGAAGCCCCGCTGGAAGAATGGGTGTCGCCACCCTTCGAACCCACCGTGCGAGATGGCCGGGTCTACGCACGCGGCAGCACCGACGACAAGGGGCAGGCCTATGCCCATGTGCGCGGCGTGGAACTGCTGCTTTCTCAGGGTGAATTGCCCGTCAACGTCAAATTCCTGCTGGAAGGTGAGGAAGAGGTGGGCAGCCCCAGCCTCGCCGCCTACCTGCGCAAGAACGCCGAGGCGCTGAAAGCCGACGTGATCGTGATTTCCGATGGCAGCCGCTTTGCCCCCGACGTGCCCACCGTGACCTACGGCCTGCGCGGTCTGAGCTACGTAGAGATTCACGTTCAGGGCGCAAACCGTGACCTGCACAGCGGGAGCTACGGCGGGGCCGCCCCCAATCCCATCAATGCGCTGGCCGAAATCATTGCCAAATTGAAGGACGATCAGGGCCGTGTGACCATCCCCGGTTTCTATGACGGCGTGGAGGAAATCACGCCCGCCGAGCGCGAAATGTGGGCCAAACTGCCGCAGGATGACGCCGCTTTTGCCGCCTCCATCGGCGTGCCCTCGCTGCCCGGAGAGGCCGGATACAGCGTTCTGGAACGCCTCTGGGCGCGGCCCACGCTGGACGTAAACGGCATCTGGGGTGGCTATCAGGGCGAGGGCAGCAAAACTGTAATTGCCGCCAAAGCCGGAGCCAAGGTCAGCATGCGGCTGGTGCCGGGGCAGGACCCCGAACGAATCACGCAGCTCATCACCGATTACGTGCCCACCATCGCCCCCGAAGGCGTGAAGGTGGAAGTCAAGTCGCTGCACGGTGGTCAGCCCATCAAGGTAGACGCCGATTCCCCGTTTGTGCAGGCGGCGGGCCGCGCCCTCAAGCGGGTCTATGGCCGCGACGCCGCTTTTGCCCGCACGGGCGGCAGCATTCCCATCGTGGCCGATTTCCGCTCCATTCTGGGTGCGCCCGTGCTGCTGGTCGATTTCGGCCTGAACGAAGACGCGCCCCACTCCCCTAACGAAAGCTTTGCGCTGGAGGATTACCACAACGGAATTCTGACGGGGGCTTATCTGCTTCAGGAGTTGGGACAGGTTCATGAGACTGACTGAACGTGGAACGTGGACCGTGGAAACCGCCCTAACCACGATCCACACTCCACACTCCACTCACGGCGTACAGCGCCGATGAAGATCGCCTTTCTCGCCTCCCATGGCGGAAGCGCTGCCCGGCATATCGCGGCGGCCTGTGCAGCGGGCCAGTTGGAGGGCCTTCCGGTGGCGCTGGCCTCCAACAACAGCCGTTCTCCGGCGCTGCTGTGGGCGCAGGAATCCGGCCTGAAGTGGGCACATCTCAGCTCGGCGCGTTTCCCCAGCGATGAGGCACTGGACGCCGCCATTCTGGACTTCCTGGTGGAATCGGGGGCCGATACCCTGGTGCTCAGCGGCTATATGCGCGAGTTGGGGCCGCGTGTGCTGGGGCATTTCGCGGGGCGGGTGGTGAACGTGCATCCCAGCCTGCTCCCCCGGCACGGCGGGCGCGGCATGTACGGAGACCGCGTGCATGAGGCAGTGTTGGCCGCTGGAGATACGCAAAGCGGCGCAACCGTCCATCTGGTCACGCAGGGCATAGACGAAGGGCCAGTGCTGGCGCAATCGCAGGTGCCCGTGCTACCCGGAGATACGCTAGAAACCCTCAAAGCCCGCGTACAGGCCACCGAGGGCGACCTGATGTTGCATGCCCTCAGGAAGCTGCAAGAGTCAGGCACCCCGCAGGTTGCTGGGCCTTAAATCCATTCAAACATTTCGGAGCCGACTGACCATGCAGGGCAGTCGGCTCTAGTTCTGAATTCCGTACTTGAGGACTCTGGGAACCTGCCCGGATGACCTCCTTACTCCGCAGGCCAGGTAAACTTCCGTCCGTCTTTCAGGGTCAGGAGAACGGTGGGCGGCTCGTTGCCCGTATCCCGAATCACGCAGGCTGCCGTTTCGGGCGGCGGATCACCCACGCCACTTTCAAAACCGCTGACGCTCAGGCAAGGGCCGGAAGCGTCGCGCTCGTCCTGGCCCAGCACGTCGGCGGCAATGGCAACTTGGCGCACGTAATGCTGAAACCGGACCGGATCGGACCGCATCAGGCGTTCGGCATCGGCCTGGCGCTGGGCTTCCTGCGTCTGAATCTGCCTGAGCTGGCGGGCCTGCTCCTGCTGACTCCACCACGCACCCAGACCGCCCAGCAAGATCACCATGCCCAGCAAACTCAGCCCCAGGCGCAGGCTCCGTGTTCTTCCATTCACGCCCGCATGGTAAGGGAAGTAGGCTCTGAGCATGAAGCGCAAAATCTTTGACCTTCGCCCGTGGGCACGCGTAACGGCCCACACCCAGACCCGAACCGCCGTTCCGGGCTACGTGATTCTGGATTTCACGGCCCACACGGTGATCAGGCCGCTGGATGTGCCGCGACCTACCGGAGAAGGCACAGTGCGCATTCTGGACAGCGGCTTTCGCTGGGTGCGTGCCCACCCCACCGGAGGGGGAGAAAACGTGATGGGCAGCGCCCTGACCGTGCAACTGAACGAACAGGAGCGGCCCGTGCAGTTTTATGTGGACATCCACACGGGCGAGGGCATCGGAGAAGACGGCCTGCCGTGGCACGACGACCTGTATCTGGACGTGATCGCGGAGCCGGAAGCGGGCGGCTGGGGCGTAACACACACCAACATCATCGATGCCGACGACTTGGAAGAGGCCGTGAGCATGGGACTGGTGACGCCCGAACTGGCAGAAGCGACGTGGGCACAGGCACGGGCCGTAGAAGCCGAACTGCACGCGGGAACCTACGCGCCGCTGGGAGTGCTGCGGCGGTATCTGGAAGACCCGTACACCTGAAAGATCGTGGAGGGTGGATCGTGGAAACAGCTCATACGAGCTTAAAATGAGTCCAAAACATGTTTGATCCCAGGGAAGAGGGTCAGCGATTTAACTTCCTGAGGGTTGTGCTGGAGCCGGACACACTCTGCGGCGATCAAATCCTCCACCTCTTGAAGGGTGTTGAGCGTCCGGTTGGCGATGGGCAGCTTCAGCTTGGTCACCATGGGTTCAGCGGGGGATAGTTCCGGCGTATACGCCGGAAAGGGCAAGAGGAAGAGATTCGGCGGCACCTGGAGTTTCTGGCTGGTATGCCAGCCCGCCTGATCGAGCAAGAGAACGATGAGTTGCTGCTGGTGT
>NZ_KB899725.1 GCF_000378445.1 Deinococcus aquatilis DSM 23025 | reverse complement strand
CCCCATTCGGATATCCCCGAGTCAATGCGTATCTCCGGCTCGTCGGGGCTTTTCGCAGGTAATCGCGTCCTTCATCGGCTCCAGTGCCAGGGCATCCACCGTGGACCCTTCATATCTTGACCGCTCCACTGCCTCCCTCTCAGGAGGCAGCTTGCTACTGTCTGCTCAAGGCAGACAGAATAATTTCTGCTTGCTCTCGCTCTTCTCACTCGCTTGTCATGCACCGCGCCTCTCTTGAGGCTCAGAGAGATTACAGGGGATTCCCTCACCTGTCAACCCCCTCTTCTACGCCCCATCCCACCTGTAGGTCACGGCCGACTTTTGGGCCACATGGTAGGCTCGAATTATGCGGGTCAATGTGGTGTTTTTTGCGCGTCTGAAGCGTGAAATAGGAACGGAAAGCCTCTCTCTGGATGTGGAAGCCGCTGCTGATGTCCGGCAGATTGCGGCAGCCATAGAGCAGCGACATGGAGTAAGCCTGAAAGGCTGCATGGTGGCCGTCAACGAAACCTACGCCACGCCTGAACACGTGTTACAGGACGGTGATGAGGTGGCCTTTCTGCCTCCCGTTGCTGGCGGCGCGGAGGCGGAAGACGTCCCAGAGACACACTGCGAGGTCACTTCTGCCGCCCTATCGCTGCAAACGGCAGACACTTTTTTGGTGCAGGCTGCCTACGGGGCACAGGCCTATTTCGTGGGCACGGTTCGTAGTCCCAATAAAGGCAAGCGTGTGGACTTCATAGAGTACGAAGGCTTTGCACCACTGGCAGAGAAAGTCATGCATGGTGCAGCCACAGCCGCCCGTGAACAGCACGGTGTCTTGCGGATCTTTATTCAGCACCGGGTGGGCCGCCTGCTTCCTGGTGAAGCCAGCATTCTTATTGGTGTCGCCAGCCCACACCGCCGCGCTGCACTGGAAGCATGCGACTTCATCATCGAGTTTTTGAAGGTGCAGGTGCCTGTCTGGAAGCGTGAGGTAGACGAGGACGGCGAACACTGGGTAGACGGAACAGCGGGCCAGCCTACGCTTTAGCCGTCATTCTGACGACCCTGAATCTCGTGGCCCTGATCTAGAGGGAGGTTTGACAGAGGAACAGTCTGCGGACGAGCATGGGCCTCAAAGTGGCGGTAGTAACGACTGGCAAGCACGACCATAAACGCGACGACCAGACCGAGGGCCAATAGACGCGGCCAGCTTGCCGATGGGCCGTCTTCTGAGAGCAGGCTGTTGAACAAGAAATGCAGCCCGATACTCAGGAGCAGCCCGCGTGCCGCCCACCAACGACCCATTTGCCAGTGCCGTCCGCCCAGCGCATAGCCCTGAGGAGCGCTGAAAAGGGCGTGGGCCAGCGTGGTGATCAGGGCATGCCAGGTGGCAGCACGTGGCCCAAAACCCAGCGCATAGGTAATGTTTTCCATCAGTGCGAAACCCAGCGCGGCAGTCACGGCATAGACCAGACCGTCCATCGGTTCATCGAAGTCGCGCTCATTGACGACGGTGCTGGCTGCCAGAAACTTGCTGCTTTCTTCCAGAATGGCTGTCAGGAGGGCCAGGAGCAGCAATGTAACGGTGGCGTGACCCAACGAAATACGCTCCAGGCTGACACCGAACGCCGCCGAGACCAACCAGGCGAACATGCCCCAAGCAAAGGTGCGGGCCAACAACCACAGCGGCTCGGGGTGACGGTCACGGCGCACGAAGAAATAGAGCCAGGCAAAGGTGAGCGCCACCGATGAGAGGAGCGAGGCCGCCAGCATCAACGTGGAGTTCAGGAACGCAGCAGCGCGGCGGCGGCGCTTGACCGGGCCTGCATCGGCGCGTGTGCCAGATGAGTCAGTGCTATTGCCAATGCATCTGCGGCGTGGTTGTTGAACAACTCACGGATGCCCAGCGTGGCTTTGACCATATAGATGACCTGCTCTTTCTCGGCGCGGCCTGTACCCACCAACGAGCGCTTGACCTGCATCGGGCCGTAGGAATGTACTGGCACGCCCGCCTGAGCGCAGGCCAGTTGCACGACCCCGAAGGCCTGCCCGACCTTGAAGGCCACTTCGGCCTGCTTGCGTAAAATCTGGTCTTCGATAGCCACAGCATCCGGCTGGTATTCGGCCAGCAGACGCGACACTTCTTCATGGATGTACTGCAAGCGCCGGGGCATAATCCAGGCGCTTTCGGTGGTCAGGCAGACGTGGTGCAGATGTTTGGCCCGCCGCACGTCGCCTTCCACCAGCCCCAAGCCAAGATTGGCTAAACCGGGGTCGATGCCGAGAACGATCATAGGGGCAGAATAAGCGATCCAGCGCCGAAAAATGTGGATTGCCGCCGACAGGCCGACAGAAAGAAGGCCAGCAGGCCGGGAAATTCTCCCGAACAGCTGGCCCCCGTGGTTCTCCTGAGTTTACAGGCGGCTCTTGGGATCGAAGGCGTCGCGCAGGCCATCGCCCAGAAAGTTGAACGACAGCACCGTGAGCAAGATTGCCAGTCCCGGATAAAAGGCCACGTAGGGATGTTCCAGCACGACTTCGTTGGCATTGCTGAGCATGTTGCCCCAGGTAGATACAGGGGGCTGAATGCCGAAACCGAGAAACGACAGGGCCGCCTCACCCAAGATCGCGCCGCCCACAGCCAGAGTGCCGTTGACGATGATGATGGCGATCAGGTTGGGAACCAGATGCTGAAGCATGATGCGGGCGTTCTTGGCTCCCAGCGCCCGCGCCGCATCGACGTATTCCAGATTTTTGAGGCGCAACACCTCCCCGCGCACCAGCCGGGCCGTGCCCATCCAACCGAAGAAGGTAAAGATGCCCACGATGATAAACACGCTGGAAAGTGGATTATCCCGCAGGGCGGCGATGGCGGGCACGTCGCTGACGGCAAACAGGCCGCTGATCGTCAGCTGAAGCGGCAATTCGGGGATAGACAGCATGATCTCGATGAAGCGGCTAATGAGATTGTCGGTACGCCCACCGAAATATCCGGCCAGCACGCCCATCAGGGTGCCCAGCACCACACTGAAAACCGCCACCGTAAACCCCACGAGCAGACTGATGCGGCTGCCGTAGATGATGCGGGAGAGCATATCGCGGCCCAAACTGTCCTGGCCCAGAACATGACCGGGACCGGGCGGCCTGTAGATGCCCTCCAGGTCCTGAGCGTTGGGATCATATGGGGCGATCAGGGGGGCAAAAATTGCCACCAGAATCAGCAGCAAAATGATGACCAGACTGATCATCGCCACCCTATGCTTCAGGAGGCGGCGTAGAGCGATCTGAAGGGTGGAGTTGCTGCGGACGCGGCGCGGCTTGGCAAGAGCGACAGTCATAGAAACCTCATGGCGACAACCTCACGAGTACCGGATGCGGGGATCGACCACAGCGTAAACGAGATCGGTGATCAGCTGAAAGACGACTGTCAGGAGTGCCAGCAACATCAGAGAAACCATGACCACGTTGAAATCCTTGCTGATCAGAGCATCAATGATGGCGTTTCCCATTCCGGGCCAGGAAAACACCCTTTCGGTGATGACTGCGCCGCCGAACAACCCCGGAATGCTGAGGCCAAGCAGAGTGATGATCGGTACGACGGCATTTCGGAGAGCGTGCTTGAACAACACGATGCGGCTGGGTAAGCCCTTGGCGCGTGCAGTGCGAATGAAATCCTGATTCATGACTTCCAGCATGCTGGCCCGCATGAAGCGCAGAGTGACGGCAATTTCTCGCAGCATCAGAATGCTGAGGGGCAGAATCAGGTAATGAAGTTTGTCGAGGGTGGTGGCCCAGAAGCCCGCATCCAGCGGCAGATCGGGGCTGCCGAGGCCGCCGGGTGGCAACGACAATGCGCCGCCTGTGGCCGTGGGCAGATAAACCGCCACGAAGTACAGCGCCATTGCCCCGACCCAGAACACCGGAGCGCTGAAGACGACAAAGCTGAAGAAGGTCAGCACGTAATCGGGAATGGAGTACTGACGAACCGCACTGAAAATGCCCAGTGGAACGGCAATCAGCGTGCTGAGAATCAACGCCGGAACCGTCAGCAGCAGCGTATTGGGCATGCGCTGCTGAAAGACGAACTGAGCGGCGGGGATACTGTAATCCTGCGAATAGCCAAAGTCGCCCCGAATGGCGTGACCCAGCCAGAAAAAGTAGCGGGTGTACCAGGGCTGATCCAGGCCATACGCGGCTTTCAGGCGGGCAATATCTTCCGGGGTGATGTTGCTGTTACCGAACGTCAGCTGATCGACGGGGCTGCCGGGTTGCAGGGCCGTCAGTGAATACACCAACAGACTGATGACCAGCAGCAGAGGAATCATTTGAATCAGGCGGCGAAGTGCGTAGGTTGCCATAGGTTCGGCCTCGCGGTGAAATCAGAAGTGAGAGACGGCAGCAAGTAAAGCAGACGGGGGAAAAGCGGTGATTCGCTCTTCCCCCTACGGTCTGGGCGAGTGGCCCGGTCTGACCGTCCCACTCGCCCAGACAGCCTTATTTCTGCTTGTATTCCTCGACAGCGCCGCGTGAAGCCCAACCGATGCTCGAAGCATTCCAGCTGGGGTACAGGGTATAGGCGCTGAAGGTGTAGTTCACGAGGCCGGGAACCTTGGTGTATACGTTGACGCGGTAGTACAGCGGCAGCGCGGGCACTTCCGTGTTCCAGATGGTCTGCATCCGGTCAAAGAGTTTGATGCGATCTGTAAGGTTGAATTCGGTCTGGGCCTGCTTGTGCAGGCGGTCGTATTCGGCATTGACCCAGCCGGAGTTGTTCTGGCCCGAGTAGCCGTTGGCGGCGGTGGGCACGCCCGAACCCTTGAACAGGTTGCCTTCTTCAAAGATGGGGTTGCCGGTCCACGCGTACATGGCCAGGTCCCACTTGCCGTCTGCGCCCTTGCTCAGGAAGTCGGGACCGAAAAACACGCTGGAGGGGTAGTTCTGAATATTGACCTGCACGCCCACAGCCTTCCACTGGGCCTGCAAAATCTGCTGGACGCGCTCACGGGTGCTGTTGCCAGCAGTGGTGCCGAAGTTCAGGCTGAGCTTTTTGCCGCCCTTCTGCAGAATGCCGTCGCTGCCTGCCGTCCAGCCCAGCTGGGTAAACAGCGCCTTGGCCTGAGCCACGTTGGCGTTGTAGTCCCGCACGTCTTTCTTGTAGAGCTTGCTGATCGGGTTCACGAAGCTGTTGGAGACGGCCTGCTTGCCCTGAAACAACGCCTTGGTCAGTGCGTCGCGATCGATACTGAGCAGAAGGGCTTGACGCATCCGGGGATCGTCCATATCCAGATCTTTGGCTTTCTGGCCGCGCGTGTTGACATCGATGTGCTCCCAAACTGCGCCGGGCACAAAGTAGGTCTTGAACTTGCCGCGTTCGTTGCGCTGCAAATCCACACCCTGGTCGAAGGTCGGCCCGACGGCGCTCAGGGCATCAAGTTGGCCCGACAAGATATTGACTTTCAGGGTGTTGGTGTTAGGAATAAAGCGGTAGACCACCGTCTGGACGTACTTGTCTTCGCCGCCCTTGGGCTTGTTCCAGTAGTTGGTATTGCGGGTCATGGTCAGGCTGTTGCCGCTACGCCACGCGGTGGGCTTGAAGGGGCCAGCGACCACTTTGGGCAGGTTGCGCGAGGTCGTGAAGCTGGAAATGAACTTCTTCCACTCCTCGTTCGTCACCTTGGCGTCTTTTTCGTTCTTGGTCTTGGCGTCGAAAGCGTTCCAGGCTGCACCCATGACGTGCTGAGGCGCGAAGCCGGGGCTGGTCTGGTCAGCAAACAGATAGGGCGGATCGTAGGTAATGGTGAAGGTGTCGGCGTCAGTCGTGGTGATCTTGGCACGGTCCCAGGGCGTCCGGTCAGGCACAGGTACGCGGTCGTCGTTGACTAGTTTCAACCAGAACTGGAAATCCGCAATCTTGATGGGCGTGCCGTCGCTCCACTTGGCTTCTTTGCGAATGGTGTAGGTCACGCTGTTGCGTACCACGTCGCCCGCTGCATTCTTGACAACCTTGTAGTCGCCGTTGCTCAGAGAGGGAACGCGGGTCGCAATGTCGGCGTAAGGATCACCGTTGTCGTCCAACCCGATCAGGGCTGCCCCCATGTAACCGTTGATTTCGCTGGTGATGGCGAGGTTGTTGGTGTTCCAGGGATCGTAGATGTTCGGCGGCTCTTGAGAAGTGCCGATGACCAAGCTGTTGTTCGCAGGACCAGCGAGGGCTGTGCCGAGCAAGAATGCTGTGATTGCCAGGGTCTTTTTCATACGAACCTCCGGGAGCTTAAATATGCACCTGATGCGTGGATAATGAGGGTCAGTATAAGGCAGCTGTACCGCATGTCAAGCTCAGACCTAACCCGTCTGCGTGGGAGTTTCTCAACATTTTTATATTGGGATCAAAGGAATATGTGCCTCTACATGAGAAGAAGGCATTAAAACTTTGTAAAGGGTAAATCGTGGGAGCTGGTGTCCTGCACACGAAAATACGGCTGAGCTGGTCGAATCAGGAAGCCAAAAAAACAGACGGCACTGGGCCGCCTGTCTACAATGATGAGCTGGATTGAAACGAGATCAGTGGCTGCTACAGCCGCCGCTTCCCTCTCCAGCAGGCGACTGTGCGCTGTCTGTACGGAAAGAATGGCCGCAACCGCAGCTACTGGTGGCATTGGGGTTGTTGACGGTAAATCCGCCGCCCATCATGTTCTCTACAAAATCCACTTCACTGCCGCGCAGAAGGGCAATGCTCATGCGGTCTACCAGCAACTTGATGCCCCGGTCGTAAACGATGGTGTCACCTTCAAGTTCACGGTCGTCGATCGCCATGCCGTACTGGTAGCCGCTGCACCCACCGCTCTTGATGAACACACGCACGCCTGCATTCTCTTTGCCGCTCTGGGCCAGAATGCCTGTGGCCCGCAGAGCGCCGAATTCGCTAATGGTGATTTCTGGAGCAGCGCCATTGCCGCTCTGGTCATGCACGCTTTGATCCTGATTCACGGAGGCCGTCATGCGTGAAGCGTAACACCATTCACGCAACAGAAAAGTGCGCTACAAGCAAAGTTGGTCAGGCGTTTCTGAGGCAGTAACGCCTATGAGCCTGCCAGCAGGTGACTCATTCAGCCAGTCCAGAGGCCACCCAATCACAGCATCGGCATACATTCCTTGAGCGTACCCATGTTAAGATAATGGGCATGACGAACCCCTACGCCGAGTGGTTCGAGCAGCTCCGAGCAGAATATGGGGAGCAGCTCGGCTCGATGCCCCTGCCCGACGGCTTGCCTGAGCATCTGCGCCTGCTGATTCAAACAGGCGATGAGGCAGCCATCACGTTCATGATCAAGCTGGCCTGGCAGTTTGGCGCACAGGTGGGTTACGCCGCTGGTGCACGTCAGGAAAACAGCAACGTCAGTGTGCTGCGTCCCAACACCGTTCAGGCCTGAACCGAATTCCGGTACACCGAATCCCCGCCAGCCTCCTCAGGTCGGCGGTTTTTTTGGCAATTGGTTGGCACACTCAGTCAGAAGTGGCGGTGATACATAGAAAAACTCCGCCCCAGCCAGAGGCCAGAGCGGCGAGAAAAGCGGGGGAGCTTCAGTCGTCTGCGGGGCTGAATGCGCCGCGCTCGCGCTCGTCGGCTTCACGCAGACTGCGAATGCCGCGCACAATGCCCATCACACCGAAGTAGGACAGGGCGGGAACGAGGAATAGAGCGATCCAGAGCACCGTATTGGCGTTGGCCGTATTGAGAATGCCACTGCTGATCAACTCTGGCTTGTAGCCAGCCACCGACATTACGATCAGAGAGGCCATGAAGGCCACACCAGCCGCCAAGCGCACCGGATGGTTGGTGGGGTTCTCGGCGTAGTACATGTTGTCTTTGCTGCGGTCAAGCATAGGAACGGCAAACATAGCCAGCAGGAAGACCGTTGGGAGAACGATCGCGCCTACAAACTCTGCCCCGATCAGACCGCCGAACAGATGAACTTCAAAGCTGGGAATGATCGCCAGTGCGCCGAAGACCCACAGCAAGTACCAGTCGGGCTTGATGTTATTGATGGGCGTGGTGCTTGGCGGCCCGAAGAACTCGATAGGATGCACCGGAATAAAGGCGCTGAACAGCACGATGATCGCCGCAAACATGACAGCCAGCAGCAACATGATGGGGGTCTGCTGGGTGCTGAGCGGCACGCCCACGATCTTCTTGTACGCAATGCGCTTGGCGTACTGCGGCTGCGTGTGCTTCTGCTTGATCATCAGCAGCATGTGTGCGCCGGTGAGGGCCAGCAAAATTCCGGGCAGCAACATGATGTGATAACCGTAGATACGGGGAATCACACCAGCGCCAGGGAACTTGCCTGCAAAGGCCGCCTGCGCAACCCACTCGCCCACCCAGGGAACCGAGGCAGCGATGCCGTAGATCACCTTGAGGGTGTTGTAGGCGTAATTGTCGTAGGGCAGCACGTATCCGGTGACGGCGGTCAGAGCCGTAAAGATCAGCAGCAACATGCCAATCCACCAGTTGATTTCGCGGGGCTTCTTGAAGGCACCCGTGAAGTAGATTCGCATCATGTGAATGACGGCGGCAGCCACCATGATGTTGGCCGTCCAGTGATGGATTCGGCGCAACATATCGCCGAAAGGCATGGCATTGATCTTGAGGGCCGAGTGATAGGCCGCCGGAATCAGGTTGGGCTTATCAGCAGTGCCCGGATCGAAGGAGTTGGTCACAAGGCTATTGCTAGGCTCGTAGGCCAGCGCCAGCAAAATGCCCGTCAGAATCAGGATGATCAGACTGAACAGCGTGATTTCGCCCAGAAAGAAGGAGTGGTGGACGGGAAAGGCCTTCCGCAAGAACTTGTCGTTCAGGCGGGAAATGTGCAGACGCTCATCAAGCCACTGGTTCATGCGAGTTGCTCCTCCACTTCCTTCTTGAATGTTTCCCACTCGGCTTCGGCAATGAACGGATAGGGCATAGCCAGAAAGAAATCTGCCACCACCAAGCCTTCTCCCTCTACTTTGATGGGCAACTGCGCTAGGGCGCGTGGGGGCGGCCCACCCGTCACGATGCAGCCACGCTTGGGATCGTACTGCCCGGAATGACAGGGGCATTTCATGCCGTCGCCCTGATCGCTGTCGGACACCGAGCATCCGGCGTGGGTGCAAACATCACTGTAGGCCACCACTTCGCCGTCGACGGTCGCTTCCAGAACAGTCGGCGCAATGAGCTGGCCTTTGGGAAAGCGGTAGAGCGCTAGGATGTTGTTCGGGTCGCCCTTACGGATCACATTCGAGCCGTCCTCGCCCTTGCCCATCGGCCAGGCGCGCACCAGTTGGTCGCTGAGGTCGCTGACCTTGATGGGCTGGCCTTCCTTGCTTTCTTCGGCGTGCACCAAAATGTCGCCTTTGAGGGGAGGCATCTTGTCGCGGGTGAGGCGGAAGACAGGGTTGGCTGTGCCCAGTGTGCTGAGCAGGCTGATCCCGCCCACAGCGACCGTGCCGCCCATGGCCGCGTTGATGAACTTGCGGCGCGTAATTTCGGGGTCTTGACGTTTATAACGGGTCATCTCTCAAACCTCCTGACAGGCAAGCTGCACAGACTGGGCAGACGTTACCAAGTGCCGCATTACCAGGGGAACTCGCCGCTGGTATCTTCGACCAGCACTTCGCCGTCCATGAAGAACTTCTTGTAAAGGCCGATGGCAACCGCAATGGTAAACAGGATCATGGCGGCATAGAAGCCTTCCATCGCCACATTCGGCATTTCCTGATTTTGCCAGGCGGCGTAGTCGGCGCTCATCTGGCGTACGAACAGAACACTGAAGACCAGCGACAAAATAAGCGTGACCACCATGCTGAGCATGGCAACAGGCGTGGCACGAACCTTATGGATGCCGGGGTGCAGTTCCAGACCTTCGGCCCACACGCTGTACAGACCGATCAGTCCGTAAGTTAGCAGCACCATGATGAAGGTCGCCAGGAAAATCTCGGGCAACTTGATGTCTTCAGGCACGAAGCGGCTGCGGTTCTTCAGGACAGCAGGGTCGATCTTGGTTTGGCCTTCCGCCACCAGCGCGGGCGTCAGCGGCTCCTCGATCTTGTTGCCCCACGAGTTCAGCACGTAGTTGGCAACGGCGTAAATCTCGTTTTCCTTGAGGTTGCCCCCAAAGGCAGGCATGGCCCCTTTACCGTTCACCAGAATGGTGTGAACGTACACGGGGTCTTTGAGAAGCTTCTCGTCGCCCGCCAATTTCGGACCTGCGCCGCCCTGACCTTGCAGGCCGTGACAGCCCGCGCAGGCGGTAGCGCCCGTAGCAGCGACTCCTTGCTCATAGATTTGTTTGCCCAGCGTCGGCCACTCTTTGCTGATGCTGGCAGTGATGGCCGGGTCGATGACCACAGGCTCTGGCGCCGTTTCCTTGTTGAACAGGAACAGCAGAATGATCCACATGATGGCCGCGCACACGATGGCGACCCAGGGCATGACAGCGTCGTTTCTCTCCACGTTCCCTCTCCCTCGCGCGTGAAATGGCCTATAGGTTCCCTGCGTATTCCGGGATGGGTTTTCCGGTGTCTTGGGTTCCCGTCTAGCAGCCTGATCAGCGTCAGCATAGCACGCACCGATGGCGTTCCCAACGGCATTTCAGAGCGCAGGGACCAGACTTCGGCACGGTCATGATGCGCCTTACCGGGCGGTTAAATGTCCCCCCACCGCACAGTTTTGACGCACTGCAAAGAAAGCCCGGGAGGCCCTGAGCTCCTGTAAAAACGGGTGTTCTGCGGACCTGCTTCAGCCTCAGCTGAGTCGGTCAGGTGAGATGGAATCTACTTGACCCAGCGCCGCCAGTAGAGGCCACAGCACATCGGCCAGCAGGGTCACGTCCCGGTTTTCGGGATGTTCGCGGAGGTCCAGGCCACCTTCAGAGAGCAGCGCCACCACCAGTGGGCGCGGCGTCCACAGCACGCCCACATCGTGATGAACCCCCCCCAATTCACCGCTTTTACTGGCGACACGGTACAACGCCTCTCCGGTTGCGCCGCACGGCACGCGCCGTCCGATCAGGTCGCGGTACTGCTGCCGCGAGAGGATAGACAGGGCGAGGTCTGTATGGGTGCTGTCCAGAAAATCACCGCGCCACAGCCGTCCCAACAGTTCGGTCTGGTCGTGGGCAGTAGTGCGGTTGCGCTCGCCTCGGCGCTGGGCCTCGTTGCGCTGAGCAGGCGGCAGTTGCAGTTTGCCCACCAATCGCGTGGAGGCGAAGCCAGCGGTATCCAGCCAGGCGTTGACAGCTTGCACACCCAGACGATCTATGACCAGATTGGTGGCCGTATTGTCGCTGACCACGATCATGAGGGTCAGGACGTCCTGCCAGGTGAGGCTGAGGTCCGCAGACAGCTCATGCAGCACTCCCGCGCCCGGTACACGGTCTGCAGCGTGCATGGTCACGCGATCGGTCAGGATCAGCTCTCCGCGCTGGGCGGCCTGCAACGCCATGACCAGTAACGGAATCTTGATGGTGCTGGCTGCCGGAAACACCCGGTCTGCCTTCAGGGAAAACAGTTCCTGACCTGCTTCATCGCACACCCGCACGCCCAACACGCCCGCAAAACCCCGTTCCTGCAATTGGCCCAGAAAGTCGAAACTCATGTGGTCAGAATAGTGGGCCTAATCGGGAAGACCTGACAGATCGAGGCCTGCCAGCGCTGCAAATGGGTGCGCCGTACCCACTGGACGCAGGGTACAGAAGGGCGGCCCCCCCTCCGGCTCCACACGGTGCGGGCAGGTCGGGCACTCGGGAAAGGCCTGCTCGGTGTAGGCGAGATCAGGGTCGGCAGAGGCCACAGACCATTCCCGCCCACAGCCTGCCCGGAAGATGACAGAGCGGACGGGCGGGGCAGATTTGGGGGGGCCAGGAGTCTTGGATTTCGCCACGAGTTCAACTGTCGCCGCGCTCAATCGAGGTTGGCGATGCCCTCACGGATGGCGTACAGAGCCGCCTGCGTGCGGTTGTTGAGTTGCAGCTTGGTAAAAATTTCCGACAGTCGGTTGCGAACCGTCTTCTCGCTGATGTCGAGGCGCAGGGCAATGTCCTGATTGGAAAACCCCTGTGCCAACAGCTTGAGAATCATGGTTTCTCTTTCGTTCAGGTCGGCGTGCTTCTCGCTGGGAAGTTCCTCCCGCTTGTCACGGAAGTCGTCCAGAACGTTCTGGGCCATGTCTGCATCCAGCAGGGCCTCTCCGCCCGCCACACGCCGGATCGCGTCGATCAGTGTGTTGGCATCGGCATCTTTGAGGATGTAACCGCGTGCCCCAGCCTTCACTGCCTCGAACACGTAACGGTCCTGGCGGTACATGGTAATCATGATCACTTTGGAATTGGGATCGATTTCCAGAATGCTCTGGGTAGCCTTGACGCCGTCAAGTTCCGGCATCTGAATATCCATCAGGATCACGTCCGGATGGGTGTCGGCGGCATAGCGAATGGCTTCGCGCCCATTGGCGGCCTCACCAATGACGCGCATTCCCTCGGACTCCAGCAGGCTACGAAGTCCCTGACGGAACAACGCATGGTCATCAACGAGCAGCACGCGGATCATGAACGCAGTGTACGGCCCAGCACTGGGCAAAAACGGAAGCGATGTAGCAGAGTGGGTCTGTTTGAACGGATTGACCGGCAAATACCCGCCGCCTGATCTCTGTTGAATTTATAGAGTGGATGAGGGCGATAGGAATCTGTAAGCACGTGCCCTTACACTGACCCTTATGACTTGGTTCGATGCTCTGCTGGTCACGCTGTTGGCTATGGTCACGGCGCTGGGTGCCCGGCGGGGTCTGGCAGGCCTGGGCTGGGGACTTGGCGGCGTGGCGACCTGCTTTCTGGCCAACTTTTTGGGCACTGGCGCGGTGGTGGCAGGCATCATCGCCTTGGCCTTGAGCGCGGGCGTGGCCTACGCCTCACAGCGCCTCATTCCCAATCCTCTGGAGCGTCCGTGGCATCTGGCTGCGGGGGCCGTGGGGGGCTTTGCGCTGGGCGGGGTGCTGGTCACCACGCTGGCTCTGGGTTTTCCGATAGAAATGCGCGTCGGGCCGCAAGGCCGCACCGGAATCTATCCGTCCAGCAGCCTGTCACCCGTGTTGTACGACGCCGTCAACAATTCAGCCATCAAGGGGCAGGTGATGGGGATCTGGGGAGCCAATCCTGCGCTGAAGACCCTGCTGGTGCCCGATCAGACGCGGACACGCTGACGGGCGATGCCTGTCTGAGCCCTAAAGGTTTAGGGGAGTGGGGCGGGCCACCTGATTGGTGAATGTCGGAGTCTTTTCTTGGACTCTTGGCCCCAGATGCCTAGACGCCTTTTCGAAGTTATAGACGCCGCTGGAGCAGTTGGGAGAATGGAAGCATCAGAGGTTTTTCTCATGCTTCCAGTCTCCCGAATTCACTCACTCCGTTCGGTGAGCAACAAACAACTCTTTTGACCAGTAGTCAATATCCCCGGTTTGTCGTCTCCGCACCACGTTCTTCCAGCCACGCGGTCACGGTCGCCACAGCCGCCTTCACTCCGGGCGTGATGATCGGGCCACCGAAGCGGGCCAGTCGCACCAGAAATTGTCCATCTGAGCGCGGATTCACGTTGATCAGGACTTCTTGCGTCAGTTCGCCTTCCACCACATGGGCCAGAAACACCAATCCATCTTTGGCGAGGCTGCGGTAAGCATCAAGCAGCACCACCGTCCAGCCCACCGGGTCGGCGGCGTGCTGGCCCCCGCGTGCCGTGTATTTGTCGAAATGGGTTTGCGTGAGGGCTTGGGGGTGCAGGGTGTCGGGCAGGCGCAAGATGGCGTGTGGCACAGCAGATTCTTCCTTTGGGTAGGTGGCGGCGGTCACGGGCGGCGCGTCGGGGTGGGCCGTAGGCACAAAGCGGGCGTGGTGAGCCTCCAGCCCCAGATCGCGCCATTTCAGCGCGTATTTGGTTTCCAGAGCGGCGGCGGGCGGCTCGGCCAATTCCACGCGCATCACGCCGGACGCCTCCGCTTCGGCACAGGCAAATTCAAAATACTCGTCGTGGTCGGTGGTCAGCAGCACCGCGCCGCCCGGTTTCAGGCGGTTGGCCGCCAACTGAAAAAAGGGCACGCGCAGAAGCCGCTGCTCGGTGTGGCCCGCCTTGGGCCAGGGATCGGGAAAATTGACGATGATGGCGTCGAGCGATCCTGGCGGAATCACCTCGCGCACGACCACGCTGGCAGGCAGTTTGGTCAGCACGCCGTTGCTCAGGCCCGCCGCCCGCAAGCGCCGCTCGGCCTTCAGCAGCGATACGCCCGACAGTTCAACGCCCAGATAATTCGGAGCCTCCGGGAAAGTTCGGGCAAACGGGGGCCAGAATCGCCCGTCGCCAAAACCAACTTCCAGCACCCAGGGACGCTCGGCGGTGTCTGGAAAGAGGCGCGAGGGAGTCTCGGGAAACTGGAAATCAGAGAGCTGAAAGATCATGGGCGGGCCTCTCCATCTTCAGCAGCCAGGAATTCGGCGGCGAGGCGGGCCGCGTCTTGCAACACCGAAGCGTAGGTGTGCTCGCCCGGAGTGCAGCGGCCCAGCGCCCACACGTGATCGAGGCGGCGCAGGCGAAAGCCGTCGAGTTCGCTGGGAGCAGGCGTAAAAAAGCGCACGTCGTAGGGGGGCGCACCGTCTATGGCCTCGGCGCGGGCCTCACTGCCGATCAGAAAGATGCCTGCGCGGGCCAGATCATCGGCCAGGAAATCGTAGGCCACTTCCGACAGCCGCCCCGCTTCTTCCATCGTGTCGCCAATCAGCAGGCGGGCTTTCAGAAACGCGCCCACGGCCAGAACCACCTTGCGGGCGTGCAGCTTGGGGCCTTCCCAGGTGGAAATCACGACCTCTGGTGGCCCGTCCTCCGGTTCTTCCTCATCCAGCGCCGTAACCGTGCTTTGCAGCAGATGAATGCCCGCCGTGCCTTCTATTTCGGCCTTCAGGTGACGGTGAAAGGCCCAGCCGTCCTGCTCGGGGGCAATTCGGGCGGCCACCTCTCCGAAGACGCTGTCGGCGGGAAAATCGGCTCCGGCAAGGGTGGGCGCGTACAGGTTGCCCAGATGATCGAGCGCCTGAGACACCAGCAGCACATCCTGACCTGCCCGTGCCAAGCGCCACGCCAGTTCGGTGCCTGCCAGCCCCGCGCCGATCACGGCCACATCGTACCTATGCCCCGGCTGCGGCTGGCTGCGGGGCGGGGTGCCGTGTTGAGAAAAGGAACCGAACATCAGTCGCGCAGTCTAGAGGATTTGGGGCAGAGGTTGTGGGCCGTGAACCCGGAAGCTCTGGATCTGAAAACTCTGTACCCTGAGCCTGTGCCCTCCCCTCCCGTTGCCCCCAACATTCTCAATAACGGTCTCAATAACGGGTACGCCTACCGCGACCAGATCGGTGCGGCGGGACAGGGCCAGACGGTGCTGGCGTACCTGACGGGCCGCTACCGCCATTCGGACGCGGCTACGTGGGCGGCGCGACTGGCGGCGGGCGAGGTGACGCTGGACGGACAGACGACACACGGCACAGAACGGCTGCGGCAGGGGCAAGCGCTGATCTGGTCGCGCCCGCCGTGGCACGAGGAACCCGCGCCGCTGGAATTTCGGGTGCTGTACGAAGATGAATCCCTGCTGGCCGTCGCCAAACCGTCGGGGCTGCCGACCCTGCCGGGGGGCGGATTTCTGGAACATACGCTGCTGACGCAGGTAAGGAAGCAATTTCCGGAAGCCACGCCGCTACACCGTCTGGGGCGCGGAACCTCGGGGCTGGTGCTGTGTTCGCGCACACGGGCGGCAGCATCTGGCGTGTTGCGAAGTTGGCGCGAGCATGAGATTCAGAAGACCTACCGGGCGCTGGCCTCGGGGCTGAGTTCGCAGGACAGCTACCGCATCAGCACGCCCATCGGCCCGGTGCCGCATCCCTTGCTGGGCAGCGTGTATGCCGCGAGCGCCGTGGGCAAACCATCGCTGAGCGTAGCGCGGGTGCTGGAGCGGCGGCCCGATTCCACCCTGTTCGAGGTGGAGATTCACACAGGCCGCCCGCACCAGATTCGCATTCATCTTGCCAGCATCGGGCTGCCGCTGGTGGGCGACCCGCTGTATGGCCCGGACGGTCTGCCTCTCCCCCAGTTGCCCGGATTGCCGGGAGACGGCGGCTACTGGCTGCATTCGGCACGGCTGGCCTTCACTCATCCGGCAAGCGGAGCGTGGTTGGAACTGAGTGCGCCCGCTCCAGACATACTCCAGAACGGGCGCGACTCTGTTTGAAGGGTTTACGCTTCCGGCTGCTCGCGCTTGGACTTGGGGGCGGGGGCATCGGGCAGCCGCTTGAGTTCACTGGCAGGAACCCCCAGCAGCATGCCCTGATCGGTGTGCACGTCTACCGTGCCTGCCAGGGGGTGCAGCTTGGTCACTTTGCCGCACGCGCCGCTGCCCTCATGACACACACGGGCATTCTTGCGGGGCAGGTCTTTGAGCAGATCCACATACTGGGTGTGCTCGAATTGCAGGCAACACAGCAGGCGTCCGCAGGGGCCACTCAGTTTCTCGGGGTTCAGGGGCAACTGCTGATCGCGGGCCATGCGAATACTGACGGGCGCAAAGTCTTGCAGGTGCGTGCTGGAGCAGTTTTCGCGGCCACACGCGCCCAACGTGCCAATCATCTGCGCCTGCTCACGCGGGCCGATGGCCGCAAAGTTGACGCGGGCGCGGGTGTGGTTTCTCAGTTCCCCGATCAGGCTGCTGAGTTCGATGCGGTCTTCGGCGCTGTAGCTCACCGTGACCAGACTTTCGTCCAGCGTAAATTCCACGGCCACCAGTTTTACAGGCAATTGCCGCTCACGGGCGCGGGCACGCAGCAGCCATTTCAGGTCTTCGCCCTGGCGGTGCAGGTCTTCCCAGCGGGCCACATCTTCGGGGGTTGCGGCCCGCAGCACCGCGCCGTAGCGGCCCTGCGGATCAGGCTCGACAGCTTCACCGCGCACCTTGGCAACTTCGGGGCCGCGTTTGCCCTGCACCACGACCCGCGTGCCCACCGGGTAGGGCTGCTCGCTCAGCATGGCGTGAAGCCGGGGGCTGCGCTCGAATCGGATGGGAAGGACGACCACGCCACGCACAATGTCACGCGCGGGGGGTGGCCGTCGAGAGGTGATGCACATTGGGAAAAAAGGGTGTGGGCTGTAGGACGTAGGAGGTGGGAAAAAGCGGCCCTCTCACGCCGACTCTGTGCCCTTCCTACAGCCCACCGTTCTGAACACTCTCCCACCCGCAGAGAGTTCAGGTCGTGCGTCCATCACGCCTTTCCCACTCACCACTACCCACTGACCACGATCCGCTGTTAGTGCCTTTCGGCCAGTACCTCGATTTCTACCCGCACGTCACGGGGCAGGCGGGCCACCTGTACGGTGCTGCGGGCCGGGTAGGGAGCCGAAAAATGCGCTTCGTACACGGCGTTCATGGCCCCAAATTCGTTCATGTCGGCCAGAAACACGGTGGTTTTGACCACGCGCTCCAGATCGGTTCCGGCAGCAGCCAGCAGCGCTTTCAGGTTGGCGATGACCTGTTCGGTCTGTTCGGTAATGCCGCCTTCCACCATGCTGCCGTCGGGCTTCAGGGGAATCTGACCGCTGGTGATGACCAGATTGCCAAAGGTGACCGCCTGACTGTAGGGGCCGATGGCTGCGGGGGCGTCGGAGGTCTGCACGATATCTTTCATGCCCTCCACTGTACCTGTTCAGAGGCCGTGTTCACGCAAAAGAGTTCAGGAATTGGGCGGTCAATGATTCGGGTCTTGCAGAGGTCGGGACTTGCCGCTTGCTCCTGCCACCTGTGCACTGAGGATAGGCCGGGTGGCGTCACGGGCCACCTGGCGGGCATGCAGCACGCGGCGGGAGATCAGGATGCCCAGCAGCACCAGGATGCCCAGCAGCCCCAGCAGCATGCGGTGTTCAGGCACCAGGATCACGCCCAGCAGGGTGAAATAGACCACCGTGAGCAGCAGATAGGTCAGCAGGCTGCTGCCCCGCCGGGCACTGAGCAGCACATCAGCATAGGTGGGGCCGTCGGGTTGACGGGGCGGCAGGGCGTAGCCCGGTGGGCGGAGGCTGCGGCTGATATCCACGATCACGGCGGTGATGTTGTCGGGGCCGCCTGCATCGTTGGCGGCGTTGACCAGAGCGCGGGCGACCTGATCAGGCGTGTTCTGGCGGGCCAGGAGTTCCAACAGATGCGCCTCCTCTACCACTCCGCTCAGGCCGTCGCTGCACAGCAGCAGGCGGTCACCAGATTTCAGCGGAAAGCCGAACAGTTCCAGCCGTACCCGTTCCTCTCCGCCCAGAGCATTGCTGACCACGCTGCGCCACTGGTGATCCCGCGCCTCGGCTTCGGTGAGGTTGCCCAGACGAACCTGTTCGGCCACCCAGGAATGATCGTCGGTCAGGCGGTGCAGCTCGCCGCCGCGCAGCATGTACGCCCGCGAATCGCCCACGTGCGCCACAATCGCCGCGCCCCGGTCTATCAACACTGCCAGAAGCGTCGTGCCCATTCCCACGTATTCGCCTACCGCGTGCCGCAGCACCGACAGGTTGGCCGCCTGCACCGCCTCGGTCAGACGTTCGGGCGGTACACCGCGCCCATCCAGATAGGCCTGACTGAGTGTGTCCAGCGCCAGATTCGCGGCCAGTTCGCCAGCAGCATGACCCCCCATGCCGTCGGCTACGGCATACAGGCCGCCTTGCGGCAAATCGAGCGCCAGCGCAGCGTCCTGATTGACACCGCCCTGACGTTGACGCCCCACGTCCGTGAGCAGCCCAGAGGACATGGAAGGCGTCGCTGGGGAGCGCATGAGGTCAATATAAGGCAAGCGTTAGGAGAAAGGGTGTGTTAAACCTGTCTCCTTCTCAGCGAGGCCTGAATTCTTCTCAAATACTGCGCTGGTTTACTCATCTTTGCAGTCACCCACGACAATTATTGCTCCACGCTGTCTCATACTTGACAGAAAAATCAGGTCAGGGCAGTTTCAGTAGAGAGGTGGCCGGAAATCATCACGGTTCTGGAGCAGCGCAGCATTCTGTCCATCGTCAATTAAAAATGATGAGTGGAGAAGGCGTGGTCACCGTGAAGTCCAAATTGTGAATCAGGGTTTTAGCTGTTGAAATCCTGCCCTCAATTGTCCTGGCCCTGCTCACGCAGCCACATCATCAGCGCTTCGGCACTTGCCGGATTGGTCGCCAGCGGAATGTCATGCACGTCGCACAGGCGCACCAGGGCCGACACATCGGGTTCGTGGGGCTGAGCAGTCAGTGGATCACGGAAGAAGAACACCGCCAGTACGCGTTCCTCGGCCAGCCGCGCCCCGATCTGCTGATCGCCGCCCAGTGGCCCGGACAGCACACGCTCCACGGCCAGGCCCGTCTGCTTGGTCAGAATGCCGCCCGTGGTGCCCGTCGCCACCAGATGAAAGCGGGACAGAACGTCTTTGTAAGAGAGAGCGAACAGCGCCAGTTCCAACTTCTTCTTGTCGTGGGCGATCAGGGCCACCTGCCGCCGCTGCGCCGCACCTTGTCCACTGCCGCCCTGTCCATCCATACCCTGAACCGTCATGCGGACCATTGTTTCACGCGGCGTCAGGTTCAGGGATTGCAGTTCTGGATGTCTGCGCCTGACTTATACTGGGTTCAAGTTTTTAAGCCCCTGCTGCTCAGGTTCGTCGCCACTGGCTGTTGCCGACCATTCCGAAGAGGTGTTGCCCATGACCGCTACTCCCCGATCCAAGACCGAAGCCGCCGAATTTTCTGAGCTACGTAGTCTCTTTCAGCTTCAGCAGGCGCACCGGCCCAGGGCAGCGGGGGCCAGCGTGCCCGAGCGTCAGGCCCTGTTGCGGCGGCTGCACGACGCGGTCAAAACGGGACGGGTGGCATTGGCCGCCGCCCTTGCCACCGATCTGGGCAAAAGCCGGGCCGAGGCCGAAATCACCGAGATCCATCCAGTGTTGGAGGAGATTCAGCATGCGATTCGCGCCCTGCCGCGCTGGGCCGCTTCCCGGCAGGTGCCCACGACGGCGATGTTGGGCCGTGCCCACAGCGAAATTCGCCCGACAGCACGCGGCACCACCCTGATTCTGAGTCCCTGGAATTACCCGGTGAATCTGGCGTTGGCCCCGTTGGTCGCCAGCCTCGCTGCGGGCAACACGGTGATCCTGAAGCCCAGCGAGAAGGCTCCAGCCACCGCCCGCGCTCTGCAACTGCTGCTGGAACGGACTTTTCAGCCGCAACTGGTGGCCGTGGTCTTGGGTACTCCCGAGGTGGCACACACCCTCACAACCCTGCCCTTTGACCACATCTTTTTTACGGGCAGCGGCGCAGTGGGGCGGCACGTATTGCGGGCTGCCGCCGAGAACCTCACCAGCGTAACCCTGGAACTGGGCGGCAAAAGCCCGGCCCTGATCGATGTCAGCGCTGATCTGGCCCTGAGTGCCGAGCGGATCGCCTGGGGCAAGCTGCTGAATGCGGGCCAGACCTGCGTGGCCCCCGATTACGTGCTGATTCCAGAATCCATGCGGGACGCTTTTGTCTTGCAACTCGACGCCGTGATTGCCCGCCGCTACGGAGACCGGGCATGGCTGCGGGCCGGGCCGGATTACGGGCGAATGGTGGACAGCCGCAGCGTGGAACGGCTCTCGCGCCTGACCCGTGACAGCGTGGCACAGGGCGCACGCACCGTACTGGGCGGTGAATTCGATGCCGAGGCCAGATTTATCTCCCCTACGGTGGTGGTGGACGTGACGCCCGACATGCCGCTGATGGAAGAAGAACTGTTTGGCCCGGTGTTGCCCGTCCTGACCTACCGCACGCTGGATGAGGCACTGGCCCTGATTCAGCGCCTCGATCCACCGCTGGCCCTGTATGCCTTCGGGGAAGATCAGGCCGTGCTGGAGCGCATCAAACGCAGCACCCAGAGCGGCGGCATGATGGTCAACGGCACCGTGATCCACCTCAGTAACCCTCACCTGCCTTTTGGCGGCGTGGGGGCCAGCGGCATGGGCAATTATCACGGCGTCCACGGCTTCCGCACCTTCAGCCATCAGCGGGCAGTCCTGACCGAGCCACGGCGCAGCGCCACACAATTCATCTATCCGCCCTATGGCCGCCCCGCCCCACGTCTGGTGGCCTGGCTGCTGCGGCAACTGGAACGGCAGACCGGGCCGCGTGAATGACCCACTTCACGAACTGACCGGAGCGATCACGGCAGGCGGGCAATCCAGCCGATTCGGAAGCGACAAGGCACTGGCCCTGCTGGAAGGCCAGCCGCTCCTGCGCCATGTTGCCCGCAGTCTGGAGGGCTGTGGCCTGCGCCTGCTGGTGGCTCCTCCCGGCAAATATTCGCTGCTGGGCTGGCAGACCGTGGCCGACACCCGCCCCGGCGAAGGCCCGCTGGCCGGGCTGGAAGCGGCGCTGGCCGCCACTCTTCAACTCCGGGGAGCCGGGTGGGTGGCCTTCACCGGGGTAGACCTGCCCCGCCTGACCGCCGATTTCTGGCGCACCCTGGCCGCCGCACGCACCCAGCACGCCCTGAGCGTGCAACCGCTGGACGCCGCAGGCCGCCCACAACCCCTGGCCGCGCTGTACCACACAGACCTGCTGGCCCGCATCACCTCTCTGCTGGATGCTGGAGAACGCAGATTACGGGCCGCTGCTGAAACCGAGGCGGTGTGCACTGTTGCTGGCATTGCGCCGCAGACTTTGCAGAACGTGAACACGCCCGCTGATCTGGCTGCCATTGCGCCACACACATCAGAACAATAAAAAATCCGCCTTCCGGCGGCGATGAACTTAACTTGATTGACGAAATTATAGCGCGGTATGCAGCCAGAGTCAACTTATGCGCTTGCCTGATTTCGGGTCAGATCGGGCAGCGGCCAACTCCTGTTCAGAATTGCAAAACCCACTGCCCCTAGCCATACGCCGCCTTGTGCTCCTTTTTCAGGCGTGCATATTCGGCGTTGGCCTCGGCTTCCTCCCATTTGGCCTTAAAAATACGCGCTGATTCTGCCTTCACCGGGTCTTCGGGGGTGCGGGGCAGTTCATCGCGGCCATGCGCTCCACTCTGGCCCTTTTTGTCGTCAGGCACGGGGCCGTCGTACTTCTTGCCGCCCTTGTGGTTGGCATATCTGCGCGAGCGGGTAAAACCCATCTGCAAAAATTTGCGGGCCATATCTGCACCCACAAAATCGCCCGCTTTCAGGTATTCCAGAAAGAGGGCATAGATGGTTTCGCTGCTCTTTCGGGCGGCGTCGGGCGTGGCAAAGCGCCAGTGGGGAAGAATTTCCGATTTGTACGGCTGCACCAGCAACACGCCCTGTTCTCCGACACCCACCCGGTACAGCTCGGGGTGGGCACGGAGGTCAAGGTCGGCGTAATTCAGGCTGTAATCGAATTTGGGGGACATGAAACAGACGGCTCCAGCTCGCTTCGTTCGGCTTGAACCTGTGGTTCAAACGGAGTTTTTAGTTCATCCGGTCATCGTCCATCATCGCGCTGAGCATCCAGCGGATCTTGTCGATGGTGGCGGCATATCCGTTGTACATGTCGGCGGTGGCGGGGTCATTGGCCTCGTCTACGGCCTGAGAATCGTCGCGGTAGCCCCGGCCCACGCGGGTCAGGTCTTCGACCAGATCAGAGACCTGGGCGCGGGCGTCGCGTACGGTGTCGGTGGGCACCTTGACCACGCTGAAGCGCTCGATGTCGGCGGGTGCGGCAATGGGGCTGCCGCCGAGGGCCACCAGACGCTCGGCCTGCTCATCGATGCTGGGAAAGATTTCTTCGATGAATTCATCGTAGGCGAGGTGCAGATCGCGGAAAAACCGGCCCCGGATGTCCCAGTGGTACTTTTTGAACTTCAGGTACAGGCTGATGGTCGTGGCGAGGTTGCGCTGCAAGGTCTCGGCCACCACCCCGAATTCTGCTTCACTGAGGTAGCCGTGATCGACCAGCCGGTTGTGCACGGTATGCAGGTGGGCCGCATCAGCCTTCGCGCCGCCCTCGGCCACCACGCCTTCTGTACTCAGGTTCTGATCAGCGGGCTTGACTTTGCCTTCTGCCTTGCTGCCCTTCTTGCCAGTCTTCTGCGTCATGGCCCTAACCTACGCCCCGGCCCCACCCGCGCCCATACGTAGATTCTTTAGGGTTGATCTCAATTCCGATCAAAAACCCCGCTTTCTGGGTTTTCGATCCGACCAGCGGGAGAAAGAAGAGAGAATCAGGCTGAATCCATCTAGCCCAGTCGGTACATCAATCTGTTGTCTTCCACGCTCAGCTCTACCGCGCCCAACTCCTGCAATTCGGTCAGGTGGGCGGCCACCACAGCGCGGTTCAGCACCACCGCAGCCGCATTGGTCATGGTGATGTTCAGCGCGTCGCACACTCGGGCCAGCAGTTCGTCGGTGGTGGCGGCTCCGGCCCGAACTGCGTGCAGCACGGCGTCGGTGGTGCGGGCATAGGCGGCGAGGTTGGCGGCCACCAGCCCCGCCAGATCGGAGGTCGGGTCGCCGTGACCGGGCAAGACCACGCGCACGCCTTCCAGCTCGCCCAGCCGCGCTGCCGCCTCTTTTTGCAGGCCCGAATCGGCACAGAAGGTCAGCGGGTGCTTTTGCAGGGCTTCTGGCCCAAATAGTGCGTCGGCAGCGTACAGCACGTCTCCAATGCGCACGGCGTACATCATGGAGGCGTGTCCGGCGACTTCCAGCAGCTCTATATCTGCGCCGCCTATGCGCGTCAGGCCGGGTTCAGGCGCGAGACGGGCGGGGCTGGGCGGGGCCAACAGAAATTTGTTTTGCAGGTCGGCGGGAGGCCGCGCCCCGAACAGCGTGATGGGTTCCAGAATCGGGTGCGTGATCACGGCGTTCTCCAGAGGCGGCGCAAAGATTTTGAGTTCTGGAAAACGCTTGAGAATAAAGCTGTTGCCGCCGTGGTGGTCGGCGTGGCTGTGCGTGTTCAGGATTCCGGTGGGCTGCAGTTCGGCGTCCGTCATGGCCCGCAGCAGCTTGCGGGCGTGCGATTCGTCCAGCCCGGTATCGATGATCAGCGCCCCGCCCCGGCCATCTTCGACCAGCACACTGTTGACGGCAGCGGGAAAGTAATGCACACCGGGGGCGAGGGGCAGCAGGGCAGAGGCCATACCCGGCAGAGTAGCCGAAGGGATTAACCCGCGCTTAACTTTATTTGACAGACTGCTTGATCGTTTGATGTAGAGTAAATCCTAAGTAGGTCGAACGCCTCGGCCCTGTTCAGAGCGATTCAAGGAGACTCTATGCCCCGTCTGCCTAAACTTGCCATCATCGTCAGCAGCACCCGCGCCGCCCGCTTTGCCGACAAGCCCACCGCGTGGTTTTCGGGGCTGGCCTCGCAGCGCACCGACGCCGAATTTGAAGTCGTGGACCTGCGCGATTTCCCGATGCCTTTCTTTGATGAAGTGGCTTCCAACCTCTACGCACCCGCTCAGAATGAGGTGGCCCAGCGCTGGCAAAAGAAGCTGACCGAGTTTGACGGCTACATTTTTATCACTGCCGAGTACAATCACGCGCCCACTGGCGTGCTGAAAAACGCGATGGACTACGCCTACCCCGAATGGAACAAAAAGCCCGCCGCCTTCGTGGGGTACGGTTCGGTAGGTGCGGCACGGGCCATCGAACAGCTCCGGATGATCGCCGTGGAACTCCAGATGGCCCCCACCCGCACCAGCGTCAACATTCAGGGCGCAGACTTTTTTGCCGTGTGGCAGCAGGGCAAAGACCTCTCCGAACTGACCCACCTGCTGCCCAGCGTGAATACCCTGCTGGATGAAGTGGTGTGGTGGGCCAACGCCCTGAACGCGGCGCGGGAAGCGTAAGCCAGAAGCACTGACCAGTTGAGCAGAGGCGGCCCAGTGCTGTCTCTGCTTTTTGTGCTTCCTCTGCTTTTTGCTGTCTTTGATGACTCGCTGTTGCCTGTCCCCGCACCCTGAACGCCTTGCCCGCTCAGAGCGGTGTGCGGGTGTAGCCTCGTGCCCGTGACCCGCCCGCCTACTCCAGCCCCGGCCCCCAGTGTTGACCAAGTTCCGGCTGATCAAGTTCCGGCCACGAAGACGGGCCTGCCCGGTCCCTTCCGGCCCTCCCCTGCTCAACTGGGCCTGATCGGGGTCACATTCCTGATGTGGGGCGGGTTTTTTCTGGTCATTCCGCTGATCACGGTGCATTTTGTGGAAGGGCTGGGGTGGGCGGCAGCCAGCGTGGGCATCGTGCTGGGGGTCCGGCAACTGACCCAGCAGGGACTGACCGTGTTTGGCGGCGCGTGGGCCGACCGCATCGGGCCGAAGCCGCTGATTCTGGCGGGCTGCCTGATTCGTACTCTCGGCTTCGGCTGGATGGGCTTTGCCGGGTCGTTCGGCGTGCTGCTGGCTGCCTCGGTTCTGGCAGGCATCGGCGGCGGCCTGTTCGATGCGCCCAAAAGTTCTGCCATCACCGCCGTGACCCGTCCTGAACACCGGGGCCGGATGTTCAGCCTGATCAGCATTGCCGGAAACCTGGGGATGGTGGTGGGGCCGCTGCTGGGCGCGTGGCTGTCGGGCGTGGGCTTCCGCACGGCGGCGCTGTGGGCCAGCAGCGTATATCTGGTGGCCTTCGTGGTACTGGCCCTCACGCTGCCCCGGATGACGCCGCCAGCGCGTGTGGCAGGTGCAAGCAGCATGGACGGCCTCAGAATCGCCCTGAAAGACCGCGTATTCCGGCGCTTTACGCTGGTGCTGTGCGGCTACTTTTTGCTCAGTACCCAACTGAATGTGGCCGTGACCCTGAAGGCCGTGGCGCTGGCTGGCCCCGCCGCCACTGGCCCGCTGTACGGCCTGAGCGCGGGCCTTGCCGTGCTGCTGCAATACCCGCTGCTGAGGCTGGTGGAACGCCACATTCCCACGCGCCCCGCCCTCGTGACCGCCGTGGTGCTGGTGGCCGCCGCGCTGGGCCTGATGGGATTTGCCGCCACCTTTCCGCAACTGCTGGCCTGCGTGGTGCTGTATTCGCTGGGCACGATGCTGGTCTACCCCACCCAACAAACCTTGACCGCCCGCCTTGCCCCCGAGGGCCGGGTGGGAAGCTATTTCGGCTTCAGCGCCATCAGCCTCGGCGTGGGCGGCGCACTGGGCAACTTTTTGGGCGGGCTACTGGTCGATGCGGGCGCAAGTCTGAACCTGCCCACGCTGCCCTGGCTCACGCTGATGGCGGTGGGTCTGGTTACGGCGGCGGGGCTGCGGTGGGCGCTTAGGGGAATGGGAGAGCGCTCATGAAGAATCGCAATCGGCAACCCTTGACTCAGGGCATGTTCTGAGTCAAGGCTGGTGATGGAGATTGCTGGAACTATTTGTAGCTTGCACTGAAAGCAAGTCTAACGCTCTATAAGTTGGACTCAGGTTCCGATAATATGATAAAAGACGTATCTTTGAGTATAACCCGGATTGGCATTTTGGGCAGTTTGCTTAAACTCACTAAATGGAGTAGAAACATGCGGATTGTTATGTCCTGCAACGGCTGGTTCGCCGCTCGATAAAATTTTGCTAACAACGATGGTATGGTCAAGCCTACCATCGTTAGTCCAATCTGCTTGTATGACATCCCCTACACTAACTTGACTGCTTGTTGCTACTCTACTGACTCTGGAAAAACTCGAATTGGCGAAATTCGCCCAATCAACAACTAGACGCCAAGCCTTAGCGGAATTTTCATTTGTTGTTCCTATCCAAGTTCGCGTGTCTTGTTTATAAAACCAGCTGGAGGGGCTATTCGGGTCTATCCCTATTTCATTCCAACCGCCAGCTTTTAGCATTTGAGAGACGAAATTTGTACAATCTCCACCACTTGAAGTATAGTTATTGTACGCTGGATTGGCACCCCTCCCCATGTGAGCGCATAAGCAGCAGCAGCCGTTCTACTATAAGTTATACTCTGAGGATTTATTGAATTTGTTTTGGTGTATTTTCATCTATAAATGACTGTCTGGTTTTCACAAGAGATTTGAATTTAGAAATCAGATGATTGCTGTAGTCTAGCTTCTCGACATTCGAAATTTCAGGTTTTCCATTAGGCAATCGAATAAGGGAAAAAACATAGACTCCACCTTCACCCATCTCATCTTGGAAACCATCCTTTTTGTATATCAATTAAGTACTAGCCGAGACAAAAACTTTATCTTCACTGGGATTATCTTCAATAACAAAATCTGTATCAGCTTTCGTAAATGTCATTCCAACTTGACGAGATGAGTCTAGTTCTATCTTTAATTCTTTCAGAGTGGCGCCCCCTATCGCAAGAGCCGATAGACTTTGGCTCGATATATGACTATTGTACTCTAGATACATAGCGTCACGAGCTAAGAACCAGTTTTCCACAATAGAACCTAGTTCGTTTCTATCTAAAGCTTCTATGTTCTGTGAGTTAACAATTTCATTAGGTATACGCTGACATCCTGAGAGTAGGCCAAGCATAAGGATTCCAACAACGGAAATTTTTTTCATTTGTCTCCTCAGACGACAAAACCTAAAGTGTTCAGATGCCCACTTAAGTTTCCACCTGTCACCACTGATATGTACTGACAGTCAGCAGTGTGCGGAGAATGTAGATTTTCTCACCAAAAGTGTCAATAGCTGTCCGGTAGTCATTTATCGATCAGCTACCCCTCTCCCCCATCCTCCGCCCACAGCGCCCGCATTTCTTCACTGCGTTCCAGCAACTCGGCCAGCGTGCCTTCGTCGGTGATGCGCCCGCCCTCCATCAGCAGGATTCGGTCTGCGCGGGTCAGGGCGGCGCGGCGGTGAGACACCACGAGGCAGGTGGCGTCGGTTTCGGCAAACAGGCCGTCCCACAGCACAGCTTCGGTGCGGGCGTCCAGAGCGCTGCTCACGTCGTCGAAGACCAGCAGATCGGCGTCGCGGGCCAGCATCCGGGCCACCGCCGCCCGCTGCACCTGCCCGCCGCTGAGTTTGACGCCGCGTGCGCCCACCGGAGTATCCAGCCCGTTGCCCAACTGCTCTACATCGGGTTCCAGCACCGCCAGACGCACGGCACGGCTCAGGCGATCCGGGGCGCTGCCACTCAGGACATTTTCGCGCAGGCTATCGCTGAACAGGTTGGGAATCTGGGCGGTATAGGCGCTGTGGGGCGGCACGAGGAACGAGGCCGGGTCTTCTACCGCTTGCCCGTTCCAGGACACCGTGCCCGACTCGCTGGGAATCAGGCCCAGCAGCGCCCGAAGCAGGGTGGTTTTGCCGCTGCCGATGCGCCCCGTGACCACCACGAATTCTCCCCGGCGCACGCGGAAGCTGGCGTCGCGCAGGCCCATGCCGCTGGGATGCAGGGCAGTCAGGCCGTCCACGCGCAGTTCCTCTAGGGGCTGGGCAGGTTCGGCAGACACGGCGGGCGCGGGCGGGTCGGCGTGCAGGTACACGGGATGATGCTGCACGGTCTGGTCACGCGGGGCGTCTTGCAGCAGGCGGTTCATGCGGTCATAGCTGACCCCGGTGCGGCGGTGGCGGGCAATCGCGTCGCCAAAAAAGCCCATGCTTCCGGTCAGGCGCGGCAGCAGGCCGATAAACAACACGAAGTCGGCCACATCCAGCGCCCCGCCGCGAATCTTGTTGGCCCCCAGCAGCAGCACCAGCCCCACAGCGATATTCACCATGTTGGTGTTCACGCCCCGGATCAGCTCGGTCAGCAGCACGTCGCGCAGGGCGGCAGAGCGGCGCACCTCGCCCAGTTTGATCAGGTGAGACACCATCTGCCCCTCACGGGCGGCCAGTTTCACAGCGCTCACGGCCCCGAAGGTTTCCCCGATAAAGTCGGTCACGCGGCCCGTGGCCTCGCGCATCCGGCGGCGGTAGGTGCGAATGATGGGCGAGAGGCGCTGCACGAACACCACCATCAGCAGCAGCGGCGCACACACCAGCAGCGTGATCAGGGGGTCTATGCGGGCCATCAGGGTAATGGCGATCACCGAATACGCCACGAAGCCCCAGCCGTCCACCCAGACTTCGGTGTATCCGGCCACATCGTCCACATCGTCGCGGAAGCGGGTCACGGCCTCGGCGGGCGTATCGGGCAGGCGGCGGGCGCGGCGGGCGGTCAGCAGGTAGCCCAGCATGTTGCGGCGCACCAACGCGTCAAGGGTGTACCACAGCTCTATCCACGCCCGGAACGCCCCATAAAAAATCCCGAATCGGCTGACCCGCACGAAGGCGAACCAACCCACCGCCACCCACGCGGCAGCAATCAGCGGTTCCAGATTTCCGGCGCTAGACGTGCCTGCCAGCCGCAGTTTGTCGGCGGCCTCCAGTTGCCGGAAGACCCCGCTGACCGCCAACGTGAGCAGCGCGGGCGAGGCGTGAACCATGCCCCACATCAGCAGATTGAAGGCGAACAGGGCCGGACGGTACACGAACAGGCGCTTGGAGAGGGCAAACGTTTTGTCGGAAGTGGGGAGGGTAGGTTGGGTGGGGGCGGTGGTCATGGGTGGCAACTCCGGGAGAGTGTGGATTGTGGAACGTGGAACGTGGAAAAGACAAAATAAGGCACTGGGAAAGCTCGGGCGGGCAACCCACGATCTACGATCCACCCACCACGCTCCGCGCCTCTCACGCCAGCACCCCTTCCCCTTCCGCCCCCACCCCGGCCCGCAGCAACCCGGCGTAGTGGCTGCGCGGATTGTGGGCCAGCACCTCGCGGGGGCCGTCTTCCAGCACCTGTCCGTCTCCCAGCACCAGAATCCGGTCTGCGCGGGCCACGGTGTCGAGGCGGTGGGCGATCACGATGGCGGTGCGGCCACTCAGCAGGCGGGTCATGGCGGCGGTCAGCAGGCCCTCGGTGGCGGGGTCGAGGCGGCTGCTGGGTTCATCCAGAATGATCAGGGCAGGGTCTTGCAGCATCACGCGGGCAAAGGCCAGCAGTTGCGCTTCTCCTGCCGAGAGGCTTCCGGCGGGCAGCGGCGTATGAATGCCCTGTTCCAGCCGCGCCAGCCACACGCTCAGGCCCACCTCGTGCAGGGCGGCTTCCACGCGCTCGTCGGGCAGCGTATCGTCAAAAAAGGTGAGGTTGTCGCGCACGCTGGCCTGAAACAACTGCACGTCCTGAGTGACCACCGCCACGCGGGAACGCAGGCTGCTCAGCTTGAGATCGCGGGTATTGAGGCCCGCGAGTTGCACGCTGCCCCCGGTGGGATCGTACAGGCGCGATACGAGGCGCGTGAGGGTGGTTTTGCCGCTGCCCGTGCGCCCCAGCAGGCCCAGAGTCTGTCCGGCGGGCAGGGTGAAGGAGACGCCGTGCAACACGCCGCGCACTGTGGGATCAGAGGGGTCATAGCTGAAATCCACATTCTGGAAGGCCAGCGGCAAGGCCCCCGCTGGAAGTTCCCGCGTGCCTTCCGGCAGACCGGAGCGCAGGGCCAAGAGTTCGCCCACCCGGAACAGGCTGGCCCCGGCTTTCTGCAGATCCTGAAGCTGCTGCGTGAGCTGATCGATGGGTTCCTCGATCATGTTCATGTACTGGTACAGCAAAAAGGCCGTACCCAGCGAGATCGCGCCCGCAGAATACAGCCCCACTGCCGACACCAGAATTGCCACGTATCCGGCGGCAAACAGCGCCATGCTGAGCTGCCAGACCACGCTGCGCCGCCGCCAGGACAGCGTGCTGCGGCCAAAATACTCGCGCTGCACCTTCAGAAAGCGGTTCAGGTGGTGCGGCCCCGCGCCCAGAGAGCGCACATCGTCCAGCCCTGCCAGCCGTTCCTCGATAAAGCCGAATAGTTTGGCGCTGCTTTCGCGCTCCAGCCGGGTGGGTTCCACGCCCGCCTTGCGAACCCGGTTCATGGCGATCAGGGTCACGACCACGAAGGCGGTGATGCCCAGCCCGATCCAGACGTTCTCGCGGTAGAACATCACAATTGCGCCGATCAGGAGCAGGGCGGCCCCGAACACCCGCACCGCGAACTGAGAGAAAAAATTGCTGAGCGCCGTCACGTCGCCGTCGATGCGCTCGATCATCTCGCCGGGGGTGCGTTCCTTGTGCTCGTGCATATCCAGCGACAGCAGATGCGCCATCAGGTCGGCCCGCAGGCGGTTGGTGGCCCGCCAGCCTACCCGTGCGCCCACATAGGTGGCGCTGGCGGTCAGCAGTTGCACGCCCACCGCCACGCCGATATAGACGCCTGCCAGCCACGCCAACTGCGCCACCGGAGCCGCCGCGCCCAGCTTCGCGCCGTCCACGAATTGCCGCAGAAGCTGGGGCAAGATCAGGTTCAGGCCCGTGGCCGTGAACAGCAGCACGGCCAGCAGCAGCACGCGCCACCACAGCGGTCCCAGATAGATTCGCAGGACGGCCAGCGCTCCCGATCCGGGCGGCCTCTGTTCGGGTGGCGAAACAGATTTGGGGCCAGAGGGGGGCACGGCGGCGGTCATAGGGTCAGGGTAGGGCGCGGGCGGGGGCAGGCGCATACGCCGAGTGGCGCAGTTGGGGGCCAGAGGGGGGCACCAGAGGGCAAAACGGCCTTAATCGTTGCTCCACGCGGTACGCTGTGAACGTGAAAGATGAGCCGCAAGCCGCGCAGGAACAGAACCCGGCCCCCGCCGCAGGCGAGAGCGTCTGGGCAAGTGAACAGGTCTGGGCAGGCGAACGCTGGACCGTAGACGGCATCGAGGACACCCCCACTGGCCGCATGGCCCGCATAGAACTGCCCTCGGGCAACACGGTGGACATCCTGCTGTCTTCACTGCCGGAAGGCGTGCAGGAGGGCGATATTCTGGGGATTCAGGACGGCCCGGACGGCGCGGTGGCGCACATCTTGAGGAAAGAAACGCAGGCGCGGCGGCGAGAGGCGGGGGCTGAGCTGGAGGCCCTGAACGCACGCGGCGCAGAGAAAGCCGATGCAGAGGGAGAAATCACGCTATGAGCACGCCCAAGGAATCCGGGAAAGAGTCCGGCAAAAAGCCTGCCAGCAAAAAGGCGACCGGCGGCAAGGCCCCCCCCAAAGCGGCAGCGAAAGCAGCTTCTGCTTCTAAAGCGGCAACAGCAGGCAAAAGAACGCGCAGCACGGCCAAAAAACCGGGCAAGGGCCGGGGCCGTCCGACTTCTTCGGACCTGTTGGGGCTGCTGGTGCTGGGCCTGACCGCGAGTTTGGCGGCGTGTGCGGGCGGCGGCCTGTTTGGGGGCGGCAAGACCGATACGGGCAAAACCGACACCACCACCACGCCCACCGGACAGGTCACGATCCGGTTTCTGGATGTGGGTCAGGGCGACGCCATATTGATCCGCAGCCCCGAGGGCAAAACCCTGCTGTACGACGGGGGCCGCAGCAGCGAGCGGATGCGCGAGCATATGGAGACCTACGGCATCACCAAGATTGACCTGATGATTGCCAGCCACGGCGACGCCGACCATATCGCGGGGCTGGTGCCCGCCGCCGAGGCCAAGCCCACCCTGTTTATCAACAACGGCATCGCCCCGACCACCCAGACGTGGAAACGGCTGGTAGACGGCCTCGAAGCCGCCGGAACCAAGTTTCAGAAGGCCAACAATCAGGTCATCAATCTGGGCAGCGTGAAGGTGCGCGTGATCGACCCACCTTCCGGCATGGGACAGGATCAGAACGACAACAGCATCGGCATTCGCATCGATTTTGGCAACTTTCACGCCCTGATGACTGGCGACAGCGAGAAGCCGGAAACGCAGGGCTGGCTGGCCGAAGACCGCCCAGAGGTCAAGGGGCCGTTTCAGCTCTACAAGAGCATTCACCACGGCGCAGCCAACGGCGACCATGCCGCGTGGCTGGCGTCGGTGCGGCCCGAAAACGTGGTGATCGGCGTGGGGCCGAACAATTACGGCCACCCCACCAAAACCGCGCTGGATCTGTACAAGCAAAACGGCATCCGCATCTACCGCACCGACCAGAACGGCACCGTGACCTTCGCTGGCAACAACGACGGAACGTATACGGTGACGACAGACCGGTAAGGCAACAGCACATGACATCTGTCATGCCGACGCCCTGACGCAAGGCACTGGGAACAGACCGCCGCACAGCGCACTCTGGGGGCATGACCCACTCATCCTCTGCCACCCCGCCCGCCGTCGAACTGGTGGGCGTGAGCAAACGCTTTGGCCCCGTAGAGGCGTTGCGCGGCCTGACCTTGGGCATCCGGGCCGGAGAACTGACCGCGCTGCTTGGCCCCAACGGTGCAGGCAAAACCACGGCCATCAGCCTGATGCTGGGGCTGGCGCGGCCCACGGCGGGCGTGGTGCGCGTGCTGGGCGGCGACCCGGCGGCGGGGGGCGGGCGCACCGTCATCGGTTCCATGCCGCAGGAAAGCGCCATTCCGCAGGCCCTCACGGTGCGCGAGGCAGTCACGCTGTTCGCCCGCCTGTATCCCGCACCCCTCAGCGTGGACACGGCGCTGGAATTGGCCGACCTGCACAGCGTCGCCAGGCGGCGGGCCGGGGCGCTGAGCGGCGGGCAGGCACGGCGGCTGGCCTTCGCGCTGGCGGTGGTGGGCAACCCGCAAGTGCTGTTTCTGGATGAACCGACCACTGGCATGGACGCCGGAAGCCGCCTCGCCTTCTGGCACGCGGTAGACGGCCTGAAGCGCGAGGGCCGTACCATCTTGCTGACCACCCACTATCTGGAAGAAGCCGAGCGCACCGCCGACCGCGTGGTGGTCATGAACGCCGGAACCCTGCTGGCCGACGGCACCCCCGCAAGTCTGCGCTCCGGGGTGGCGGCGGGGCGGGTGCGCTTTTCTTCCGACCTCGTGCTGGCCGAGTTGCAGGCGCTACCGGGAGTAGACAGCGCCGAGGTAGATGGGGCGGGCCGCGCCACCCTGCGGACCCGCGAACCCGAAGCCCTGTTGGTGGCCCTCGTGCAGGCGGGAGTGAGTTTCAGGGAACTGGAAGTCAGCCGCGCCAGCCTCGAAGACGCCTTCCTGAGCCTGACCGCACCCGACGCCCTGAAAGCCTGATTTCCCCACCTGCACCGGAGGTTTGACCCATGACGACGCCCAGCACGCCCGCCCCCACCCTGCCCCGCCTCGCCGCTCCTTCTGGCCGCCGTGCGCCGCTGCTGCCCGCGCTGGCACAACTGATCCTGGCCGAACTGCGGCGCATGGCCCGCAATCCCATGTTTGCCGTGGGCACGCTGGGCTTTCCGATCCTGTGGTTTGCCCTGTTCGGCCTGCCCAACGTGCGCGAAACCACCGACAGCGGCGTGAACGTGGGCCAGTACCTGATCGTCAGCTTCGGCACCTACGCACTGCTGAGCCTCGCCATGTTCTCGTTCGGGGCAGCGGTGGCAATAGAGCGCACGGGCGGCTGGCTGAGGCTGCTGCGGGCCTCGCCACTGCCTGCGCCGCTGTATTTTGCCGCCAAGATTCTGGCCGCGCTACTGTTCAGTGCCCTCAGCCTGACCCTGCTGTACTCCTTCGCGCACTTTGCAGGCGGCGTGACCCTGCCGCTGGGCTTGGCCCTCACGATCCTTGCCAAGTTGCTGCTGGGCATGGTTCCGCTGATCGCGCTGGGCCTGTGCATCGGCTTTCTGGTCAATCCGGCGGCGGCCAGCGTGATGGCAAACGTGCTGAGCGTGCTGGTGTCGTTCGCATCGGGCCTGTTCGTGCCGCTGAACCAGTTGCCGGACGTGGTGCAGCGGGCCGCGCCCTATTTACCCGGCTACCACCTCGCGCAGTTGGGCTGGAGCGCCGTGGCCCACGACACGACACATGACCTGACGCATTGGCTGTGGCTGGCGGGCTTTACGCTGGTCTTCGGCAGCGTGGCAGTGTGGGCCATGAAGCGGGATGAAGCGCGCGGGCAGTGAGCAGGAACAGTTGAGCGGGGGCGGTGATTTGGGCGATCTGGCAGGCATGCAGAGCAGTTCCCGGAAATTGGGAATGAGGGCTGTAGAAGTAGAAAGAGGGAAGTGGACTGAGCAATGTTCCGGGCTAACCCCCAGTCGGCTGCGCCGCCAGCCCCCCTTGAGGGGAGCACCCAGCCCTTGTCCTCCCCTCAAGGGGGGGCGTTGCGTCAGCAACGGGGGGGTTCAGCCAACCAGCTTTCAAGAGGTTGCCCACCTCGGCAGGAATCAATAAACGCTCTGAAAAAGCAAAAACGCTTTGAGGAAAGGAGGATACTCTGCCTATGTTAGATGGACTTCCAGCCACCGACGTGCTCCAGACGCCCTGGTCAGGCATGAGCTGGCAGCACGCGCCGCCGCAGGCCCAAGTGACGGCAGATGGCACACTCGAGGTACACACGGGCGACCAGACGGATTTCTGGCAGGCCACCCATTACGGGTTTACACACAGCAACGGTCATGTCCTGCTGCAAGGGGCACCCTCAGAATTTACGGTTTGTGTGCGCGTGCGCGGCGAGTACCTGCATCTGTACGATCAGGCGGGCCTGATGGTGTGGGCCGACGAGACCCACTGGCTCAAGGCAGGCGTGGAATACGTGGGGCAGAATGGGCAGCAGCGGCAGCAATGGAGCGCCGTCCTGACCCGCGATTTTTCAGACTGGAGTGTGATGCCTGCCGAGGCCCACGCCGCCGTTTGGTTCCGGGTGATCCGGCGGGCCGACGCTTTGATCGTCCATGGCCGTCCAGACCCCACGGAAGCTGCGCCTGTCCCCACCGCCTGGACCTTGCTCAGACTGGCCTATTTTCCGCCGACTCTGCCTGTGCGGGTGGGCGTGATGGCCTGTAGCCCGCAGCGGGCCGGATTTCAGGCGACCTTCGATCAGTTCACCCTCACCCCTCCCGACGCCCGTTCTCTCCACGAACTCACCCAACCCTGACGATGGCTGCCCGCTCTCGCCGCCTCAACGTCTGGGATTTTTTTCCACTGATCTGGCTGGGATTTCTGGTCTTTCCGCTGGGCAGCTTCTGGGAAGTGCCGCGCAGCCCGGTACAGGTGGCCCTGTTTCTGGCCCTGATCGGCGGGTTCGTGGCGCTGTATCTGCGGGTTTTCTGGCCCGGAATTCGCAGCGCACAGACGCAGCAATCCTGGGCGCTGGGGGGCTGGGTCTTGTCGCTTGCCAGTTATTTCGTGCTGCTGCCAGTCATCGGGGGCACGGCTACCACGTTCCTGATCTACGGGGCCAGCATGATCGGCTTTCAGGGGCGCACCGGGCTGGCGCTGTGGCTGGCCTTCCTGAATATGGCCGTGATGGTGTGGCCGTTCTGGACAGGCACCTACCGCCCCGACGACCTGTGGTGGCTGGCCCCCAACCTGCTGTTTACGTTGGTGGCGGCCTATGCCAACCACGCCAGCTATGCCCAGCGCATTGCGGGCGCACGGCTGGCACAGGCTCAGCGCGAAAACGAACGACTGGCCGCCGACGCCGAACGCGAACGCATTGCCCGTGATCTGCATGACCTGCTGGGCCACACCCTCAGCGTGATCGTGCTGAAAAGCGAGCTGGCCGCCCGCCTGACCGAGCGCGATCCGGCCCGCGCTGCACAGGAAATCCGCGAAGTGGAGCGCATCGGCAGAGAAGCGTTGACCGAGGTGAGGGCCGCCGTGCAGGGCTACCGGGGCAGCGGCCTGAATGCCGAACTGGCCCGCGCAAAGGTGGCGCTGGACGCGGCGGGCGTGCGCCTGATCATGACCGAGGCTCTGCCGGAACTGCCCGCCCGCACCGAGGCCAGCGCGGCCATGCTGCTGCGCGAGGCGGTGACGAATGTGGTGCGCCACGCCCGCGCCCATGAGGTCAGGATTACCCTGACGCCCACGCCACGCGGCCACCGACTGGTGATCAAAGATGACGGCATTGGCGGCCAGACGCCCGAAGGCAGCGGTCTGACCGGAATGCGCGAGCGGCTCCGGGCACTGGGCGGCAGCCTGACCCGCGACGGCACGGCGGGCACCACCCTCACCGCCGACCTGCCGGGGGCCGAACCCGGCGAATCTGCCGCCCACAACACCCTGCCCGGTGGGCTGCGCCTGTGATCCGCGTGCTGCTGGCCGAAGATCAGTCGATGGTGCTGGGGGCGCTGTCGGCCCTGCTGTCTCTGGAAGACGATCTGAGCGTGGTGGGCACGGCCACCGACGGTGAGGCGGCGCTGGAACTGGTGCGCACCCTGTTGCCCGATGTCCTTGTGACCGATATAGAAATGCCGCGCCTGAGCGGGCTGGACTTGGCCGCCCGTGTGCGCGAAGAGTGCCCCACCGTGCGCGTGATCATCGTGACGACCTTTGCCCGCAGCGGCTACCTGCGCCGAGCAATGGACGCCGGAGCACGCGGCTACCTCCTCAAGGACGCGCCCGCCACCCAACTCGCAGAGGCCATCCGCCGGGTACAGGCTGGGGGCCGCGCTATTGCCCCTGCCCTGGCAGAAAGCGCGTGGGACGACCCCGACCCCCTCACCGAGCGAGAACGGCAGGTCCTGCGTGAGGCCGAGAGTGGCACCTCTACCACCGCCATCGCTGCCCGCCTCGGCCTGTCGGAAGGCACAGTCAGAAACTATCTGTCGGAAGCCATCAGCAAACTGGGAGCCGCCAACCGCGCCGAGGCAGCGAGGCGGGCGCGGGAAAAAGGCTGGCTGTAAGGGCGAAAAGGCAACCGCTGCGCTCCTTCATCCCCACCCCACACCGTCCCCGCCCCATCCGTGTGAGGCCGTCGTCCACGAAGTGGGCGGGCCACTTCCAACGTCAAGACGACTGGCGATTCCGCTTCAGATGAACGACCCTGCCGAATCAAAACACGACAAGATCACTCCTGCCGAGTGCAACGGAAACTCCCCTGACCCTTTGGGGGCGGGGGCTGGGGGGTGGGGGAATCCACCGTGGGACAAGCCCTAGAACCCCACCTCAATCAAACCACACGGGCCGAAGTCCTAAAACACCACCCGCAACCGCTCCAGCCCCTGCAACGCAAAATTGGGGCGGTGAGAAATAGGCTGCTCGGGCACCACGAAGTCGGGAAAGCGGGTCATCAGGCGGGTGAGGAAGGTGGTGGATTCCAGCCGCGCCAGCGTTGCGCCGAGGCAGTAATGCGGGCCACCCGCAAACGCCAGATGCGTGCGTGCATTGGCACGGCTCAGGTTCAGCGTGTGCGGATCGGCGTACAGCCGGGGATCGCGGTTGGCGCTGGCATAGCTGAGACTCAGGTGCATTCCAGCGGGCAGGGCCACCTCGCCCAGTGTCAGTGGGGCAGTGGTAAAGCGGCCACTGCCCCGCACGGGCGACAGAAAGCGCAACAGTTCTTCGGTGGCGTTGGCAGCGCGGCCCGCTGGATCGGCGGCCAACCACGCCCGCTGCTCGGGGTGGGCTGCCAGCGCATGAAAGCTGCCCGCGATCAGGTTGCTGGTGGTTTCGTGACCCGCCACCAGCAGCAGCACGGCATTGGCAAGCAGTTCGGCGCTGCTCAGGCGGCCCCCGCCTCCCTCGGCTTCGGCGGCGGCCAGGGCACTCAGCAGGCCCGGTTGTGGCTCGGCCCGCAGATCGTCAGCCAGCGTCCGAAAATACTCGCGCATCTGCTGGGCATCGGCTTCGATCTGCGCCCAGCGTTCGGGGGGCAAATTTATGCCGCCCAGCAAGTCGGCCACACTTTCCGACCAGGCCCGGAAGCGTTCAGCGTCGGTTCCGTGCAGGCCCAGCATCCGCACGATCACGGTTACGGGCAGCGGATAGGCCACGGCCTGCACGATGTCCACCCCATTCTCTCCCCCACCTGACTTCCGGCTGGCCGCCGCCGCTTCGGTCAACAGATCGTCGGTCAGTGCGGCGATAAAGTCCCGGCTTTCTTCCAGCACACGCGGCGTGAAGGCCCGCTGGGCCAGCGAACGCAGGCGCGTATGGCTGCCGCCGTCATGAAACAGCATCATGGGATTCATGACCGCGTAACTGGCAGTCTGGTTGAAGCCTTCGCCGCCTTCAAATTTGATGGTGCGGATGTCGGGATGGCGCAGGGCCGCCGTGATTTCGGGATGTCCGGTCAGGACGGTCAGCCCGTGCGTGCCCGACATCAGCACCGGGTTGGCGGCCCGCAGTTCTTCCAGAAACGCGGGGTTTTGCAGGTGTGCGCCCTGCCAGTAAGCGCCGATCAGGTCGTCTGCTTTTTGGCTTGCCGCCGTGGGGCTTGCATTCATGGCTACAGGCTACCCCCACACGCGCCTGCTAGCCTGACCGAATGCGCTTGGTGGTAGGAGTCAGTGGTGGCAGCGGTATTCCGTATGCGGTGGGCGTGTTGCGTGCCCTGAATGAATTGAATGTCGAAACGCATCTGGTCGTGTCCAGCGGCGCAAAACGGGTCATGAGTGCCGAGGGCGGCCCGCAGTTGCCCGACCTGACCGCGCTGGCAACCCATGTTCACGAAGACCGCGACCTTGCGGCCAGCGTTGCCAGCGGCAGTTACCGCACCGACGGCATGCTGATCGTGCCGTGCAGCGCGGGCACCCTCGCCAAAGTTGCCCACGGATTCGCCGACAATCTGGTGTCGCGGGCGGCCCACGTGACCCTCAAGGAGCGCCGCCCGCTGGTGCTGGTGGTGCGGGAAGACCCCCTGCCGCGCCCCATGCTGCAAAATCTGCTGGCCGTTCACGATGCCGGAGCCACCGTGATGACCGCCAGCCCCGGCTTTTATCACGCTCCGGGCAGTGTTGAAGAGTTGCTGCATTTTGTGACCGCCCGCGTGCTGGATCAGTTCCGGCTGGATGTGCTGGGGTTCAAGCGGTGGAAGGAGTGACCGGGACAGGGCCGAGCCAGCAGGGGCAGAACAGGCCCAGAACAGCCGCCCTGATTCCGGCGGCGGGGTCGGGCACGCGGCTGGGGCGGGGGCCAAAAGCTTTTGTGGAGGTCGGCGGCCTGAGTCTGCTGGCCCGCAGCGTGGCTTGCCTGTGGCCGTATGTGGATGAGGTGCTAGTGGCCCTGCCCGCTGAAATGCAGCTTCCAGATGGGGTGCAGGCGCGGGCCATCACAGGCGGAGATACCCGGCAGGCCAGCGTGTCAGCGCTCCTGCGGGCCACCGACGCCGACATCGTGCTGATTCACGACGCCGCCCGCCCCTTTCTGCCCGCCCGTGTGATCCACGATGTGACCGCCGCCGCGTGGGAAGTGGGGGCCGCTACTGCCGCCCTGCCCGTGGCCGATACGCTGGTACAGGCCAAAGCGCAAGAGGAAGCAGAGTGGGGAACCCTGACCCCCCGCGAGGGCCTCTGGGCCGTGCAGACACCGCAGGGCTTCCGCCGCGCCGCGCTGCTGGCCGCCCATGAAACTGCCTACGGTGAGGGCCACGCCGCCACCGACGACGCCGGACTGATTGCCCGTCTGGGGCAACGGGTGGCCCTGATTCCCGGTGACGCCCGACTGTTTAAAGTGACCACGCCGGGGGATCTGGCATTGGCGGAAGCGGTGGCGGCGGTGTGGGATTTAAAAGCAGGAAGTGGTCAGTGGGAAATGGGAAATGGGAAAAGCTAGCTCACTCTGCCTACCTCCACAACCCACTCCCTACTTCCCCTGCTGTGCCAGCCGCAAAAAGTACGCGCTGCTCTTATCGTTCGGATCAAGCTGTACGGCCTGTGCATAGGCCTGCGCCGCGCCTTCAAAGTTGCGGGCCTCGTACCGGGTGCGGCCCAACCAGGCCCAAGCTTTGGCGTATCTGGGGCTGAGGGTGGTGGCCTCCAGAAATCCGGCCTCGGCTCCTGATTTGTCGCCTGCCGTAAAACGTGTATAGGCCGTGCGGAAGGTCTGAACGGCTTTGAGGCCCACACTCTGGCCTTCCTGCGCCACCGAGAGGTTGTATCGGTCTGCGGCGGAGGCACTGGGGAGGGCCACCGCGCCCGTGTAGGCCGCTACTGCCGCTGGTGCGTCGCCGAGTTCGAGGGCCAGTTTGCCTGCTTCGCGCCACGCTTCGGCAAAGTTGGGGGCGGCGGTGGCAGCCTGCTGAAATCCGGCCAATGCCTGCGCTTTGCGGCCTGCGTCCAAATCACCGTAGGCACGGCTAAAAGCGCGGGTGGCGGCGGGGCCATAGCGCCCAGCACTCTGCGCCAGCGAGCGGAAATAGCTCAGGGTTTTGTCGGTGGGTTGCAGCACCAAAGCCTGATCGTAGAGGGTCTGTGCCTGTGCATAATTTCCTGCCTCCAGTGCAGTGCGGGCGGCCCAACTGGTGCAGGGCACGCTGGCCGGATCGAACTTGAGGCAGGCTGCAAAAAAGGCCGCCGCCTGACTGGGCTGATTGCGCGTGTAGGCCGAGTACCCGAGGTTGTACTGCACGTTGGCCGCACTGGCCGTCTCTGCCGCCGACGCTCCGCTGGGTACGGCCCGGAAGTAGGCTTCCCAACCCAGTTCGGCCTGACGCCAGAAGCCCACTTCGGTGTAGATCTGGGCACGCAGACGCAAATATTCTGGGTTGCTCGGCGCGGCAGCCACGGCGCGTTCGGCGGCAGCGGCGGCCCTTTTCCAGAGATCCTGGTCGATGCTGGCGCTGCCCTGGGGGTAGGTGGCGCGTGCCTTGGCCGCCAGATCGCTGGCCTCGGCAGCAGCCTGGGCCGCCGTTTGCTGCTGTTGAGGCGCGGGCGCGTTACTCGGCGCTGCGGCGGGAGCAGCGGTCTGGGCCTGTGCACCGCCCAGCAGGGCAGTCAGGATCAGGGCCAATCGGAGTGGGGTCAGTCGGATAGAGGTCATGGGTTCTCCTACACGGATTCGCTGAGATAAAGAAGACGGGGAATCATTCGGGCCAACACTGTGTGGGTCAGCATAGGCAGCGCAGATGAGGCCGCCCAAGCATCAGCTTCAGGTGGCCTTGGGGTTCCGGTGAAGTTGTGGTCAGACTGGGGAAAGTCTGCGTGAGGCCGTCGTCCACACCGTGAACGGGCGACAAGGGCAACCCCCCATTGCTCTGCAATGCCCCCCCTCAGAGGTGAGAAGCAAAGACCCCGATACCGCCACCCCAGATCGTCCCCGCCCGAATCCGTGTGAGGCCGTCGTCCACGCAGTGGGCGGGCCAATTCCAGCCCAGAATGAACTGGCGATTCAGCTTCAAAAGAACAATCTAGCCGAACCAAAATACGACAAGATCACTCCTCCTCAGCGGAGCGCTAACTCCCCTGACCCCTTTGGGGGCGGGGGCTGGGGGGTGGGGGAAAACCGTAGGACAAGACCTAAAAATCCCCCGCTGACACCACTCCTCTTCCCGCCCTTAAACGCCGTCCAGCAAGCCTAAAAACGCCCTCAACACTTCCGGGTCAAAATGCGTGCCGTCTCCATCTTCCAGCATGGCCCGCGCCTGTGCCAGCGGAAAGGCCGGGCGGTACGGGCGATCGTGGGTGAGGGCGTCGTAAACGTCCACTACGGCAAAAATGCGGGCCAGGAGCGGAATCTGCGTGCCGCACAGCTCGTCTGGATAGCCGCCGCCATCCCAGCGTTCGTGGTGAGACCGGACAATAGCCAGCGCCCCGGCAGGCAGGCTGGGCAAGCGCCGGGCCAATGCCTCACCCATGACGGTGTGTGTGCAGATCAGGGCGCGTTCCTGGGGGGTCAGGGGGCCGGGTTTCAGGAGGACGCCGTCGGGCACGCTCAGTTTGCCCAGATCGTGCAGATACGCGCCCTGGCGCAGAGCGTCCTGATCGGCGGCGCTGAGGCCCAGGGCGGTGCCGAGGCGTTCGGCCAGGGCCACCGTGCGCTCGGTGTGGCCCTGCGTCTCGAAGTCGCGGGCTTCCAGCGCCATGCCCAGCGCCATCATCGCGCCCTCGCGGGATTCGGCGGCGCGGCGTTCCTCGTGGGCACGCTCCAGCGCCAGCGTTCCGGCGTTGGCGAAAGCGGCCAGGAGTGCGCGGTCCTGGGCCGTAAACCCCGGCGAGATTCGGCCCAGGGTCAGCACGCCCAGCACCTGACGGTCTTGGGTCAGCAGCGGCGCGAACATCACGTCCTGATCAGGGGCGTTGCCCACCCGGACAGCGTGATTGGGCAGGTCCCGCGCGGGAATATGCAGGACGGCCCGGCCCAGACACTCGGTGGTGCCGCCGGGTGAAGCCTGTGCCGCCAGACATTCGGCCTGTTCTATGGCCTGCCAGGACACCCCCTCGCCGCGCTTCAGCACCCAGCCCAGCGCCGTCGCGCCCGGATCGGTGGACTGCTCTCTGGACACAGTGGTAATGGTCAGCGTGTCGGCCTGAGGATCGAAACGCAGAAAATAGGCGTACCGGGCCGCCATCAATTCGACCACACCCAGCGTCAGCGCTTCCTCGACCTGCGGCGGCGTGCGGGCCACCAGCAAAGCGGCATTCAGCTCCAGCAGCGCAGCCAGGGCAGCGTGCTCGGCGGCGGCAGAGGGCGGTAGCTCATAGGACTCGTCTGAAGACCCAGACAGCTTTGAGGAGAAGTGGGATGTCACCGGGAGCCGCCCCTGCCCTGATGCGTCTGGCAGAACGCTGTTAGCCCCAGTTGCCCACTGACGAAGTCAGGCAAAACGAGCCTCTGCATAATCAGGAGCTTGGCAGAAATGGGTCAGAGCGGCTGCAAGAAATTCGCTGCACCGACTGCATTACCCCCCAATTGATGAGGAATTGTCCGGGCATGGTGGCCGACCGGAAAGGGGCAGCGATCAGCCTCCAGTCTGAACGGCCTGGGCCGCTGCATCGGCCAGGGCTTCCAGGGTGGCTTCCCGCGCCACCGTGACCTGCTCGAATCCGGCGGCGCGGGCGGCCTCGGCGGTCTGCGGCCCCATCACGGCGACCCTGAAGCCCGTGCCTGCCACCTCAGCCAGAAACCGCGCTGCACTGCCCGACGCCAGCGTGACCACATCGGCCCGCAGGAGGGCTTGCTGCGCCCTGGACGTCAGCGGGGCGGGTTCGGTGCGGTACAGCTCGGCCCGCGTGTAGCTCAGGCCGCGTGCCTCCAGTGCGGATTGCAGCTCGGCTTCGGCCAGTTGCGAGGTCAGGTGCAGGGCGACCTCTCCGGCCTGCGTGGGAAGCTCTGTGCCCAGATGCCGCGCCCCCGGCGTGGACGGCACGAAATCGGCCCGAATGCCCCGTGCCGCCAGTGCCCGCGCCGTGCTAGGGCCAACCGCCGCCACACGCACGCCCGACAGATGCCGCCCGTCCAGCGCCAGCCGTTCCAGTTGGTCAAACAGGGCCGTTACCGCCTGATTGCTGGTCAGCAGCAGCCAATCCACACCCGACAGATCACGCAGGCGGGCCTGCAAATTCGCCTCGTCGGCGCTGTCGGCAAAGCGGATTAGCGGCACTTCCAGCACGCTGGCCCCGCGTGCCCGCAACACCCCGCCGAGGGCACTGGCCCCCTCCCGCGTGCGCGTGACCACGACCTGATGACCGGCCAGCGGGCGCTCTGGCTGCTCGGTTTCGGCGGGCGGCGTGAACCAGTTCAGGCTCTGGCGCAGGCGCACCACCTCGCCCACCACGGTCACGGCGGGGGCTTCCAGTCCGGCGGCTTTCACCTCGGCAGCAATGGTTGCCAGCGTGCCCACCGCCACCCGTTGCCGCGACGTGGTGCCCCACTGCACGGTGGCGGCGGGGGTTTCCGGGGGGCGGCCCGCCGCGATCAGGTCGGCAGCAATCTGATCCAGATTCCGCACGCCCATCAACAGCACCAGCGTATCGGCCCCAGACAGCGTGGCGTAGTGCGCCCCGCCCTCCTGCGTATTGCCGGTCAGTACGGCAAAACTGCGGGCCACTTCCCGGTGGGTGACCGGAATGCCCGCATAGGCCGGGGCCGCGATAGAGCTGCTGATTCCCGGCACGATCTCGAAGGGCACGCCCGCCCGCGCACAGGCTTCGGCTTCCTCGCCGCCGCGCCCGAACACGAACACGTCACCGCCCTTGAGCCGCGCCACCCGCTGCCCGCCGCCCGCGAGCGCCTGCTCCACGATTAGCGCATTGATCTGCTCCTGACTGATGTACTCCGAAAAGCCCTTTTTGCCCACGTAGATGGTGTGCGCGTGCGGCGCGTAGTTCAGTAGATCCGGGTTGGCGAGGTAATCGAACAGCACCACGTCGGCTTCCTGAAGCGCCTGCATGCCCCGAATGGTCAGCAACCCCGGATCGCCCGGCCCGGCCCCGATCAGGGAAACAAAGGCGCGGGCAGAGGAAGCGGAAGCAGGAGCAGTCATATCCTTACAGGCTAAAGGAGCAGGGGCGGGACAAATGCGGGGTGAGGGCGGGGCTGCTCAGGATTTAGTGGAATTCAGAGATTCCTTGAACCTCATCGCCCATCCAAAATTGGTTGGCGAGAACGAAACTGGGGATGAGCCGCACTGTCCCACGGATACTGCCCCAGCTTGTCGGGCCAAACACATTGAACAGCCGAGAAAGGCTGATTGCTATAAAACCAGACCAATGTGCCGAGATATTCCCGGTGCTGCGCGGTTGCCACGCTCACAAACGCGCAGTCATAGCCCTCCAGTAGATTGGAGAACCGCAGGCCACTTTCATAGTGTTGCTGGCCTGCCTTGACATCCTCGCCAATGGCGTTGAGGACGCGGTGCATCAACTCTAGATCAAGTCCGATCAGAATGACTTCCGGGTGCTGATAGTTCAGAGATAGGCCGACAGTGAAAGCGAATCCCGGCCCCGCTTCATCGTCGGGCACCTTGACCACGAACCAGCCGTGATTTTGAACGTGATGCAGCAGAGTACGGTCAAAGTCATCTTGAGGACTGGGAGGAGAGAAGGTCACACCCCGAGTCTGCCATGATCCAATTTAGACTTCTGTTTTTACTTTTTCTGCGCCTGCTTGGCCTTCTGCCAGCCATACGCCCGCACCGCGTCTACCGCGAACCAGACGCCCAGAATCAGGCCGATCGCGCCCGTGACCCAGCTTTCGGCACGCAGGGCAAAAAAGGCGGCCACCGCGCAGGCCAGCGCCAGCAACAGGCTCAACAGGAACACGAGATGGGGCGGCACGCGGCGTCCGAACATAGGTCCAGCGTACCGCACAGAGTGTCACGGGGTTCTATCTATTGAGAGGGGCAATGGGGCGGGTAAATGGGGGTGAGGGTGAGGGATTCCTGACCGTTTGCCCCGGCCCGCCGTGCCAGACTGACGCCCAACAGATGCCTGACTTTGACGTGATCGTAATGGGAGCCGGACACAACGCGCTGGTGACGGCGGCGTATGCGGCCAAGGCGGGCCTGCGCGTGGGTGTCTTCGAGCGGCGGCACATCGTGGGCGGGGCCGTAAGCACCGAAGAAATCGTGCCCGGTTATCAGTTTGACTACGGCGGCAGCGCCCACATCCTGATTCGCATGACGCCCGTGGTGCGCGAACTGGAACTGACCCGGCACGGTCTGCACTACCTTGAAGTAGACCCGATGTTTCACGCCTCGGACGGAGAAACGCCGTGGTTTATTCACCGCGACCCCGGACGCACGGCGCGAGAACTGGAAAACCTGTTTCCGGGGCAGGGCGAGGCGTACAGCCACTTTCTGGACGAATGGACGCCGTTTGCCCGCTCGGTGGCCGACCTGTTCAATTCTGCGCCGGGGCCGCTGGACATGGGCAAGATGATGGTCAGCAGCGGCAAGGGCAGAGATTGGCAGGCGCAGCTCTCGCGCATTCTGCGGCCTTACGGCGATGTGGCCGCCGAATATTTTACCGAGGAGCGGGTACGTGCCCCGCTGGTGTGGATGGCCGCCCAGAGTGGCCCGCCGCCCACCGACCCCCTCAGTGCGCCGTTTTTGCTATGGCATCCGCTGTACCACGAGGGCGGCGTGGCGCGGCCCAAAGGCGGCAGCGGCGGCCTGACCAAAGCCCTGCGGCGGGCCATCGAAGCCGATGGGGGACAGGTTTTTGTTAATGCGCCCGTCAAGCGAATTCTGGTGAAGGGCGGCAAGGCGCAGGGCATCGAGCTGGAGAGCGGCGAGGTGTACACGGCCAGCGCAGTGGTGTCGGGCACGCACGTTCTGACCACCGCCGCCGCCCTGCCCGACGAGCATGTGCCCGCAGCGGCGCGGCAGGTGCGCGTCGGCAACGGCTTCGGCATGGTGCTGCGCCTCGCCCTCAGCGAGAAGGTCAAGTACCGCAACCACACCGAACCCGATAGCCGCGTGGGGCTGGGCCTGCTGATCAAGAACCAGCAGCAACTCATGAAGGGCTACGGGCAGTATCTGGCCGGAGAACCCACCACCGACCCGCCGCTGATCGCCATGAGTTTCAGCGCTGTAGACGACAGCCTTGCCCCCCCCGGCGGCGAGGCGCTGTGGCTGTGGGCGCAGTATTACCCCTACGAACTGTCCAGCGGATCATGGGCAACGCGCACCGCCGAGGCCCGCGAGAACATCCTGAACGCCTTCGAGCATTACGCCCCCGGCACCCGCGACACCATCGTCGGAGAGCTGGTGCAGACCCCGCAGTGGCTGGAAACCAATCTGGGCCTTCACCGGGGCAACGTGATGCACTTGGAGATGAGCTTCGATCAGATGTTTTCGTTCAGGCCGTGGATGCAGGCCAGCCAGTACCGCTGGCCGGGTGTGAAGGGCCTGTACCTGACCGGGGCCAGCACCCATCCGGGCGGCGGAATCATGGGCGCGTCGGGGCGCAATGCCGCCCGCGTATTGGTCAAGGATCTGACGCAGCGCAAATGGCAGAGTCTGGGTCGGCAGCGGTTGGGCCTGAAATGACCCCGCTCGTCCGGCGCTCGCTGTTGGCTTTTGCTGCGCTGGGCGTGGCTTTTGCCGGGGCGCTGGCCGTGCTGGCGGGCTACGCGGGCGGCTGGTCGGGCATAGCGCTGGGAGTGCCGCTGGCAGGCGTGCTGGCGCTGGCGGGCGACCAGTTGGGGCCAGCATTTGTGCCCACCCTCAGAAGCCGCGCCGCTGAACTGGCCGCCCACACCCGCCCGTGGATGGCCTTCCTCGCCCTCTACGTGCTGCTGAAAGTGCCTGTTCCGCTGTGGCCGGAAGGTTTTTCTTTGCTGGGCCTGCTGAGTACCGGGGCGCTGTTCGTGTCGGCGTTCCTGTATGTGCAGGAGAAGGAAAACACGGCCAAAGCTGCGGCGATGGCGGCGCTGGCCTTCGCCGTGGGCCTCGGTGTAGAGGTACTGGGCAGCCGCACCGGAATTCCGTTCGGGGTGTATTCCTATGCCGGTGCGCCCGCGCCCACACTGCTGACCGTGCCGCTGATCGTGCCGCTGGGCTGGTTCGCCTTCACGCTGGCGGGCCTGCTGCTGGCCGGGGGGCGGGCGTGGCTGGCGGGCGTGCTGCTGGCCCTCTGGGACGTAGGATTGGAACCGCTGATGACTGCACAACGTTACTGGGTCTGGAACGATCCCGCGCCCGTGTGGGCCGGAGCACCGATTCAGAATTTTATCGGCTGGTGGGCCGTGGGTAGCGGGATTGCCTGGGCCTTTACGCGCATTGCGCCGGGATTGTTCGGACCAAAGAAAGCGCGTCCTTCCTTCGCCCTTGCCTACGCCATCGAAACCTTCTTTTTGCCGGGGGGGCTGGTGCTGGTGGGGCGCTACGTGGAAGCAGGCGTGACCTTGCTTGCGATGCTGGCAGGGCTGGGGCTGGCGCGGCTCTTTGGGGCAGAGCGCAGCGGGCAGGCGGCGGGCGGGCAACGTGCCTGACAGCCTTCCCCAGAAGGAAGCCCACCCGTGGGCCACATGGATGGTCAGGCGCAGCATTCGCCGCAGCGTGCAGACAGAGCTGGCGGGCGTGTGGGTGCGCGGCCACCTGCCCACAGAGGGCGCGGTGCTAGCTCCCAACCACCATTCCTGGTGGGACGGTTACACCCTGCTGGAAGTGGCGGCGTGGGCTGGGGCCGACTTCCGGGTACTCATGACGCCGCATCAGTTGGGCCGCTTTCCCTTTCTGCGGCGGGCCGGAGCGTTGGCCGCTGGGCAGGTGCGCGAGGCCGCCCGTTATGCCCGCGCCGGAAGCTGGCTGGTGGTCTTTCCCGAGGGCGCGATTCGGCCCGCTGGCCCCGTGCAAGAAGTCCGGGCGGGCGCGGCGTGGGTGGCCCGCACCGCTGGCGTGCCCCTGATTCCGCTGGCCCTGCGCGTGGTTCTGCGCGGCAGCCAACAGCCTGAAGCCTATGTGCGCTTTGGCCCCCCCATCTCGGAAGCGTTGTTGCCCCAGGCCTTGGCGCGGGAACTGGCTCTGCTGGACGCCGAACTCTCCGACTCCGACCCCGAACAGCCTCTGGCCGGATACCTGCGCGTGTGCGGCCAGCGCGTGACCCCCGACGATCCGGTGAGCCTGCCCGCGCGGATGCTGACCCTGATCACGGGGGACAGGTGAAAGGCGCTGGGAGAAAAGGGAGAAAAGCAGACTGGGCGCGGGCCTACCGCTGGGTGGCTCTGGGATTCATCTTCAGCAAACTGGCGGTGATGGCGGTCAACGCCGTGACCTTTCCGCGCCTGCGCCCCCGGCCCGTGCCTGCGGGCAGCCCCCGCGTGTCCATCCTGATTCCGGCCCGCAACGAGGCCCACAACCTGCCGCGCACCCTGCCGGGGGTGGTGGCACAGGGCGCACACGAAGTCCTGATTCTGGACGACCACAGCACCGACGGCACGGGCAAACTGGCCTGCCAACTGGGAGCAAGGGTCATTCCGGGCGCACCCCTGCCGGAAGGCTGGTTCGGCAAGCCGTGGGCCTGCCACCAACTGGCCCGCGCCGCCACAGGCGACATCCTGATTTTTACCGATGCCGACGTGACGTGGGGGCCGGGGGCGTTAGGCGCAGTCATCCACGAACTGGAATCCACAGGGGCCGACCTGCTCAGCGCCCTGCCCAAGCAGGACAACCGCACCCCCGGCGAGCGCCTGCTGACGCCGCTGGTCGATCTGGTGGTGCTGTCCTATCTGCCTTTTCCGGTCCTGAAACTGCCTTTTCCGGCGGCCAGCGCGGCCAACGGGCAACTGATGGGCTTTCGCCGTGCCGCGTTCGAACGGGCGGGCGGCTACGAACTGGTCAGAAAAGAGGTGCTGGAAGACACCATGTTCGCGCGGCGCTTGAAGGGGCAGGGCGGGCGGCTGACGATGGCGATGGGCGGCGACTGCATCGGCGTGCGGATGTATTCGTCTTACGGAGAATCGGTGCGTGGATTCGGCAAAAATTCGCTGCCGCTACACCTCAATTCCCGCCCCCTCATGACGCTGGCCTTTGCCGGACATTTCGTGGTGTATACGCTGCCCTGGCTGCTGCCTGCTCCGGCCCTGCGTCTGCTCCGGCTGGCAACCCTGCTGGAACGTCCGCTGACCAACCTGATCACAGGCCGCCGCACACCTGCTGATCTGGCCGAAGGGCTGCTGGGACCGCTGACGCCGCTGCTGGCCCTGCCCGTGTATCTTCGCGCTATGCGGCGGCAGGTAACTTGGAAGGGGCGGGCGTACAAGCAATGAAAGGGCGGTGGGAGGTGGGAGGTAGGGTGTGGGACGGGTTTGAAGGGTGGAACGTGGATCGTGGGAAGGGCGCGACACCACGTTCTACGATCCACGATCCATGTTCCGGGCGGCCATGACACCCAGACACGTCATCGTCATCGGTTCCGGTTTCGCGGGCCTCGCTGCTGCCCTGCGCCTGGCGGGGGCGGGCGTGCGCGTCACGGTGCTGGACAGTCTGGAACGGCCCGGTGGCAAGGCGGCGCTGGGGTATCCCGAATTTTCCAGCGGGCCGACAGTCGTGACCATGCCGCACCTGTTCCGGGCGCTGCATGAGCGGGTGGGGTTGCCGCAGCCGGGGCTGAATCCGGCGCGGCCCACCACGACCTATCACTACGCGGGCGGGGCCGTGAAGGGCCGAACCTTTGCGCCCGAGGCCGTTCTGGTGGCGGGGCTGGACTCCACGCTGGAGCAACTGAGCCGCCGTGAGGCCCACAGTTATCAGCGGCTGCTGAAGGCTTCCCGGCAGATGTACCGCGACGCCGCACCGACCTTCCTGTTTGGGCCGCCACCGAACAAACTGGCGCTGGGCCGCTACGCCCTGACCCGTGGAGCGCGGGCCGCACCGTGGGCAAAGCTGGCCCGCTACGTGCAGAGTGGGCCGCTGCTGACGCCCTTCTGGTTGCGCTTCGCCACCTATCTGGGGGCTGACCCGTACCGCGCTCCTGCCGTGCTGCACAACATCGCCTGGGTAGAATTGGGCTACGGCGTGTGGCATCTGGAAGGCGGGCTGGGCCGGTTGGCCGAAACGCTGCGGGCGCGGGCAGAGGCACTGGGCGTGCAGTTTGAGTACGGCACCACGGTCACGCACCTGATCAAGCACGGCGGGCGGGTGCTGGGCGCACACACCAACCGGGGCGCATTGGCCGCCGACGGCTGGATCAGCGCCGCAGACCGCGCCCTCACGCGGCAATGGCTGGGGCTGGGGGCCGACGCCACCGGGCGCGGCGTCAGCGGATTTGCCCTGCAACTGCGCCTGAAGGCAGATGCGGGCCAGTCTCACCACGTCTTTTTCCCCGAGCGCTACGCCCGCGAATGGGCCGACATCCGTGCAGGCCGCCTGCCCACCGACCCCACGCTGTACCTGCACACCGATCATCAGCAGGCTTTCTTGCTGGTCAACGCGCCGCCCCGCCCCGATGTGGCAGGCGACCCACACGCCTACGGTGAATTTTTGCTGGGCCAGCTTCAGCGCCAGTTTCCTGGGCATCTGCCCCCGCTGGAGGTGGCCGAGTGGTTGCCCCTCTCCCCCGCCGACTACGCCCGAACCGCTGTGGGCGGCGCACTGTATGGCCGCGCCCCACACGGACTGACGGGCAGCCTGCGTCCCGGCTGGACTTTGCCCCAGATCCGCAATCTGCGGCAGGTGGGCGGCACGGTGCATCCCGGCGGCGGCGTGCCCCTCTCCATGCTCAGCGGCTGGAACGGCGCGGGCGACCTGCTGGGCCTGCCCTACGACGATCTGGGCGGAAAGGCGGCGCTGGATGAAACCTCGATCTGACCTCTCGGCCCTGCCTGAACCCCCAACCCGCCCCGGCAACGGCCACCTGCAAGACTGGGCGTTGCGTCCGCTGGCCCTGATCGAGGAGGGCGCACACCGGAGCGCGGCGGGCGGCCTGTTTCGGCTGCGGCTGGGGCTGCCCGCGGTGGTGGGCTTCAGTCCAGCCTGGAACCGGGCGCTGCTCACCGACCTGCATACTTTTCGCAGCGCCGGAAGCTTTTCCAGAGTCGTGCCGTACCTGTCGGGCGGCGTGATCCTGACCGACGCGCCCGCCCACGCGCCCCGGCGCAAGATGGTGAATCCGGGCTTTGGCAAACGCCACATAGACACCCTGCGCGAGCGGGTGCGGGCCGCCCTGCCCAGCGTTCCCACAGGCTTGGGAACCGCGGGAGAATGGGACGCGCTGGCCTGGGCCGATGCCGCCGCCCTGCACATGCTGAACGCGGCCTACTTCAGCGGCGAGTTCGATCCGGGCCTGCTGCACGCGTTTCTGGCTCCGCTGCGCCATCCTTTTCCGGTTCCGGCCCTGCCGCGCCCGCTGCTGTTTGCCCGTGTGGACGCGGAGTTGCGGCGGCTGGCCCACAAGCGTCTGACCACTGGAAGAGGGGACGATCTGCTGGCGTTGCTGGCCCCCCTTCCCGGCGGACTGGAGGAAACGCGGATCAGCCTCGCGGCGGGGCACGACACCACCACGCACGCGCTGGCCTGGGCCATCTGGCACCTCGCCCACAGCCCCGAGTGGCACGCGCCTGCACATCACGGAGCCGTCCTGAAAGAAGTGCTGCGCCTGTATCCCCCCGGCTGGATGGGCAGCCGCCGCCTCTCCCGTGACCTGCGCTGGACAGCCGATGGCGGCCAGAGCGTGCTGTTGCCCCGCGGCACACTGGCGCTGTACAGCCCCTACCTCAGTGGCCGGGACGCGGCGCTGTGGCCGAATGCCACCGAATTTCAGCCCCAGCGGTGGCAGGCCGCGCCGCCTGCCTGGGCCTATCTGCCTTTTGGCGGCGGCGAGCGCATCTGCCTCGGTATGCATCTGGCCCACCTGATGATTCTGGAAGCGTTGGCAACCCTGCCGCCGCTGGAGCGTGTGCGCGGGAATGCCACCCCCCGCCCCGGCGTGACGTTGGGACCTGCTGGCCCGCTGCTGGTGCGCGAGCGGCTGGGGCATCCGCCTGCATAGCTTGACGGGGCCTGCATACCGCGCTATATTTTTCTAATCAGCGTCCTTCGGGGCGCTCTTTTTATTGCCCTACACTCACCCCATGACCCTCGGACTCAGGCGGGAAACCGTCGCCCTTCGGCCCTCATCCAGCGAATATCCGGCCCTGTTCCAGCAGGAACGCGCCCGAGTGCAGCAGGCGCTGGGCGCTCTGGCCCTCTGGGTGGAGCATGTGGGCAGCACCAGTATTCCCGGTCTGGCGGGCAAACCCATTCTCGATCTCGCGGTGGCCGTAGAAAATACAGCGCAGATGGACGCGTGCATTTCTCCGCTCCAGGCTATCGGCTACACGTCTTTCGGAGACCGCGAGGGCTGGGGAGAATACTTTTTTGCCCACGGGAACGACGACGCCCGCACGCATTACCTCCACCTGTTGCCCATCCAGCATCCGAAATGGGCGGAATACCTGCTGTTCCGGGAAGTGTTGCGGCAGCGGCCCGACCTGCGCGATGAATACGGGAAAATCAAGGCAGCGTTGGCGGCAACCCACGCAGGCCGCCGCGCCGAATACACGGCCCAAAAGGGAAGCTTCGTGGAGCGCATCCTTGCCGAGTTTGGCCCCACCCCGCCTGCTAGCCTGCTTCCATGACCCCTGCCACGCCTCCTTTTGAAACCGTGTACGGCGCAGTCCAGCCCCTCGATTGGCTGTGCCTTGCCCCCCACCCCGACGACGCCGAGATAGGCGCGGGCGGCACGCTGATTCGGCTGGCACGCGCAGGACGGGCGGTGGGCGTGCTGGAACTGTCGCGGGGCGAGAGCGGAACACAGGGCACACCGCAGGAGCGGGCGGCGGAATGTGTGGCGGCGGCAGCCATCATGGGCCTGAGCTGGCGCGGGCAACTGGGCCTGCCCGATGGCGGTCTGGCCGATACCCCGGCGGGAGCACAGGCTCTGGCCGCCACCCTGCGGGCCGTGCGTCCCCGCGTGCTGGTCGTGCCGCACCACGCAGACCGCCACCCCGACCACTTCGGAACCTATTCGGTGGCCAAACGCGCCGTGCATCTGGCCGCGCTGAAAAAGGCCGATTTGGAGGGCGAACCTCACCGCGTCTCCCGCGTGCTGCTGTATCAGGGCAACGCCGATATTCGGGCCAATCTGCTGGTCGATGTGGGCAGCGTCATGGCCGACTGGGAAGCCGCCATCCGCGCCCATACCAGCCAGTTCAGCGGCGCGTATATCTCCGAAACGGTGACGCCCGAAATCATTGAGCGCCGCAAGGGACGCCTGACCTACTGGGGAACCCTGCTGCGGGTGCGCTACGCCGAGGCCTTCGAGACGGAGGAACCGCTGCTGGTAGACCCGGAGAGGCTGTGAGGCGAGGGTAGAGAGTGGAACGTGGGAAAGGCGCAGGTGGGGAGGGGGTTGTAGGTTGTTGGGTCTGGGCTGTGCAGAAACCCTGGTACAGCGTTGTAAACGTTTACGAACCTATCCACCACCAAGATTTCTCGGCCCCCCACTTTTCCCACCCACCACCTACACGGACCCCGCTTCATTCCGCCACAACCTTGATCCCACCGCTTGCGGCTTCCATCGTCGTGAACGGACGCCCAGAAGGACGCCACTCCTCCATATCGCCTGGCCCGTATTTTTTCCTACTCGCTCTGCTTCGCAGCTTTGCAAGTTTGCCAAGTTCGCCCAGATTGAAAGCACATCTATGGGGTTTTCAATCGGAATCCGTATTACCGAACGCTGAGCTTGTTCTCGATCCAGACCTGAATTTCTTGGGCCACTTCTTCCCACCCAGACTCCGCGATAAGCCAATGGCTGCGGTGTGGAAAACGGCGAATATCCACCGAAACCGGTGAACGTCGATGTTTCCGGTACATAGATTCAACCATCGAAGCCGTGGAGGTTTTGTCTTCTTCGCCCGCGATCAGGAGCAATGGTGCTCGGTTGGGATTGGCAAAATGTACGCTGTTGCCCAGGCCCAACGCGGCTTGCAGATAAATTCGCCCCGGAGCGGGCACGATGTACCGGTCATAGGCAAGGCGTTGTTCTGCGGGCGATAGGGTATTGGCAAACGTAGAAGAGAACGACGCAAACGACATCGTGAGCACCCGCTTCCAGCTTTGCCAAGCCAACAACACCGGCAGCGCAGAACGCAGGGCCGTCAGGCTGGGAAGCACGCCTCTGGGTGGAGCAGCGTCGATAGCCACCCCCGCACGACCAAGGCCGCGGTCCAGCAACAACTGAACAATGAGGCCCCCAAAAGAATGCCCGATCAGAATCGGGGGTTCCGGCAATTTTTTGATCTCCCGTTCAAAGTGGTCTACAAGGAGGCCGATAGATTGCTGTGCCAACTCGTTTGCTGGCTGCCGACGCAGTTCTGAGATGGGCCGATCCAGATAAGGCCAAGCAGGGGCCAAACACTGATAGCCCTTCGCCTCATAAAAAGACCGAAAAGATTCCCAACATTCAGGAGTGACCCACGCTCCATGAATAAAAATAATAGTTTTTGACATACTTTTCTCCCCAGATTCTGAATGCTCAGATGCCAAGCACTCAGATTCACAGCACTGACGCTCTTTGCTTCAATGCTGATTGACCACTCGTTCAGTAAACACTCCCTTACCCTACAATAAAAAATGGTCTCTGACTTGCTTGGACGAAAGAGAGCCTTTTTTCCAGCCTGTCTTCTTCCAATATTATGTAAATGGAAAGTGATTCAAGTCGGGCAATTTTCAGAACGCTGCATTAGAGCTCAGTACCCGACACTTTGTTGAGGGGTTGAAATCTCCCGTCTGATCCGTCAAAACAGAACGCGTCCCCTGCCACGCTGACCCATCTGACGCGCTGCTTTTGTGCTCATTTCCCGGAGTACCGCAAAAACCAAGTGGAACTGCTTTCTCTCGTTGTCCTGGC
>NZ_KB899724.1 GCF_000378445.1 Deinococcus aquatilis DSM 23025 | reverse complement strand
TTGCGGTACTCCGGAAAGTGGGCACAAAAGCAGCGAGACAGTTGGGTCAGCGTGACGGGAGACGCGCTCTGTTCTGACGGATTAAACGAGAGATTTCAACCCCTCAAAAAGTGTCGGGTACTGAGCACAACGCCACTGAAAGCGTTCTACTGTCGGTGCGAGTCTTTGCTTTGGGACTGATCCGGGCCGCGTCTTTACCTCACAAGATCCAGCTTCGTAGAGGATTTGCAGAGCTTTGCAAGCCGCATTGAAGGCCAAAATGTGTAGCCTTCAATCAAGATCTATTCTGCTCACTCAGTTTGTCTCAAGAGAAGCTGCGATCTGGATAAATATGCCAGATACTTTTCAGTAGCCAAAAGATAACAGTTTGATATTACCTTTGCCCTGATCTATAGCATCGCTGCCCGGATCAGTTGCCGAGCCTTCCGCTCGACACGTCCTAGCTCATTTGCTGAGAACGCCGTATCATTGACACATGATGCCCACGGTTCTGTCTACCCCCAGTGAGGCCTGCGAGGTGGCGTGCGTGCATCCGGAGGCGGTGGCCCAGGCTCAGGCCGCCATGCCTTCTGCCGACGCACTGATTCGCGCCAGCGCCCTGCTGAAAGCGGTGGCCGACCCGACCCGGCTGCGATTGCTGTCTGCTCTGGCAAGCGGTGAACTGTGCGTCTGTGACCTGAGCGTACTGGCTGGAACCAGCGAAAGCGCCGTCAGTCATCAGTTACGCCTGCTGCGTGACCTGTCGCTGGTGACCAACCGCAAGGAAGGCCGGGTGGTGTACTACCGCCTTGACGACGCGCATGTGACCCACCTGATTCGGGACGTGATCGACCACGCCGCACATACCCTGAAACCAGAACAGGCTCCAGGCTCCAGCCCTGTTTGATTTTTCCTATAATCCAAGCCAGATGCAAAAGCAGTTTCATCCCTGCTCCGCTTGACGAAAATTCTTTTCAGGCGCTACGCTCGGTTCATTAACACGTCACGTCTTCTACAATTTTGGTCAGAGCTATGACCACCGTTCGGTTGCCCAGCAGCGCCCTTGACCGGATTCGCCTGCACGGTCAGGCCCTGTCACCCAGCTTGAGGCGTGTGGCCGAATTTGTGGTGCAGCACGCTGAAACGGTGGTGCATCAGACCATTACGGAATTGGCGAGCAGCGTGGGCGTAGGGGAAGCCACCATCACACGGTTGTGCCACAAGCTGGAATTTGCCGGATTTCACGCCTTCAAGATCGCGCTGGCCTCCGATGTGGCCGGACGGGGCCACGCACACGCCAGCACCGGGCGGGCTACCGGTGAGGATGCTCCAAGTTTCGCCACCCGCCTGGTGCGCCAGACGACCCGAACACTGGAGGACACGGCCCGACTGTCCGACCCTGTCCTGCTGGACACAGTGGCCCGCCAGATGGCCCGCGCTCCACGCATAGAACTGACCGGGCAGGGCAACAGCGGTCTGGTGGCCCAATATTTCGTCCATCGTCTGATGAGAATTGGCCTGAGCGCCGCCACCTATACCGATCCTCATCTGGCGGCCGTCAGTATCAGCACCCTGCCGCGTGGGGGCGTGGTACTGGCCCTCAGCAGCAGCGGAGGCACCATAGACACCGTGCAGCACCTGAAACTGGCACAGGCGCACGGGCACTACACAGTGGCGATCACGCACCACGCCAGCAGCCCCGTAACGCGATACGCCAGCGCCGTACTGTTTACGGCGGCGCAGGAAGACCCACTGACCGACAAGGTGCTGGACACCCTGACCAGCCAGACGCTGCTGCTGGAATTGCTGTACACCCAGTTGCTCACCCACCGGCCCGAGAGCCACGCCATGTTGCGCGTGACCGCAGAAAGCGTGGTGGACAAGAAGTATTAGCCTGCCCAGTCATTCCAGCGAATAATCGAACAGCACCACATCTTCTCCCTCACGCACCCCCCCAGTGGCGGCATACAGCGCGACGGCTGCGGGCGTGGAGTTGTGGGTCAGGACAAACATCAGGTGGCTGTTGCGTGTGCGGCCCAGAGTTTTGAGGGCGTCTATCAATGCCCTCGCAACTCCACGTCTCTGGAAAGCTTCATCCGTTCCGATTTCGTACAGAAACAGCTCGCGGGAAAGACCATCCGTTCGCCGCAGTTCGTGGGCAAGGGCAAATCCAGCGGGCCGACCATCCACGAAAGCCATCAACAAATGGTCGGAGGGAGAGGCCAACAGATCGGCCACGGCCTCCGGCACAGGCGGATCGTCGAACAGGTGGGCAGCAGCCAAGACAGTGGCCTCATCGCCTGTAGTCAGGCGGCGCACGGTGAGAGTCATGGAGCAGTGTAAAACCTGTGCTCAGCACATTCCATGCGCTCATTGGCGGAGGCTGCCGCCCCATCTGGCGTGCCGAGAACGAAATTGCGGATATTCACAGTAAGCCTTCAAAGTTATGACGGCAGAGACTCCAACTCGGTTTTCCTGCCTGGCAACGACGAAGCAGGCAACTTCATTCAGCAGGCTACGGCAGGAACCAATGAATGATGAGGCCAGAGACTGGTTTTTCCCATCAGCGACCTGTGATCGGCAGCGTGCCGACGCCCACACTGCATCCATGACTGAGTCTCAAGGCCACACAGAATCCCGGCCTACCTTGCCCCTGCTGTTCATCATGGGCGCAACTGGCAACATGGGCGGCGAACTTGCCCGGCAATTGCTGGTCGCGGGAGCAAACGTACGGGTAGGCGTGCGTTCACCGGAGCGGGTGAAAGAATCGGGCGCATTCACAGGAGCTGAGATCGCCCATTTCGACGCCTCGGACGCCTCCACGTTTGGGGCGCTGGACGGCGTGCAGCGTATGTTCCTACTCTGGCCCCCCGGCACCGATGTCAAGCGCGACGTGCTGCCCGTGATTGCGGCAGCCAGGGAACGCGGCATTGAGCAGATCGTCTTTCTGTCTATTCTGGGCGCAGAACGCATCCGGATCGTGCCGCACCGCCGGGTCGAACAGGCGCTGGAAGCCTCGGGCATGGATTGGGTGTTTCTGCGGGCCAGCTACTTTATGCAGAACCTGAGCGGCGTCCACCGGGACGATATCCGGGTACGGCGCGAGATTTTCCTGCCTGCCGGACAGGGCCGCACCAGCTTCGTGGATGTGCGCGACGTCGCGGCGGTGGGAGCCAAAGCCTTGATGGAAGGCCACCGTGACCGCGCCTACAACCTCACGGGGAGCGCGGCGCTGACCTATACAGAGGCCGCAGATATTTTCGGTGTGACCCTCGGCAGACGCGTCCGCTACGTCAGTCCGTCGCCCATCCATTTTGTACGCGTCGTACACCAGCGGGGCACACCCTGGGCACTCACGCTATTAATGCTGGCCGAATACACGGTTGCCAGATTGGGGCTGGCTGGAGAAGTGACCACAACTGTGGCCGAGTTGCTGGGACGCCCTCCGATCAGCCTGCGCCGATTTGCTGAAGATTTCCGGGAGGTCTGGTTGTAATCTCAATATTCAGAAGGGACCAGAAAGCCCAACAGACCGCGGCTAAAAATTCCAAGCATTAGACACTTTTTGTCTGGTATGCAGGGCCAGATGCCGTATCATCCGAGCAATACCCAGCCACGAAAAGTTGCTCGTCACGTGACGAGCAACTTTTGCTCTACCAAGATTATCCCGAAAAAGTTCAGGGCAGGCGTGAAAGCAGCGCCTGGAAATCTCCGCTGAGGTTATACGCACCCGCCGCCGCCGGAAGAACCACCGATTCCAATTCGCCCAGAATGACCCGTTCTGATCCGGTCACCAATGTCATCTCTCCGGCCATGATTGTGATGGCGTGAAAGCTCTGACCACGCGTGTCGCCTTCCATTGCTGGGCCACTCAGCCGCTCCAGTACGAAGTAGGGACAGGTCGTCAGGAGTTGCTTCTGACCCTCCCCTACGGGCGGTGAAGCCTCGGGGCGGGCGCGGTTGGTGGTGGTCACTGCCGCACTTTTCTCCAGATGCAGGGCGCGGCCTGCGCTGGCCGGACGACCCCAATCGTAGACGCGGTAGGTGGTATCGCTGGTCTGCTGAACCTCGTACAGCAGCAGCCCCGGCCCCAGCGCGTGCAGCGTTCCGGCGGGCATCATCACCGTGTCGCCCGCCTGCACGGGCCAGCGTTCGGCATAGTCCATCACCTCGCCGCGCAGGATGGCCTCTTTTAACTCTTCGGGCGAGGTGCCTTCCCGAATTCCGGCGATCAATTCCGCGCCTTCGTCGGCCTCCAGAATGTGCCATGCCTCTGTCTTGCCGAGTTCACCCGCGCCTTCCAATTCCGCTGCCTGCTCATCATTGGGATGCACCTGCACACTCAGCCAGTCGGCGCAGTCCAGCAGCTTGATCAAGAGTGGAAAGCGCGTGCCGGTGGCATGTGTACCCAGAATCTGCGCGGGAAAGCGGGCCGCCAAATCGCCCAAGGTCTGACCGGCATAAGGGCCGTTCTGAATCCGGTTTCCTTCAAACACCGTCCACGCCTCACCAATAGGCGCTTCGGGTGCATCGGCGGCCAACGGTTGAAGACGGGAACCGCCCCACACGCGCTCAGTCAGCCGGGTGTCCAACAGCAAAGGCGAGGTGGGGGCCGGATCAGAGGCAGTCACGTCTTCTATCCTAATCACCCCATCTCACCCCCGTCTTAAACATCCAGTTCCGGCTCTTCATCTTCCGGCGGTGGGCCAGCATCCAACCCCTCCACACCCGTAAAACGTTTGGTCAGCCAGCGGTCAAAGCGCTTGAGGTTTTCGGCCTGGCGGTCATAGGCGGCGTTCAGGTCGCGCAGGCGGGCATGAACGACCCGCAAACGCTCATCGGAAAGGGGGATGTCGGCCCGCGTCCAGTCGTGGCGGTACAGGCCCTCGACGGTGTGGGTGGCGCGGCGCAGCCTGACCATATCGGCCACCTCGTCCAGCGGCACGCCCAACGCCCGCAAATCCAGAATATCGCGCAGCAGACGCATGGCGTAGGGGCCGTAGAGTGCCCGCCCCGACGCCGTGACCTGATCGGGGGCCAGCAGGCCCACCTCGGCGTAATGCATGACCGTGCGGCGCGTGACTCCGGCAGCGCGGGCCAGCTCGGCAGTGGTAAAAAAGGGCACAGGGACGGGTTCGGTCAAGGCGTAACCACGACTTTGCCCACGACCTCGCGGTTCAGCAGGGCGCGGAGGGCTTCCGGCGTGCGTTCCAGGGGATAACGGGCGCTGACCAGAGGGCGCAAAGTGCCGTCCATCACCCAGCCTGCCAACCGCGCCAGATTCGCGGCGTTGCTACGCGGGTTGCGGCGGGCAAATTCTCCCCAGAACACGCCCACCACCGACGCCCCCTTCAGGAGGGGCAGATTCAGCGGCAGCTTGGGCACGCCGCCCGCCGCGAACCCCACCACCAGAAAGCGCCCGCCCCAGCCGATAGACCGGAACGCCGTTTCGGTGTAGTCGCCGCCCACCGGGTCAAAAATGACATCAGGGCCTTTGCCGTCTGTGAGGGCCTTCAGTTCGTCGCGCAGGTTGCCGGAGGTGTAGTTGATGCCCGCGTCGGCCCCGTGCTCCAGACACAAGGCAACTTTTTCGTCGGTGCCTGCCGCCGCGATCACCCGTGCGCCCATCGCCTTGCCAATCGCCACCGCCGCGAGGCCCACACCACCCGCCGCGCCCAGCACCAGCAGGGTTTCTCCGGCCTTCAGCGCGGCCCGGTCAGACAGGGCGTGCATGGACGTGCCGTAGGCCAGCGGCAGGCAGGCGGCCACATCGAATTCCATGCCGTCTGGAAGCGGCATCACGGCGGTTGCAGGGGCGATCAGGTGCGAGGCAAAGGCCCCGGTGCCCGTAAACGCCGCCACCCGCTGCCCCACTGCCAGATGGGTCACGCCCTCCCCCACTGCCTCAATGACGCCCGCAGCCTCAGCCCCCGGCACAAAGGGCAGCGGCGGGCGCACCTGATACAGCCCCTGCACCATCAGTGCATCGGGATAGTTGACGCCCGCAGCCCGCACCGCAATCAGGACTTCTCCGGGGGCGGGGGTGGGCATGGGCTGGGCCTGCACGGTCAGGGTTTCGGGTTCATCGAACGCCTGGCAAAGCACGGCTTGGTAAGTATTGGCTCCATTGGTGTTGGCTTCATCGGTATGGGGAGTAGTCATGGCAAAACCTCCGGGGAATGATGAGAAAGGTGGGTGCAGTTGGCCCTCAATTTAGCGTAAAGGTGTCCGTGTACGTTGAAAATTGACGTGCGCGTACATTCCTGACATGCTACCGCTGAACCCGCACGATCAACTCAACTTCCATTCTTCTCCGAGGTGAAATGCAATGGCCCCCTTTCTGAGCAAACGCGACCTGAATTTTCAGTTGTTTGAAGTCCTGAGCAGCGCCGATCTACCCTCCCGCGCCCGGTTCGCGGGTCAGTCTCGCGCCGACTACGAAGACATTCTGGGGCTGGCCTACACGGTGGCCGAACGCCACTTTTTGCCCCATGCCCGCGAGGCCGATCTGAATGAACCGCATGTGGAAGGCGGCAAAGTGCGGCTGGTGCCCGCAGCGCAGCAGGCCGTGAACGCCTTCCGGGAGGCCGGGTTCCTGAGCGCCCACCACGACGAAGAATTGGGCGGCCTGCAACTGCCGTGGGTCATCATGCAGGCGGTGATGGCGCACTTTCAGGCGGCCAATATTTCTACGAGCGGCTACCCCTTCCTGACCATCGGCAACGCCAACCTTCAGCGCGAATTTGCCAGCGCCGAGCAGCAGCAAAAGTACATGCTGCCTATGCTGGAAGGCCGCTGGTTCGGCACGATGGCCCTCTCTGAACCGCAGGCGGGGTCAGGACTGGCCGATATCACCACCTCTGCCACACCGCTGGACGACGGCACTTATTCGGTTCGGGGCAGCAAGATGTGGATTTCGGGCGGCGAACACGAGCTGTCGGAAAACATCGTTCATCTGGTGCTGGCCCGTGTGAAGGGCGCTCCGGCGGGCGTCAAGGGCATCAGCCTGTTTATTGTGCCGCGCTACCGCGTGAACCCGGACGGCAGCCCTGGCGAGTCCAACAACGTGGTGCTGGCGGGCCTGAATCACAAGATGGGCTACCGGGGCACCACCAACACGCTGCTGAATTTTGGCGAGGGCGGCGACAGCATCGGGGAACTCGTGGGCGAGGCGGGGCGCGGGCTGGCCTACATGTTCCACATGATGAACGAGGCCCGAATTGGCGTGGGCATGGGCGCGGTGATGCTGGGCTACGCCGGATACATGGCAAGTCTGGAGTACGCACGTGAGCGCAGGCAGGGCCGCCCCGCCACTGACCGGAATCCAGAAAGTCAACCTATCCCGATCATCGGACACGCCGACGTGAGACGCCTGCTGCTGCGGCAAAAAGCCTTTGTGGAGGGAGGACTGGCGCTGGGGCTGTATGCCTCCAGCCTCGTGGACGACCTAACTACCGGCCCCGAAGACCGCCGCACCGATACGGGCCTGCTGCTGGATCTGCTGACCCCCATCGTGAAGAGCTGGCCCAGCAAATACAGTCAGGAGGCCCTCAGCGACGCCATTCAGGTGCTGGGCGGCGCAGGCTATACCCGCGATTACCCCGTAGAGCAGCTCTACCGCGATAACCGCCTGAACCCCATCCACGAGGGCACCGAGGGCATTCAGGGCAACGACCTGCTGGGGCGCAAGCTGACGCAGGCGGGAGGGCGCGGGCTGGAAGTCCTGTTGGAGCAGATTCAGGCGGATCTGGCGGCCTCGGAAGGGCTGGAAGGCGTGGCGGAAATCCGCAGCGCACTGACCACCGCACTGGCGCAAAACGGCAAGGCCATTCAGACGATTCTGGGCAAGGCCGCTGAACTCGGCCCCGACCTGTTTCTGGCGAACGCCAACAGCGCTCTGGAGATGCTGGGCCACACGGTCATCGGCTGGATGTGGCTGAGACAGGCCAACGCCGCTGCCCGCGCTCTGGCCGGAGCCAAGGTCAGCGATGCCGATTTTTACCGAGGCAAACTGCACGCCGCCCGCTTTTTTGCCGTATACGAGCTGCCCAAAGTGAAGGCACACGCTGACCTGCTGGGAGCCGCAGACCGCACCACTTTCGATATGCAGGAGGACTGGTTCTGATGACCAATCATGCAGCTTTGAACGAGACGGCCCAGACTCACCCGCACATTCCCGCCCCCAAACGCGTGGACATCGGCGGGCATAGCCTTGCCTACGATGAAATCGCCCCCGAACATCCACGAGGCAACGTCCTGTTTCTGACCGGACTGGGCAGCAATCGCCTCGGCTGGCGCTTACAGCTTCCGGTATTCGGGCAGACGTACCGCGCCCTCAGCATCGACCACCGCGATACCGGCGACAGCGACCCGGTAGACGCCGACTATTCCACCGCAGATCAGGCGGATGACGCCGCCGCCTTCCTGCGGGCCGTGAACGCCGCGCCCGCGCATGTGGTGGGCATCAGCATGGGCGGTTTCGTGGGCCTGAATCTGGCCGTGCGTCACCCAGAATTGGTGCGGAGCCTGACACTGGTTTCGACATCGGCGGGGGGTGCGGGCCATGTCCATCCCGATTCAGCCGGAATGGAAGCCCTGCGGCCTGATTTTACCCTGACCCCCAGCGAACGCGCCCGAAGAACATACAGCCTGATCATGGCCCCCGATTTTGTGGCGGCGCAGCCCGAGACGCTGGACGCCATCGCCGCTGGAGCCTCCTACCGCCCCCTCACGCCCGAACGCTACGCCCGCCAGTTCCGCTCCACGCGCACCCATGACGTGACCGGGCAATTGGCTGGGTTGAAGGTGCCGACTTTGGTGGTGCACGGCGACGCCGACCCCCTGGTGCGCTACGAAAACGGGCAACATCTAGCCGCCCAGATTCCGGGCGCAGAATTCATCACCTATCAGGGCGTGGGCCACATTCCCACCCTGGAACGGGTAGGCGAGTTCAACCGTGATGTGCTGAGCTTCATTAGCAAGCACTGATTTTGCTGTGATAGACGGCGCTTTTACCTAAATCCGATTCTACTCGTCACGTGACGAGCAACTTTGATCACCCTCAGCACCTCCGAAAATATCCGCCGACGTTCAGAATTGACGTGCACGTAAATTTCTAGCTATGCTGCACAGGCAACTCAATCCAATAACCCTACCTCTGGAGGCGACATGGCCCTAAAAGAACTGCTGGATTTGACTGGAAAAACCGCCCTGATTACTGGCGGCTCACGTGGCCTCGGGTTGCAGATTGCCGAGGCGTTGGGCGAATACGGAGCGCGGGTGGTGCTGACGGCCCGCAAGCAAAATGAACTGGACGAAGCCAAAGCCCACCTGACTGGGCTGGGCATAGAAGCGCATGTATACGCCAACGATCTGGGGGCCTTCGACACCATCGACCCCGTGGTCGAGCGCATCGTGGCCGAGGTGGGGCCAATTCATATTCTGGTGAACAACGCCGGGGCAACGTGGGGCGCGTCCACAGTCGAGCATCCGCTGGACGCCTGGCTGAAGGTCATCAACGTGAACCTCAATGGCCTGTTTCTGATTACCCAGAGCGTGCTGAAGCGCTGCATGCTGCCGCAGGGCGCGGGCCGGATCATCAATATCGCCAGCGTAGCCGGGTTGCAGGGCAACGACCCCCGCATGACGCCCACCCTGGCCTACAACACCAGCAAGGGTGGCGTGGTCAACTTTACCCGCACGCTGGCTGCCGAACTCGCCCCAGACGGCATCACGGTCAATTCGATCTGCCCCGGCTACTTTCCAACCAAGATGACCAAGGGCACGCTGGCGTATGGCGAACAGGCGATTCTGGCCGCCACGCCCATGCACCGCCTCGGCACCGACGCCGATCTGAAGGGCCTCGCGCTGCTGCTGGCAAGCGACGCCAGCGCCTATATCACCGGGCAGAACATCGCTGTAGACGGCGGCATCACCAGCGTATGACCACCCTTAAGGCCGCCGAACTGCCCCAGCACATCGGGCAGGAAGTGGCGCTGTCGGAGTGGGTTGAAATCACGCAGGAGCGCATCAACGCTTTTGCCGACGCCACGGGCGACCATCAGTTTATTCATGTGGACGCTGAAAAAGCTGCTGCTGGCCCTTTCGGAACCACCATCGCGCACGGCTTTCTGACACTTTCTCTGCTGGCCGGAGAATTCATGAACCGGGGCGGCGCACCCGAGATTGGGGGCGTGCAAATGACCGTCAATTACGGCCTGAACCGCGTGCGTTTTATTGCGCCTGTACCTGTGGGCAGCCGCCTCCGCAACCGCGCCGTGCTGCAAGAGGCACAGCCGGGAGCCGGATACATCCAGATCACTGTACTGAACACCATTGAACTGGAAGGCTCGGAGAGGCCCGCTGCAACGGCGGAATCGGTGTTCCGGGTGTATTTATGACCACCCCCGACCCTTCCGGTATCCACTCAATTGCCGCACAGGAGCTGATGCAGCGTGGGGCGGAAGGCAGCGCGTTTACGCAGTGGATGGGCACCCGCCTGAGGCATTTTGAGGCAGGCCGGGTAGAGATCGAGATCGACCTGCGCTCCAACATGACCCAGCATCACGGGCAGGCACACGGGGCCATCATCGGGTATCTGGCCGATACGGTGAGCGCCTGGGCCGCTGCCAGCGTTGCCGGAGACGTGGTGACTGCCGAATACAAACTGAATTTTCTGGCCCCCGCACGCGGCGAGACGCTGTGGGCACGCGGTGAAGTGTTGCGTGCCGGAAAGCGTCAGGTGGTGGTGCGGGCCGACGTGTACGCCACCCAACACGGTACAGACACGCTGGTAGCGGCGGCTCTGGCGACCATCGCTTCAGTTGGACAACCCCTCAACACCGCTCCCGAAGACCGCGCACCACAGGAGAACCCATGACCGTATTCGACATCTCTCCGCGCACCACCGACCTTCGCTCACGCCTGACGCAGTTTATGGCCGAGCATGTGTATCCCAACGAGGCCGAATTTGAGCGGCAGGTCAACAAGGGCAACCGCTGGGAACACATCCAACTGATTGAAGACCTGAAGCCAAAAGCGCGGGCAGCGGGCCTGTGGAACCTGTTTTTGCCGCCCGCCAGCGATCCTCAGGGCGAATACGGCCCCGGCCTCAGCAATCTGGAATACGCGCCGCTGTGCGAGATCATGGGCCGGGTCTGGTGGGCACCCGAACTCTTCAACTGCAACGCGCCCGACACCGGAAATATGGAAGTGTTGGCCCGTTACGGCACGCCCGAGCAACAGGCGAAGTGGCTGCGGCCTCTGCTGAACGGCGAAATCCGCTCGGCCTTCTCCATGACCGAACCCGAGGTGGCTTCCAGCGACGCCACCAACATCCAGAGCAGCATCGTTAGAGACGGTGACGAATATGTGATCAACGGGCGCAAATGGTGGACGAGCGGCGCGGGCGATCCTCGCTGTCAGATCAGCATTTTTATGGGCAAGACGGCCCCGGACGCGGCCAAACACCTTCAGCAATCCATGATTCTGGTGCCGATGGATACCCCCGGAGTGACGGTGACGCGCATGCTGACCGTGTTCGGCTACGACGACGCCCCGCACGGACACGCCGAGATGACCTTCGAGAATGTGCGCGTGCCTGCCTCCAACCTGCTGCTGGGCGAGGGGCGCGGCTTTGAAATCGCGCAGGGACGGCTGGGGCCGGGGCGCATTCACCACTGCATGAGGCTGATCGGCCAAGCGGAACGGGCGCTGGAGTTCATGGTGGCGCGGGCGGGGGCGCGGGTGGCCTTCGGCAAACCGTTGGCCGCCCACCAGCACGTACGCGAACTGATCGCCCAGAGCCGCATGGAGATAGATCAGGCCCGCCTGCTGACCCTGAACGCCGCGCACATGATGGACACGGTGGGCAACAAGGAAGCGCGGGGGCAGATCGCGGCCATCAAGGTGGTTGCGCCCAACGTGGCTCTGCGCGTGATTGACCGGGCCATTCAGGTCTTCGGCGGCGCGGGCGTCAGTCAGGACACCCCGCTGGCCGCCATGTACGCGCAGGCCCGCACGCTGCGTCTGGCCGATGGCCCCGACATCGTGCATACCGAAACAGTCGCCAAAGAAGAATTGAAACGTCAGGGCGTGGACCTCCGCGCCGGGAGGAACTGAACATGGAATTTAAAGATAAAGTGATCGTGGTAACGGGCGCGGCCAGCGGTATCGGATTGGCGCTGACCCAGCGGTTTGTGCAGGAAGGCGCAACCGTGATCGCCTCTGACCTTAAGGCGGAAGCGGGCGCACAGAAGGCCGCCGAAGCCGGGGCACGCTTTGTACAAGCCGACGTGGGCCAGGAAGCCGACATCGTGCGCCTGATCGACGACGTGCTGGGCAAAGAGGGCCGAATCGACCTGTTCTGCTCCAATGCCGGAATTGGCATCGGCGCGGGGCCGGAAACGCTGGACAAGCACTGGGACCTGATCCACCGCGTGAACGTAATGAGCCACGTCTGGGCCGCCCGCAAACTGTTGCCGTACTATCTGGAACGGGGCGAGGGCTACTTTCTGAACACGGCGTCGGCGGCGGGCCTGCTGACCGAACTGCATTCTGCACCCTACGCCGTGACCAAGCATGCAGCGCTGGCTTTTGCCGAGTGGCTGGGCATCACCTACCGCAATCAGGGCATTTTCGTGTCGGCCCTGTGCCCGGAAGGGGTCTGGACACCCATGATCGAGAATGCGCCGATTTTGCAGCAAACAGCGATTACAACCGATGAATTGGTGGAAAAAACGCTGGCCGCCCTGCGCGAAAACCGCTTTTTGATCACCACCCATGAATCCACGTTGCCCGCCGCACAACTCCGCGCAGGCGACAACGAAAAATGGATGGGCAAGATGGTGCGCCTGCGTGAAAAAGCGATGGGACTGCTGGAAAACCACCACGCCCTAGCCAACGCGGAGGCGGCCAACAAAGCCGAGGCCGGGGCACCCCGCACCGAGGGCCACGCGTGAGCGATACGGCCCCCGTGAGAGCCGGAGAGGAACTGCCACTGGACGCCCTGAAAGAAGCCCTGCGCGGGCAGGTGGCAGGCGACGTGGACGCCCTGACCGTGCAGCAGTTTCCGGGCGGATTTTCCAACCTGACCTATCTGGTGCGGCTGGGCGGTCAGGACGGTGTTCAGCATGACTATGTCCTGCGCCGCGCTCCGCTGGGGCCAGTGCCCAAAGGGGCGCATGATATGGCCCGCGAATTCCGCCTGCTGGAGCGGGTGCATCCGGTGTTTCCGCAAGCGCCCAAACCTGCCCTGCTGATCGAAGACTCGGCGGTGCTGGGGTCGGCCTTTTATCTGATGGAACGCCGAAACGGGCTGATCGTGCGTGACCGCGTGCCGCCCGAACTGGCGAATATTCCAGATGCCCCGCAGAAGCTTTCCTACGCGCTGGCCGATACTTTGGCGGCCCTGCACGCGGTGGATATCGAGGCGGCGGGCCTCAGCGACATCGGGCGGGCCGCAGGATTCAACGGACGGCAGGTGGAAGGCTGGGCAGGACGCTGGCGCAGGGCCAGAACCGACGATTTGCCTCCAGTGAGCGAGCTGCGGGATGAACTGGTGATCGGCTGGCTGACCGCCCACACGCCGCCCGAAAGCGCCCATACCCTCGTTCACAACGACTTCAAGCTGGATAACCTGATGGTGGACCCCGCCGACCCCGCCCACGTCACAGCCTTGCTGGACTGGGAAATGACGACGGTGGGCGACCCGCTGGCCGATCTGGGCCTCACGTTGACCTACTGGACGATGCCTCAGCAGCCGGGAGGCCGCGAAAGTCGGGTCGGGGCCGCCGCCAGTGCCGAAGGCTTTTTGACCCGCGAAGCCTTCCTTGACCGCTACGCCGCACAGTCTGGGCGCGATGTCTCGGGCGTGCTGTGGTACGAAGTGTTGGGCCATTTCAAACTGGCGGTGATCGTGCAGCAGATTTACGCCCGTTACCGCGCCGGACAGACTAAAGATCCCCGGTTTGCCCCTCTGGGACAGCAGGCCGCGTGGCTGATGGGCGAGGCGTGGCGGCGCATCAACGCGACGGCGGGCGCAGCGTCTGGAGCTGAATTTGTGCCCGAAGTCGTGCCCGACAAGTGAACCCAGATGAGTGAACTGATCCTCGTTCGGCACGGGCAGGCCACCCCCTTCGAGGCCGACACCGACCAGCTTTCCCCGCTGGGAGCAGCGCAGGCGCAGGCTGTGGGCGTGCATCTGGCGGCGGCTGGACTACGCCCCACCGATGTGATCTGCGGCCCCTTGGTCCGCCAACGCGAAAGCGCACGGCTGGCACACGCGGCGGCTGGAGGAAGCTGGCCCCAGATCAGCACCGATCCTCGGCTAGCGGAATATGACGGCGACGGACTGATTCAGCATCTTGCACCCGTGCTGGCCGCACAGAATTCAGAATTTGCGGCCTTGCTGGACGCCTTCAACGCCCAACGCGAAACGCCTGAACGCAACCGCTATTTTCAGCACATGCTGGAGCCGCTGACCGACGCCTATCTGCGCGGAGAAGTGGAACATCCAGAGGTAGAAACCTGGGCCGATTTTCGGGGCCGGGTGCGGGTCTTCCTGCGTGATTTGCTGGGAGGGCCACCCAAGCGTACGGTGGTTCTGTTTACCAGTGGCGGAGTGATTGGCGTGACCGTGGCTGCTGTCTTGCAAGCGCCGGACGCTTCGGCCCTCGCCCTAAACTGGCGGGTTCGGAATGCCAGCCTGACGCGGCTGACCTACGGCGGTGGGCGGGCCAGTCTGGACAGCTTCAACGAGACGGCTCATCTGACTCCCGAATTGCAAAGTTGGCGGTAGCAGAGGTGCATTGCAGACGCTAAACTCTGTCCAGCACACCTATTTTTGATTTCGGTCAATCTGCTCGTCACGTGACGAGCAACTCAGATTCCACTCCTCAACTCCTGTGTTGGCCCCGGAGGTTTTGCCATGACCGCACCCGCTCCTCTGCCCACAACTGCACTGCCCGCTGACGGCATTTATCACCGCGCCTGCAACCTGTGTGAGGCCATCTGCGGCCTGACGTTGACCGTGCAGGAGGGCCGCGTGACCGACGTGCGCGGCGACCTCCTCGACCCGCTCAGCAAGGGGCATATCTGCCCCAAAGGGGTCGCCCTGCCCGACCTGCACGCCGACCCGGACCGCCTGAAACGCCCTCTGCGGCGCGACGGCGACACCTGGACAGAGATGGACTGGGAAGAAGCGCTGGACTATGTGGCGGGGCGCTTGAAGGCGGTGCGCGAACAGCACGGAGCCGACGCCGTGGCCGCTTTTCAGGGCAATCCCAGCGTACACAACAGCGGCACGTTGCTGTCTGCGGGCGCATTTCTGAAGGCACTGGACACCCGCAACCGTTTTACGGCCACCAGCATCGACCAGTTGCCGCACCACTTTGCCGCCGCCGAGATGTTCGGCCACCCGCTGCTGATGCCTGTACCCGACGTGGACCGCACCGATTTTTTCCTGATGCTGGGGGCCAATCCAGCGGCCAGCAACGGGAGCATCATGACCGCGCCGGGAATTCGGGAACGCCTGAAGGGGATTCGGGAACGCGGCGGGCAAGTCATCCTGATCGACCCACGCCGCACCGAAACCGCCGCCCACGCCACCGAATACCACCCGATTCGCCCCGGCAGCGACGCCTTTTTCCTGTTCGCCCTCCTGAATGTGATTCTGGGAGAACGGCTGGAACGGCTGGGCCATCTGACCGAATTCAGCGACGGGTTGGAGACGCTCAGGGCGGCGGCCAAGCCCTTCACGCCCGAACGGGTAGCCGAGCGCACTGGCATCGCCGCAGATACCACCCGCACGCTGGCCCGCGCTCTGGCCGCAGCACGGCGCGGCGCAGTGTACGGGCGCATCGGCCTCAGCGTTCAGGAATTTGGCGGCCTGTGTCAGTGGCTGGTCAACGTGCTGAACGCGGTCACGGGCCATCTGGACAGCGTGGGCGGCATGATGTTCACGAAGCCCGCCTTCGACCTGCTGATGCGGGCGCGGCGCGGCGAAACGCATCACGGGCGCTACGGTTCGCGGGTGCGCGGCCTGCCGGAATTTGATCATGAACTGCCCAATGTGGTGATGGCCGAGGAAATGACGACCCCCGGAGAAGGGCAGGTGCGGGCGCTCGTGACGGTGGCAGGCAATCCGGTCCTGTCTACGCCCGATGGCGCGGCGCTGGACGCAGCCCTGACTGGGCTGGACTTCATGGTCAGCATCGACCCGTATCTGAACGAGACGACCCGGCACGCCCACGTGATCCTGCCCCCGGCGTTTGGGCTGGAAGTGCCGCACTACGACGTGATTTTTCATCATCTGGCCGTGCAGAATACGGCGCGGTATTCGGAACCCGTGTTCCCGATTGGGCCGGATCAGCGCTTCGATTACCAGATTTTTGGCGGCCTGACCGAACGCCTGACCGGGAAAGCGGGCAGCCCGCCCGAAGCACGGCTGGACCTGGGGTTACGGCATGGCCCCTACAAGACCAATCTGGAGGCCCTAAAAGCCGCCCCACACGGCCTAGATTACGGCCCGCTGCAACGCTGCCTCCCCGAACGCCTGCTGACCGTCAGTGGCCGAGTTCAGTTGGCCCCCGCGCCGATGCTGGCCGACGTACCGAGGCTGGAAGCTGTTCTGGACGCACCCGTACCCGAATTGATCTTGATCGGGCGGCGGCAACTGCGTTCCAACAATTCCTGGATGCACAACACGCCCCGGCTGATGCGCGGCCCCAACCGCTGCACGCTACTGCTGAGCCGGGCCGATGCTGCCAAACGTGGATTGGTTGACGGCCAACAGGTCGAAGTCCGTTCGCGGGTGGGCAGTGTCACCGTGCCGCTAGAACTCAGCGACGATCTGATGCCCGGTGTGGCCTGCATGCCACACGGTTTCGGACATGGTCGCCCCGGTATTCGGCAGGGAGTAGCCGCCGCCCACGCCGGGGCAAGCCTGAATGACCTGACAGACCGCAGCCGCATTGACCCACTGACTGGAAATGCGGCAGTCAACGGCACACCCATAGAGATCTTTGCCGTCACTGAAACCGGAGTGGGGGAGAGCGCGGCAGACTGAGCGGCTGCGTCCATCCTCTTAGAAAAACGAGCAGCAGACCGCCCCCAATCAGGAAACGGTCTGCTGCTTATTTTGATTCCTTCAAGTTCAGTTCTGCGCTGCCTGCATGGCGGCCCGCGCCGCTTCTTGCAGAGGCCGCCACGACACTTTGCCCGTGGGGCCACGCGGCAGGCTGTCTACAAACTGGTAATCACGCGGCACCTTATAGGTAGCCATCTGGGTACGGCCCCAGGCCTCGATTTCTGCGCCTGTCGCGGTCTGACCCGGCTTCAGCACGATTAGGGCGCGGGCATGTTCTCCCGTGCGCTCGTCGGGCACCGAAATCACGCAGGCTTCCTGTACGGCGGGGTGGGCGTGCAGGGCATTTTCCACCTCTGCGGGCCACACCTTCATACCCGATACGTTGACCATGCGCTTCAGGCGGTCGGTGAAGAAGAAGTACCCTTCCTCGTCCATGTATCCGAGGTCGCCACTGCGGAAAAACCGCTGGCCGTCTATCTCAGTAAACGCCTCGGCGGTGGCGTCAGGACGGTTCCAGTAGCCCTGCATCACCTGTGCGCCGCGCATCACGATCTCGCCCACGCTGCCTACCGGAAGTTCTGCACCCGTATCGAGGTCGATTACGCGGGCATCCACGCCGAACAGAGGCACCCCAAGGCACTGCAATTTGGGTCTGGTTTTGGGGTTGCTATGGCTCTGAGCCATCGTCTCGGAAAGGCCGTAGCCTTCCAGAAAATTGATGCCCGTGAGATCGAGGAGCCGCTGGCCGATGGCTGCGGGCAGGCTCGCGCCGCCGCCGGTCATATTGCGAATACTTTTCAGATCGGCAGGATCGAAGTTGGGCGAGGCCATCATGTCGATCACCATCGTGGCGGTGTTGGTCCAGAGGGTCACACCACGTTCTCTGATCAGGGTGCGGGCAGCGTCACGGTCCCAACGGGCCATGGCGACCACTGTTGCTCCGCCGTTTATTGGAGCAAGCAGACTGTTGATAAAGCCCGTGACATGAAAGAACGGCAGCGACGCCAGAAAAACGTCTTCTACGTTGCCATCAATCCACACGCCCGCACCAAAAATGTTGGCCTGCACGCTGCCATGCGTGTGCATGCAACCTTTGGGCAGACCCGTGGTGCCGCTGGTATAGGGCATGACGCAGAGGTCGTCGGGGCCAACTTCGGCGGCGGGGGCAGGAGCGGCCTGCAACGCCGTTTCCAGAGAGACGTCACCCTCCTGCAACTCAGGATTCACGTCCAGGCCATCGGGCAGAGGTACACCTGCCCGGTCTGACTGCGTGCCCTGCATGATGTTGGCACACACGGCATGGGCCAGCCCACCCTGCTTGGCCTTCTCGTAGAGTTCTGCACCCACCACGCCTACCCGGATGCCCGCATCCTGCAAAAAGAAACCAAATTCACGTGCCTGAAGCATCGGCGCAAGCGGAACCACCACCGCTCCCAGGTGCCAGGCGGCATGCGCGGCGATGGCCCAGGCGGGGCTGTTCTGCATCCAGATGGCGATCCGGTCGCCTTTCTGCACACCCTGCGCGGCCAGATGTCCAGCCAACCTCTGGGCCGACTCGTTCAGTTCGCGGTAGGGCACTTCACGCCCATAAAACCACATGGCCGTTTTTTGTGGATAGCGCCCGGCAGAGGTGAGCAAATTGTGCATTACCCCCACCTGCGGCAGTGTCAGGCTGCGGGGCTTATGAGGCGGCCAGTAGCGGGTCGGATTGGCAGGGGTGGAATTCGGTTGGGCATCTTGGGTCATAGAACAACCTCCGGAGAAGTGGAGAGAAGAAAGCAGAAACGGAACCTCTGATGCAGGCTCTTGGCGCTGGATTGTGCGTTCTGTGCATTCTAGCGCGGCCTACTGCTTTTGTCGTGCCCACCGCCTCTGTGCGTGCAGTTCAGAAAGAGTTATTCAATGGGTGCCTTATTCAGTCAGATGCGACCGTCACAGTGTCAGATGAACAGAGTTGCTCGTCACGTGACGAGCAACTCTGGAAAATGGTCTGGACTGCGTATAGGACAAGCAATCTCAAATACCTAACGAACAAATTTGATCAGCGTCATCGTAAATTTGTTGTCGGGCATCGTGGTCTTGACCGTGCCCACACCTCTGGCATACCAAGAGGTACTTTTGCTGGGGCTGTTTATGGCTCCCGCAAGAGCTGCCGCGTCCATGCCCGGAGGCAATTTGGTTCCGCTGGGAAGCTGCATCTTGCTCGCCGTCGTGCTCTCGACGCGCAGAGTATTGAAGGTGCCCGCAGGTGTCGTAACGCGCTCGCTGGCGGTAATTCGGCTCTGGGTGGTGGTGGTGATGGTCATGCCTGCCATTCCCGAAATCTTGCCCGTAGAAGTCCAGTTATAGCCCACTTTCCATGCACTGGACGGCGGCAAAAAGCCAATGTCGAAACTGGCTTTCGCCTCACCTGTAGGCAGATTGACCGTCATTCCTTTGGCCGTGCAGTTCCAGACAACGGTGGTGCTCTTTCCGTTGCTGGTGGAGGTCACTTGAACGCTGCTACCTTTGACGACAGCCTTGTTTACCACCGTAGACTTCCCCGCCGGACTGACCATCTGATAGGTGGCCGTTCCGCTGGCAAGATAAGACTGTGTGTCGCAGGCGACGGCCCCCGCCAATCCAGACCAACTCAACATCCCCAACCAGAGCGCGGAGCTTCGGACGCGGGCCAATCCAGCAGCAGGCAACAGGGTCATACCCCAGCTTAAATGACCCGTGCGTGATTTGGGAAATGCAGAGCCACCAGCACAGATCGCCGGGCCTACTTTAGCCCTGCGGCGTTGCCAGCGTTCTGCCCACGCCGAGGCCGTGGCGGTAAACCAGTTGCCCGCCCAGAAAGCCCCCGCCCAAGGCCAGCGCCAAGGCCGTGCCCGACAGCACTTTGCCCAAGCCTCTGCGCCCTCTGCGGCGGGCCAGCAACGACGCGCCGTTCAGAAAGAAGGCGGTTTCGTTGAGTGCCCCGTGAATGAAGCCCGTGCGTTTTGCCTCGCCGCGAGTGTTGGCCCAATCTGTCCAGCCTGAGGCGATGGCTCCCACAGCTCCGACAGTGCCCAGAAGCAGGGCCAGATCAGCGGCGTGTTCGGTATCGGCGCTCTTGTGGCCCGGATAGAAATCCAGGATGCCCGCAACCAGCCAGCCACCCAACGGCAAATGAACCAGAATCGGATGCAGAGGATGGCCCAGCGGTTGACCGTGCAAAGCGGCAACCAGCGCGGGCGGCAACGCCCCCTCCACCCTCTGAAGCTGACGCTGGAATTCGTCGGCCACAGCTTCAAGGGTGTCGTGCTGACTCAGGGCGTCTTCCAAGAGGTCATTGATCTGAGAATCGCGGTGTCGGAAGTCATGCTGGGCAAAGGGTTGAGCCGTCATAACGCCTCCTGTGGAATGAACCGACCTCACCCTACGCGCCTGCACTTTGCCCCCGCATGAGCCGGACTTGCACTGGACTTCATCCCTGAAGCGCAGGCGTCGGCCTACTCCCGCGTAATCACGTACACATCCACATTCTTGGTCTCTCGCAATACGGTTTTGATGAGGTCGCCGCGAAGGAATTCGGCCCAGCGGCTGCGGCTGGTTTCGCCCATGACGATCTGTGTGGCGTGCACCGATTCCAGGTAGCGGATCAGGGTTTGGGCCACGTTGCCCGCAGGGGAGAGCACCTCGAATTGGCCCCCCAGCGCGTGTGTGATGGCCCGGAAGGTGTCCAGCAATTGCGATTGCGAGCGGCTGAGGCGGGCAGGACGAACCGTGACCACATGCAGATCGGCGTGCAGGCGGGCCGCCAACTGCCCACCCCGGCGAATCAGGCGGGCGGCAGTTTCTTCGGCGGCCACCGCCACCACCACGATTTCCTGCACGCCCGGTTGCCCCTCCGGAGCGCCGAGTTCTACGACGTTCGCCACCTGCCGCAGCGCGATTTCACGCAGGGCGGTCAGGTTCGGCCCTGTAAAAAAATTGCCCAGCGCCTGCTCAACTTTTTCTGGGCCGTACACCTTTCCGGCCCTCAGGCGGGCACGCAGATCATCGGGCGTCAGGTCGATCAGCACGAGTTCGTCAGCTTCACTGAGCACATGATCAGGCACCCGTTCGCGCACCCGCACCCCCGTCAGGCGGGCGACCGTGTCGTTCAGGCTTTCCAGATGCTGCACATTCATGGTCGAGAGCACATGAATTCCGGCGTCCAGCAGTGTATTGACGTCCTGCCAGCGCTTGTCGTGGGGGCTGCCGGGGGCGTTGGTGTGGGCCAGTTCGTCGATCAGCACCACGAAGGGACGGCGAACCAACAGGCCGTCCACATCCAGTTCGGTCAGGATCACAGAGCCGCGCACCACTTCACGGCGCAGAAAAACAGGCAGCCCCTCTGCCGCCGCGATGGTTCCGGCCCGTCCGTGGGTTTCCAGTACCCCGATCAGGGCGTCTTCACCGCGTTCCAGCCGTTCGCGCAGTTCACTCAGGGCGCGGTAGGTTTTGCCCACGCCCGCCGCCATGCCCACAAAAATCTTGTGAATCCCGCGCCTCGGGGCCAAGGCTTCGGCACGGCGCAGGGTCAGGCGTTCGGGCGTGTGCTCCTGCGTCATCCGGCCCCTATTGTCCAGCGTCCAGCGCCAAATTCAGCCGCAGCACATTCACACCGGGTTGCCCCAGACCCAGCACGCCCGCCTGGGTGTTGGCCGCGATCAATTCGCGCACCCGTTCTTCAGGGAGGCCGCGCACCCGCGCTATCCGGGCCACCTGCACCGCCGCCCCAGCGGGCGAGATATGAGGGTCGAGGCCGCCCCCGCTGGCCGTGACCAGATCGGCGGGAATCCGGCTGGCGGGCACGCCTTCCCGCGCCGCGATTTCGGCAGAAGTGGCCGCCACACGCTCCCGCAGGGCCGGATTGCTGGGGGCCAGATTGCTGCCCGAGGCGTTGACGGGATCGTAGCCCGCACCCGCCGCACTCGGACGGCCAATGAAGTACCTGTCACCTGTAAAAGTCTGCCCGATGAGTGCCGAGCCGACGACCTGGCCGCCCCGCGTGATCAGGCTGCCATTGGCCTGCGCCGGAAACAGCGCACCCGCTGTCAGGGTCGTGACCACCGGATAGGCCAGCCCGCATGCCACCAGCCAGAACAGGGAAAAACGTAGCCAGGAGCCGGGGCCGGGTTGGGGAAGGGAAGGAGTTTCGGCGGATTGGGTTTGATCAGAAGTCGTCATGAGGTCAGTCCTTGGAGTTCGTGCAACAAAGAGTTTGGGGGAGAGCCTGGAGTGGCCTAAACGCCGATCACACCCAGCAACAGGTCGATGATTTTGATGCCGATAAACGGAATCACGATGCCGCCCAGTCCGTACACCAGCAGGTTGCGCGTCAGCAGGGCATCGGCGCTGCCGGGGGTGTAGCGCACGCCGCGCAGGGCAATCGGAATCAGGGCCGGAATGACGAGGGCGTTGAAAATCACGGCGCTGAGAATGGCGCTCTGCGGGCTGCTGAGGCCCATCACGTTCAGCGGAGCCAGCGCGGGCAACTGGGCCGCGAACAGGGCGGGCAGAATCGCAAAATACTTGGCGACATCGTTGGCAATCGAAAATGTGGTCAGTGCGCCGCGAGTCATCAGCAAACCCTTACCGATTTCCACAACCTCGATCAGCTTGGTGGGGTCGGAATCCAGATCGATCATGTTGGCCGCTTCCTTGGCCGCCTGCGTGCCGCTCTGCATCGCCAGCCCCACATCGGCCTGAGCCAGCGCGGGCGCGTCGTTGGTGCCGTCGCCCATCATGGCAACCAGCTTGCCCGCCGCCTGTTCTTCCTTGATCATCCGCATCTTGTCTTCGGGGGTGGCCTCGGCCAGAAAGCCGTCCACGCCAGCTTCACGGGCAATTGCTTCGGCGGTCAGGGGGTTGTCGCCCGTGATCATCACCGTTCTCAGGCCCATGCACCGCAACTGCTCGAATCGCTCGCGCATGCCCGGTTTCACGATATCCGACAGGGCCACCACGCCCAGAATCTGCGTGCCGCTCAGCACCACCAACGGCGTACTTCCCCCGCGTGAAACCTCATCCACCATGCTCTGAAGTTCGGGGGGAATGTGGCCCCCACGCTTGCCTACCAGCCGGGAAACGGCGCTGCCTGCGCCCTTGCGAATGCTCAGGCCGCCTGCGTCCACGCCGCTCATGCGGGTCTGGGCCGAAAATTCTATCCATTCGGCGTTTGCGGGAGTTGTAGGCGCGATGCCCTGAGCGGCAGCCAACGCCACAATGCTTTTGCCTTCGGGCGTTGGGTCGGACAGAGAAGACAGGGCGGCGGCGTGGGCCAGCTCTGCTTCTGTCACTCCGGGCAGCGGCGCAAACCGGGTGGCCAGGCGATCTCCGATGGTGATGGTTCCGGTCTTGTCGAGCAGCAGAATATCCACGTCGCCCGCCACTTCCACGGCCTTGCCGCTTTTGGCGATCACGTTGGCCTGCAGCGCCCTGTCCATCCCCGCGATCCCGATGGCCGGAAGCAGACCGCCGATGGTGGTGGGAATCAGGCACACCAGCAGCGCCACCAGCGTGACCACGTTGACTTCCACGCCCACAAAACGCGACATCAGCGGCAGCGTGGCGACCACCAGCAGAAAAATCAGGGTCAGGGCCGCCAGCAGGATACTCAGCGCCAGTTCGTTGGGGGTTTTCTGGCGGCTGGCTCCCTCCACCAGCGCGATCATGCGGTCTAGAAAAGATTCCCCCGGCTGGCTGGTCACGCGCACGACGATGCGGTCAGACAGGACCCGCGTACCGCCCGTGACGCCGCTGTGATCGGTTCCGGCCTCACGGATCACGGGGGCACTTTCCCCGGTAATCGCGCTCTCGTCCACGCTGGCTAATCCTTCTATGATCTCACCGTCTCCGGCCACGATTTCGCCCGCCTCGATCACGATCAGGTCTCCACGGGTCAGGCGGGTGCTGGGCACGGTTTCTTCTGTGCCTGTCAGGGTTCCGCCAACCAAGCGGCGGGCGGGGGTGTCCTCGCGAGCGGCCCGCAAACTGGCGGCCTGCGCCTTGCCGCGTGCCTCGGCTAGCCCTTCGGCAAAGTTGGCAAACAGCACGGTCAGCAGCAGCAACACAGTGATGGCGGCCTCGTAGCCCCAGCTTTTGCCCGTGGCAACGTTGGCAACCGTGAGGTAAAGCGTCAGCGCCGAGCCGACCAGCACGACAAACATGACCGGATTGCGGGCCTGAGAGCGCGGATCGAGTTTGGTCACGCTGGCACGCAGAGCGCCGCGCACCTGTTCGGGAGCAAACAGAGATTTCTTAGCCGGAGCTGGGGCAGGCGTGGGGGCCGGAGTGTTGGGGAGAACGGTCATTTGATGGCTCCAGTAGAGGAAACAGCGGGGGGAGTGTTCAGGCTGAGTTGCTCGGCCACCGGCCCCAGCACCAGCGCAGGCGCAAAGTTCAGCAGTTGCAGCAGCAGCATCACGCTCAGCAGCATTCCGGCAAATACGGGCGTATCCACGCGCAGGGTGCCGCTGGTTTCGGGCGCGGCCTTCTTCTGGGCCAGATATCCGGCAATCGCCAACGGGCCAAGAATGGGCAGAAACCGGGCCAGAATCAGCACCACGGCGCAGGTCACGTTCCACCACGGCGTGTTGTCGCCCAGACCCTCGAAGCCGCTGCCGTTGTTGGCATAGGCGCTGTTGTATTCGTACAGCACCTGCGACAACCCGTGAAAACCGGGGTTGGAATTGGCCGTGACGGTGGAAAAAGCCAGCGCCGCAGCGGTAAAACCCAGCACCAGCAAGGGCTGAAGCAAAATAATCAGCGAGGCCAGCTTGATCTCGCGGGTTTCGATTTTGCGGCCAAACAGTTCGGGCGTGCGGCCCACCATCAGGCCCGCGATAAACACGGTCAGGATCACGAACACCAGCATGTTGATCAGGCCCACGCCGATGCCGCCGTACACATCGTTCAGGAACATGCCGAGCTGAGGCACCAGCCCGCCCAACGGGTTGAAGCTGTCCAGCATCCCGTTCACGCTGCCGTTGCTGGTCTGGGTGGTGATGGCTCCCCAGAGGGCAGTGGCGTCGGGACCGAATCTCACTTCTTTGCCCTCCAGGTTGCCGCCCACTGCGGCCAGTCCGGCAAGGGCCGCGTTGGGTTGCCGCTCACTCAGCACCGCGCCCAGCGTCAGGGCCGCCGACATCACGCTCATCACGCCGATCAGCGCCACCCCGAATCGGCGGCGGCGCAGAAACAGGCCCGCAGCAAAGACCAGCGCGACGGGAAACACGATGATGCCGACCATCTGAAACAGGTTGCTGAGCGGCGTGGGGTTTTCCAGCGGCACAGAGCTGTTGGGGCCGTACCAGCCGCCGCCGTTGGTGCCCAGTTGCTTGATGGCGACCATCGCGGCCACCGGGCCAACCGGGATGATCTGGGTGGACACCGCTTCGCTTTCCACCATCTGCGACTCCAGCAGAGTGGCCGTTGTTGCGCCGCCGAAGGTGCTGGGCACGCCCTGAGAGGTGAGCAGCAGGGCCAGCACGAACGACGCCGGAATCAGCAGCCCGATGGCCCGCGTCACGTCCAGAAAGTAGTTGCCCACATTGGATTCACCCTTCAGGCCGCGCAGTACGGCAAACAGGGCCGCCATGCCCACCGCCGGGGTGATGAATTGCAGCGCCGTGATGCCCAGCATCTGCGACAGGTAGCTCAGGCCACTTTGCCCGCTGTAGTGCTGCTGGTTGGTATTGGTGATGAAGCTGGCGGCGGTGTGCAGCGCCGTATCCCAGCGCAGGTTAGGAATTCCATCGGGATTGAGGGGCAGGCCGCCTTGCAGCGCGTACAGCAGGAAGGCGACCACGCCGATCAGGGCATTCGTGCCCAGCAGGGCCGCGCCGTACTGCCGCCAGTTCATCGGGCGGGAGGCGTCCACCCCGGTCAGGCGCAGCAGGCGGGAGGTGAGGCGCGAAGCGGGCGCAGAAAACACCCGCGCAATCAGCGTGCCCAGCGGCACAGCCAGCGCAAAAGCCAGCGCGTAGGTCAGGAAAATGTCCATCTCAGAGCTTCTCGGGAAGCAAGAGGGCGGCGGCCAGCACCCCGAAGAGCGCGAGCAGGATCAGGAGGCCGATCAGAAGACCCACAGCTAAAACCTCTCAGCACGAATGAGGGCGTACAGCAGATAGGCGACCAGCGCCAGCACGAGGAGCAGCAGAAAAACGTCCATGAGCAGCATGGTCGGCCCCTTCCGGGCGGCGCGACATTCTGCTTGTGGCTACCCCCGTAGGCCACCTGACCAATCGGCCCGGCCTGCGCCCGCTCTAGGCTGAGGCTGTGCTGGAAAAAGCCCTGATGCCCGAATCCTCTATCTCTGAATCCGCTGTGCCTGAAACCACGCCCCCTCTATCTGAAGATTCTGCTGCGCCCACAGGCACTAGACTGGACAGCGTGAATTCGGCCCTGCCTCCCCGGTTTGCGGTGCCCGGAGAACGTACCGCAGCGGCGCTGGCCTGGACTCTGCTGGGCCTGATCACTGCCGCCGACATTCTGACGCCTACCCAGTGGGTGCTGGGAACGCTGCTGAGTGCGCCTGTGGCTTTGGCCGCGCTGGGCACCTCGCAACGCACCACGCTGGCGCTGCTGGCTTTTAGCGTGGGCGCGAACCTGCTGGCGGGCGGCCTGAACGCCGGGCGCGACGGCATCACGACCTTCGATGCTGTGAACCGCACCGTGAGCATTCTGACCGTGCTGCTGGTGGGCCTGTTGACCCTGCGTGCCCGAGAAGCCAGCGCCCGCGCCGCCCGATTGGCCGAAGAGGAACGCCGCCTGACCTTTGAACGCAGCCTCAGAACGCTGGTCGAAAGTGTGAGCGGGCCGCTGGGCGAGGCCGAATTCGTAAGCCGTGCAACGGCGGCCTTGCAAGCCCTGACCGGAGCGCGGAGCGTAGAAATCGGCGCGGTAGACCGGGCCATCCTGCGCGAACCCTATGCCCGCACCACAGACGCAGCGGCGACAGCACAGGAGAGCGCCCCCAGGGAGCTGTCACGCCTGAATACCCGGTTGCCTTTAGACGTGTTGACGCGCCCACCCAGCCCAGCAGCCAGCGTACAAAATAACGTGTGGGCGGCGCAGGGCGGCGATCTGGTGTTGGCCCGGCTGTCTCGCCGCCCCGCCGCCGAGGGTGGGGGAGACCTGCTGATCATCATGGAGCGCCCCACCGCCCTGCCGGGAGAAATCGCGCAGGCGGTAGGCACGCTTCAGCCGCTTCTGGACCGAACCGGGCTGCTGGACGAACTGCGCCTGCAACGCGCTCAGTTGGCCGAACGCGGCGAGGTGCTGCGCGATCTGGTCTACGCTTTTTCGCACGACCTCAGAACGCCTCTGATCGCCAATGCCATGAGTATGGAAACGGCCCTGCGCGGCGCATACGGCCCGCTGCCGGAGGCTTACCGCGCCACCCTTCGCAACGGCCTGGAGGCGAATGCAACCCTGCTGGCGCTGGCCGATCAGCTCCTGGCCGTCGCCAAGGTCGAGGGCGGCGAACCCGAAGACCCTTCCGGCGACGTAAATTTGCGGGATATGACCCTGGGCGTGTTGTCTCAGCTTCAGGCGCGGGCCGATGCACGCAGCATCACGCTGGAACCGCACCTCAGCGGCGTGCGGGTGCAGGGCCGCCCCCACGATCTGCGCCGCGCCGTACAAAATCTGATCGACAATGCCGTCAAATTCAGTCCACCCGGCGGCACCGTGCGCGTGACCCTGAGAACCGACGCCGACGAGGCTGTCCTGACCGTGCAGGATGACGGCCCCGGTGTCAGCGCCGCCCGCATCGCCTCATTGTTTCAACGGTTCCGGGGAGGGGGCGCAGGCAGCGGCACAGGGCTGGGGCTGTATCTCACCCGCCGGATTGCACAGGCCCACGGCGGAAACGTGACCTACGCCCGCACCGCCCGCGCCCAGAGCACCTTTATCCTGACCCTCCCCACTGAACTTCCCACCAGCACCCCGGAGCGCCTATGACCTTCGCCTCACCGACCCGAATTCTGTTGATCGAGGATCATGCCTTTACCCGAGACGGCCTGCGGGCAGCCATCAATCTGGAAACCGACCTGCGCGTGACCGCCGAGGCCCGCAGCGGCGAGGAAGGGCTGGAAGTGTTGGCGCGGCATGAGGTGGATGTCGCTGTGGTCGATATCGGACTGCCCGGCATAGACGGAATTCAGACCTGCACCGAGATCAAACGGGGTTGGCCCGCTGTGCGCGTGGTCATGCTGACAGCCCACGACCTGCGCGACGAAGTGTTTGCGGCGCTGGCCGGTGGTGCCGATGCCTATTGCCTCAAAAGTGCCCAGTCTGATCTGTTGCTGCTGGCCATCCGCGCCGCCGCCGCCGGAAGCGCCTACCTCGATCCGCAGGTGGCCCACCACGTTCTGGGCGGCATCCGTGCCCCTGATACGGCCTCACCCCTCACCGCTCGCGAGATGGACGTTTTGAGGTTGATTGCCGATGGAATGTCCAATAAAGACATTGCCCTGCGCCTCGGCGTCAGCGTGAGTACCGTCAAACTGCATGTGCAGGATCTCCTGGTGAAATTGCAGGCGGCAGACCGGACTCAGGCGGCAGTCAAGGCGCTGCGGCGCGGGCTGTTGTAGCGCCCCGATCTATACCTGGCCCCGTTCATCGGCCTGATGTCCCTGTTCATCTGTCTGATGGTGCTTCTCAGAGTCGTCCATCCGTGTCCGTTCCAGCGCGTAGCCAATGCGCTGGGCCAGGCTTTCCAGCAGGTAACGGCGCTGCGGCGTGACCGAGTGCCAGGTATTGAAACTGGTCAGGCAGAGAATTCCGATCAGGCGGCTGGCATCGTACACCGGGGTGGTCAATACACTTTTTAGCCCCGCCTGTTTCCATTCGAGCACCCCACGCGGATCGTTCTGATAATCGGCGCTCCAGGTCGTTCGCCGGGACCTCACCGACTCGCCTGCGGTGCCCCTGCCACTGTCCAGATGGGTGAGCACCTGATCGTGAACGTCGTACAACTCAGGATTCCCAGAAAAATACAACAGTCGGAAACTGCCGTTGACGCGCTCGTAGTACGCCGCAGCCTCGAACCCCACCAACCGCAACGACAGGGATAGGCCCAGCGGCAACAATTCTTCCGGGCTGGAAAGCAGATCGAGTTGGCGGGCATACTCTTCCAGCGACTCTGGCAAGGTGCCCCCCTGCGTCACCTGCACCTCTCGCTGGCGCTGCTTGAGGGTGTACATCCGCTCGTCCGCCACCGCGATGGGCCGCTCGAGTGGTTCGGGCGTCCAGGTTTCGGTCAACCCAAAAGCGAATGCCGGAAGGCCGGGCCGTGCTCCCGGTGTCTCCCGTAGCGCGAGTCGGAGGGTCTCCATCACTTCTCCAGTCGAGGCGTGCGGAGTCAGCGTGACAAACTCATCTCCTCCCCAACGTCCGATCAGACTGCCCGCAGGCAGGGCTGCCGTGAGGGCCTGAGCGATACTGTGTAAAAACAGGTCACCCGTGTTATGCCCCTGCACGTCATTCATCATTTTCAGGCCGTTCACGTCGATCAGCGCAACCGAAACCGGCGTCCCTGCGGGCAATTGCTGGTAAGCCTGAAGAAGTCCCGACCGACTCAGAGCACCCGTCAGCAAATCCCGCACCGATTCTTCAGCAGTCAGAACAGGCGGCAGGCGCAATAAAAGGCGAATCAGTACCAGCACCATGACCAGCGATATCAACCCAGTGATGCTGGCTGCCAGGTGATATACGGGCAGCGAGGGCGGCCAGGCCAGGGCCAAACAAGCCGCCCACAGCGCCGCGACCAGTGCAGTCAGACGAACCATCTGGGTCACCCGGTCTGGCGCACCCGGCCTGAGTCGTGGAGCAAACCCAGCGAGTGCGAGGCCCAACAGAGCGTCACTTGCCAGGCAAGCCCGAATGATGACCTCAGCCCATTCCGTTACGCTCATTTGGCACACGCCCTACATTCATTCCACACTTCTTTCGACGGCTGAAGCTCAGCCTGAAAGTAAAAGCAGACATTCTCTGACACATTGGCCACGATCCGTATATGATGAACTGCACAGACTCTCCGGTCTATGACCTTTAGGTCGTCTAAATCAGTACAGACTGAGCATCTGATCAGTTTTGTATGCAAAATCCATTATTGCTTTGACAGCATCCTTACTGGAAGAGTGTTCCAGCAAATGCAATGAGTGGGTTGCATACAAGAGGGACGTGCAAGCTTACTTATCAGCGGGAATTATCCCCTGATGCAGCACAGCCAACAATTCTGTTGCCAACATGTCCAACTGGCCTTCCATCTTGGCTTTCAGGGCACGGCGTCCCAACACTTGTGGGTCGGGATTGCCAACAATCAGATGCATCCTCAGCCGGGCGTACTCTGTCACGCTCAGGCGTTCGCGCAATAAAAATTGCACTGTTTTCATGGCCGCGTCTACCCGCTCCTCCAGCGAAGCATTCTGGTGAGGGTCTTCTTCAGCTACCGGCAAAAGCAGCGGTGCAGGGTCACTGGGACGGCTGGGGCGAGCACGTGAACTGGTCTTGCCTACTGCAGACGGGGCCACCGCCTCAACCAACTTTTCCTTCTCGTCATACTTGCCTTCCGTATCGCGAATGACATCTACGAGTAGGGCAGACACGTTGCGGGCCTTATACCCCTGCTCCAATAGGCGCTGAAAACGGGCCAAGCGTGCAGCCACATGTTCATCGCCGTATTCGTGCAGCAAACGCTCCGACACAGACAGGGCCACACGGTAATTCAGCAGGTCTTGCAGCAAGGCGGAGGGCGGCGTCAGCGGTTCGGGTTCAGGGCCAGTGTCAGCGAACAGGTAGGTGATTTCCTGCTTCTGCCCACGCCCGTCGTAGGCCACGTCGGCCAGATATCCGCGCTCGATCAATTCTTCGTGTGCGCCCTGCAAAGTGGCCCTGATTTTATTGCTGCGCTGATCCACTATCTTGCAGGCATCGGCCCAGGCAATCAAATTGACCGTATAGGACGGCAGACGTTCACGCGGGTCCTCCGGTGGATAGCGGCGAGCATCGAGCAGGCGGTACAGGGCGCGGGTCAGAGGACGATCCAGACTGGTCAGAAACTCCAGATCCAGTGGTTTGGTGTACTGCGCCCGAATAGAACGGACGATAGATTCAGCCAAACGCAGTTTCAGCGTACTGGTGCGGCTGAGACCAAGTTCGCCGTCAGGGCTGGTGAATTCCAGCGCCTCTATGTAATTGAAGGTGACAGTCGTCCATTTACGTTGGCGGTGGTCTCGCCACGCCTCGGACGCACTGTAGGTTGCTGTTCTGAGCCGGAACAGGGTCTGACGCAGATTCTGGTAATAGCGGCCCGAATCTCCCAATCCCGCTCTTTTCAAGATCTGATATGCGGTGGTATGCAGCACACCGTCCTCGGGGCAACCGCTCTCCACATACAGATCCATCAGCGCAGTTGCCACGTCTCCGTCCAGACCGTGTGGCACGCCGCCGTATTTGGGCACTGCGTCGCAACTGAGGCGGGCGGGGCGGCCATCCACCTCAAAATCCACTGTCCAGGAAGTAAAACTTTCAGGGATACGCTCCTGAATGCTGATCAGTCCGAGCCGACCGACGTTGGCCTCATCAATGCGCCGAACTTCCTGCGGGAGGGAAGGAGGGAGCTTTGACAACCGGTTGTTGGCCTGTCGTTTGGTGGTCGTCACTCCTACTTCCCTCCTCAAAACTGTCCTCATGATACGCGCCTGCCTCCTCATACGCGATACCGGACAACTCAGGCGGTTTGAGGAGAGACACTACCGGTCTACTCAGGCGATTAGCTGTGAACATAATTCGCTTTAATCGGCAAAAATGACGTATCAGCGCCACTAAAGATTCATTTTTGGGTGCTGATACCCACTACCGGTCTACTCAGGCGGTTTGAGTTGCGACTACCGGTCTACTCAGGCGGTTTGCTGAAAAAGTACCGGTCTACTCAGGCGGTTTGAGTCTGAGCACTATCGGTCTACTCAGGCGGTTTGCTGAAAAAGTACCGGTCTACTCAGGCGGTTTGAGTCTGAGCACTATCGGTCTACTCAGGCGGTTTGCTGAAAAAGTACCGGTCTACTCAGGCGATTGGGGCTAAAAAGTACCGGTCTACTCAGGCGGTTTGCCGAAAAAGTACCGGTCTACTCAGGCGATAAACGCGAAAAACGTCGTGTTTGTGGGAAACTGCTTCCGCCCCCTGATGATGATCATCAATCTTTTAAATCTTTTAAAAGCTCTAAAAGAATCAACATCAAGGCGACCCTGAAAAAATTTGAATTCGGGGTCGGAATGCCAAGCTTGACTTCCTGCCATTTTTGGGCTGATTTCGTCTTAAATGTCATTTCCCTGGCAACCTGCCAGATCTGAATAGGCATAGAAGCTCATCACAGCCTCAGGAACATGCCTCTGGGTAGTTTGCCGCCCCCCAAGTCTGCAGATACCCTATCAATGGCCTTCTCGTGCCTTGTAGAGGCGTCCCAATTTTGGATCCGGATACGGGCAAAAAAATGAGCATCTGATTAGATTTTGGTGAGGCTGTGGGTTATTTGACGACAGATCTTGTTTGCATCGTCTCCGTAATCTGGGTATGTATATGGCCCTAATCAAAATCAGCTGTGATTGAGAAGGACGGGAGCACACCCAAGGTCCATGTCTCAAGTTCGTTAGCTGTTCCTGTTTGTCTATCCACAACAGGTAGAGCAACTCCGATCAAAATCTGTTATGAACATATTGGGGACAAGACTTCTGTTTTTAGTCGCATAAATAGGATAGAATAAACCTGTGCTGGCGGGAGTGAAACACCAGGAGAGCCTTTACGCTTCTCGGTACACTGACCGCACGCCAACATTCGATTCCGCTCCACAAGACACCTAGCCATTACAATTGAGGGTCACCTCACCCACCAGAACATGCCCGGAGGATAACCGTGACGCAAGCCAGCAAGATCAAGAAAACAGCCGCCCCAGACACCGCACAGGTGGCCCAGGATGCCGAAGCCGGATCGCGGATGGCCCTGCAGGCCCTGCTTCGTACTGCTCTGCCTGACCTCAATCTTGATGCGCGGGAGGCTGCCAACACAGCTGAACTCAGCGCCGCCCTGACGCGGGCCCATGAAGCGTGGGGCCTGGGATTGCGGCATATACAACATGAAGTCCGGCTGGAGGAAGGCGGTCTGTTGGGACTGTATGCCGATGGAGCGCGGGTTGGTGGTGCACAAGACGGGCCTGAAGTGCTGGCCTCTGCCTACGCCACCATGCAGGCATTGGATGCCGATGGCCTGAGCAGTTGGCCCGTGTTGCCTGAGGGCCACCGCTTTACGCTTGAGGCCGGAACCCGTCAGATTCGCGTGCTCGTTGAAGATGGCCGCGATTTTGAAAGTCACTGGACAGTGCATACGGGCGGGTTGCATTTCAGGACGGGGCGGCGGGGGGATGATCTGTGGGTTGAGGCCTTTCGCGCCGCTTTAGGTCGCGATCTGGTTCAGGACGCCGCCTGGGAAGTTGTAGAACGCATCAAAGACCGGGCTTTGCGCCGGGAACTTCAGCGTAGAGCAGAAGAAAAGGGCATCCTGGGTGCGGTGCTGGGTGCACGCGGCGAGGCTGTAGAAGCCAGTATGCGCCGCTCGCCGGGATTGCACTTTACGGTCAGTGCCGCTGTGATGCACACCTCCGCCCGCACGCTGGAAGCATGGAAGGCTCTGCAAAAAGAAGCTGTGGCTGCCCTGGAGGCTGCTCAGAAATCACAGGTAGACCGTCTGGTAGACCTGTTGGGCCGAACTGGACGTTAAAATCCTGGTCTGTTTAAAAGATTCATGACACTCCCTCCCCACTGACCTAGAGCGTGGGGAGGGAGTGTTTCATATCGAGTCGGTTTTGTTCACAAACCAATTTCTGGGGTTTTCTTCAAAACAACAGCAAATAGATTGCATTTGACAGATATTTGTCTTGAAATCACAGAAATCTATTGAATGGATGAGTGCGAGTTATTATTGGCTGGGATTAAGAAGAGATGATCTAAGAGTGCGTGCTTGAGCATTAAATGAGACCGTCGGAAAACTCATCCGATGTTTGGTAGAGATGACGTCATAGCTGTTTTTATAGATTTTATCAGCTTGACCTAAACTCTACCCCAAGACAAACCTTGTAGACATTGAGAAAACACTCAGCAGCGAGAGAGCTTGCTCTGCATAAACTTGCTCCTGACCCTGACAGACGGATTCAACACAGGGAACGATGGTTTTTGTGTAAGACCGGATGTTCAGGACTACGTTTATCTCACTTTCCCCTTAGCGGAGGTTTTCCCATGACACAGCCCCAACTTGCTCTTCTTTCTGAATTGACCCGCACTCACGGCGACGCTCTGACCGGCGAAGGCGTGTACTTGCCCAACGGCAGCGTCGCATACGGCACCAACGGTGAGAAGATCGGCACCATCCGTGACGCCCTCGTTGATCCTTCCAGTGGCAAACTGCGCTACCTGATCACCGATGTGGGTGGCTGGTTCTCTTCCAAAGAGGTGCTGATTCCAGTCGGCCACGCCCGAATTACCGATGACGGTGTGTACTTCGACAACCTGACCCGTGATCAGGCCCGTGACCTGGGTGAATACAGCTCCAGCGAGATGTACGCCACCGAATCTTACGAGTCCGACGAGCGTGTGCTGCTGGGGGCCGATAAGACCTCTACCGTGGACGAAACCGCACGCGCCGCATACAAGGAGACCGCCTACCGTACTCCCGAGCGTCTCCAACTGCTGGAGGAGCGTCTGGTCGTGAACAAAGACCGCTTCCAAGCAGGCAGCGTTGAGATTGGTAAGCACGTGGAAACCCGCGAGCAGCAGGTGAATGTGGCGCTGGAACGCGAAGAAGTGATCATTGAGCGTCATACTGTGACCGATGGACAGGCTGTGACCGGAGCTGTATTGGGCGAGGGCCAGACCACCATGCGCGTAGATTTGGAAGCCGAACGCGCCAATGTGGGCAAAGAAGCCTACGTGGTGGAAGAGATCGAAGTAGGTAAGCGCACTGTCACTGATAGCCAAGTTGTTACCGAAACCGTAGGCCGCGAGGTGCTGGACGTGACCAAGACGGGCGAAGTCCGTGTTGACGAGGGCAGCACGACCACGACCGAAACGAACACCACCAACCGCAAGATCTGAAATGATTCACTTGGACATGTTCTAGACCAGTGAACGCAAACCGGAGCAGCGTGGAAGCACATCCGCCCTGCTCCGGTTTTGTTCGTTTCGATTTCGTTCGCCTCTCCATTGCGCTGCTCTTGGGCGCTCTCCTGATTCGTCCTGTGAGGATTCCCATGACCGATTCACGCGATCCTACGCCGTCTGTAACGCCGGAAGACACTTCTGTCTCCACCTCATCCATTCCGTCTCTGACCACTTCCGTGGGCGCGGGAGTCAACGAGTCATCGGAAGCGTTGACCCTTTCGGCGCAGGCGCAGCAGTCTTCCAGAGTTCACCTGAACCATCTCACGCTGCATGAAGAACGTGCCCGTGTAGATGTGGTGCGCGAAGTCTACGGCTCGGTGACTATCAATAAGGTCGTCACCGAGCGGCAAGAACTGCTGCCCGTAATGCTGCGAACCGAAAAACTCGAAATTACGATTGCGCCGGGTGCAGGTGAGGTCATGATTGACGGTGTGGCACTGGAACCAGGGCGTACCCATGAAGTGCTGCTATTTGAGGAACATGCCACCGTCCAGAAGGAAGTGTTTCCGGCGCTGGACGTACAGATCTGGAAAGAGAGCCGGGTCGTGGATCAGAGCCAGACGATCTCGCTCCGGCGCGAGGTGCTGGAAGTGATAGATCCTCTGGGATTGGCACATGAAAGTAGCCAGATTGATGCCTCTGCTCCCGCTCCTTCCGACTCGGTCTGAACAACACCTTCAGCCGGATGGACTTCATCTCAGGGCAGGCTCAGGCTTCGTTGGTCCGGGTATGTTGGAAGGCGACTGGCTTGGTCAAATTGAGGTGTGCTGGGCCTGAAATCTGCGCTGCAGGCAGAGGCCGGGCGAAAAGATAGCCCTGAACATGAGTACAACCCAGAATCTGAAGAACTTCCAGTTCGGAGGTTTCTTCGACACCCTCGGCCACCACCGTGATTCCCAGGCGGTGGCCGAGCAGAATGACGGCGGCCAGAAGCGCCTGACGCCGGGCATTCTGTGCCACACCTTTGACAAAAAGTCGGTCGACTTTCAGGACATCAATGGGCAGGGTACCCAGCACGGCCAGACTTGAGAAGCCTGTGCCGAAATCGTCGAGCGCTACCCGGATACCAATATCCCGCAGGGCTTGCAGGCGGCTGTTGACCAGTTCTACGTCCTGAATGACCACAGCCTCGGTGATCTCCAGAATGAGTGAGGAGGCCGCCGCCCCTGTCGCTTCCAGTATGCCTGTGACCTGTTCCAGGAAATCGCAGCGCATCAGCTGGGTCGAGCTGACATTGACACTGACGGATACGGGTTTATGCCACGCTTCTGCCCAGGCCCGGCCCTGGCTGAGGGCGCAGTGCAGGACCATCGCACCCAACTCGTGAATCAGGCCGCTCTCCTCGGCCACACGGATGAATTCCAGTGGGCTGACCCAACCCAGTTCGGCATCGTTCCAGCGGGCCAGAGCCTCAAAGGCCACAGCCTGCCGACCAGCCAACTCCATAATAGGTTGGTAGTGCACGCTGAGCCCCTCGCTGTGGGGCAGTTGGGTATGCGGCGTTCGGGTGTGGAGGGCCGCCCGCAGACGCCGTTCCAGTTGTACCCGCCGCTGCTGGGTTGCCGACAGACCGGGGGTAAACTGACACCAGCGGCCCGGTCCATTGCGTTTGGCCTCATGCAGCGCCAGATCGACCTGGCGGTACAGTTCGCTGGCCGTTCCGCCCTCGTCTGAGCTGATGCAGATGCCCACACAGATGCTGATATGAAATTCCATGTCGGCCACCGTCAATGTTTCGCGCAGCCGGTCTATCAGCAGATTTGCCATCGCGTCTGCCTCTGCGGGGCTGGAGATGGGCAATAAAACCCCGAATTCATCGCCTGCCAGCCGGATCACTGTGCCCCGACCCTCGCAAACCTTGATCAGCCGCCGCGCCACTGCCTGAAGTAGGGCGTCCCCGACATGATGTCCAAAGGTGTCGTTCACGGCCTTGAACTGGTCTATATCCAGGAGCAGAACAGCTGTTTTGGTCTGTGGCTCCCTCGCCAACTGTTCCAGCGACCAGTTGAAGACCCGGCGGTTGGGCAGGCCGGTCAGTTCATCTTCATGGGCCTGCCGTTCCAGTTGCTGGCGCATCCGGTAAGCCTCGGTGACATCGGCAAACGATACGACTGCGCCCCGGAACACGCCGTCTTCGACCAGAGGTACAGCGTTGATAGACACCAGGATCGCCCGTCCATCTGGCCGCACGAATTCCACCACCGAGTCGCGAACGGTCTTGCCTGATGAGATGGCCTGGGCCGCCGGGTAGGCGCTGACTGGAAGAAGCTGGCCTGCCGGGTCGCGCAGGCCCCAACTCTTGTCGAAGGCCAGTGGAAACGGAACGATCTCGCCGCATTGGTCTTCCTCGGCCCCTCCGCCCAGTCCGCTCAGTTGACGGGCAGTGGGGTTGGCGGCCACCACCCGCCCATCGGCATCGAATAGCAGCACGCCTTCGTCCAGCGCCCGCAAAATGGTCTGGGCCTGCCTCTCGCTGCGTTCCAGCGTCCTGAGCAGTTGTGCGCGTTGCAGGGCAGGAGCCAGCTGAGGCTGAAGCCAGCGCAGATGGGCCAGAACGTCTTCGCTCGGTTCTGGATAACCCGTAAAATTCAGCGCGATCAGCGCCGTCAGCTGATGCTCGTGGTTCAGCGGCACCATCAATACAGGCCCCGCCTGTGCGAGGAGGTTCCGATCGGCCATCGCGTGGATATCTGGCAAGGCCTGATCGGTCAGTTCATCCTGAAGCCAGAAGGGAAGGCCGTAAGAAAGTGCCCGCCCGATGGCCGACTCCGGCATGGCCTGAAACTGGCGTACCTGATTCAAGATATGTTCGGGGATCTGCTCGGCGTGCAGAACCCGGAACATGCCCACCGACTCCAGTGGGCCAGCCAGCACTGCGTATGGGGTTCCGGCGATATCGGCCACTGCTTTCAGGGTGTCGCGGTACACGCTCTGCGCTTCGGTGGCCTGCCCCAATTTTGTCAGCAACTGCCGTGCACCGCTTTCCCAGCGTTGCTGGCGCTCCTGCTCAGAGACGTCCCGAATTGCACCGACCCAGCCGCAGACCTTCCCCGCCTCATCATGCACAGGGACGCACTGCACCTCGGTGGCCCGGAATTCGCCGTTCCGGTGTTGCAGCCGCAGGCGCATCTGAAAGGATTGACCCAGGGCAGTTTTTGCCTGGAGTTCTGTACTCGCGGCTTCCCGGTCGTCCGGGTGAACCGCCTGCAGGTATCCGAAATCCCGGTGCTGCTGGAACAGTTGGCCCGTAAAATATTCCCAGGTTCTCAGGGGCCGGGTGACCCTGAACTGCGCATCCACCTCCCAGATCACCGCGTGCGTCGTTTCCAGTAACGTGCGGTAACGGCCCTCGTTGCGCCTCGCTTCCTCGAACAGTTGAGCGCGTTCTATAGCGCTGGCACACTGCGCGGCCACCACCGTCAGCTGGCTGCGGGTCAGCAGGTCCACGGCCCAGGGCTGTTTCATGCTCAGGGTCATGCTGCCCAGTACCCGTCCACTGCTCCGGAGAGGCAACACCACGACTTCCTGGGTATGTGCGTCGATCTGCAGGGCTGGATAGCGGGCCTCACATTCCGCGCGGCTCATGACCATCAACTGCCCAGTCCGGAACGTTTCGGCCAGAGGAACGTCGGCGTTGACGTGAATCCGCAGATAGGGTTCCACCCCTGCCGGATCGAAATTGACGGCGTACCGTACCTTCAGCACGTCTTCTTCCGGATCGTGTAGGGCCACCAATACCCCGTAGGTTTCTTCCTGCAAGTGCTGAAGTACAGTGTTCAATACCTGATCCAGATGGGTTGCGGCATTGAGCGCTTCTGTCAGATTCAGCAGCCGTGAGGCGTTGCGGCGGGCGCGGCGTAATGAAGTCACGTCCTGAAAAAAGATTTCGACTCCTTCTGGGGTCGGGAAGGTCTGGACATGGACATGCACGTTCAGCGGCGGATATTCGGTATCGAACGACACAGCCTCGCCACTCTGGATGGCTGTACTGTGGCGTTCAAGCAGCGCCCAGGTTTCCGGAAACTCGTCGAACAGACGGCGGCCCACCAGCTGATCGGGTGTTTTGCCTGTGGCTTCGGCAATAACCCGGTTCACGTAGGTAAAGCACCACTCACGGTCCAGAGCGACGTACCCATCGGTCATCGCCTCCAGAATATGGTTGTCACGCTGGTTCAAAGGAGAGTTCCGAAGTTGGTCAAGATCATGCATGCTGGCATGCTCGGGCGACCTCGGCCATGACTTTCCTCGCGTTTCTGACTCCTTGTCCTTTCCTCATGTCGGGCTGATCTGACGCTCGTGGGAGGAGGCACGACTTCACGTTGGCCCGTCCGGGTCAACATTCTCTTCTACTGTCTACTGCTGCCCCAGATAGTGGTGAATCAGGGCCACCGACATGCTGCCCTCACCCACGCCCGACGCCACCCGCTTGATAGAGCCGTGGCGCACGTCGCCCGCCGCGAAGATACCCGGTACGCTGGTTTCGAGCAGCAGTGGATCCCGCGTCAGGGGCCAGTGGTCTGCGGAAACGGCGCTGCCAGTCAGGATATAGCCGCGTTCATCGCGGCACAGGGCTTCAGGCAGCCAGTCGGTACGGGCATCAGCCCCGATAAACACGAACAGGGCGTTGGTGGCGATCTGTTCTTCGGTGGGGAGTGCGTGGGGAGGCCGGTGCCGGACGGTCAGACCCGTGAGGTGGCCGTCACCATGAAGGGCTGTCACTTCGCAGTTCAGGCACACCCGCACATTGGCCTTGCCCGCCAACTGATCTATCAGGTACTGCGACATGCCCGCTTCCAGGCTCGGGCCACGGATCAGCAGGCTGACACGCTCGGCATAGCCCGAGAAGTGCATGGCGGCCTGTCCGGCGGAATTGCCGCCACCGATCAGGTATACGTCCTTGCCCCGCATGCCGGACGCCTCGGTACGGGCCGCTCCGTACCACACGCCGCGCCCACTCAGTTCCCTGGCGTTGGGCAGAGGCAGGGGCCGCCACTCCACTCCGGTAGACACGATGACGGTGCGGGCCTGAATGCGTTCGCCCCACTTCCCTTCGCCTCCCGTTCCCTCAATACCGTCCAGCGTGACCACATGGAATCCCCTTCCCGGCGTGGGGCTGGGCGTGACTGACATCGCCTCGCGGGTGGTCACCACTTCGGCCCCGAATCGCCGGGCCTGACGCAGTGCGCGGGCGCTGAGATCGTCTCCCGACAGGCCTGTGGGGAAACCCAGATAGTTTTCGATGCGCGAGGATGTTCCAGCCTGACCGCCGGGGGCGTGCTTTTCTACCAGCAGCGTACACAATCCCTCGGACGCGCTGTACACCGCTGCTGCCAGTCCTGCCGTACCACCGCCCAGAATCACCACGTCATATTCAGAGCGCTCCGGATCAACTTGTAGGCCCACCCGGACGGCCACTTCGCGCATGCTGGGACGCGTCAGCACTTCTGCCCCTGGCAGGATCACCACAGGCTGAGGCAGTTGGATCACTTCCGGCGGAATCAGCGCGGCCAGGGCAGGTTCTTCAGGATCGAGCCAACGAAACGGAACCTGATTACGGGCCAGAAAATCGCGTAACCCAGAGCAGTCAGGTTCGGCGCGGCTGCCGATCAGCAGGGTCACAGCCTGCGGCGTTTCTACGGCCAGCCGTTGCAGGTCGCCTACCCGCCGCGTCATGTTCCTCAGCACCCGCGACGCCACCGCGTCCGAACGGGCCATCAGCGCATGAAAATCGGGCGCTTCCAGCCGCATGACCCGCGATCTTTCCTGTGCCCGGAGGCTGGCGACCGCCCCAGATCCCAGCAACAACGGCACTTCTCCAAAGGCCTCGCCCGGTGCATATGTGTTGATCACATGCTCTGTTCCGGCGGTTTCCTTGAGGACTTCCAGTTGTCCTTCTAGAAGCACAAAAAATGCTGCCGAGTCGCCTTCCTGAATCAACCAGTCACCCGCGTTCAGGTAGACGTCGGCGGCAGCCAGCGCCAATTCCTCGCGCCCGGCTGGGTCGAGGTCGGCAAAAAAAGCGAGTTGGTGGAGGTCTTCTGGAGTGATCAACCGGAGTCCTTGAGGGCAGTGAATGATGAAAGGCGAGGGACACAGAGAGGCGTCGGTGGTTCGCTCTCTATTCTGGCAGCCCCGCGCCTGCACCTGCCATATGCCCCCACTCACTCAGATGATCCCCCCGTACTCTTCAGGTCAGCCGAAGGACCGCCAAAGACCAACTTTATGAGAGCGTCATGCAGCGGTGACGGTCATCCGGCACACTCAGAGCATGATCTCTGTCCTCTCGCTGCTGATGGGAAGCTCCAGTGTGCTCAGCGTGCTGACACTGCTCCTGTTGTTTACGGGCAATATCTGGGCCATGGCCGTGACAGCCGCCGCCGCTCTCATCCTGGCTGCGCTGGCTATTCCTGCACTGGTGCAGCAGGAAGACAGCGAACAGGTACAGGTCAGCAACCTTGGCGGAGCTGAAGTTTAGGAGTCGGCCAGTGGGCCTCAGTCTGTGGGTCGATCCGGCTTGGGCGGCCCGCAACTGCCCCGCTCGATCATTTTGCCAGGAAACGTGATGCTTTCGCCCGTCGAGCCGCCTTCCAGGGCGGCAATAATTTTGAGAGCTGTGGCTTCTGCCATGGCTTCTACAGGTTGCTCTATCACGGTAATGGGTGGCTCGACCAATCCGGTCCACGGGTAATTATCGAAGGTCAATAAACTGACGTCGCCGGGAATATGTAGTCCACGCTCACGCAGTGCGCGGTATGCCCCCACCGCCTGCGTGCCTGCCAGCGCGATCAGGGCCGTGGGCGGGACGGGCAGGCTCATCAGGTCATGCGTCAGGCGGTAGGCCGTGTCCTCAGTCAGCAGCGTGACGCGCTGATATTCGGGCGGTACGGTCAGGCCGTGCGCGTTCATGGCTTCTGGAAAAGCTCGGCTGCGTTCTTCGGGATGAACGCTGGGATGATAGGTGCCCAGCGCAGCAATCCTGCGGTGGCCGAGGCCGTGCAGGTAGGCGACGGCGTCGTATACGGCAGCCGAATTGTCCAGCATCACCGAGGGATAAGGACTGTTGGGCGCGGTGTAGTCGAACTCCACCACCACCACGCCCCGCGCCACCATGCGGGCCAGGTATTCCCGGCTCTCGGGGCCGTACCCTGCACGAATCATCACGGCGGCCACCCGCTGACCATACAGGCGGCGCAGTTCCTCCACCTCACGGGCGGCGCTGTATTCGTTTTCGGTGATGATCAGCGTATATCCGGCTCGGTTGAGGGCGTGAGCGGTGGTGCGGGCAAACTGAGCAAAAAAAGGTTCGACGATGCTGCCCAGTACCAGACCCACTGTCTGGCTCTGGCCTCCGCGCAGGCCGCCTGCACGTTGGTCAGGTTCGTAGTGCAGGGCTTCTATGGCGGCCTGCACGCGGGCAAGAGTTTCGGGCGTGAGTTTGTCGGCTTCACGCAGGGCACGTTTGGCAGTGGTAGGGGAGACGCCCGCAAGTCGCGCAACGTCCTGAATGGTGGACACGCGGGCCATTCTAAGCATCACAGAGGCAAAAAACGAGTTGTGTGGCCACGCTGCGGCCCGTTTCTGGCGAGGCGGAATCTGGTTTTCGGATTACGGCAACCGACAAAAGCGACCCAGACAGGCTTTGAAGTCGTTCTGGTTGGAATGGACACGAGATCACTACACCCGGTGCAGAGAATTTACCTGGGGGGCTGGACATTTGCCAAAGTTTATGGTTCACTAATGGTCACGAGACCATCAATCAAAGTTCTGGGTGAAAGCGGTCACCCGGTCTGCTCGGTACAACTGTGTACCGCGTTCCCTGCCGCCCCGTCTTCTTCCTGTCGCACACCCTGCGGCAAGCGCCCCGGAGGCCCACCCATGCAATCGATTTCACAGCGGTACTCATTCAAGCGTTCTCTGACCCTGGCCCTTTCTCTGGGCACTGCCGCCCTGCTCTCGGCGGCGTCGGCAGCCAGCACCATTACCATCGCTACCGTCAACAACCCCGACATGGTCACCATGCAGGGCCTGACCGGAGAATTCAACAAAAAGTACCCCGACATCACCGTGAAGTGGGTCGTGCTGCCTGAAAACGAACTGCGCCAGAAGATCACGCTGGACGTGGCGAGCGGTGCAGGCAGCTTCGACGTTGCCACGGTCGGCGCATACGAAGTGCCGATCTGGGCCAAGAACGGCTGGCTCGATCCCCTGACGCCTCTGTTCGCCAAGAATGCTGCGCTTGCCAAGAGCTACAACCTCAGCGACTTGCTGCCCAGCGTACGGACGGCCCTCACGCTCAAAGGGAATCTCTACGCTGTTCCCTTCTACGCCGAAAGCTCCATGACGTTCTACAACAAGGCGCTGTTTCAGAAAGCCGGTGTCACCATGCCCGCACAGCCCACTTGGCAACAGATTCAGGGCTTTGCCGCCAAGATCCATAACCCCAGCGCAGGCGTCTACGGAATCTGCATGCGCGGTCTGCCCGGTTGGGGCGAAAACATGGCCGTGTTCACCACGATGGTCAACACTTTCGGTGGGCGCTGGTTCGATAACGACTGGAAGGCCCAGTTGAACAGCCCTGCCTGGAAGACTGCCCTGAACTTCTATGTCGATACCCTGACCAAGTACGGCCCTCCCGGAGCTACCTCCAACGGCTTTACTGAAAACCTGACCCTGATGAGCCAGGGCAAGTGCGGAATGTGGATCGATGCCACCGTCGCCGCCGGATTCCTGAGCGACCCCGGCAGCAGCAAGATTGTGAATACCGTGGGCTTTGCCAACGCCCCCGTCGGCCCCGGCACGCCCCGCGGCAACAACTGGTTCTGGAGCTGGAACCTCGCCATTCCCAAGAGCAGCAAGCAGGAAGACGCCGCCTTCAAGTTCATCACCTGGGCGACGAGCAAGGAGTACATCGCCTTGGTCGCCAAGGCCAAGGGCACGTGGGCCAGCGTTCCTCCCGGCACCCGCACCAGCACCTACTCCAACGCCAACTACAAGAAGGCCGCCGGAGCATTCAGCAGCCTCGTCCTCAAGAGCATCAACGAGGCCGACGTGACCAAGGCCACCAAAGACCCCGTGCCCTACACCGGCATTCAGTTCGTGGCTATTCCTGAATTCCAGGCCCTCGGCACGCAGGTCGGCCAGTACATCGCGGGCGCACTCAGCGGCCAGAGCACGGTGGATCAGGCGCTCAAGCAGGCTCAGGATGCTGCCAACAAGGTCGCCAAAGACGGCGGCTACCAGAAGTAAGCAGTAACCCCTGCTGTTGGCGGGCCTGCGCCAGCAACTGAAATCTGAAGGCCTGCATGGGGCGGAACACTGTCGCCCCATGCAGTCATTTTCCGGGAGTTGCGCCTCACCGGACAAGCATTCGACTCCCCACCCCTCCACTGGCAGTTTTTGCCTAGCAGGTGACCCTCATGACTGTTGCTCAAAACCTGACCGCCACCAGCCCACCAGCCCCGCGCCAACGCTTCCGCTTTACGCCTGCGGCCCTGATCTGGCCCGCCATGCTGTACCTGATTCTCACCACTCAGGTGCCGTTTTTCATGACGCTGTACTATTCGCTCTTCCGCTACAACCTCGTCGATCCGACCAACCGTCCGTTCGTGGGGCTGGGCAACTACATTTCACTGCTCACCGATCCTCAGAACCTGCGAATCGTTCTCAATACATTGGTTCTGGCAGGCGGCACATTGGCGGTTACGCTCATTCTGGGCGGCTCGCTCGCCATGCTGCTCAACCGCAATTTTCCGGGCCGCGCCCTGCTGCGTACCCTGATGATCAGTTCGTTCCTGGTCATGCCTATCGTGACCGCCGTGGTCTGGAAGAACATGCTGCTCAACCCGGTCTTCGGATTCTTTTCTTGGGTGGTCAGTTCGCTGGGCGGCGTGCCTGTCGATTGGCTGGCCCAGTATCCGATGGCGAGCGTGATTGCCATGATCGCGTGGGAATGGACACCGTTTGCCATGTTGATCTTGCTGACCGGCCTTCAGAGCCTGCCTGAAGACCAGCTGGAAGCCGTGCGCCTGGACGGTGCCAGCCCCTGGCAGGAGTTCCGTTACGTGGTGATGCCCCACTGGACTCAGGCCATTCAGGTCGTCGTGCTGATGGAAACGATTGCGCTGCTTCAGGTGTACGGCGAAATCTACGGCAGTACGTCGGGTGGGCCGGGCGTGGCGACCACCAACCTGCCCTACTTCATCTACCAGAAAGCCTTTGCCGAGTACAACATTGGCCTGGCAAGTGCCGCAGGCGTACTGACCGTGATCCTGACCAACGTTTTGGCCGTGTACCTGCTGCGCATGATCAACCGCACGCTGGCCCACAACAAGGGGGACTGAAGATGACTGCCGCACCCACGACCAATGTTCCGCCCAACCGGGGTTCCGCCGCTGCCCGCACGCGCATTCAGAACATCGTGCTGACCACCGTGACTTACCTGATTGCCATCGCCTTCCTGTTTCCGCTGGTCTGGATGATGATGGCGGCCTTCAAAACAGAGGCTCAGGCCTTTGCTGCGCCGCCCGTCTTCGCCTTTACCCCTATTCTGGACAACTTCCAGCGTGCCCTTCCCAGCTATTTCCCGGCCCTGCTCAACAGCCTGACAGCGGCGGTAGGCAGCACGATTCTGGCTTTCCTGTTGGGTCTGCCCGCTGCTTTTGCGTTGGCGGTTTACCCCACCAAACGCGCCCAGAACACCCTCACCTGGATGCTCTCAACCAAGATGATGCCTGCTGTGGGCGTGATCGTGCCGCTGTTCTTGTTGTACAAAAATCTCGGTCTGCTGGATACCCGCACTGGCCTGATTTTGATGTACACCACCATGAATCTTCCGCTGGTGGTCTGGATGATGCACTCCTACATGACCGAGATTCCTTACGCCATCTATGAGGCGGCCAAGATTGACGGCGCAACAGTGAGCCAGGAGTTCTTCAGGATCGCTCTGCCCCTGAGTATGCCGGGCGTGTCGGCCACCGCGCTGCTGTGCCTGATCTTTGCCTGGAACGAGGTTTTCTTTGCGCTGAACCTGACGACCTCGGACGCTGCGCCTCTCAGCGTGTATATCGGTTCGTTTAAGACCAGCATGGGTCTGTTCTGGGCACAGCTGAGCGCGGCTGCCACCCTGACCGTGTTGCCCGTTCTGATTTTCGGCTGGGTCGCCCAGCGTCAACTGGTGCGCGGCCTGAGCCTCGGAGCCGTGAAGTAAAGCCTTTCGGCAGCGGACTGGCAGCTGGACTTGCTCCAGTCCGTACCGGAGCTAAATCCCAGGGAATCACCTGGAGAAAGTAAGCGCAACGCAGGCTCTGAACCGCCCTCAAGCGCTTCAGAGCCGCGCTGTTTGAGGCGCACCCGCTCCAAGAACACCTTCAGCATTTTGGGAGTCCTCATATGGTCAAACTCAACAGGTCAGCTCTGGACACACTGAGTTCCAACGTTCTGGTTCCGAGCTACGATCCTTCCACCCTTCATTCCAGCATCGTTCACTTTGGCGTGGGCGGATTTCACCGCTCACACGAGGCGATGTACCTGGACCGCCTTCTGAATGCCGGGGGCAATACCGAATGGGCCATCTGTGGCGTGGGCGTGCTGCCCCAGGATGCCCGGATGCAGGCCGTTTTTGCCGCCCAGGACAACCTCTACACCCTGATTACGGTGTCGCCGGAGGGTCAGTCTGAGGCCCGCGTGATCGGGGCGATCAACAGCTTTTTATTTGCGCCTGAGAACCCCGAAGCAGTGCTGGAAAAGCTGTCTGATCCGGCCACCAAAATTGTCTCGCTGACCGTGACCGAAGGCGGCTACAGCGTCAACAACGTCACGGGCAAATTTGAAGCGTCCAGCCCAGCCATTCAGCACGATCTGGGCGCGGGCGCAACGCCCATAACAGTGTTTGGGTTTGTCACTGAGGGGCTGCGCCGTCGCCGTGAACGCGGAATCGCTCCGTTTACCGTGATGTCCTGTGACAACATGCAGGGCAACGGGGATGTCGCCCAGCACGCCTTTACCGCCTTTGCCCGTCTCAAGGACGCTGAACTGGGCGAGTGGGTGGCGCAACATGTCGCCTTTCCCAACTCGATGGTAGACCGCATTACGCCCATGACCAGCGAGCAGACCAGGCAGGAACTGGCCGCCGACTACGGCGTAGAAGACGAATGGCCCGTGCTGGCCGAAACCTTTGCCCAGTGGGTGCTGGAAGATAAATTCACCCTGGGGCGGCCTCCGCTGGAAAGCGTGGGAGTGCATCTGGTCAGTGATGTGGAGCCCTACGAACTGATGAAATTGCGGCTGCTGAACGCCTCGCATCAGGCCATGAGCCACCTTGGATTGCTTGCGGGCTACACCTATGCCCACGAAGTCCTTCAGCATCCGCTGTTCGTGGACTTTTTGCTGGGCTATATGGCCGATGAAGCTACGCCCACCCTGCATGACGTGCCGGGAATCGACCTCGCCGCCTACCGCCAACAACTGATTGACCGTTTTGCCAGCCCCGCCATTCAGGACACTCTGGCCCGTCTGGTGGCCGAAGGGTCAGAGCGCATTCCCAAGTTCCTGCTGCCGGTCATTCGCGAACAACTGAACACGGGCGGCCAGATAGAACGCTCGGCCCTGGTGGTGGCGGCCTGGAGCCTGTACATAGAAGCGGCCCACTCCGGGCGTTTTCCCCTTCTCGACCCCCGCGCCGAGCGACTGACGGCAGCGGCCCTGTGCGAAAGCCAGCAGCCAGGAGCTTTCCTGGAACTCGAAGACATCTTTGGCGAGTTGGCCCGCAACGAGCGCTTCCGGGCGGCGTATCTGGCAGGCCGCGAGAGTGTGCAGCGTCTGGGCGCACTCGGCGCACTGCAAGAGCTGGCCGACAAGACCCAAAGCAAAACTGGTGTGGGGGCGGGGCCAGCCTGAAGCCAGATGCCCCTGTATTCGTATCGCCGTTATCCGTGAGGGTCTGGAAAGCACTTTTCAAACCCTCAATCTGTCTCCTCCCCTTCTGCATTTTTCCATGAGGACAACCCATGACCAAAGTTCCTTCTTCTTCCAATATCCTCGACCTTTTCAAACTGGACGGCAAAACGGCGCTGGTCACGGGCGCGGCGCAGGGCATCGGCTTTGAAATTGCCAGAGCGCTGACCGAGGCAGGTGCAAAGGTCATCCTTGCCGACATGAATCCGGCGGTGGGCGAGGAGGCTGCGTCCAGCATCGGCGGCACTTTTGAAGTGCTGAATGTCACCGATTCGGCGGCAGTCAGAACACTGGCCGAGCGATTGAGCCGAGTAGACGTACTGGTCAACAACGCCGGAATTGTTCGCAATGGCCCCGCCGAAGAGAGCACCGACGATGACTGGAACGCAGTGATGCGCGTCAATCTGGACGGCGTGTTCTGGTGCTGCCGCGAGTTCGGCAAAAAGATGCTGGATGCCGGATCAGGCAGCATCGTCAGCACCGCCAGCATGTCGGGCATGATTTCCAACCATCCGCAGGCACAGGCCTCCTACAACGCCAGCAAAGCAGCGGTCATTCACCTGACCCGCAGTCTGGCGGGAGAGTGGGGGGGGCGCGGCGTACGGGTCAATGCGGTGGCTCCCGGCTACACGGCCACCCCGCTGACCAAAAAAGGGCTGTCTATTACCGAATGGAGCGACGTGTGGCTGCGCGAAACCCCGATGGGCCGCGTGGCCGAGCCGCGTGAAATTGCGCCCGCCGTGGTGTATCTGGCCTCCGACGCCTCCAGTTTTGTCACCGGACATACGCTGGTCGTAGACGGCGGCTACACGGTCTGGTAAGAGCCTGATTCTCAACCGTGGTGTGATGGAAGTGCACTATAAGCATTTCCTAGGGAAGTGATCCCTGAAAAACCGGCATCAAGCATAACAAGGTGGCCGATCAAGTGATCTGGACATCGTGGGAACTTCTGCACCTGCCACAGAGAGAAACGTTCCCCCAATGCTTTAATTCCCATATGTTCAGTTGAATTCTAGCATAGGAAAAGTCAGGATTTGATCTTGCCGAAGGAGTGCCAATCATGACCGTACTCGATTCTCAAACCTCAGTTCTGACCGGGCACCGTGCGCTGGGCTGGGAAACCCGCCCGGTGGCCGCGCCGGGGCCGCATGAAGTGCGCGTGCAGGTGCGGCGCATCGGCGTTTGCGGCAGCGACGTGCATTACTACACGCACGGGCGAATCGGAAAATTTGTCGTCGAAGGCCCAATAGTCCTGGGTCACGAAGTCAGCGGCGTGGTCGAAGCCGTGGGCGAGGGCGTGAGCCGCGTGAAGGTTGGAGACCGCGTGGCGCTGGAACCGGGCATACCGTGCCGCCGCTGCGCCTACTGCAAATCTGGCGCGTACAACCTCTGCCCCGACATGCATTTTATGGCGACGCCACCGGTAGACGGCGCATTATCACAATATGTCCTGTGGCCCGACGATTTTGTCTTTCCTGTGCCAGACAGCGTGTCTGACGATGCAGCTGCCTTGCTGGAACCGCTGGCGGTGGGGGTCTGGGCCGCCCGCAAAGGCAATGTCAAACCCGGAGACAGCGTGGCGGTATTCGGCGCGGGGCCGATAGGCTGCACCACCATTCAGGCGGCCAAGGCAGCGGGCGCGACCATGCTGATCGCCGTGGACCTCGAAGACTTCCGGCTGGATCTGGCGCGGCAGGTGGGGGCCACCCATACCTTCAATGCCCGCACGGGCGACCCACTGGAATTTATTCGCAGCGTCACGGCGGCGCGGGACGGCCTGCCCCTGTCTCATGCGGGCGTGGATGTCAGTTTTGAAACGGCGGGCAGCCTGCCGACCACGCGCCTGAGCCTGGCGGCTCCCAAACCCGGCGGCGTCACCGTGCTGGTGGGCCTGCCGCCCGATCCAGAAGTCAGCCTGGACATCGTGAGCGCGGCCAGCCGTGAGGTCAGTATTCGGGGCGTGTTCCGCTATGCCAACTGCTACCCCACGGCCATCGAACTGGTCGCCAGCGGCGCGGTGAATCTGGATACCCTCGTCACGCACCGCTACGACTTTGCCCAGACCCCCGAGGCTTTCGCTTTTGCCGACTTCGAGAAAAAAACCAGCATGAAGGTCATGATCGATGTCTCCTGAGCTTCTGCTGGGTATAGATGTCGGCACCTATTCCAGCAAGGGCGTGTTGGTTACCTCTGCCGGAAAAATTCTGCGCCAGCACGTCATTCCGCACGGTGTCTCGTTTCCTGCGCCCGGATATGCCGAGCAGGACGCCGACGCGGTGTGGTGGTCGGATGTGCAGGCGATCATAGCCGCGCTGCTGTCGGGCGAATATTCGGGTGCGGATGTGGCGGGCGTGGCCCTCAGCGCCATTGGCCCCACGCTGCTGCCGCTGGATTCGGCGGGCCGTCCGTTGCGTCCCGGCATCCTTTACGGCGTGGATTCCCGCGCTCAGGCACAGATAGAGGCGCTGGAAGCCGAAATTGGCGCAGAGACGATCTTTGCCCACAGCGGCATGAGTCTGACCAGTCAGGCCATCGGCCCCAAAATTCGCTGGCTGCGCGAGCAGGAACCTGAACTGTGGAACCAGACCGCTACCCTGACCACGGCCAGTGCCTACCTCACCTACCGCCTCACCGGGCGGCACATCATGGATCACCACACGGCCAGCCACTCCATGCCGCTTTATGACCCGGCCCTGCGCCAGTGGACACCACAATTTGCCGTGCCCGTGCTGGGCGATTCCGATCTGTCTCGCCTGCCCGAACTCGGCTGGAGCGACGAATTGGCCGGAACCGTCAGCGCCGAAGCCGCCCGCCTGACCGGACTGCGTGAGGGCACACCCGTGGCGGTGGGCGCAGTGGACGCTCTCAGCGAGGCCCTCAGCGTGGGCGTGGTCAACCCCGGCGACCTGATGATCATGTACGGTTCCACCACCTTCTTCATTCTGGTTCAGGATGTGCCGACGCCTGATCCAAGAGTCTGGACGGTGGGCGGAGCATTCGCAGGCCAGCACAATCTGGCCGCCGGAATGGGCACGAGCGGCAGCCTGACCCGCTGGTTTGCCGATGAGTTTGCCCGTGATCAGCCCACCGGGGAGGCCTATGACACGTTGTTTGCGGGTGCAGAAGCCATTGCGCCGGGATCGGATGGCCTGTTGGTGCTCCCCTATTTCAGCGGCGAGCGCACGCCAATCAACGATCCCCATGCACGCGGCGTTTTTGCCGGAATGAGCCTGACCCATACCCGTGACCATCTCTTCCGTGCCGTGCTGGAAGGCGTGGGCTACGGCATTCGCCACAACATAGAAGCCTTCCGTGATCTGGGGGCCGACGTGCGGCGCGTGGTGGCGGTGGGCGGCGGCGCAAAAACTCGTACCTGGCTGCAAATCGTCTCTGACATCAGCGGGGAGGCCCAGCACTTGCCCGCAACAACCGTGGGAGCCAGCTACGGCGACGCTTTTCTGGCTGGCCTGGCCGCCGGAGTGCTGACGCGGGCCGATCTGGAACTGTGGGTTCGTCCCGCCGAGATGATCCAGCCCAACGCTGCCCTGAAGCCTGAATATGACCGCCTGTACGGGCTGTACCGCGACCTGTACACAGGCACCAGAGATGTGGTTCACGCCCTCAGAGGCCAGAGCTAGAGGCCGGAGCTGAGGGCTATTCCTCTGACGTAGGAGGCAGCGTTGCAGTCACAGCCGCCGGATGTTTGCCCGTTTTGTCGGCGTACATCCGGCGGTCACTGTGATGCAGCAGCCCCAGACTGTCTGCGGCATCGGTGGGGTAAGAGGCGATTCCGGCGCTGGCGTCCGCTCCGGCAAATCCTGCGGCGCGGCTCATCATCACGGCGGCCCGCACCCGGTCTAGCATTCCCTGTGCCTCGTTGCCGCCCACGCCCGGCAAAATGACCACGTACTCGTCTCCGCCCAGACGGTGAATGCGGTCTTCTTGCCGGAAACATAGACGCAGCGACTTTGCAAACTCCTGAAGAAGTGCGTCGCCGCGTGCATGGCCTTTGGCGTCGTTCAGCACTTTCAGGCCGTCCAGATCAATGGACAACACCCCCACCTGCTCGCCGGTGCGGTCGGCCCGCCGCAGGGCCTCCTCCAGATCGGCTTCCAGCGCACGCCGGTTGCCCAGTCCAGTCAGGGTATCCACGCTGGCGGCAGCTTCCAGCGCCTGCAAATGCCGCTTGCGCTCGATACCCGCCGCCAGAGTTCGGGCAGCCACAGTCAACACATCCCGCTCAAAGGACGACCATTCGAAGGGTGGGCCTTCGGCGGGCTGATGCGGCGCATGTTGGTAGGCCGCCAGCACCATTGCCCGTTCCGGCACATCCAGCGCCACAGGCAGGAGCGCGATCCCCTGAATGTCGGACGATTTCAGGCTGTCGGGGAGGCAGGCCTGATCCAGAAAGCGGCTCTCACCTTCCAGTACGCCACCTTCAAAGGCGTCCACAGGGAGGCCCGCATCCCGCTGCTGCCGCACGCTGACCGGCAATTCTCCCTGCCACGCCAGCGCCCGGAACACGCCGTCCTCACGCCGCCACAGCACCAGCCCGCCGCTGCCCAGTGCCCGGCTGACGGCCAGCAGTGCCGACTGCGCCACGAGTTCCACCGCCTCCTGTGCGTCCAGGAGATGCGAAAGCTCCAGAAGCGCCTCGGCTTGCTGCCGTGCCCGGACAGCCTCCTGCCGCACCTGCATCAGGTCGGTCACGTCATAGGCCACACCCAGGCTGCCGGTCAGTGTTCCGTCGGTGTCTCTGAGCGGACCATAACGCGCGTCGAAAATTCGTGTTCCGATGCTCACGCTGGACGCGAAGGCTTCACCGCCAAGTGCGCGGCGCACGTTCTGGATCACGTCGGGTGCCCGCACAAATACATCTTCTACTCGCTGGCCTACCACTGCGCCGGGCGTGGTGCCGATAGCCCGCAGCCCCCGACCTTCCGATAGGGTCACGACGCCACGTGCGTCGGTTGTCCACAGGACCAACGGTGCGGCGTCCAGTGCCAGATGAAGTTGCGCCTGGCTCTCGCGCAGGGCCGCGCGGCGGGCAGTCTGCTCTGTGGCCTGCCGCACGGCACGGGTCACGGCCTCGACCAGCTGACGGTCACGCGCACTCCACGACTGGCCCTGCTCCAGCCTCAGCATGATCAGGATAGACGTGGAGCTTCCGTGTCTGCCCAGGACGGTGGTCATCACCGCTCTGATTTTTGCCGCAGCCGGATCAGACGTGGACCTGGGCCGGGATGAGGTCTGGAATGCAGACGGGCCGACCGACACGTCATTGCTGAAAAGCGGCGCCGCTCTGGTCTCCGCTCCGACCTGAGCGACCAACGCCGCTACACCGGGCGGCAACACCTGTCGCTGTGCTATGTCCAGGGCCAGATCTTCTGCAAAAGGGCTGTGCCACACAGTATGAATCTTGGTCTGCCCATCCTCCACCGTCATCAGCCCACCCCAGTCGATATCCAGATTTGCGCTGGCAAGCTCGGCGGCGTGGAGCAGCAGTTCGTTGGGTGCAAGGTCGAGGTCGGTCAGGCCGCCTATGCCCAGCAGCAACTGCGACAACAGGTGCGCGTCTTTCAGTTCGCGCATCACCCGCGCCCGTGCGTCGCCTTCCCGCCCTGCCTCCGCCGTTTTCAGCCGCAATTCCAGTTCGTCCATGACCAGCGCGGCCAGATCGGTCAGGGTGGCGCACTCACGCTGGGTCAGGGGTGGGCGCGGGCGGTCATCGATGATGCAGAGTGTCCCCAGTGCCACTCCACCGGGCGCGATCAACGGTGCCCCCGCATAGAACCGGATGTGGGGCGACCCAGTGACCAGCGGATTGTTGCAAAAGCGGGGGTCTTGGGTGGCGTCGGGAATGACCATCACTTCCGGCGAATGCAGCGCGTGGGCGCAGAAACTCAATGAACGTGGTGTTTCCCGCAGATTCAGTCCAAAGCAGGCCTTAAAGAACTGGCGTTCCGAATCAATCAGCGAAATCAGGGCGATAGGTGCGTCGAACAGGCGGGCCGCGAGGGTTGTTATGCGGTCGAAGGCCTTTTCTGGCAGCGTGTCCATGACCGCGTACCGCGACAATGCGGCGCTGCGCTGCTGTTCGGGTTCATGCGCTGACGTCGTCACTTGGCAATACGCTATCAGGCTCAAGCTGATCGGGCGCAGAAGTCTATCACATAGTGCACAACTGACCAGATGGAAATGGGGTGTCAAAGCGAGCAGGCAGGGCTGGCGTGCGATTGGAGTCTTTTCTGACCGGGTAGATGGCCCAGCGCAGAACGACTCCTTGCTCTGGATGGCAGGGACGAGCACGCTTTCTGGTCGCGCTGTGGACTCGCAGAGCAGGAAATCGCAAACCCGACAGCTACGTCCTTCCTCTTATGCCGTGTGGGTATGAGCTGGTTTGCGCCGTTCTACCTGGGTGCCTTGACCTGGCCGCCAGAGCGCAGGCTGAGCACCTGATACGGCGTGTAGGTCAGCAGTTCTCCGGGGCGTTCTGCCGTTTCCTGTGGTTCTTCCAGCAGATTTACCTCCTGCCAGCCGTCTTCCAGGCCCCAGCCTACAAGGGTCGCCTGACCGCGTGTGCCGTGTGTCTCATAGAGCCGTACGATCAGCGCGTCATGATCTTCGGCCAGTTTCAGGGCACTCAGGCGCAGGCCGGGGCCGCCCTGAAGGTGCAGCAGGCGGGCCGATTCTGGCAGCGTGGTGCCCCGAGCGGTACTGCGGTAGGCCAGCAGCGGCGCATTCAGGTCATGGGCTTCGGCCACTGTGCCGTTTCGCCAGTCGCCCGCGTGCGGATAAAGGCTGTAGGTGAAGTCGTGCTGCCCCTCATCGGCGGTGGGATCAGGGGCAATGGGCGAGCGCAGCAGGCTCAGGCCCAGTACATTGCCCTGTGCGCTGTAGCCGTATTTGCTGTCGGTCAGCAGGCTCAGGCCGCTGCCTGATTCGCTGCTGCCGCCTTCGCTGAGGTCGGCCCAGCGGTGGCCGGGTTTTTCAAACTGGGCGGCGTCTCCCGGCATGTTGGCGTGCGTAGGCCGGGTCACTGCGCCGAACGCGGTTTCAAAGGTGGCGGCGCTTGCCTGCACCTGCAGCGGCACCAGCGCCCGCAAAAACTGGCGGCGGCCCTGCCAGTCGGCGTGCGTCTGGATGTCCAGCCGTCTGCTGCCGGGGCTGAGCCTGTAGGTCTGCGTAATTACGCTACGGTTGCCCCGTTCTGCATGGCTGCCGCGCCGAACCTGCACCTCCGTTCCACTGATCCGCCGGGGAGATTCCAACGCCGTCCATTCCTCGCCCTCCTGCGCGTAGGTGGCGTCCATGTCCCACGCTTCCCACTGACGCGGAATATCCACGTAGGCCCACAGCTGATTGCCGCGCCCGTCCAGCATTTCACGGTTCTGCTGCTTGTCGTAGAGGCTCCCCAGCGTGCCGTCGGCGTTGATCTGCACGCGCAAACAGTCATTCTCCAGGGTCAGGTCGTCGGGTAAGAAAGCAGGCAGAGCAGGTTCGGCGGCAACGACCGGGAGGCTCAGATAGCCCAGCCCCGGCACGCTCAGCCCTGGCGGAATGCTCAGGTCTTTCAGTCCGCTCAACTCGGCTCCCAGCGGGCGGTCTTGCAGCGTCAGATTCCAGATCACCACGCGCTCAATTGGGTCAGAAGGGCCGCCCACCGCGTCACTCAGGGCTTGCAGAGCCGCGTCCCGCAGTTGCCCCGCCTCGGCCAGGGCTTCCCCCATCTCGGCGCAGGCCACCGTATTTACCGCCTGCACGCTACTTCCGGGCAAAATATCGTGGAACTGATTCCGTAGCAATACCTTCCACAGAGCGTGCAATTCGGCGCGTGGGTAGGGGCGGCCCAGAAGTCGGGCGGCCAGCGCACACGCGGCCTCGGCTTCGGGCAGGGTGTGTTCCAGGCGGCGGTTCAGGCGCTTGATTTCGGCCTGCGTGGTATAGGTTCCCCGGTGCAGTTCAAAATACTGCTCGCCCACCCACACGGGCAAACTGGCCCGCGTCTCCTCCGAAATCCGGTCATAGAAATCGGCCACCCGCGTCATGTGCAGCCTGGGCAGACCGGGAAAATCTTGCTGGCGGGCGTAGCGTTCCAGCATGCCAGAGGTGGGGCCGCCGCCGCCATCGCCGTAGCCAAAGCTCAGCAGGCTTTCGGTGTGCCGCCGCTTGCCCCGGAACGCCTTCCACGTTTCAAAGGTGTCCAGCGCCCGGATGTCGCCGTTATAGCCCTCGGCAGGATTCAGAAAACTGTGCGCCAGCACGCGGCTGCCGTCCAGTCCTTCCCAGTGATACAGGTCGAAGGGAAACGTGGTGGTCTCGTTCCAGTTCAGCTTGGTCGTAAAAAAAGCGGGAATGTCGGCCAGCCTCAGCAGTTGGGGAAGGTTGGCCGCGTAACCGAAGGTGTCGGGCAGCCAGCAGACTCGCGCCTGCACGCCAAACTGCTCCTGAAAGTAGCGCTGGCCGTGCAGCAGTTGCCGCGCCCACGCCTCGCCGCTGGGCAGGTTGCCGTCGGGTTCGACCCACATGCCGCCCACCACGTCCCAGCGCCCCTCTTTGACCCGTGCCCGGATCTGCTCGAACAGCGCGGGGTCGTCTTCCTGCACAAATTCGTAGAGCTGGCCCATGCTCTGGTTGAACACGAAATCCGGGTACTGTTCCATCAGGTTCAGCACGGTGGCAAAGGTGCGCCGGGCCTTGCGCCGCGTCTCGTGCAGGGGCCACAGCCATGCCAGATCGATGTGCGCGTGTCCGGTCAGTGCCAGCCTACCTTCTGCCGGATACTCGGCCCGGAGCGCTTCCAGTTGTGTGCTCAGCCACTGCCGCGCCGCTGCCAGCCGGGGTTGCCACTCCTGCGGGTAAGGCGGCGGACTGGCCGTTTCAAAGTCATATTCGTCCCAGAGGCCGTCTATGGTGGCCTTCAGCGCCGGGTTTTCTACCGCCCGCGCCAGATAGGACGCGCTGCGACCCCGTTCCAGCGGAATCTGCCGGAAGGCCGCGTCCAGCAGATCGGTCAGGCGTTCGGCAATGGCGGGGCGGCCTGCCTTCAGCAGATGCTGGGCGGCGTCATACACGGCCAGCAGGTCTTCGTGCAGTGCCCGCACCCCGGCATCAGGGACCACCAACCGGGCGCGGTGCAGGGCGTTGCGGCGTTCCGGCGACCCGAACAGACCCTTGGGGCTGGCTTCTAGTTCCAGGCTCAGGGTTTCGCCGCCAACCGCCGCCGCCAGTATCCGGTGTTCGGTATGAAAAGGATTCAGGCCGCCCACGCTGGCCCCGTTGACGCGTAGCAGTCCCTCGCCGCCGGGCAACACTTGCGCGGTCACGGCCCGTCCGGCCCATTCCTGCGGCACCGTTACCTCAAAGCGCATGGATACCGGAAAAGCCCGCGACGGCCACGCCAGACCTTCGCTGATGGGCCATTCTTGCCCTGCCGCATCCCTAAAAATGCCCACAGGCAGCCGCAATGTAGAGGCGTCAGCCCAGGCATGCAGCTCGTTCAGGCGTTGCAATAGGCGCTGGAGATGCTGCGCGGTGGTCAGGGCATCGGGCATGGCGCTTATGGTGGCACGTGAGGAATGCCGGGAACAGGCTTGGGCCTTATCTATTTGCTTGCCTGCTGGGTCTGCCTGTGGGTGCAACCTCGACAAGAGCCACCAAGGAAAATAGGTTCCTTGATGGCTCTTATTAAAGTATTTTTTTAGGTCGGACCTGTTGGGAAGGGATTCGTTTATAGCATTTGTCATAAAGAGACCGAAGGATAGGCATGTCGGAACCAGGCGGCGCTGTCCTGAGGGGTGAGTGTTTGCAACGCCGCCCAGATCGCGGCGAGGAGTTGATCTAAAGTGCGCCACGAGCCAGCCCGTACGGCCGCTTTGATTTTGGAAAACATCAATTCAATGGGATTGAAGTCCGGACTGTAGGGCGGGAGAAACAAGAGGTGACAGCTCTGTGCTTCGATGAGCGTCCGAACGGACGCTCGGTGATGTGACGAGAGGTTGTCCATCAAAACGACTTGTCCTGGCTGCAAGGTGGGGCACAGGACGTGTCGGACGTACCACTCAAAGGACACCCCATTGACCGCACCAGTGAGGATGAACGGGGCCAGTGGCCCCGCGTTGTGCAAGGCACAGATGAGGGTCTGATT
>NZ_KB899723.1 GCF_000378445.1 Deinococcus aquatilis DSM 23025 | reverse complement strand
TAGTGGGTCACTTGGTGAAGGTGTAAGGTTTGAATATGCCTCGTCGCCAGAAAAACCCGCTGCGTCCCCTGACGGATCAAGAGCGTCTGGAATTAGAGCGATTAAGCCGATCGCATCACGGTGCCGTGGTGGTGGTCGGGCGTGCCAAGGTGTTACTCGGCGTTGCCGCTGGTCTGCCCTACACCCAGGCGGCGCAAGAGGCGGGTCGAACCTCAGGGGATGGCGTGGCTCACTTGGTCGCGCGATTCAACCAACACGGTCTCAACGCACTGGCCACACGTCCAAGTCGGCGTCCTCCCCGTACTTACGGTTCCGCTGAGCGGAACCGGATTCTCGACACCGCCCGTCGTCCGCCAGATCGAGAACAGGACGGGACAGCGACTTGGTCGCTCTCGACACTGCAACGGGTCTTGCGCCGTGAGCCCGGCTTTGAGCAGCTCAGTACGTACACGATCTTGGGTGTGTTACGCGAGGCCGGCCTGACGTGGCAGCGAGACCGGACGTGGTGCGAGACGGGAGTGGCGCAGCGACAACGTAAGAGTGGCGTGGTGAAGGTGACTGACCCCAATGCTGAGGCGAAAAAAAGCTGATTGAACGTGCCTACCTCGAAGCTGAACAAGGTGGAATAGCGGTGTGGACGGAAGACGAAGCTGGCCCCTATCAGGCCATTCCCCACCTGGGATCCAGTTGGCAACCGCAAGGCGAACCTGCTCGTCAGTCTCACGAATACATTCGAGCGGGTACTGCTAAGTTGTTGACCCTCTTCCACCCCGCCAGCGGAGCAGTCCGCGTTCAAGGCGTCACGAGTTGCACGAATGCTGTGCTGCATCCCTGGATGCAGCAGACCCTGACCGACATCTTGGCGAGTCTGCCAGAGGCAAAGGTAGTGCCACCGGCAGAGAACCGAGCCATTTGGGAGCGTTGGCAGGAAGGACTGAGTGTGAAATGGACGCTGCAGGAGAAGTTGCCCCCCCTGCGGATGTTGCTCGTGTTGGACAATCTGAGTGGACACAAGAGCCCGAAACTGGTGCACTGGTTGATGGCACAGGGCATCATGCCGCTCTATACGCCTATTGCAGGCAGTTGGTTGAACATGGCCGAGTCCATTCAGCGCATCCTCGTCCGCCGCGCGCTCGCAGGTCAGTCTCCCACCAATCCAACACAACTCATTGAGTGGTTGGAAGCCACAGCACGAGGATGGAATCAGCACCCGACACCCTTTATCTGGGGAGGTAAGCGACGAGCCCGCCGTCAGCGGGCTCAGACACAACGACATTCTCTGGGTGGGTCTGGTGCTTACACTCTACAGGTCATCCACTGAATCCTCATGCCTTGACCAAGTGACCCACTAGTGCATCACCACAGGCATGTCTGGGGCTATTACTTGTGGATGATGAGAATAGGTGGTGTTTTGTGGAGAGCGAGAGATCGGCAGCCGACAGCAATGGTTTTTCATTAGACATGCCTGTGGCTGTCCACTAGTTCAGTAATCCTGTTCACGAGAGTCGTGGTGCACGAAGCAATCTTCATACTGTTTTTCGCGTGAGAGAAGGTTGTGGCCAGTGCGTGTCCAGCGCTGGACACTGGCTGCATGAGTACTCTGTTGCTTCTTCTACACAAGCATCTCGGGCAGGGACGCTGTCTGGCCGGCATCTTTCTAAGGATCGATGACATGAGGCGAGCTAAGTAATGGACTCTACTCCGGCTTACAAGCAGTTCTCTCAAAAAAACATCTCGATTTCTGAACATAACTATTATTGGGGCGCGGAAAAAATTAGCAAAAATATCGACTTTTGAAGACAACTATTGTCTCTTAAGCTTATAAGAGAGCTTGTTTTTATTAGATTTTCAAACCTAACTATTATTTTCCCGCACTGAAGTTGACCCTGCGGGTGTTATCTCACGACGCCAGGCAATCACAATAGGTCAGGCAAGGTGAATTGACCTCTAACCGCACATCCCACCGGCGGAGAGGTGTTGAAGCAGCCTTCTGCCGATAAAATCGATTCTGCAGTGCGGCGCACCAGCAGGACTTCAGCTACGATAGTGCCGCCCACCGAACCGAGCCGTTCTCCTTTGCCCAGCAAGTTGGCTTCGGCCGGGACGTAGTACCACAGTAGGGTGGTTCGAGGAGCTTGCCGTCCGTGAAGGCAACGCGTTCCAGATCGTTGGTCCCTGACAGCAGCTGATCTGGACGGAGCGGCTCAATCTTCATGGCCTGTGCAACCGCCTGACTGGTGGGCAGGCCTAGCAAAGAGCCGTGCTGCCCATCATGATTTTTGCGAGAGGTCTACTGAATCGCTGCCAGATCAATAGTCATCGTCTTCTAAAAACGTGCTTGAACGCATTGAGCCAAGGGCGCGTGGCGCTGGCCCCTTGGCGGTCAAGCGCTCCGGTGCCCCTAGAGCGTAGGGATAGTCATCTAGCGGAATCGGCAACTGCAGGCCCGAAACGTAATCAGCTAGGTCATTCAGTTCATCTGCCCAATGGTGGAGACGCACGTTCTTGCTCCGTTGGTACCAGCTCAACACTTCTTCAGCTTGCAGCTGGGTAAGGGGGTGGCCCAGCCACGGAATGCTTGCTACATTCGCTCTGATAAAGCGCAGAACCTCTCCGTAAAACACTACACGCTCCTGTTCATGGCAAGTGAGGTATTGCCGGAAAGCTTCAACATCCCGGTCTGATTTATCGTTATTGCATTTGCGACACGCAATGACAATATTTTCTTCCCGATCAACGTAGATCCAACCTGTGCATTGCGGGACTTGATGCTCAATTTCTGCGCTGTCAGGTTGATGGATAGATTTTAGATCCATCTGGCGGGCGCAATACCAACAGCGGTTGTGCATCGCTTTGGCTTTGGGCAAGTAATGGCGTGCCCAAGCGTACCCATTCGTTTCCAGTAATCTTAGACCCTCTTCGTGACTTCCAACCCTTTTGTAGTGTGCCTTAGTGCCCTCTATAAGGTCTCTTAGCTCAGTTCGCCAATGTGCATAATAAACGCCGGGTTCAATTCCTTGAGTCCTGCCCCAAACAGCGTAAAGATTGCGATCCAACGTCATAAAGAAAGTGTAACTGGTGTTGAGATCGACTGAGCGGTTTTTACCAGCACAAGCCGAGAACCTCACTTTCCGAGAGTTTGTATGATACACGTCTTGGACGGCATCAGCAGGTCAATCAGTAGCAGAAGCGGCCGAACCGTCAGCAGGTTGTAGACCCTCCAGTTTGAGGACGTCGATAACGGCGAGGTTGGGCGGGTGGGTCTAGTGGGCCGGGATTTTTTCTCTGCGCATGAACTGCAGTCCTACACCTGCCTAGGCGCGGGCTGATTACCCGGACTACCGCTCAAGTTGGCGCATTGCGTCAAAGTACTCACCAATTCGCCAACGGGCCATCTGATCGAAGAGATTCATACAGCGGACAAGAATTTCGTCATGTATACCGCGATTAAAATGCTGGGTATAGAGGCGGATCAGCAGCTGACCAAATTCGCGGACATGGAGTGCGTCCCTGGATCCGGCCGCAAACTGGGGTGCGTCTACGCCGAGCATATAGGCCTCGGCAGGTTCCAACAACGTACTGGGAAGCCGCAGCGCTGAAACCTTAAGCTTGCGCAACATCTGAGAAGGCTCTTCCCTAAAGGCTGGGCTCGCCAGAAACGCCCGAATCAAGTCGCGGTGTTCAGTAAAACTTTCCTCTGCGAGCCTCCCAGGAAAACGAGCTACTTCTTGGCGGACACGCGCATCCTCATCCTGAAAGAGAAGGATCAACCCAGTAGTGCAGGCGTCCTGGCATATCGAGTGAGCGATATTACTGCTGTAAACCATTGCACATCCCAGATGAGGGTGAGTCAGTTTTGCACACATGGAGTTAAGCCCCGATTCACGCGGAGGCACCCCATGACCCAGCGCAAAACGTACACCGCCGAGTTCAAGCGAGACGCTGCCGGGCTCGCGCAGTCCACCGAAAATATCGCGGGCACCGCCCGCGACCTTGGCATTGGACTTTCAGCCTTGAGAAAGTGGATCAAAGCCGACCAGCACAACGGAGATCTGGCCTTCCCTGGTCGGGGCCGTCAACTGTTGACGCCCGAACAAGAGGAACTCAAACGACTCCGCAAGGAGAATGAAATTTTGCGTCAGGAGCGCGAGATATTGAAAAAAGCCGCGGCCTTCTTTGCTAGAGAGACCACGCGTTGAGATACGTGTTGATCCAACAGTGGCGCACCCAGTACCCGCTCAAAGTCTTGTGCCGGGTGCTGGACGTGTCCAGCAGTGCGTTTTACAGCTGGCAAAGAAGGCCTACCTCCTCACACGCTGAGCAGGATGCGCTGCTGGAGCAGCGCGTCCGTGTGCTGCACGAAGCCAGCAAAGGGCGTTACGGTGCGCCTCGTCTTCAGGCCGATCTGCGAGCTGAAGGACAACCTGTTTCCCGCAAGCGGATTTCGCGCTTGATGCGGGCTGCTGGCCTGCGGGCCAAGGGAAAACGACGATTCGTACGAACGACGGATAGCGAACACACCTGTGCGGTCTGCCCTAATGTGCTCAACCGAAAATTTGCCGTTCAGCACGTCAATATGGTGTGGGTTTCTGATCTGACGTTTTTTCCCTCCAAGGGGGTTTGGTTTTTTTTGGCGTTCCCCTTTGTTTTGCTTTCCGGGGGGTTGTTGGGTTCGGCCTTGGGGGCCAGATGCCAGCGACCCTGCCCTTGACAGCCTTGCGGATGGCCGTGGGCGCAAGGAAACCTTCGCCTGGCCTCCTCCACCACGCAGGGCCGTGGAAGTCAATACGCCAGCAAAATTGTTCAGGCCGAATTGACGCGCATCGGTGCGCAAGGGAGCATGAGCCGGAAGGGCAATTGCTGGGATAACAGCGTCCTAGAGAGCTTTTTCAGCTCCCTGAAACGGGAGCTGCTAGACACGGCTCCCTTTGAAAGCCGAACTGTAGCGCGGCAAGCCATCTTTGAATACATTGAAGTCTTCTACAATCGACGCCGACGCCACTCGACCCTGGACGACTTGACACCATACGAGTTTGAGCGCCAAGCTCAAGTGGCTTAACCAGATGTGCACAGAACCGATTCAAGCCCAGTCCGCGATCCGGCCAGCCTCTGGGAGGCGCACTTCGTATTCAAGGTGCGCCACATGGGGAGCGAAGTAGTCTCGGAGGGCTTCAGCAGCAGAACGTTTCAGGGTTCGGTGACGTTCCGACTCGGGTTCAAGTTCGGCCTGCGCGGGGCAGGGACTGAGCTGCTGCTGATGGCGAAAGTGCCACTCGCGGATGGGGCCAAGAACGGGAGTCATGGGGATGGTGCAGAACTTGCACGTCCAAGTGGTGGCGCGGATCTGTTCAGGCGTATGCGTCTGGCGAAGTTCAACCATGTCATGGACTTGTTCAGACCCGTCCGCGTGAAAAGCAAGAGACGAGAGCATGGCAATTTACCTAGAGATGAGGCCGCGCCGCTTCAAGGGGCGCTGGACAGACCAGTAACTGTCCCATGCCATGAGGACAAAACTGGTGGCGATCCAGGCACTGCCCCAGGTTGGCCACACGTGCAGAACCGTGAGCAGGAGAGGGGGCAGGAATACAGCGCTGAGCATCAGGCCACTGCCAGCACGAGTCGCGCGGAGCCAGGGAAGATCTTGCTGAAAGCCAGTCCAAATGGCAATGGCAGCGATACTCAGCAGGACACCAGCGCGAACGAACCAGAGTGTGGTGGTGTCCGTCGGCCCAACGAGCATCAGAAGGCCCACCATGAAGACCAGGGTGATCCCCAGCAGGACGATGGCGAGCTTCAGATTTCGAAGAGTCTTGATATCGCTGGGTAAGGCAGTCGCAAGTTCTAGGGCAGTGGAATTAAAGGGAGGGTGACTTTGGGCAGCGCTTCTGACAAAGCCAGCTGCGTGGGCAAGCGGATTGTCCACGTCTTGGCATTCTTCACGCCACTCTTGGAGGCGATCTTTGCGGTCTAGTGCGGCGAGAGCGTGCGCGAGGCGAAGCAACGCTTCCATGAGGAGACGGGTCATGAATGAACTCCTTGACCGAGGGTCGCGAGGGTGGTGCGCAGGTGCTCTTCGGCAAAGGGAATACCTGTAGCCGTGAGTTGGAAGTAGCGGCGTTTGCGGCGGCCTGCAGCAACCTCGTCAAGATCTTCTAACTGAGATTTGACGTATCCGGCGCGTTCGAGTTTGTCGAGGATCGGGTAGAGGGCACCGTTACTGATATTGAGGGCGCGTTGGAGTTCGAGGCCGTAGTGGGGGTCGTCTAAGCGCTGATAGAGAACCTGGAGCACCCGGAGAACATGAAGCGAGATTCGGAGATCACCCATGTTCTAAATTAGACTATATCCCATAGTCTAAATCAATAGATGGGAATTGATAGTTGATACGGCGCTGCGTTTCATGAACGCACCGTCAACTTTCGGGGGAATCTTCATCAAAAACCAGCTGACCATCTACAACAGGAGGTCGGACATCTGCATGTCGCGCACCGAGATGATTTGTGGGATTTCTATACCTCGACATATCAAGTGTTTTTATAAGGTCGGGCAAGACGTCTGAGCGGGCGAAAGAGCAGGATCGGCGCATGAGAACTGCAGTCAGCACAGCAAAAATAAGTGATCCTGAATAACGAGCTGACAACGCGTTTAAACTCCACCCGTTCGTGATCACTACGCGACTGATGCGCTACGTTCCCGTTCAAGTTTCTGCTGCTCTCTGTCACCCGGACTGCGACCCATGTCCCTCACAATTTATAGAACATTTGCTGTGCCAGCCGTACTTTTTCCGTTTTGATCCTAAAACGAACGTCCTATACGACGCATTTTCTTGACCGGAAACTCTTGTTGGAAGAATCCAATGTCGCACAGGCTTTTCACACTGCTGAGTTGCACAGTAAATCATTTACTGCTGCCACTCCCTTCGGTGCCCCGGTGACCCGTGTCGGACGGCCGCTTCAGTCGAATGGTAGTCGTTCGTCTTCTTCAACCTTCAACAGAGAACCTTGTGTGCGTGGTTGAGCCGCCCAGTACCCTCCCATAGGGGCTGTGTAGCGGGCGGGAATGACAATAGGTGCCTGTACCGCTGAGCGCCGGCTGCTGTCAGCAGGTGCAGGATACAGAGTGGCGAATACTACGATCATGCGTTTGGGCTGCTCGACCGTCTCAAATTTCACAGTGGCTTCCAGCTTATCTCCCTCACCCCGAACGGAGAGCACTTCTCCGGTTCCGAATCTCGGGTGCTGCACCTCCATCCCTACACGAATTTGATCGGGGCGCAAGGCAGTGCCGGTCGAGCGTTGCTGCGTGGCCGGTTGGCCTGACGGGTTCACAGGCCGCGGTGCGTACTTGTCGTTCAGGTCACGCACCAAGGTGTCCAGTTCTGTGAAGTCTCGCAGGCCAGTGTCCTCAGCGAGTGTGGCAGGGCCGTGCTTGGCATACGCAGCCAAGCTCAGTACACTGGCTACTTCCGTCTGCCCATGACGTTGCTCGGCATGAGTCGAGAGAGCTGCGCTCAGGGCGTCGATCCTGCTCAGGAGCCGTTCGCGGTACCCAGCGTCCAACCAGACTTGAACGTACTGCTCATGTCCGTATTGCCTGAGCAAACTCCCGGCCTCAAATGTTTCCCGCGCACTCCAGCTCCCCGGATCACGGGCCATCAGCTGGGCCAGTCGGACATGGGCGTGAACGACCGTTTCATGCTCGACCTTGGTCAGGAACGCAGTGGGATCTTCTGTATCTACGATGAGGTGCAGTTCTTCCTGTGCCCGTGTCATGGCCACATAAAAGACCCGCCGCTCCTCTTCTGCCGCGGCTTGATCCGCGCTCGGTTTAATGCGGTATAGCCCATCTTTACAGTCTGGAACAATGACGACCGGCCATTGCAGGCCTTTGGCCCGGAAGGCGGTCATTAGGGTCACGCGGTCGACATCATCATGCTCTGCCGCGCTGAGACGGTCCACGTACCGTCCCTGCGAGGTGAGCTGCTCGATGTGAAGCACCAGTTGGCCAAGCGACCTCTCTTTGGCCATCTCCGCGAGCGCGCGGATGCTCCCGGAACGTTCTTCACCAAATTCCCGTGTGGGTGCGGTCTTGACGAGATGCTGCGCGTACTGAATGGCTTCAGCGAATTCTAGTAGAGCGTCTTTCCCTTCAGCCAAGGCAAGGTCGTCGGTGAGGTTCCCGAAAGCCTCAGCGAGCTGTAGTGTTGCCCGCTGGGCTCCAGCTCGCAGCGTTGGCGCGGTCTCCCTCAGGGCGGCCACCAGGGTGGAGCCGCCCCGCCACAAACCGCGCGCGAGCTCGTCGACGGTCTGGTTGCGCAGGAAGCGGTTCGGGGTATTTGAAACCCGCTTCCAATCTTTTAGAAGGTTGAGGCGGCGCTCTTGGGTGATCGAGACGTCGCGTGCCGCATCAAGATCCGCCAAGGCGAGCCGGAGATAGACAAGCAGGACACCCACCTCATCCCGCTGGTAAAATGGCACGCCGCCCACCACGAGGTAAGGCACGCCTCGGTCAAGGAAGACTTGCTCAATCTCCCCGGTCTGCGCGTAGGCCCGCACCAAAATCACCAGATCACGTGGATTGCGGCCCTCCTCAATGGCCTTGATCGCCACATGCGCAGCCTTGCCCGCAGAGCTCGTGTGGAGGTAGGTGCCGTTGTCTCCTCGCGACGCGCGCAAGCGTTTGGGGGCGCGCACCTGGTTTTCTTGAATAACGAGGTCCGACAGCGCGATCACGCCCATGGGGCAGCGGAAGTTCGTGCTCAGCGTGAACACGACCGCGTTGTACCGCTTCTCGAAATCCAAGATGAACTTGGGGTTCGCACCCCGCCACTGGTAGACCGTTTGGTCATCGTCCCCAATAGCCATGTAACTGTCGCATTCTGCTGCAATCAGGTGCAGCATCTCACTCTGCGCCAGATTCACGTCCTGAAACTCATCTACGTGAATGTGATCCCAACGGTCTTTGATCACCTGATGAAGCTCAGGGAAGCGGGCCATGAGCATCCAGGCCTGCACGATGCAGTCGTCATAATCCAGTTTGCCTTCCGCCCGGCGCAGCTCATCATGCCGCTCATACAGCTCGGCATACAGCTCAATCCCCCGGTCAGGGGGGCTGATCAGGTCATGTCCCCAGACGGGCAGATCCTCAGGGGCATACGGCAAGCGGAGATTGCCTTTCTGCACGCACAAATACGTTTCAAAGTCTTTGTACTGGATGTCGTGGAAGCCGCTTTTCTCGCTGGTGTCCTCAGCGATGAGTTCTCGGCGGGCCTGTAGGAAGAGCCGCCGGCTGAAGTTGGCTTCGCCCAGCTTCTGTTCTGTGAACCCCATTCTGCCTGCTTCAACGATAACTGAGAAGGCCAGGGCGTGCAGGGTACTGACCTTGACCCCCGTTGTTTCCGGGTGCTGGGCCAACCGCTCTTCAATTGTGCGCGTGGCTTCTTTTGAAAAGGTACACGCCAAAATCCTCACGGAGCGGACTTTGGCGTGGCGGATCAGGTGAAGGATCCGTTCAATCATGGTGGCGGTCTTGCCAGATCCGGCCACAGCAAAAACTAAGGCGTGACCGGAGATGTGCTGGATGATGCGCTGCTGTTCGGGAGTGGGATCCATGTCTGACCTCAAGCAATACCACGTTCAAGGCTCCTCCAACGGCGGTTCTGCCCATCAGCTTGTGGATTGTTCGCTGTAGCGTCTCCATGCAAGTTCACACTAAGGTGGTGAATTCACCCCCAAGGAAGGGAAAGACTTGCCACTGCCTGTGCAGTTCGTTGTTAAGGACAAGAGGGCTTCTTTCGAGCGGCGCTGGGCATACACTTTGACCGGGACTTTCATTATTAGACCTCTTGCGAAAGTGGGGTTCGGGCCGCCCCGAATCCCTGCTTTCGCTGAGCGGGGCGAATAGGAGCAGACCCACTTGGAATGAATGGGCGACTTTCGCAGGAGGTCTATTCATGTTGAACTGCCTACCAGCAACTCGTCAAAAGATCAGTGGCCACCACTTCGGAGTCTCTCGTGGTTGTCCTGGCGCCCACCAACATACGGTCATCCACCGCTACCGTTCTCTACGGCTCAGTGCGCCCTCGCGGGAGAGCCGCTCCAACCTGACGCAGGGGCCTGGACAACACTTTCTCGCCCAGCGTCTAACTTGGGTTACCAGCAACGGAGCCCCAGTCAGGAGGAAAAGGCGGGCTCGTGGGGCTCCGCTGGAGGGGCAGCACTACAGATCACCTCTCCGCGCCCTCCTATGGGCCGGACGTAGAGTTTACCCTCCAACAGCATGTGTCGAATTTCCGCCTCGATGTCCTCGTTAGACAAGGTTTCCAATTTACCGAAGGCGGGACAACGGAGATACAGAGGTTTGAGGGAGACCGCCTGATGGAGAGTGAGGCCTCGGGCGATCATCAGAACCTTCTGACGGCCTACCGGTGCTCCTACCTCTTCACAGTACTTGACGATTTGCCTGAGCACCCGCCGTGTTCCCAACAATGCGCGGTGATTGAAGCCCTGAGAACTCGGCAGAATTCGGTGCTGAGGAGCACAATTATCGCAGTGGTCTACACACGGCTCGGCAGGCTCTCCGAAATGTCGGCTGATCAAGACATGGCGGCACTCCTGGCTGGCAGCAAAGCGGACGAGCTGCTGTAAACGGCGCTGGGCAGTCGTCAGATAGGCCGTGACGTAGGGCCGCCAATCTGGACGCTCTGGAGCGACTTGAAGGCTCAGCGCCCGTGTGAGGGTACGAACCCGAAGTCCCGGCTCACGGAGCAACTGTTGATAAGCCTGCTCTGGATCCGGCAGATTCAGCAGCGTGCCCAAATATGCGTTGGCTGTGGCTGGGTCGGCAGCAAACCCTTGGCACAGCCCTTGAGCTTCAGGCGATAGGCTGGACAGACCCCGCCGCACCCGCACCTGAATCTGAGCGGGTACGCTCCGCATGGTACGGATGACCCCACCATGCCGCAGCGCATGCAGGGCCATCTGCAGCTCACGTTCTTCCATCTGAAGGGAGAGGGCATGTTCAGCCATGAGGACGTGGCCGTCAAAGGCAGGGGATCCGGCCTCGCCTTGAATCCACGCCTGTACCCGCTCGATCAGGTCTTCGCTGGGAAAGGCCCGGTCGATGAACAGCTGCTGGAGCCCTTCGTCCCGGGCGCTGTACAGCAGCGTCCCTATGGCACCGCCCTGATCCCGGCCTCCACGTCCCACCTCCTGAACATAACTCTCCAAAGCATCGGGCAGCTGATAATGAATCACCTGACGGATATTGGGTTTATTGACGCCCATTCCAAATGCCTTGGTCGCCACCAACAGGTCGAGGTCGTCATTCAAAAAAGCGTCTTGGGTTTCTTCCCGCTCAAACGGCGTGAGCTGTCCGTGGTATTGCCCAACCCTCAGGTTCAGCTGTTCAAGGAGGGCGTGCAGCGCGACCACCTCTTTTACCGTGGCGCAGTAGATTAAGGCCGGGAAAGTCAGCTTCTGCGCCAGTTCCAGCAGCAGACCGAGGCGCCGAGACCGGCTGCCGACCCGCGTTGCGCGCAGCGTTAAGTCGCGCCGCTGTACCGGACTGCGCCGCACCACGGCGTGAGGGATTCCCAGGGAGTTCAAGATGTCTTGCTCCACTTCAGCCGTCGCTGTGGCGGTCACGGCGGTGATGGGCACTTGAAGTTGAAGGTCATCCAAGGCCTCACGAATCAGGAGATATTCTGGCCGGAAGCCGTGACCCCACATGCTCACGCAGTGGGCCTCGTCAATGACGACCCGCTCAATTTTGAGCTGCTGTAACACGGCACGGAGTTCTTGGCTCCCGAACAACCGTTCGGGAGACAGGTACAGGAGGCGGTACTCACCGCGCAATGCGGAGCGCAAAATGTCTTGCTGGTCGTTCAGCGAGAGCCCCCCGTACAGGGCGGCGGCCGACAAGACCCCGCGGCGCAGCAGGTCTCCATGCTGATCTTGCATCAGGGAGATGAGGGGGCTGATCACCACTGTCAGGCCGCCCGACAAGAGGGCCGGCAATTGGAACGTCAAGCTCTTGCCGCCCCCAGTCGGAAGGATCAGCAGCACGTCTTGACCTTGCAATTGATCCCGGACGGTTGCGAGCTGCGTGGGACGGAAGTGCTCGTGCCCCCACACGCCAAGTAACACCTGCTCAAGGTCTTGGTCACTGTACTCCGCGCGTCCCCGGTATTTTTGCAACATCTCTTCAGCTGGAGTGGATTGCAACTCGCCCACCAACGCGGCGTTCAGCTCCAGCCCACAAGCTTGGGCGAGCTGAGCATAAAAGTCTTGCCGGTGGATGGGCGTGACGAGCATCTGCTCAAGCTGTTCTGCCGTCACGGGCAGACTGTCGACAAAGTCGTCCCAGTAAAACGCCCCACTGATTCGGCGGTCCCAAACAACGAAGGCTCCACGGTCTCCCTGACTCCGGATCAAGCGGCCGAACGACTGTACAAACGGGATGATGCCCCGGGGCAGGTAGTACTCTTCCCACCAATTTCGACCTGTTGAGGTGTAATACCGCTGCAGGGCGCGTTCGGTCGCTCCCACCACAGGAAACGGAATTTTCTCGAGGTGAACGGCCATCAAGCTCTCGCCCGGAACATCGACTCCTTCCATCATGCTGCGCAGCCCGAACAAACTGGTGGAGACATCTTCCTTGAACGTCCGGATCAAATTCTCCCTCGGTCCACGGCCCTGGGCCAACACGGGGAGCGTGCCCTGCAGGGCGCGGCTGGTGTGCAGGTAGGTGCGGTTCATCCGATCTCGGGACGCGAACAGAACCAGACTGCGCCCGTTGGTCACTTTGAGGGCGTTGCTGAGCTCGATGGCGTAGGCCGTTACAAAGGCATTCTCAAAAGCCCGTGAAGGTGGGGGCAGGTGCCAGGGCAGCAAAATCTTGGCCTGGTGATAAGGCAACACCGGCTCGAGGGCCAGTTCTCTCAACTGCGGCAGGTCATCGACGGCCAAGACGCGCCTGAGGTGGTCAAACGATTTTTTCAGCCGCAAGGTGGCTGAGGTCCAGATCACCGCATGCTGCTCCCGGAAGAAGTCACCCAGAACTGGACGCAGCTCGAGCGGCACCTGGGCCAGAGTCCACTGCCCTTCGGACACCGTCAGAATCAAGGCCGATGTCCCCTCTCCATCAGGGTCCACCGGCTGCAGGAGCAGGTCCAGTCTCTGGAGTAGTCCCCCAGTTGGCGTCTCTGAATCATCGATGCGGCGGGCGATGCCCCTGCCCCGGGCCATGGAGAACGCAATCAGGGGCCTCAGCTCAGCACTGATTAGTCGTAAGCCCTGGTGCACGCCCTGAACATGGGCGTACACCAGAGGCCACGACGGCAGATTCTGGGCGTAGGCGTTCACTTCAAAGTTCCAGCCGTGGGCCTCGCGGCCACTGCGGTCTGCTTCGACGGCCCATTTCAGCATGACCTGTTCCAATACGGACAACTTTGTCCGCAGCCGATCAATCAGCCCCCGGAGCCTTTTGACCGGCTCATGCAACTGAGGATAGGCGCGTTCCAACCAGGCCAGATACCCTCCGTGTGCCCGGGCCAGCTCGGCGAGCGTGGCAGAGAGTTCGGTGCTCTCGAGCTCAACGGTGTAGGCGCTGCGGGCGGCGTCTTCCAAGTTGTGCGCTTCGTCAAACACAATCGCCGTGGGGCGCGGCCGACCACTATCTATGCGGGCGGGGAGGGCCGTGAAGGTTGCCGCATGATTGGTGATGATCACGTGGGAGTCCTCCCACCCCCGGTTGCGGTCTTGGAAAGCGCACACGGCGTGAAACGGGCAGTCGTTGCTGCACAGACTCTGATCCGTCCGCACCTGATGAATCAGTTCGCGGGTCGACCGGAACGTCATCCACCACCCGTGCACCTCTTCGAGGTCTCCCCGTCCAGTTTGAACCCACCGCAGCAAGTACGCCAAGAACCGGCGCTCCTGATCTCCAAGCTCCAGGTCTTGCCGCAGTTCTTCAAGTTTCAAAGGGCACAGGTAGCTGCTGATGCCCTTGAAGACGGTGGCCTTGAAGGGGATGCCCAGTTCATTGAGCTCGCGTACTTCTTGAAGTGCCTGCCCCTGCAGCGCCTTGGTGTGGGTGCTCACGATGATCAGGGGGGCGTCGACTGCCCCTGAGGTGGCCACTGCAGCCGCCGGCACCAGGTAGGCCTTGGTCTTCCCGGTTCCCGTGGGCGCTTCAATCATGGCTGCCCCACCAGCGCGGAGAATCTCCTCAACGCAATCGGCCATCTGCACTTGGGTGGGACGCGCCTCATAGCGTGTAAAGGCCTGGGAGAGCAGGCCGCCGTCGCGGAACACCTCCCGCGATGGCAGTGCCCGGTGGCGTGCTTGTCCGGCAGCGCAGCGCACAGGCTGAGCGCTGCGGGCCAAACTGTCTTCAGTCAACGGTGCCAAAGACCGCTCAGGCAACAGCGCCAGTTCTGGAAACCCGGTGGCATGGAGCAGGGCGGCATTCACATCGCTCAGGCCGTGCCAAGCCTGTTGGAGATGAAGGAGCAGGCGGTAATTGGCATCGACATCAGCGTCTGCCTGGTGCGCCCGCTCATGAACCTGCCCTTCAAGGGCCACGATCAGGTCTTCGAGACGGTACGAGTCGCGGTGGGGCAACAAGATTTCTGTTAAGGCCAAGGTGTCTAGGGCGCTGGACTGCACCTGGAATCCCAGTGCCTGAGCTTCCCGTTGAAGGATGGGGACATCAAAGGTGACGACGTTGTGCCCAGCCAATGGAAGGTTCTGTGTAAACGTGAGGAACGCCTCCACCACTGTTTCGATCGGCTGTCCAGAGTCCAGCTGAGCTTGGGTGAGGCCGGTAATGGATTCAGTGAGTTCGTCGATGGTTCGTCCACTGACACACGCGTTAAAGGTATTGGTGACCTGCCACGCCTCGATCCGGAGGGCAGCCAACTGAATAATTTGAGCGTCTTGACGTTCGCTGCCTATAGTTTCGAGGTCAAAGATGACGAAGCTGCCCCGGTCGCTGGCCGCGGTCGTCCCTTGCTTTACATCTCGGGCAAGGAACATCTCGTCTTCTTCGTTCAAGTGCAGAGCAGGGTCGCAAAGCACTTCTCTGGCCTGGCGTTTCGAGATCTGCTGGCCAAGCCTCTCACGCACAAAAGTGCGGTATTCGTGAAGGGTGAAGCCAGCTGGGCTGTCATCGCATAGATCGCGTGCAGCGGCCAACAAATCGTTGTTGTTCATCTGGCTCCTCTTCAATCCACCTTGTAGTATGGTAAATACTACGTGAAAATATTTTTAGGCGCATGTCACACTCCTCGGTCGTAAGCCAACTGCGGCGGATAGCCAGTGGGGCTCTGGTCAATGCTGTCTGGAACGACAAAGGGGGCGACTCCAAGTTGACTGTCGACGGTCTCCGGGGTGCTCTTAAAGCGCTCGAGACCCCCGGTGACGAGGTGACGCCTTCCCCACCGTCCAGCGCAGGCCAGGCTGCGCTTCAAATCTGGCGGCGAGAAGTGCAGCGTTTCCGCAGCAGTACGTTTCATTTTTTTGTGGAAACGACCTTGTACGCCTTCACGCCGGGGATGGGCGGCTGGCTCTGCGCCCAAGTGAATCAAAAAGCGCAGGTGACCGCTCTCAACTCCAGGTTTCAAGAGGCAGGCACGCTGGACTGGTCTCCAGCAGTAGTACAAGAGCGCCTGCGCGAGCTTCAGGCGGCATGGCAGGTGGACTGGCCAGATGAGCCAAGCCTGAAGGCCTCACCTTCCACCTCACCGGCCGTCTCCCCAGACACCGATTGGCTCCCGGTTCTTACCCATGAGCTTGCCGAAGCACGCCGTCAATATCACGCCACCTCGGCTCCGCCTGAAGGGCTCAAATCCACGGTCGAAGGCCTCCAGCTGCTGGTCAAATCGTATGTCTCGTCCAACGTCAGGCTCGATCAACTGCTGGCGCCGGTCGAGGCTCAGGACCTGGAAAAACATCTTCGGATGCTCCGGACCCAAGGCTTCTCCGTACGTGGACCACAGACGCTGTGGGTATTGAGGCAAGTGGGCAACAGCTGGCGGGTGCTCGGGTGGGATGTCCGGCAGCCCAATACGGTCAACCACCAGACCTTGGCCGACACATACCTCCAGTTGGAAAGCGGCACCCAGACGTCCATTAACCTCACGGCGCTGCTGTCCGGCGTGTGTTCCCCTGAGGCGCCCTCTGCCCCGGCCCGAGCAGTTGTGCCAGAGCAGGCGAGGCCGCTTACCCGTCCAGCGCCTGCTCCTCGCCCGCCACCAGTTCGGAGAAGTTTGCCGGAGCTCTCCTCCGCTCTGCCGCGGCACCGGTGGTCAGCAGTGATCAAAGCAGAACTGACCAAACTTCAAGAACAGGTGCGTCTAGCTTCCTCCCACCGGGCCGAGCTAGACGTGCTCAGGATCCAGCTGAAAGATTTGGAGTTGATCCGGGGCGCCCATCTGACGCCCAATCAAGCCTTGATGGAATGGAATCTCAACACGACTCCCTCGGAATGGGAAATGCGTGTCCGCTGGCTCCTCTCACTGGCGAGCGGCTTCTCTGTCGATTCGAACTCCGGCCTCTGGTTCTTTCAGCCTGCGGGCAAGACTTGGCAAGTGTTGGGGTGGGATTCTAGGCAGCCTGCCCGGGTGGAACGGCGCGCGTTGACCAGCTTGCTCCGTGACCCTCAGGACTCCTCTTGGCCACCGGACTCCATTGCTTCGTTGCTGAAGGCGGCGTGCGAGGTGGCAGCCCAGTCTGAAGGAGCATCAGATCGACAGATAATGCCCCAGCCTCAACCAAGCAGGGCCGCGCCAGCTTTACAGCAGGTTCAAGTACAGCCTGTCGCTGTGGGTGCTGATCTTGACAACTGGCATCCTCAGTTGGCAGAAGCCCTTGACCTCATCCACACACAGTCACGGGGGAGCCCTCTCAGCAGACGAACCATTCTGGATCTCCACCTCCTGCAACGCTGCTACAGCGCTTCAAACCGTCCCTTTGAAGGCTTTCTCAACCAGTGTGCTGCGGAGCGAGGCCGGTTGCGTCCCTCTCAACTTCAGGGTCGGCGCTACGTTGTTCAGGGCCCCCAGACCTTGTGGTTGATTCGGCGGTCCAGGCAGAAATGGGTGATCCTTCAGTGGGCCCCGGCCACCCCGACGCACGTTGGTTACTTTGAACTCACGGCCGAGCAACTCCCTTTTGAACAGGGCAGCTTGACCCTAGACCGAGTCATCGCCATCCTCGATCAAGGCCCACCGATGCCTGCGGAAGCAGAGGCGTCGCCGTCTGTAACTGGATCCAGGGAGCCTGACCAAGCTGGTTGGCCACTTCTCCTTGAACGAGCAGCAGGCCGAGCGCTTGTTGCCGAGTCTGAGACTGAGCCACAGACTCAGATGCCTGTAGGAGCAGAGACGTCGCAGCCTGTAGCAAAACCCAGAGAGCAGGATCAAGCTGGTTGGCCGCTTGTACTTGAAGAGGCTGCAGGCCGGGCGCTTGCCGCCGAGTCTGACAGGGGGCCGCAAACTCAGCAGACCCGGATTCAACTGGGCCAAGACCTCTCCATCCTGCGGGCGGCTGTGCTGGATCCGCGTCTGCTCCTGAACGCCAAGTCCATCAACACCTCCCTCCGAACTTGGTCGGCCGCGTTCATGCGCGAGTATGGTCAGCGCTTTACCTTGGTCAGCCGACAACACCTCCTGCTGTTTGAGCGGGATGAGCTGGGGTGGCGGGTCTTGCGCTGGCACTGTGAGCATCCGGACGAAGTCTTGCGCAGCGCCCTGCCGCTCACCCTCACTCTACCCACACCGAACTGGATTCCAACGGAAGTTCAGCTTCCCTTGGCGCATGCGGCGGCGGCCATGGCCTTTTCCTTGCGGACGCCCAGCCAACCGGCGCCCTTGCCTCCGCTGGTGGAGGGAGCGGCTTCAGCCAAGCCCAGACGACCTGGAGCCTGGACCGATCTGCTGCGTCCGCGCATTGAGGTGCTGGAGCGGCTCTCCCCACTGCCCCTCAAGGCCCAAGCTGTTTTGGAGCGTCTGAGAGTCGTCGAAACAGCGCTGTCCCAGGACAGTGAGCAGGTGGCCGACCCCCCACTGGAACCCAAACAGCGGCAGGTTTGGGAGGCGCAGGTTAAGGATTGCCAGCAAGCCGGGCGATTTACCCTGATGGCAGATCAGGGGCTCTGGATCTTTCAGCGCACAGATGAGGTGTGGCATGTGTTGGGATGGACCCCTGATCAAGCGGGACAGGTCGGTCACCGGGTGCTGGGAGACGACCTGCTTGACCCACACGATCATGCCTGGCCACCAGCGGCGCTGCGGGCGCGTGTAGAGGCCGTAAGCTCCTTACTGCGGCCTCCCGAGCCGGTGATTGCCCCGATCCCTGAGCCTGAGGTAGACACGCTCCCTCTGGTGGCTGTCCCAGAGGCCAGCATCCCTGCAGCGCAATGGCTGGGTCTGCTGCGGGGCCACTTATCGGGTGGTTCTGGAGATCCTGCATTGGTTCACGTAGAGCGTGTCTTGATCACCCCCAGCATGATGTTGAAACCGGCGCCATCGGGGGCCCTGGCCCGCGTCACTTGGGATGAAGAGCTTTACGGCTTGGGTCAGGCCGGGACGTTTGGCATCCTCGGCGAGCAGCAGGTCTGGGTCTTTCAACGCCCCGAGCCCGGCCGGTGGCAGGTTCACACCTGGCATCCCGCGGCTCCTGGTCAGGTGGAGACCCGGTTCCTCAATGCAGATTTTCTCGATGAGCAAGATCCTGCTTGGCCTCCTGTTGCCGTTGAAGCCTTGCTGGAACACAGCGCTCTGGCGCTTCAGGGACGGCCCCGGATCCCACCTCCGCCCCTGATGGCCCTCTGGAGTGGAGGTGGAGCCCGCCTGTTCCAAGGCTTTATGGGAAGCGTGACGGCACAGGGGCAAGTCACAGGGGTTCAGCGCAACCGGGGCGAGGAAGGGCTGGCGGCGCTGTGGCACCACACCCAGTGTGGGGGCGTGGTATGGGCCCTGCCCACCGGACGCGAAGCAGCAAGTACCCACCGGCTCCTGTCCTCTGGGATGGTGCGCACCGACGAGTTGCTGCGCCTCCTCGGGAAGCCGCTCCGGGCCGAGTTGCCCGCTCAGCTCAGCGACTGGGGAGCTTGGCTCTCTGAGCAGGGTGTAGGCGTGGCAGCGGCCGCCGCCCAAGCGCCAGAGTGGCAACGGCACCTGTTGCGGGGGCAGTGGGACGTGCCGCTCAGCGGCTTTCCCCATGCGTTTGAGGCGCATCTCGCGACTTTGGAGACTTACCTCAACTGCGAGGAGGCCCTGAAGGTCGAGCAGGACGGCGACCTCAGCCGAATTGCCTTGCTGGCAGTGCTGAGTTGGCTGACCCATCTGGATGAAGAAGGCCAGACCAGTCGTCAGCCGTGGTTTGGTCTGCATCACAGCGCTGCAGCGGTGGCCCAGCGCATCACCCGCCCACCTATTGCTTCGGCAACGCAACTCGCCCGGCGCGTGCAGGCCCGCTTCAAGCTTGACGTTCGCGAAGAGCAGCTCTCAGCCATCATGCAGCTGGTGCACTCTCCCGGCGTCCACCTGATGACCCTGCCGACGGGCGGCGGAAAGTCGTTGGTCTACTGGACGGCGGCCGACGTTTTCGCGAACCTGGACGGAAAAACGGTCATTGTTTCGCCACTTCAGGCCCTGATTGGTGACCAGGTACGTGAGGCTGGCCGTCATGGGCTGCGGGCAGAGGCGCTAACCGCAGGGCGGACGCCCCAAGAGCGCTTGAGCCTGCTCAAGGCTTATCAAGAAGGCCAAGTGAACGTCTTGTACGTCACGCCAGAACAACTGGTGCGCCATGACGTTCAGCAGGCGCTGCGCCCATGCCCACCAGACTTGTGGGTCTTCGATGAGGCGCATACCCTCACGCAGTGGGGCATGTCGTTTCGACCCAGTTATCAGCAGGCCGTCAAGGTCGTCCTAGAGCTCGGGCAGGAGCATGCGCGGGTGTTGTTGACCAGCGCGACCATCACTCTCGAAGAGCAGCGGCGGCTGGCCGCGTTGTTCGCGGAGATCGGCCCACTTCAGGTGACGGGCCGTGAGTTTTCACTCCCGGAGCAGCTCCGCATTACCGTGCGCGTCGAGGAAGACGACAATGTCCGGCTCCGGGTCATGTATGAGGCGCTTGACAAAGCGCGTCTCGCCCGGCACCAGGCCATCATTTACTGTACGACGCCGGATCAGGCCCAACAGCTGGCCGACCGCCTGATCACCTTCTTCCCCAACCAATTGGTTGGGGTGTACCACGGCCAGCTCGATGAAGACCAGCGTCGGCAGCGCGAGGCGGATTTTCTCAACAGGCGCCTGTCATTTTTGGTGGCCACTTCTGCATACGGGCTGGGGGTCAACAACCCGGGCGTGCGGTTGGTGATCCACGCTTATCCGCCAGCAAGCGTGGACGACTTTGTCCAGCAGGTGGGCCGGGCCACCCGTCATGACGAAGAGGCACAGGCGCTGCTGCTGTGCACGCCCCGAGATCTTGAAGTTCAGTTCCGGCTTCAAGCCCGTCAACTGCTCCAGCGTGAAGATTACCGGCGGGTCTTTGGTGCCGTGCGAGAGCATGCCCGGACGCTTCCCCCCGACGCCCGTGACCTGTGGCTCTCCCCCCTTGAAGTGGGACTCATGAGCCGTCTGAGTGGAGACGCGGCCCAGATTCGCCTCAAAGGTGAATTGGCTCTGCACCGCTTGGCTGCCGAGGGTGTGCTGCGGATGAATATCCTGCAGCCGACCGCTCTGGACATCACTTACACCACTGAGGAAAGTGGCCACAGCGCTTTGACACACAGCCCCGCAGCCGCAGAACTCTGGACGCACCTCAACCGTCCAGACTGCGACTCGGCCAGCGTCGCCGACCTGGCGGCCGCCGTTCACAGCGATCCCGAAGCGCTGCTCAAGCAGCTCTGCGAACTTCAGGCTGATGGACTGCTGAGTTTCACCTATCCAATTCGGGTGTTCATCAACAAAGGCACCCGTGTGGGCGGGCTGCGGGTCGCCAGCCAACGGTTGTTTGCCGCTCAAAATGTCTTGCTCAAGATGACGCAATCTCAAGAGCAGGCCACAGACCAGATCTACCGGTTTTCCGCAGATCAGCTGCTGACAGGGCTTAATGAGTCAGGCGCGCTCGACAGTCCGGCTCAGCGCAGCGACATTCAGGCTGCCCTCCGTCTGTGGGAGGCGCTGGGTTGGGCACGCACCTATCAGCCTGAAGGCATGCCTGGGTTTGCGGTCACCTTCTTGCCGGCCAAGAAGGACTTCGACCTCCTGGCGCAAGAAGGCGAGGCGCTACGGGAGGCCACCCAACACCTGGTGGAATTGCTTTACAGCTCCTCTAAAGGCACTGGCCGGAACCTGCACGTCGCTGTCGGGTACCGTGAGTTACAGGCTGCGTTCGGGCACCTCATCTCGCCTGCGCGCCTCCTCAACGTCTTGCATCGGCTGCGTCTCATCACGCTCGGCAGCGGCAGTGATTTGCGGGCGCTCGGGCAGACAGTCGAGTACCTGTCCCATCACACCCGAACCCTCACGAACCTCGACTACGGCAGCCTGCAACTGGACAACGCGGGCCGGTTTGCCCGCATCCACTTGGTTGAGGCGCTGCTGGGCTGCCGATCAGAGGCGGAGGTGAGGACATTTGTCACGGGGTACTTCCGCACCCCCCTGGGCGAGTTCTTTGAACAGAATTTTGACCTTCCGTTGGGGGAAGCCCCGCCTTGCCGCTTGGAGGACCTGGCCAGAATCCAACTTCTCAGCCGGGAGCAAGCCCAAATTGTGGGCAGTAAGGAACGGGCGCTGTTGGTCGTGGCCGGCCCGGGCTCCGGCAAAACCCGGACGGTGGTTCACCGCGCCGCACATCTGTTGAGGATCGAGCGCATCCCGGCCCCACGGATTTTGGTGGTGGCCTTCAACCGCGCCGCCGTTCGCGAGCTGCGCCAGCGGTTGTACGGGCTGGTGGGCCGGGAGGCCCATGACCTCGACATCTTGACCTTCCACGCTTTGGCCCTGCGCATTTTGAACATCAACCTTTCAGACCTGGCCCGTCAAACCGGCCAGACCAAAGGTCAAGCCCTCGCCCAAGCCTTGTCCTCCGCCCTCGAGCGGCTGCGCAGCGAAGGAGAAGACGACGGGGAAGAGCGGGCCCTGCTGGAGAGTTTCAGTGGCCGCTACGACTATGTGCTCATTGATGAGTACCAAGACATCGACCGCGACCAGTACGAGCTGGTTCGGCTGCTCGTGGGACACGGTCAGGGGGAAGATAAGGAAAAGGCCCGCTACAACCTGTGGGCCGTGGGCGACGACGACCAAACCTTGTACCAGTTTCGCGGGGCTCAACCTCAGTTTCTCCAGCAATTTGAATCGGAGTACGGCACTCAGCGTCGGGTGCTGAGCGATAACTACCGCTCGCTCCCTGAGATTACTGCGGTGGCCAATGGCTTGATCGCGCGCTCGACTGCCCGGACAAAGAGTGAACCTCACGAGCAGGTTCGGGCCGTGCGCGCCTCAACGGGGCAGCCGGCCGTCTTGTACCACCAATTGCCAGACCGCAGTTCCCGTCAGTTCGTTACCAACGAGATCTTGCACCTGTTGGCCAGCGATTCTTCCCTGGTACCGAGTGACATTGCCGTGTTGGCGCCGCGCTGGAACGCGCTCGCACCGACTTGGGCGACCCTGCGGGAGCTGGGCGTGCCGGCCGAGCTGCTCCGGGGAGGCACCGCCTTGCCCCCGTATCTCAGCCCGCATACGCAGGGGGCCCTTAATGAGCTGGACCGGCGGGCCAGCGGACTGAGAAGTGGGTACCTGCTCCACCAAGACCTGGTGCAGGCCCTTGAACGGGCGAAGATCGGCGTGCACGCGCCCAGCATCCAGCGGTTGCTGCGGGCGGGCCAGCAGATGGATGAGGAACGCCGCGTCACCGGCCTACTCGAGACGCCTGTGCTGATCCGTTCGCTGCATCACGACCTCAAGGAGCTGCTCGTGGAGCCGGAGGCGATTGACGAGCACCGCCGGGGCGTTACCTTCTCCACGTTCCATTCGGCCAAGGGCCTCGAATTCAAAGTGGTCTTTGTGGTGGGCACCAAACCTTACTATCCGCCCCGGGAAGACAAAGCGGCGCTGTGGGAAGCCCACCTGCGGAGTTACTACGTGGCGCTGACCCGGACCCAAGATCTCCTGTACCTCGTCGACCTTCCGGGTGCAGGCTGCGAGTTTCTGCCGAAACCCGGCACGGTGCCTCAGCTCCACCGGGTCACGCGTTCACACGCCGAACGGCCCTTGCCGGATCAGGGCCGAGTTCACATCACCTATGACCATTTTGGTGATGTCTATCTCGGTCATGCGAGCACCCGAACCCAACGGGTTCAGCAGCTCTTGTCAGATTTGACCGAGCATCCCCAGCCGGCAGCCTGTGAAGTCGAGTGGCAAGCGGGGCGGGGCGGGAAGAAGCGGGCCAGCCTGGTGTTTTCCAATGGGGCAGGCAAGGTTGGCTCGCTCAGCAAAGGCGCCACCGGGGAGCTGCTGTCCATTTTCCCCAGGCGCAACTGGCTCTCGGCGGGCGTGCAGCTGCTGGAAGCCACCGAGTTTGAAGCCGACTCCGGCGAGCAGCACCTCGTTCCCGTAATTGATCTAAATCTCATCACGACTTTTGACTGAAAGGGAGAAGGAGTTCAGGTTGCTGGGTCGGGCATGCATCCCCGAACTTGCAGCCGGAGACGCGCTGTCGGTGCAGGGCACCGCTGGTCACCGGGAACCGGGCGGTTCCTGAGCCCAAACGTCTCTCCTTGAGGGCGGCGTGTCGCGGGCGGCGATCTGTACGCCGCGCCCCGAAGGGTCTAGAACGGGCAGCCCGGAGGAGTTCGGTCTTACAGCGTGCACTGCTTTTCATCCCCTGTGAAAGTCCAAGACGTGAACTCAGTTGAGTCAAAGTCGAGCTTAACAAGCATGGCAACCGAACCATAGATCACTTGAATCTGGCCGGGCATTCTAGAAGCGGGGCCCAACCAGCTCGCAGCAAACTCGCCTTCATCTTTGCCTCTTCATTTGACTGTTAGGAAAGGGGCCGTGACTCTCATGAACTGGGTTTTACGAAGACATGGCGCAGAGACAACCTGTCGCAGATCAAAAGAGGCTATACCGGCCCAATCTTCCTAGATGCACTCCCTTGGCAGTGAAATATGGTGTAATAAATGGCGAAATTAACCTTGTGACCCGGATAACGTTGCAAGGGCTTTCGCCCGCGCCTTCATTTATGACTCATCTGCCGTTCACCGCTCAGAGTGTGAGACTTCTGCATGGAGGCTGTCATGACCTTCCGGAACGTTCCTGCCCCAGACTCGAAGACCCAGCGGGCTGTATATAACCCTGCGAACGCACCAGAGGCTCCACCTGAGTTCCCGGAAGACCTCCCCGAGCTGTTTTGCAATCTGGTGATGAAAGGTGGCGTGACCAGCGGCATCGTATTCCCAGGAGCGATCCGTGTCTTGGCCACCCGGTACCGCTTCAGACACATCGGAGGGACGTCGGCGGGCGCTATAGCCGCTGCATTCACGGCAGCGGCCGAATACTACCGCCGCGAACAACCATCAGGTAATGGCCGTCACAAAGGCTTCGAGACTATCTGGAAGCAGAGTGATGAGTTAAGTCAGCGGCCTGAACAGGGCAAAAGTACATCGGCACGGACCCGGCTAGAAGCGCTGTTTGCGCCCAATGACGGCACCCGAAAAACATATGAACTGATCTCGGCCTTAGCCAGCGTTGAATCCAGGCAAAAGAAGAATTTGGACGCAGACTCCAATGTTCGGCGGCGCCGAACCGCATTCGCTGGTCAACTGGTTTGCGCCCTCCTGAAGACCCACCCGTTGCCAACCGGGGTTACCGGCTTGGGGGCATTGCTGACTGTCGGGGGCGCCGCTTGGTGGCTGAGTTCAGGCCGCGCCACAGGCTCCGCTGCCCTGATGCTAGCAGGGACTTGGGTCGCCGGCGGCGGCGCAGCCAGTCTCCTCAAAAGCACGTTGGTGGACGGCCTGAAGCGGCTCAATGACAACGGATTCGGGTTGTCACGCGGATTTGAACCTGAAGCTGTCGACGAGCCAGAGCGTTTCACCGAATGGATGCACCGCAACCTTCAACAGATCAGCGGCCTGAACACGTCCGGAATCCTGACATTCGGCCACCTCGCACCCCGACACTATGAGCTGGAACGTGACCCCCGGGCGATTTTTGATGCCCAAAGTACAAAACAGCGTGGGCTGAATGATCGGTTGAAATACGGCAACATCTCCCTAGAAGAGCGGCGCCTCTTCCGAGACTACGTTGCCTCAGACATTGATCTGAAACAGGTGGTGACCAACCTGACCTTTGGTCGTCCTTACACTTTTCCCTTCAACCATTCGACCACAGATGATCGGAATTTCTACTTCAAAGAAGATGAGCTCAGAAAGTACTTCCCAGAGGAAATAATCGATCATCTCTGCGCCTACAGTGAGCTGAAAATCCAGCTTGTAAGTGACAAAGAGCCGTATTATCGGTTGCCGCCGGCACAACACTTGCCCATCTTGATCAGCACCAGGATGAGCATGAGTTTTCCAGGGCTGTTTACTCCTGTCCCTATGTATTACGCAAGTTGGATCAAGTTTCCTGATAACCCGGACGAACTCCATGAGGGCGAGGCCTTCAAACGCACGCTGCCCAAGGGCTGGAAACCTGAACCCGCCGGCAGAGCGCGTATAGAACGCGTCTATTTTGGCGACGGTGGTTTGACGAGCAACTTTCCCTTGGGGCTGTTTGATGACCTCATTCCCGCTGAGCCGACCTTCGGTCTGAATCTCACTTATCCAAAAAGGCCGGTCAACGCAGAGACAGGAACCCCCATTCAAAAAGACTTTGGTGATGGCCAGCTTCTTCGTCCCGTGTTACTGAAAGAACCCAACGAACGAGACAAAGACGGCAACAACACCTGGACGACGGCGCGCAATACGTTCAACAGTCTGTTCGGCTACGGCTTGGCGATTCTTGAATCTGCCCGCAATTGGTCGGACAATTCGCTGCTCAACCTGCCGGGATATACGGAACGTATTGCCCACATCAATCTGACCGGATCTTTGGGAGGCACCAACTTGGCCATGGACGCCGACCAGATGACCGAGCTGCGGAGACGCGGCATGATCGCCGGCTACAGCTTGATCTATCGGTTCTCGGGGAATGAACTGATTGACTACCGAGGATCCGACGAAACTAGCTGGAACACCCCTTGGAGTTGGGACATCCACCAAGCGAACAGTTTCATCCGTCTCACGGCTGACCTCGAAAAGTTGCTGCAGGAATATGCCCTAGCCTACAAGGATCCGGTTGCAAATGGACTATGCCCAGCCATGAAACGGGCGTTGGCGCAGGTTCGCCTTCAAAACGCAGCGCCATTTGCCCCACTTGACGGTTCTCTTCCAGGGGGCACAAAAATAGACCAGCTCATCAGTCTGGGTGCGTCACATACGCAGCTGAGGGGCTACCGAAAACTCCGCGGCAAACGCAGCGTTCTGAAGTACCGCCCGAATTTTTAAGTCGAAGTTGCTCAGGAGAGAGGTGGAATTCCATTCTAGAGCTCTGAAACGGTCATCCACCCCCAAAGTTCTCGCTCCGTACCGTGCAGCACTCTGGAAAATCGTCTGTGGTCTGTTGAAAGGGTTAAGCAGTCCGGCCCCATATTAACTAAGGCTACTGTTTAGGAGTCTCTATGCTCGAATCGTTGTGGCTTTTGGCAACGCTCGTCATTCCGCCGCCGTTTACCGCGACCGCTGCCACGAACTATTCAGTGGAGAATCAGCCAAAGCAGTACTACGGCGCCGTCACGCTGGAGAACCAAACGCCGGAGCTCCTCTCGTTACAAGTTCGCCTTGGGTGGGACGCCGCCCCCCTGCCGCCACAGGTGCGGGTCTCTACTTCACTCGGTGCTTGCCCTGAAGCGCGGCCAGAGCAGACGAGCTTGGTGCCAATCACGCTTCAGGAGAAGCAGGGGAAGGTGAGCTTAACCGCTGCAGAAACGCGTTGCCTTCATATTGGTCCACTGGCCGAACGCATAACGCTCGTCTTTTGGTCTACGGCCCCCAATGGCGTAGAGCAGGTCTCCCTGACGCCTTCGCCTGTTCAGAATGGACCCCTCAATGCGGCCCTGCAGCGGGTGGAGTACGTGTGGCCGTGGAGGAAGAGCACCTGCGCTGCTGACGCAGTCAAGAGTACCCTGATCAGCCCCGAGGGACGCACTCTACAGGTCTGCCAGACGTCGAGTGAAACAGTGACCGGCGTTCCAGGGTGGTGGGCGACCACATACAGCGGCGTCCTCAAAGGGGTGGAGGATGTGAACGGTGGTAAGGTCACCGCCACCGTCACCACGAAGCATCATTGGATGTTTGCCATATTGGCGGTCGTCTTGGGGTTACTCTTTGCGGCTTGGCGAGAGTTTCTGCGTACGGTAGCGCCAGCTGCGAACGACCTCAAGGAAAGGGCCGCAGGGCTGCCACAGGTCTATCCTGATGTCGGGCCCTACTCCCTGCAGTTCGACCAGGCTCAGTTTGTCACCAACGTCGACAAGCGCTTGACATTCGTCACCCTTGGACGTACGCCTACCCTAGATATTCTTGAACAGCAGCGGGCAGCAGCGGCCTCGTGGTCCGCGTTCGAGGCGGCCTATCTGCGCCTCGTTACTCCGCCCGGCACCACATCCTCGGGAGCCACTTCAACGCCCCCATTCTGGTATGAGCGACGGTTTGCTGGATATCAGCCCTATTCTGATCCCGTCCAGAGCTCGCCTGGGGTCGTCACTATTTTAAATGACTTGGCTGGTGGATATCAGCCCAGAATGCGAGCAGGTGAGCCCGGTGCACCTGCTCAACGGGATGCGGCAGGTGGTGCCACGAGATATGCCAGTGAGCCTAAAACGATTGACCGCTGCATTGATCCTGCTGACTTCACGCGTGTGCTAAGCGTCATGCGCGATGGGGCAACCGTCGCCAGCCTTCTGGAGGAGCTTGACCTTCCCCGCTGGCACACTGAGGTGGCCAGCGCGCCCGCAGCAAAGACCGCTCTGATGGGGTTGGAGCGGGCGCTCTACAAACCCGGCATTTCACCGGGAAAGCAGTTGTCCGCTGAGGATATGGGCGCGTATGCGCGCCGGTTGTCAGCTCATTACGACCGCTTCTTGGTGGCGCATGACCGGGCCAAGGCCCAGGGTCTCCTCACTGGCCCAAGCGCCCAGAGTAACGTGGCCTTTGCTTATAAGACTTTCGGAACCACAGCGGCCACGGGAGGCATTGCCTCAGGCCGTTCACGGGACGCGGAGGGTGACCGCGACCAGGCTGCAGACTGGGGACGCAAAGACGTGGCCTTGTGGCGCTCCCAGCGCGGCGCACTGCTGTTTTGGTCAGCGTTGGTGCTGGCGGTGGTCTCTGGATTGCAGGCCGTCTACTTCAAAGACAATCCATGGGGCACTCCTTGGGACTACGTGGTTGCCTTGACGTGGGGAAGCCTGCTCTATACCGGCTTGGCGTCCCTCTCAGAAGCCCTAATCGCTCTCCGTGCCCCAGTCCGGCAGTAGGTGTAGGTGCCAACAACAGTCTTCCACCACCTGCACCATCCAGCGAGCGACCGGATGGTATTCGATATCGGGCCAGGGCAAGGGAGCCCCCCGCCTTCAGTTCGTCCAGGCCTTACAGGCGACCCAGAGCACCTGGCTCCGATCCTAGGTTCAAGGTCGCGCTTGGACGGAGTTGCTCGCCTTGATCAAAGCCAGTGACCGCTTGGGGGCCGCTTACGAGTGTTCTATGCTGATTGTTTTGCTCGCTGGTTACCTGAATCCCGATCAAGCGCCTAATCTGTGACGGGTGGGATGGTCTGTTGGCATTAAAAAGCAGGTGGCCGCGGCGAACTGGGCACCACGAGTTCGACCTCGTTTGACTGGCGTCTCAGGGCGGTGGCGCACGAACAGGCTGAGCGCCCCTTTGAGGACGGACGAACTGCTCGGCGTACCCGGAGGCGTCCAGATGGGCCAGGAAGTCCTGCTGGGCGTAGAGCAGCATCTGGTGGGGAGAAATGTTTGGGTACTGGCTGCGCTGAAGATGCTGCAAGCGGGCGCGCACCCTGGCGGGCTGCATAGTGATCCTGGTCATAGCTGAGGATGCCCCAGACCCGTAGAGCCCGGCCGGCGTCCATCAGCGCCCGTCGGTCGCGGTCTGGACACCCCAACCACTTCTTGAGGCCTTCGAGGCAGAGTTCCCGCCCGAAGCGGGGAGAAAGCCGCAGCAGGTCAACCAGGGTCTTCTCGAGCGTATAGGTCGTGAGGATCCGTCCCGCGACCGGCAGTGCCTGCTGGCCGAGGTCATAGGAGACGGCGTTCCAGTAAAACAGTTCGAGGGGCATGCCAGCATGGGTGATGGCCCGCCGATTCGCCGGCAGAGCGAACTGCAGCCGGCTGGGGACGGTGGTGGTCAGGTCGTGCAGATGCAGGGCGCTGACCAGGCAGGGGCGAGCAGAGGGAAAGCGCAGCTGCACTTCCAGCAGGTCGAGTTGATCCGCGGGGATGGGGGAAACCCCGGCCGAATCGACCGGTGAGGGGTACCTCAAGCCACGCGAGGCGCGCGACAAATCAGGCCTCAGCGACGCATACGAGGTCACGCCGAGGGGGCAGGCACTGCTCAGAAAAGAGGGGTAAGGACGCCTGCCGGCTTCCTCCTCAGCCTCGAGGTGCCTGCTGGCCCCGTGTGACGCGCCGGAGAACTGGCCCTGCCACCCGAACCACCCCACAGTTGGCACAGGACAGGTCGCCGCCGGGTTGCACTGGGGCTCGAGCTCCAGTGCACAGTTCCTCCGCGTTCCGGTCACTCGGTGGAAAGGGGTGACCGTGCCTGACCGCGTGCTGGACGATGGTCATTGCGCAGGAGTGTCGGTCGGGCTCGACGTCGTTCATGGGCAGTTGGCCTCCCCTAACTCAATGAAAACAACACAACGGCTGCACTTCGTCTGATCCCGTCCATCGCCGGAACGGACTATCGGCCGTCATCCGTCCGGCATCCGCTTGCTGGCGATGATGCGGGTCAGCAAGGCTAGGGCACGCGTCAGGTCATACTGCGCCAGAACAACCTCCGCATCCTGAATGCGTCCGGGGAGACTGCTGGTCTCCGATTCCATCTGCGCAGCGTACGCTCTGAAGCGCTCCAGCGGGAGATGAAACCCGCGTGACCCCACGGAGGTCTCCCCCACCACCAGCAGGGCGCCGCGATCCAGCCGAACGGGCCGGAGCACCCCCTGATCCAACATGACTTGCGCGGCGCGGGCCTTGACTTCGTATAGGTAAGCCTGCTCCCGGCGTAAGGACGGCGCGTCTCTGTGCCGGGGATCCTGCTGAAGCCGAGCGCCGATCACTTTGGCTTGGCTGTTCACGGCCTGCAGGGCCAGAACCGGGTGCAAATGCCGAAGGACACCCACGGGTAGCCGTCCCGACGAACGGGCCTGTCCGAGCGACCGCCAGTCGGTCTGGCTGATCCACGGCCCAAACGTCTGCAGGAGGGTGGGAAGAGCTTCTGCTGGAATGAGATCCAGAAGTCCCACCGTAAGGAGAGTCGAATGAGGCACGCTCCAGAGTCCGACACGGATCTTCCTGGGTGCCTGGGTCGGGGCGGCATGAAAGGCGGCCAGAGCGGCCGCCCCCAAGACCAGTCGCCAGAGCAGTTCTACCTTCAACCCGCACTGCACGCGGATAAAGACAGGGCACTCGTCCACCATGACGTCACCGACCAGAGGGCGGGCGACGCTGGCTGACGAGAGCAGTGCATCCGGCCAGGGAGCGCCCAGCAACCACGTCAGGTGTTGCTCCTTCCTTGCCGAGCTCTTCACAGTAGTCACCCGATCCGGAGCTACCGAATCCAGAGCCCAGCGCAGGGTGAGGGCCAGGTCTTCAGGAGTCAGCACGTGCTGGATGAGAAAACGGTCACGCCGGCCCTGAACGTGCCGGGCAAGCTCATGAAGTCGGGCGCCCCATTCTGAGGAAGCAGTGCCGAGGTAAAGGTCATGGAGGGTGACAGGTTGAGGGCGACCGGTGGACGCTTCGATCTGCCAACGCAGCAGTTCCACGGTGGCGTCCTCAATTGCTGGGTCGGGTAGTTCAGGCCAGGGGTGGGAACCTACAGTGACGGCGGGGAGCCGCAGAGGCGGGGTGAGCAGTTCCTGTTGCAGCCGCCTGGCCCATACCGTGTCCCTGTCGAGCATGTACCGCAAGGCTCGGCTAGTGAGCGCACCCTGATTCACAAAGGTACTGTACTCGTCAGAGCGGTACAGGGCCTGGGTGCGTCCAGCAGTGAGCGCGAATGGTTGATTGGCTTGAATGGCGCCCGTCAACAATCCACGTGCTAGCGAACTGTATGACGCCAATCCATTGCCAAGTTCCTTAGGCTACGGAGCAAGCTACTGTCCTCAATTGCTAATGCGCCAAGAAATCCTTCCAAAATCACTTGCTCCCTTGCGGGGTGAGGCACTTTGGAGGAAAACCATGGAAAGCAACGAAACCAGAATTCCGCTGGGTTCGAACTTACACTGATGACAGGGAGAGCAGCACGGATGGCAAAGACTCAGAGGTCGACAGATAACAGCGCCCGAACCAGAGGCAGCGCCTGGTCTTTGGTCCGCTTCAGTGCGTCCAACAGGGATGACAATCCATCCTCGCTCAACTGATCTATGGCTTCAGCCGCCGCCACCGAGGGAACTCGGCCCAACTTCAGTTTCAGCAAGACCCGGGCCGTCTCTCTCGGCTTGGAAGGCAAGTCGTCCATTGCCCCTTCACTGGAACCCGCTTTCGACCTGGCTGGGGCCTTGCTGACGTTGTCCGTGACCGCGTAGCCCCATTTGCCAGGATTACGAATAGCATCCACCACCGACGCAGGGATAGAACGCGGCTTCCACCCCGTGCCCAGTCGCTCATCAATCACCCGCAGTGCGGGCACAATCCGTTGGGGATGGTCGGCAGCCAGAGCTTCGGCCACCGGACGGGTGACGCCCCGGTCCAGCAAACGGTCCACCAGCTCCGGTTCCGGCGCCGCCAGGAAGGTGTAGGTGATGCTGCCCGCCTTGCCACGTCCCTTATAAATCGCTTCGTGCAGGTAAGCTTCGCCTTTCAGCCGCTCATGGGCCAAGTCCAGCGTCCGCTTGGCGTTGTCGGTGCGTTCGTCTTCCAACCCGCAAGCGCCAAACCAGTCCCGCAGGGAGAAAGTCAGTTCCCGGGCCAGGGAGCCATCCGGGGTCACCCGGTGGGCCTGAAGCACCCGGTAAAGGCTCCGGGCCTGAGGCTGACCCAACCGGGACAGCAGCTCACCGTCCAGAATCTGAAACAGACCAGCCCGGATGGAAGCGGCAAAACTTGGAACAAAGGTAATTTTGATGTGCGACGTGTCGCTGAGTTCCCGGCTCGCAAAAGGGCGGTGGGAGCCGGTAGCTTGATCCATCACCTGCATTTCCGCGATGATTCCGGTGGTGATGGTGGTGCCCAGGTGCCGCTGCTCTTTTTCATCCCACTGGGTACGGATCATCGTCCACTTCACTCCACCCAGGCGCAGCAGGGAATCGCGCAAGCCGGTGTAGTACTGGCCGTTGCGGGCATGGCCGCTCAGAGTCAGAATTTGCGCAGCAGTGACCTCGATGCCGTTGGAGTCCGGGCAGCCTGAGCGGAAGAAGAACGTTTGTAGGGCCAGCAGAATATCGGCATCTCTGCCCCGAGGACGGCCATGGAAGGCGCTGCCGGTGACGCGGTACATCACCTCACCGATGGTGTAGTCCACTTCCCAGGTAGTTTCCGTGGGTGACAGGTCCCGCTGGACGCTGATGATCCCGGCCCGGGTGAGGTCTATTTCGCTGATCCGGATTTCCACCTTGATCTGATTCTACAGTCAAAGAAAAGATAATGATTTGATTGTCAATCAAGGAGAGGAAATACAGGGGGTATGCATTGTGTGGGGCGCAACGCGGGACAGAGTATGCCTCAGTTCTATCTCGCCTTTACCTCACTCCTGTCGCACGAACACCTCAGTTCTATCTCTTGGTTGCCTCAGTTCTATCTCTGGTTCACCTCAGTTCTATCGTGGAAAACTGAGGGAGAAAGACGTTGTTGAGGGGGCTAGAGCGATACTTCTGAGGGATTGGCGAGATAGAACTGAGGGATTGGCGAGATAGAACTGAGGGATTGGCGAGATAGAACTGAGGGATTGGCGAGATAGAACTGAGGGATTGGGAAAGCGCAGTTGAGAGGAATATGGCCTATGGAGGCGTGATGTTCTTCTCCTATTGACCTCTTTCAGTGCCGTACCATGCTGAAGGGGATGACCGCTCTGCCTCAGCCTCCGCACGCGCAACTGCGGAATCAGCAGGCGTTTGAGACCTGTGTCGCGACGACCCTACAAGTGCTGGCAGCCGTCGAATTTGCGCCAGCCTTACATCACACCCAGCCGACCCGGGAGATCCTCTTGGCATTCGCGGCGGAACTGGACCGGCATGCGGGAGAGATTGCAGCACTGGCGGGGGAACAGTTCCTGGATTTGCCGGCGCTTGGCCAAGGCTGGTATGAACGTTTGATCTCAGGGCGGGATGAGCCGCTGCCTGCGGCCTACCACGCGTTGCAGTCGGTGGCGTATCTGGGCTTGGACGGGGGCACGACAACCGCAACACTGCTCTCCGCCGTGGCCTATGCGCTGCGGGTGCTGGACCAGCGGGAAGGCTGTTGCTGCCACTGAAGGCCCGTTCCACTCCCTGAGCAGCGAGTGGTCTCCTTGTGACTGGCTCTGCAGCAGGTCAATGGCCACCGAGGATCGGCCCCGGTAGCGGCTCACTTCCATGGCGAAGTAGGTGCGTCATCCGAGCAGGTGAAGGTTCCACGTCAGTGTTCAGGCATCCAAGATAGGTTCTCAAACCGGAAGAGAACCGCCATCTGAAAGAGGGTGTGACCTAGCGAAGCCCCCGTTTTCCGCCATCTGCAATGGGTACTCTATAAGGGTATCGGCGTCTCAATGGGCAAGTGTTATGCCATGTTCAGCGTAAACGTGCCGTACGGGTTGATGTGTTGCCATTTCGGTAGGGTCAGTGCCCGCAAGCTGCGAGCGTGAGCTGCCCGTGCCATTCAGGGCCTGCCAGTACCTGCTGCATCATCAACGTATTGACGTTGACCAGGCTGACTTGCAGAAGATGCAGACACGGCATCTGCACTTCGTGGTCTTCAATCCGGTTCATGCGTCGCTTAAGCCCGCGTTGAGCGCGTTCCTTTCATCGGTTTGGTCAATGCGACTGCTCGATCAGATTGGTGCCGCGCGCTGCGGAAATCACCTTGACGTGCTCCACAACTTGTCAGTGCGGATCACCTATGGAACAGCAAATTTCCTTAAGATCTTCCTGAAGAAGGTGATAGTCGCTTTGGTATCGCGGTGTTACTGGAGGAGAATGTCGAGCACAGCTCCACCCTCATTAATGGCCTGCCACAGCCAATAATTGACCCCATCGACCTGAATGTGCATTTCGTCCAGATGCCAGCGGGAACCCCGTTGGGGTTCCCGCTGGCGCAGTTCCTCGGTGAGGAGGAAAGCGCACTTAATGTTGCGCTGCCTGAGTGTTTCACGCTGACCCGAAGGCCGCGCTCGTGCAGCATTTCCTGTACGTCCCATCGACTTTCAGCAGACCGGTGCTACAGCCACAGGGTATATCAGATCACACTCAGGGGATAACAGTGGCAGTGCGGTTTCCGATTCCTGATAGCTTAACAGTCTACTGGCGTTGAGTCGTCAGAACCGCGTCACCTTACCCCAACAACGTGTTACAAACATAGAATAGAAACATGAACAACAAAAGCTATTTTCATTTCGATCAAGAGCGTTATCAGGAGACAACTTGACTTTTCTACCTGTCGCCTCTACCGAAACCGAGGCGCTGAGAAAAAAACCGCTGAAACCCATCACTTTGAGCGCCGTAGTCTCATGCTCCCAGCAAATGGATCCAAGCTTGAATCGCCCCAGCATGAGTAAAGAACTTCGGGCCATCGTCAACCGCAGTGATTTTCTGCCACTGCGCTACCCTGGTGGAAAGCGTCGCCTTGCCGCTACTGTTGCTGAGTTGGTCAAGCAATCAGGTGATGAAATCAAGTTGCTGGTTGAGCCATTCGCCGGAGGGGCTGCTGTATCCATCGCCATGCTTGAAAATGGCGTCGCACAGGAGATTGCTCTCGCAGACAAAGATGAACTTATCGCTGCTTTCTGGGCAACTGTGTTTTCGGATGACGCCACTGAGTTGGCTGAGCGTGTTCAGAACGCACAAGTAACCTTGGAGGAGTGGTATCGAATCAAAAACCTTCAGCACGCCAACGCCTTTGAGAACAATCTTGACCGCGCCTACGCCTGCCTGTTCCTGAACCGCACCAGTTTCTCCGGCATTCTGCACAGGAAGGTGGGCCCCATTGGTGGACACCATCAGACTAGCAAGTACAAGGTCGACTGCCGCTTCAACCATGAAGCGCTGAGTAGGCGTATTAGTGAACTCAGTGAGCTACGCGACAGGGTGCGCTTCGTGCGGCATCAGAGCTATGACAAAACCATCAGCGATATTAATAAGTTGAAATTGTCACGTGAAACCCCGGAAAGCCTGCTTTGGTACTTTGACCCACCCTTTTTCGAGAAAGCAGACCAACTATACAGACACATCTTCCTAGCAAGAGATCATGCACGTTTTAAAGAAAATTTGAAGCGCTTACGTGGTCACTGGATACTGTCTTATGATAATGTACCCGATGCAAAAAGATTGTATGGGGATCATCTTGGTTACAGCGAAGTCAGCCTAATGTATTCCGCCGGATTCACTGAGAAAAATCGAGCTGCGGGGAACGAGATTGTCGTTTCTGACATCATCGCCACACTAAAGCAAAAAGGTCATGCCACTTCCACGAAGTAAGGCATGTAAAGGAGCAGCACTATGGCAGGTCTGAGTAAGAGCAGCAGCGTTTTTGCCAGTCAAGATCCCATTGCAAAGATGATTCAGAATCCCAGCGAGAACCTTGTGGGCTTCGTTGTTCGTACCGGGTACGACGAGTTCACCGTCCTGACCAACGACTACTTCCGCGAAAAGATCGGTGGCGTCCCTATGAACAGCTTTTTGCTCGCTGCGTCGTTTGACCCCGCCAAATACGACGAGGCCCGAGACGTCGACAAGGAAGTATTGCTTCTTCGCGTTACGGACAGCGCTGCGCTCCCACAGGACGACGCGAAACTCAGTTCAATGGTCGAGCACCACCAAGGCCATGTTCAGGCTCAACGTCTCGACATTCGTGACGGTTTAGAGGATATCACGCAGAGCCAATTGCAGTTCAGCGGCCTGAAGTGCAACGTTCTTGGAACATTCTATGTTGATCACCGTGCACATCTTGAACTCGGCTCTGATATCGAGGACTTCCAGTCTGTTTCCCAATTGCGTGTGTACAAACCCACTACAGAAGTGCTCCAGGAGATCGTCAATTTCGTCTCCCATGACCGTCAAGAGAAGGCGCTCGCTGACGCTGCAAAGAGCGGTTTTCACGGTCAACCTCACCCGATCCGGGTAGGCCATGTCCGTTACAGTTCCACACGCAGATTGCAGGTACAGCACAAATACAATACGGCGGAAGTCTTGATTCACCCACTAGACTTTCTCTCAAGACGAACCGGCGTATTTGGCATGACCCGTACTGGGAAGTCCAATACTGTGAAAACAATGGTGGCCGCTGTGTTCGAGTCTGGCATCAGGAACCATATGAAAATCGGACAACTCATCTTCGATCCAAACGGCGAGTACGCCAATGCCAACGGTCAGGATGACAGCTCTTCTATCGCTGAGGTGTTTAGCGATAATACCGTACGTTACCGGGGGCGGGTAACGAAAGGTTTTTACGATCTGCGTGACAACTTCTACCGTTCACTGATTAACGGCCTACAGACTATTCAGGATGGTTTGCAGCAGCAAGGGAACCTGAGTCAAGACCTCCACAGCTTTTTCGGCATGACACTTGAGGAACCCAATTCAAAGGATGTCAGCAAAACGAATCGCTACCAGAAGTCTGTAGCCATCTATAAAGCCCTGCTCTACGCCTCCAACCTTCAGCCCAGCAAGATTGACGACATTGTCATGTTCCCGATGGGCGAAAAGGTACTTTCTCAAGTTTACCAACACTCGGAAACTCTACAGGAGAAGGAACAGGAGGCTGGGGAAAGCCATAGCTCTCAGGCGGCAAGAGCAGGAAGGATGCGCTCGGTTTTCGGAATCCCTGAGAGTGGTATCACTTTGCGGAAAGCACGCGAGTTATTCAGCTATGTTAGGGAAGCGAATATTGCGCTCAGCAGCGGTGCGGGCGTCGGTATTGAGAGCAGTACGAAAAATAAACCATGGCTGGAACCCCACGACATCGCCATGTTGAACCTTATCGCGGGTAAGAACACAGATGGCAGACGCATCCGTGCTACAGGAACGATCAACGCTATCGCCCGCGACTACCACGCTCCAAACGGCAGCGACAACATTGCCGCTGACATCTTCGCGCACCTGCGCGAAGGGCGGATCGTCATTGTTGACCTGTCTGTTGGAATTCCTTCGGTGAGAATTGACCGCGCCAACCAGATCGCCCAGTACGTTTTCACTGAATGCCAACGTCTCTTCAACGAGAATCCGGCCCAGCCTCCTCGCATCGTGATGTATATCGAAGAAGCTCATAACCTCATCAGTAAGGATGCTGAACCCAACGACACCTGGCCGCGTATTGCCAAGGAAGGCGCGAAAGCAGGCATCGCACTGGTCTATGCCACGCAGGAACCTTCCGCGATTAGCAGCAACGTCCTAGCGAACACGGAAAACATGTTCGTTACTCACCTCAATAATGATGACGAGCTGCGTACCATCGCCAAATATTACGACTTCAAGGACTTCACGCCTTCCATCAAAAAGGCTCAAGATGTGGGTTTTGCCCGAATGAAGACGCTCTCTACGCCTTTCGTCGTGCCCGTACAGATCGAACGGTTTAGCCCTGAGGCACTGAAGAAACACTTTGCTACTCTTGGACGCTTTCCAGGGTTCACGTCTGTTCCTGAGGTTCCTGAAATCGTTGAGGAAGAATGGGCACCTGAGCCAGAAGAAGGTGAGGAGGACTGATGCCTTACGACGGGCAAGGTGGAGCCAAAACCTCCCATGACGATCTGCTCCGAAACCCGGAAATTATCGAGTTCATGGCGGAGTGCGAGGATGTTCCTCGACCCACACAGGAAGAGATCAAGGAAACGCTCGACACGCAGCCAAAGATTGACGATTTTAAGGGTGAACTTCCCAAGATCATCATCGCCATCGATGGCTCAACCTATGAGTCCAGTCTTGACCCCAAGTTCCCCAGCCGCCGCATCGGCTACGTCAAGATCAGCATGGTCATCTTGCAGACTGACCAGTACGGCAAGCTCAAGGAAAGAACGACTCGCGCTGTAGACCCGATGGCCGTCGCTAGATTGCAGGAGAATACGGAAGCCATCAGCATGGGTCTTCCAGGCGCTTACGTCATCGTCAAGGGTGCAGAAAGTGTCAGTGATGGCTTCAGGCAAAGACTCATGGCCTACTACCGGAGCGCCAACACAAAGCTGGGGGACAACACCCTTTACGACACCCTCTTTGAAGTGGCGAATCACATGAGCCCTTCGAGAGTCAAAGACAACCATCTCCTGTTTAAGGTGTGCCCAAACCGCGAGTGCAGCAGCAATCAAAAGTTAGAGGACGGAGAAGGAACCAAGACTCGAGACAAGGTAGACATTCGCGTACCTCATGGCACCGGAATAGCAACATGCCCCGTGTGTGGAAGTAACGTGTACACCACCGACATCCTGCGAGTACACGAAGACTTTCTTGAAAGTGGCTCAAACGTCTCCAGCCTTGGGCGACTCATGCTGATTACCGAACATCTTCTGGCCCTACACTACGTGATGCATCTTCGGAAGCTCAACAAAAAGCTCCTTGGAGACACCTGCGTCATCGTGGATGGCCCACTCGCTGTCTTCGGAAACCCTGCTCCTCTCCACACAGGCATTATGCGATTGCTACATGACATCAACAAAGGTCAGATCAGCGACGGCCATGACGTCCCAGTTATCATGGGATTGAGCAAGACAGGTGCCATCGCCGACCATGCCAACTTGATCAAGAATCTTCTCCCGGACGGCACCATCTTTCCCATCAGCGACGATTACCGCTACGGTTTCATTGACGTTTCCAAACGTGGGCGCAAGGCCAACTTCGGCCAGGAAACCTACTACGGTCAGGATTTCCTCGTTAAAACGAACGAAGGTCGGCTGTTCCCGATGTGCTTAGCCTACCCCCTGCCTGACAAAACCAATGAAACATCTTTTCAACAGGAAAAGATGAATATTGAGAAGTACATGAGCATGGGACGCGCTCTGAAAGTGTTGACCACTTTTGAGTCTGATCTATACCAGAACTCCATGATCCCCGTTGTTCTCGCTCACCGACATGCCTCCATCAGCCTGACCCCTGGTGGGAAGGTGCTCGACATTTTTTCCAAGATGGCTTTAGGTAAAAGCTAAGACAACATAAGGAGATCGGGGCGGCTGGCTGGCCTGCTGCCCGCCGTGTTTGCGGCAAGTTTATGTGTTGAGCTGAGTTTGTGACAATGAGCTCGGCACTCCCACTCGGGCCAGTCAGCCTGCTGGCAAGTTCGACATCCAAAGGTCGTCTATTGATAACGGTGTAAATATGGGTTGCTATCTTGGGTGAAGTATGGTCCCTTGGCAACCCTCCAAGTACACCCGCGCTCACCTGGAAGAACGACGACTCGCCGCCATGCCCGTCATCCAAGCCGGTGGTCAGACCAATCAGCAGATTGCGAATCAATTTGGTGTCTCCATCCACACCATCTACACCTGGAAGGAGCGCCTCAAGCGTCAGGGCGGTCTGGAAGCCACCGTCACGCCCGGTCGGCCAGGCCGCTTGACCCCGGAACAGCGGCACCAGATCGCCCCCCTCCTGCAGGAGGGGGCTCGCGCGTTTGGGTTTCCGGATGACACCTGGACGACGCCTCGGGTGTGTGAGGTCATCGGTCGTCGGTTGGGCGTGTGGTACCACCCCGATCATGTTCGAAAGCTGCTCCACCAACAGGGGTTTTCACCTCAACGACCCAACAAAGGCGCGCTGGAGCAGAACGAGACAGCAGTGCGAACCTGGGTGCAGACCACGCGCCTGGAGGTCGAAAAAAAAGGTCGCGCTCGGCGCGACCCTGGTGTATCTGGATGAGGTGGGTTTCAGTCTGAAGGGTGTGGTGCGCCGAACGTGGGCCCCGAAGGGAAAGACGCCCATCGTGCGTCTTCCGGCCAGTTGGCAGAAACTGCCGACCATTGGTGCGATCACCTCTCGGGGCCAATTCCTGCAGCACACTCAGCCAGGAGCCATCAAGACGGACCAGGTGGTGGCATTTTTGCACCATGTCTTAAAGCAAGTTCCCGGTGAGGTCGTCGTCGTGCTGGACAATGCCGCTATTCACCGAGCGAAAGCCGTATCGGCTTTCGTAGAGACCGTAGAACGTCTGACCCTGATTTATTTGCCACCTTACTCTCCAGAATTGAATCCTATAGAGAAGGTCTGGGCGTACGTCAAGCGCAATGTTCTGGGCAATTTCTGTGCCAGGACGACCAAAGAACTCAATGCGCGGCTCCGTTCGGGTTGGCAGCGGGTGCGGTACATCAGCCTGCCACAACGGCTCATGGCGGCAACTCCGATTTGAGCCGGTATCAATAATAAATCATGGCCGGCCCGAGACCCTCAAGATCAGGCGCAACACTCTTTCGAAGCCTAACGAGCCTTCGCATCAAATTTCGCAGAGCGAGACCGGGTGTGACCATCCATCCTCACTGGTGGTGTTCTGCCAATCCTTGGGCTCGACGTTGGCGAAGACGAACTTTCTGCGGCCTGCGGCTTGGTGCTTCAGGAGGGTCGTCTCGTGCTTCCTTGAAATCAAACGCAGAGTTGATGACTCGCCAAGCCCGCAGAGGATCAGGTGCTTTTCGGTTCAGGCAAGGTGTCGGACTGGCCTGTGATTCTGGTCATGACCAAATGAGGGCGCAACCCTAGATAGCGCATGACCTCGTAGATTCGATCCCGCGTGTTCGCAAATTTCCCATCCCTGCGCCGTCTGGGACGACAACTTCCCCGAGCAGGAATGGTGTATACCTCCTGAAGATTATTGTGGTGATATACGGCATTGCGTCGCCACTGAAGAATGGTCAGCTTCTCGTAAGCATCGCACTGACTTAGTGCCGGCAGTGTTATGGCGCGGTCTTCTGGACCCGGGCGGGCAGCAAACAAGTCCTTCACCTGATGCGTGTGCCATGCGTCATGAGGATGAACGAACTGCAAGAGGTCGCCCAAGCTCAGATCAGCCATACACGTATGCCCAGTCACTGCTCCCATTAAACCTGCTAGCTTCTGTACTTTCCGAGGGTCTGGGTTGGAACCAGTTGGCACTAGTTTTGCAGGGTAATAAGCTGAATTCGTGTACCACGTGTCGCCATATTTTTGGCTGTAATGTAAATCGACGGCACGCCGCAAGCTGTCTTCCAGAATGTTGAATGCAAGGTATAGAAAGGCATAGTTGCGCATTTGGGTGTTGTAATCGCTAATGGCGATCTTCCAAATACGCTCTGGGTCAAGCAGCGCTTGCTGAACTTCCGTCAATTCCTTGGCATCCTTTTGAAACTCCAACGCCCGCTCACGTCGCTGATGCAAGTATTCAACAGTGGTCAGGAGCCGTTCGTGGTGGGAATATCGAAGGAATTGAGCGATCTGTGACGCCTGTGCGTCTATTGGCTTAATCCCCAATCTGGTAAGAATCAGCGCAAGTTGTCGGCGGTGTTCAGCATTCGGCATATAAAAAAATAGACCAGGGATATTTCACCCTGGGATGCAGACAAGCTGCGGCTATTGGAGTTGTATTATTGCAGGTCGGGCACGACACGTCAAGCGCTGGGCAAGGGGTGGGTTTCACACTCAGTGGCTCAATTTTTGGCTCTCCCACTTCACCAGCTCAACCGTCACGCGCTCGCAAGTGACTCATCCTAGGTGGCGCAGAACAGTGCCTTCGCTAGGTTGAGCCCGAAGAGCCATGCGGCTTTCCTTTGAATTGGCGCCGTGCTTATGTCAGGCATCTACGCTCGCGGTGTGGGCAGCGTTGAGCATGGCCAACCTCCACCCTAGTCGGGTGTGTTGCGCCGGGCTTGCCCGTTAATTTCAGCCCGGAACTCTGCGTCTTGGACGTAGCGGGAGATCAGCGTCTCCAGGACCGCTTCCATCTTGACCTTCTGGCCCTGCTCCTGCACTTCGAGCAACTGCCTTTTCAGGGCGTAGCGCACGCTGGGCCGCAGACGAGTGCTGAAGGTTTCGCGCTTTTCGATGGCAGGTTGAGGCGTCTGGGCCGCGACAGGCTGGGTGGGTGTCTTGGGTTCTGGTGCTTCTTCCCGTGCGGCCCGTAAGTTGGCCAGTCCATCGCGCAGGCTCATGCGTTTGCTCCAGCCATAGCGATGATCTCCTCGGTGACGCGTTCGTACTCGAACCACAGACCTTTGGCGAGGCTATTGCTGCGGACATCCTTGACGAGGGTACCAGCATTGTTGGCATCCCGGAACGCTTCAGAGAGCCGAACCGTCTGGGTCAGGACAGGAATGCCTGCGTCAGCCAAGGCAGAGCGGGCATCGGCCAGTTTGCGGTCATTCCCCGGGCGCACCATCGTCAGCATGGCCGCATAACGGGTGTTGGCAATCCCTGCTCCCCGCAAGACTTCGACCGTCTGAGCCATGCCGTCCATCCCACCGAGGTCAGGTGTGCTGGGCAGAATCAATGCGGCGCAGGATTCAGCCAGGTCAAGCAGGTCGGCATCTTCAAGGCCCCCGCGAGAATCGATTACTACTGCGGTGTACTTCCCGGCCTGACTGAGTGACGCCATTCCTCCGACGGTAAACGGCAGGTTCCCGCTGCGGCCCCAAGCAGTAGCAGTGCGGATGCGGTCGCCGTCAGCGAGGAGCACCCGTTCTCCAGCGTAAGCAAGGTGGGCGGCAATGTGCACGGCGCTGGTCGTCTTCCCCACTCCGCCTTTCAGGCTGGCCAGAGCCACCACCAGTGGCCCAACATGTTCGGCAGTCATAGTTGCAGACTAGCTTCTGGCCTTCTGTCTTGCAAATTTGTCAGAAAACCAGAAATATGTTTTGTCAGAAATCTTTGGATGAAGCCAAGTTCTTTCAGAAGACAGCCTGGGTAGCCAATGGATTGAGGTGGCCAAAGAGACGGGGAAAGTAGAGTGAAAGCGCGTGCGCGGAAAGAATATCCCTACAGCGTATTTACTTTTGCCAGAATGTCAGAAAAGCAGAAATCAGAACAGGTGCGTTCGACGAGGAAACAAATTTCTGTCATGTAAGTTTGCCAGAAAAACAGAAATGTGTTGCCCAAAAGTTTATTGGTGAATAAAAATTGGATATTGAGGTCAGGCGCTGATCACTGACAGATTGAGGTGCTCAGGCCGTGGCAAAAGCATCTTCTCACCTCAACGGAATGAGCGGACAAGTGAATGGCCCCTTCAGTCTCCAACTCCTGGGCAACACTCTTCGAATCGTCCCGCATTCTGGAGCGCAAGGCATTCGATGCATTAGCCTATGCGCCATGCAGTCCACAATGGCCCCGCAGGGTCCTCTCACGGTCCAGATGGATGTGGCGCAGATTGCGGAGTTACGGAACGTGACCGGTCTGCCAGGAGTGGCAACCGTTGCGGGGATGGGGGTCGCGATGTTTAACCTGTTCGCGACCATTCAACATGGAGAACTTGTCCGCAGGGACTGGGACGTACCGATGGGTTGGATTCCCTTTCTGGGTTGGATGTTGCTCACCCTCTTGTTAGGCGTAGGCACTTGGATCCTAATCACCTTGCTCAGTGGGGCAATAAAGAAGGCCCTGCGGCGGCAACGCGGAATTCCAGAAGCCTTCAGCAAGTTTGCGGTGCCGGTGATTGTTGGTCCTCAGGGATTGGATATTGAGGGCTTAGGCGTGACGCCCTGGGCCGACATCACGCGGATTCATGAGGGCAATGACGACAATGGAGTGATGTACGTCTACTGCACCGGGCACTACGACCTGATCCTGACGTTGGGAATAAGGGACCGAGAGAAGATGGATGACGTCCTGAGGATGATGCGTGAGTATTGTGGTTTTTACGTGTCTGCTCAGGCGTAGGAAATCGGTGTGGACTACCTAGAGGGCCGAAGCTGGCATGGCTGGCATCATCACACCGTGTCGACTCCCAGCTAAAACTCGGTATCAGGGCGTGTCACGCCCGCCAGGACAAGGGCGAAGGGTGGAGCGACAGATTCTGAGGATGATTCAATCCCTGTCCGGGCAGGTTCAATCAGGCTCAGGACCTCTTCCATTCAAGACGGCCTCAGCAGCAGCGAGATCATCCAGTGCCTCAACCGCTGCCCTGCTTACGGCGTCATCCAAATGGGCTTTCAAGGGCTGAAGCGCCGCCCTCGCCTGTGGGACCTGCTCTGCACAGTGGAGCAGCGTCCAGCACAGTGCCGCATCCCAGAATTCTTCGCCCTCAGCCTCGGCCAAGGCGCGGAGTTGCTCGTCGATATCACCGGGTACGTTCAAGCGCAGGATGTCCATGGTCAGAGCAGCATCTTTAAGGGCTTGAGCGATTCCTGCAATGAACTGGGCGATTTCCACTGTGGCAGGGTGATTTGGCTGTGTCTGCACCACTTCAATCAGATCGGTGAGAAAGGGGACGGCCGCCGGAAAAGGAGTGCCTTGATGCAGGACCGCGCCATAGACGTACCTCCAACCGTCCTACATAGGTTGGGGTTCCCCTGAGAGCAGCAACCGCACATGCTCAAGCGTGTCCGTGGCGGAACCATACGCATTAGGCAACTGCGCGTAGATCTGAGGTGAGGTGGCCATGACGGCCATTCTGGCTGACCAATCCAGGCTCACGCTCCACAAGGAAGAGCCGCTGCCATTTTGTCAGAGTGCCAGAAAATCAGCATGCCAGAAACAAAGCAGGGTTATGTACCTCTGACGTACTGCAGAGAGCTTGACTGAACTCAGAAAGACAGTGAACTGAGGTCCTGTCCCAATCCGACTTGTCTTTTCTGGCGCTCGTGACGAGCTCCGTAGACCAGATCAGGTGGTGCGCGTGCATCAGATAGAAGGGTTTGCAGCCTCTATGACCCTGCTGACGGCAGGCATGGGGTCGGACAAGGGAAGGCTGTGAATATCGGCAGGCTCAAAGCACCATCTCTCTCGCATCTTCATTTCTACCCACGAGTAGAGCGTTAATCTTGGTCTGCCAAATGCTTCGGAATGGGCAAGTGCACGGCCGCTCCCCTGCAGGACCTGCCAAGATGCCTCCATGACCAGTGTCAACGGGACCCGGCCAGCCCCGGCCCGGATTTGGGTCTTGCTGGCCAGCGACGCCAGTACAGCTGTCATTATTCGTCGTGGCCCTAGCCGCTGGACACGCCTGTACGTGTGGAACACCCGAACAGACACCATTCTCCCTGGGTCCTGGTTCGCGGGTCGGTTGTATGAGTGGGTCAGCGATCTCTCGCCCGACGGCCGTCACCTGGTGTATCTCGCCCGCAATGAATCCAAGCGGCGTCTCCATGCCGCAGCTGAGGCCTTTGGCAAAGAGACGACGATGTGGACTTGGACTGCCGTCTGTACCCCCCCCTGGGTCAAGGCCTTGGGTCTGTGGTCGGCTGGCCCAGAGGGTGGAGGCATCTGGACCAGCCATCACACCCTGGTGCTTGACCATCCAGCGAGTCTTGTGGCGAACCAGACACGGATTCAGCCGGTAAGTTTCACTGTCCGGGGGCGGGAGGGAACCGAGCAGATCCATGTGCTGGTCACCTCACTTGAACGCACCGGCTGGCAGGTCACCCAGCGGCCCGAGCGATGGTTTGGCAGTGGCAAAGCGGGGGCGCTCGTCCTGCGAAAAGGGAAGTTGGAACTGCGGTTTGCCAAGTCCCCGCATGGCCGGTGGGAGGCGACATACACGTGGCTTGGTACCGAAGCTTGTCCTGGACTGGAACAGGCGTCGTGGGCGGACTTCGATCAGCAAGGCCGCCTGTTGGTTGCCAAGGAAGGCTGCCTCTTTGCGGTCCGAGGTGCAGCTTTCCAGGAGTTGATGGATCTCAATCAGGATCAGCCCAAGCGGCACGCCACCTGACACATCAGAGTTGACGTTCCACTCTCTTTGAGTTGCAGTGATGGAAAGGTGGCTTTCTGTCTTTCAATTTTGTCAGAAAACCAGAAATATGTATTGCCAGAAATTTATTACCGAGTAATGTATTCTGTTGACTGGATCTGAGCAGGAGTCAGAGGCAGTGTTCGTCGCCGAAATCAAACAATTCCGCCTGCGAAGAACAACGTGTTGCTGAGCATCAAGACAGCTCAACGCCGCACCGATAGAAATTAGTTCGCATTCTGGAGCAGCCAGAATGTCAGAATGTCAGAAAGGCAGAAATAAAATCTACACGGTCAACTTTGCGTAGGTGTCGTTCTGATCCTGAGCAGGTTCGCCAGCCAATGGCGTTTCTGCACAGACGGTTGCAACGCTTCCTGCTGCTCGATCAGTTCTGCCAAGTGGGCCTTCAGGACACTGAGATGAATGGCGGACGCGTAGGTCCGGCGGGGATCTTGCCGGGTATATGGCTGGAGCTTGGGAGTGAATGTCGGAGACAGCCACAATTCCTTGTGCTCAAACACGGCGTACGTCACGCCTTCAATGTCTTCAATGAGCAGGTGCCCGCGCCAGGAATGCTCGTACAGCCGTCCGTTGATCTCCCCCAGGAACACCAGAGCGTGATCGCCCACCGCCAGTCCCTCCTGCCCCCAGTGCGTGGGGCAGCCGACGAAGGTGATTACCCGTCCCAGCATCTTCCGCTTCACACCGTGCCGCGCTGTGGAGATGGCGGTGACCCTCGCCGTGATGTCCTGCCTGTATACCTTCAGAACGTTCACGGTCACCAGATCATGCCGGCGGAGGGTCTCCCAGAGGAACGGTACCTTGTCCGGAGCCTGCGCTTGAGCATTGTCTGGAGGAAGACCCATGCTTGGAGTGTAGGTGAAAGACTGATAAATGGGTCTGCTCAAGCGTTGCGTGTCCCGCTCAGCCCTCAAATCACCGCGAGCTCCCGACTATGCTCAAGGTGCTCAGCACCTGACACTTTGAGTCGGCTGGCGTTCTGGACGCTGTGCGACATGACAAAGGGTGGGATTAGCGGCTGTGATGGACTCAGACCGCCCAACTGCATGCGGACAGTCTGGCCACATCTCTAAGAACCATCTCCCGTTCAAGTCGGGAGTTGTCGGCTGAGCGGCCATGGTTACAGGGGTTGCAATCCTAGGGCAAGCTGCCGAACTTCTGCGGGAAGGCCCCCTGGAAGGCGGGCGAGCCCTGGGAAGCCCCCACAGGCGAAACACTCCCGGAGGTAAGCCACAAAGGTTGTGTCGTGCCATTCGTGCTCCACCCGCGCGTCTGCTGAAGTGTTTGGGAGTGTGATGGCGTAAGGTGGGCCACCGCTGATGTCCTCTTTGTGGTACTCGTCAGGTGCGAACTCCGCCAGGCAAGGCTCTTCCTGAGCCTCTGGGGGGAGGTCGCCCCATTCCTCCAGCCACTCCTGAACGAAATACAGCACGCTGTCCACACCGTCCACGACCAGCGCGTCAGACAACACGGCGGTCTCTGCCCACGGCGCTTGCCCCACGAGATGGACACGGCCCACGGTTTCATACCAGGCTTGAAGAGACAGCGGAAGGGGACCCACCAACTGAGAGAGCCGCCTGAGTTTGGCGAGAGATCTCTGAGACGGGGGGAGGTAAGGACGCGTTGGCGTGAACTGCCCCTGAGAGAAGCTGCCGAATCGGTAGCCCAGAGCCCTCAGGCGAGGAACAAGCGTCAAGATGTCGCTCTGCGCACGCTGCATGGTTTCGCGTGCGACATCCGTGGCCTCGGACAGGATAAGGGGGTGGCGAACGTCTGATCCCATCTCGACCAGCTCTGCCCAGACCTGCTCGTGTTCACCAGCGAGATAACGGTCTAGAAAGGTTGCCACGCTCAGGAGTATAGGAGGGCATGGTCGAAACTGCGGTCTGGATTGGATTGTGCTGGGGCGGCAGCGCAGCGGCTCAGTGGTCATATGTTCGCCACGCAGCCGCACACGCCTCTACCCACTGCTGTTGAAGATGGAATGCTCCTCAGTAGGTGACAACTTCAGATTAACTACGTCGCAGACAGGGAAAATTGTCAGTCACCCCCATCAAGCTTGATGGGGGTGACTGACAGCGTTCTCCTGAAGGTGTGAAATCAACAGAATCCGCTTCCCAACAGGCGACCGCACTGACCCGGCACTTCAAAGTGCACGCGAGCCATCTGCGCATTGATACGCTCCAGCGCTTGATTGACGTCATGTTGGCCATGATTGCGGCCAAGAGTGTCAACCATCATGACCTGAGTGCCCATCTGCCAGGGGTTAGCACACCGAGCGCAAAGAACCGACGCGCCGACCGCACATTCAGGGATGACCAGCTGAATATGGCGTTTTTCATCGCCCTGCTCGTCGCCCACCTCCCGCCGGGCAAAGTGTTAATGAGCCTGGACCGCACGAATTGGGAGCATGGGGAAACGCCGATCAACTTTCTGGTGCTTGGCGCCGTGGTTCACGGTTTCACTATCCCCCTGATCTGGACGCCCCTGGATCAGGCGGGGAACAGTCATCGCTATGCACGAATGTGGCTGGTCTTGAAACTCCTGCAGGCCCTGCCAGCGAAACGCTGGTTGGGCCTGGTCGCAGACCGCGAGTTCATCGGGGCCGAGTGGTTCGGCTTTCTTAGGCGCAAAGGAATTAAGCGTGCCATCCGCATCAGGCACAGCGACCTGATTGACGACATGCGGGGGGGAGAATGGTTTGACCATGTCCAACACGGCCATTTTCATGAAATAGATCAGAAGGTGTTCGTATTTGGAGAGTTGATGCGGGTCGTGGCGACGAGGTCTCCAGTCGGAGACCTCGTCATCATCGCGACCGATTTCAGCGCCCGGAAAACGTGGAAGCTCTACAAACTTCGCTGGTCGGTGGAATGCACTTTTAGCAGTTTCAAGTCACGGGGTTTCGACCTGGAACGGACAGGCATCACAGATGCTGTCCGTCTACAACGGCTGTTCGGACTGGTGACCTTGGCCTGGATGTTCTGCCTGCGACTCGGGGTCTGCCTGGACCAGCGCCAACCGATCCCCGTCCTCAAACACGGGCGTAAGGCGGTGAGTCTGGTCCGACATGGTGCTCAACATCTCGTTGATGCTCTCCGCTGGAAACCCGAGCAATTCAGGCTTTTTCTTGAACTGCTGACGCAGCCTTTTTCCCCGCTAGGAGCGGCTGAAAGTAAAGTTGTCACCTACTGAGGGAATGCTCATCCTCAACTACTCTCTGAAAGAGTCCAGACGTGCACGGCCGCAGGGAGAGATTGCTGGAAATTGATCGCTTCGATAGGTCAGACCAGCGAAGTGCCAGCATCTGTGCGCTGCGCGCAGGCACCTGAAAGACTGTAAGTTTGTGATTTGCCAGAATGCCAGAAAAGCAGATTACTATAAATAGTAATTCTGGCAGTCTGTATTTCTGATTTTAAGGGGCAAAGGTGCGGAATGCTCAGGACGCCTTCTGAGCCGTATTACAACGCTTCTCTGTTCTCGAACTGCCCCGGCAGAGTCACTGCCGCATCCTCGTCCCACAGGTAGCTTCGGCTAGAAAGCAGCCCGTCCTCAATCCCAACAACGACTAAGGGATGGATGTCGTCGAACAGCCCTTGCTGCACTCCCAACTGGAGCCAGGAAAGATCGAGGCGCTCGTCCGGCAACCGGCTGTTTGGCGCGGCAATCCAGTTCCCACACCAATCTAGAGCCTCGCTGTGTTGTGCGCTCACGCTGTCGCTCCAGCCGATCAGATAGGGGAGATGAGGGTGGAGCGGTTGGCCTGACCACGCGGGTGGACCCAGTGGTGCAGCAAAGTGAACCGTCAGGGTTTCGAGCGTCCTCTCGCCGAACAGCACGCCACCCTGCCACTGCCCCTTGACCTCCAGTTGTTGGATCAACATTTGCCGGGTGGAATCTGTAAAGACCACCGCTTCAAGAACCTGTGCCTCATCATCCTTTCGGACTGAATTTCTCGCAGGGCGGCCTAAATACCGTTCCAGAGCACGTTTCATGATTGATACTACACGAATACAGTGGCATGGAATCCCCGGTAGTGTTCTGGGTAGGGCTGGTCACATCATGACGTTCGTGTCTGACAAGCCTCCCCGAATCCGACTGCATCTGGCAGACAACATGCGCCGACTGCGGCAAGAACGTGGGTGGTCTCAGGAAGATCTGGCGGCTCAAGCCCACCTGCACCGCAACCAGATCGGCGTGATTGAGCAGGCCCGTCAGAGCACCGGCATTGATATCATCGAGAAGCTCGCCAAAGCGTTCAAAGTTCGTCCCGGCGAACTGCTTGACCCAAAACCCCAGCCTATTACCAAGACACCACCTGAATAGAAGTGCCAAGCCGATAGGGAGTTGTTTCTGCTCGAATGTTTCGTCCTGCAGGCCCCGTCCAAATGACGGATGAAATACCCAAGTCCGACACGGCACACTGCCCGCATGCCTGACCTGCAACTGGCCCTGACCGACTTGCGTAGTGCCTTGGGAGATTTCCTTGAACGCCACCGCGAAGATGGAGTGTTCCACGTCCAAATCGGTGGACCGGGTAGCGTCCCGGGTCTTCAGGATCTCGATGTGCCGGAGCTCCATGTTGACCTTCTCCCAGGCACGGTCACTGCTGCTCAGGAGCAGGCACTTCGTACACTGGGATACCAGCCACAGGGCTCGCATTGGCACCACTCGGCGGGCTGGCGCCTGATCCTGCCCAATGAAACCACCGGTTGGCGTGCCGACCAGCACGCCCTGACTGCCCTACTAACCGCCGACCCGGAGGCCGCTGCACAGTACGGACAGGTGTTCCGGCGCGATGGGCGTGAAGCAGCTGACACGATTTTCCGCGAGCGGGCGACCGCCCATCACGCCCGAACCATCGGCTTCCAGCGCGCGTGTGCTGTGGCACAGCTGCTCGCCCCTCTGGACCCGCCGTGGATGTTCGCAGGCGGCATGGCGCTGGACCTGCACGTCGGGGTCGTGACCCGCCCACATGATGACCTGGACATCATCGTGCCCCGCGACCAACAGCCGGAACTTCAGCAGCACCTGCAGCACCTGGGCTGGCGTCTGGATGCGTCTGTAAACCGGAGGTACCAGCCTTGGGTGCCGCCCCTAAATCCGCCCAGCTTTCAAGTGCATGCGCGGCACCTGGATTTGCAGGAGGTGGTGATGCTTGATCTCATGCTCACCGACCTGAGCGGCGGACACTGGAGGTACCGCCGGGATCCGGACGTCACCCTTCCACTGGAGCAGGCGAGACTCAACGGGCCGTACGAGCTGCCGTACCTGACGCCGGAAGCGGTGCTGCTGTTCAAGGCGGGCCGAGCCGGGTCACCTCTGCGGCCTAAGGATCAGCGGGACTTTGTGCGGTTGCGGCCTCACCTCACCGCAGCGCAGCAGACCTGGCTCAAGGATCGGCTGGAAGGCTCCGTTCCAGGGCACTCGTGGATCGTGCAACTGAACTCCAGCGGTGACCTTTAATGAGGTAGGGACGCTCTTCTCCCAAGGCAGTGAATTCGAGGGGATGACATACAATTAAAGTCTTATCAATTAAAGTTATGTTACGCTGATTCAGGGTCGCCAGGAGGGCCTTGGCTATGGAAGACGCTTCTTGCTCGGTTTGCTTGCGTTTGAACACTGCGCTTCGGGGAACCTGTTGGGGTCGTTTCGCCAGCAGTATGTGGTTGGTTGGGAGTGTTTCAGCCAATCGGCAAGCGCAACATCAGGCACGTCACTGCTCTGGAACCGGGTGTTGTAGAGCATCGCACTTGACCTCTGATGTCCTTTAACAAGATTCTCGCCCCCTTGAATACGGAACAAATTTTGTTCTCGGATGAGGCCACGCGCAAGATCCGCGACATCAGTGACGGATCGACACATCATAGAACCCATCTGATGCTCATTGGAATCCGTTCTGGCAGCTCGGTGTGGATTCAGGAAATTCTGTCCAGCAATCCTCTTGGCCGGTATATCCCAAAGGAAGATTCTTTGGCCAATGAGCTGGACTTAAGAGGACGCGTTCGCGGCTATAGCTATGCCATCGAACGCTATACCCCGTACCGTCACCTGGGCTGGCTGTGGTTTTCCCACTCAGACAAGCTGCTCACCGCTCCAACAGGGGGGAGTGTGGAAGCATTGATCCAGCACGCACACTGGCGGGTCAATTCCTCTACGCAGCTCTGGCCTTTGGTGGTATTAACAGCCCGAGAACGCCGCAAAGCTGTTCAGCTCAAGGCATTCGAGATCCGTGAAGGTCAAGCTGTGGAGGTGCCCGTGCATCTGCCGTTTCTTCCTTGAGCAAATGACACAGCCTTCCGGACAATTGGACATTTTGCAGGCCTCGTGGAGGATTTCGTGAGTGGGCCCACTGTCGAGGACATCCGCAGCGCTCTCCAAGAACGGGTCATGGACGTGGTCAAAGCTCTCTTTCCCGATGCGAAGCGGGAAGGCACTACCCTCCGGGTACCGAATGTCAGTGAGCAGGTCACCGTCGCAGGGCAGATCAGCACTGGCCTGATCATTGAAGTGGTTCGTGCGGGGGCGCAAGGCCTGTGGCATGACGTCGGCACCGGCGAACAGGGCGGGATGTTCGACTTGATCATGGCCAGCCGGAGCGTGGATTTTCAGGGCGCGCTGCAGTGGGCCTGCGAGTTCGTGGGCCGACCCATGCCCATCCGGTCATTCTCTGGGCCAAAGACGAAAGAGGGCGTGCTGCACGATACGGCCAATCCCAGGGCACTGGACGCCAACAAACGGCGGCTGATGCAGCAGCCTGAAGCGCAGGCTTACTTGAGAGGAGCGCAGTGCGGCCTGACCCAGGAAACTATTGCCCATTTCCAACTGGGCCTCACTTCATATACGGCCAAAGCCAGCGGGAAAGTGGTGTACCACGATGCGCTGAGCTTTCCGCAGTTGGACAGCGCGGGTCAGGCGCGTTCACGGTTCCTGCGCTCCTGGATTCCGGACGTGACCAGCGGTGGCAAGAAGAAAGGAGACTGGGCGTCGGGTGAGCCCAGCACATACTGGGTGACCCCGAGCACTGGACGGCAGAGCCTGCTGATCTGTGAGGGTGCTCAGGACGGCTGGAGACTTTGGCAGGCCGTACAGGGCACCCCCCTGGCCGCACGCCTATGCATCATCAGCCCCACGCACGGCAGCGTCATTCCAGAGGAATGGCGGGCACCTGCCTTTTGGGCGTCGTGGGACGCTGTCTATGTGGGACAAGGCGCGGACGAGGCTGGCGACTTGATGGCCCTGCGTGTCCGCGAGCACGCTCTTCGGGACGTGCAGCGCGTCCGGGTGCCGGAAGGCCGCGGCAAAGACTGGACAGAGTTTTTCAACGGTGGCGGGACAGTCGTTGAATTCCAGGCGCTGCTTCAGGACGCCCCGGTGACCGCGCCGCGGGTCACAGAAACCTCGGTCGTCTCGGTGGTCCCTGACGAAGACGGCACCTTCCAGGTTGCTCCAGTCGATCTCAGCCGGGCGTTCGTCAACGGCTACCTCTACTACCCCTTCCGGTCTGGGGAGAGCCGAACAGTCGATGGTCGGCGCTCCCTACGTTGGCGTGACCAGGTATTGCGGAGCGACGGGACGATCTGCAAAGCGGAGTACCTATGGGCAGAACCCGGGACACCCCGCGCAGACTGGATGCTGGCTCTGGACGACGGCACCATCCTCACCAAGATGCCGTCAGCCAATCCGCTGCTGTCAACCTTCACCACGAATGCCATTACCCGCTTTTCGGCGGCCCGGAGGCTGAACCGGAGCGCCCTGACCCTGACGCCTGCGCAGCTGCTGACACAGATCGACCAGCACCTGCGCGCCAAGGTCATCCTCCCTTACGATCACGACTTTGCGATCCTGACCTACGTGGCGGTCACCAGCTACGTCCAGTCGATTTTCGAGGCCGTCCCGCTGGTGTTGGTGATGGGAATGGCGGGGTCGGGCAAAAGCGAACTCGGCGCGGCCATCGCGGAATTGAGCTGCAACGCCGTCATCCTCAACGGGCAAACCAGCGCGGCCTCGGTCGCGCGTGCTCTTGATAGCGCCGGTGGCCTTGCGGTGATTGACGACCTGGAAGGCATCGGCTCCATCACCAAGAACAAGAGTGATTACGGCGAGTTGGTGCAGCAGTTAAAAGTGTCGTACAAGAAGGCCACCGCGAAGAAAAAGTGGACGAATACCAAGACCATGCGGTTGGAAGAGTTGAACTTTTACGGCGTGAAGATCATCAACAACACGGAGGGCGCCGACGCGATTCTCGGGTCGCGCATGTTGAAGATCTACACCAAGAAGATCAGCAGGCAAGGGCTGGGTGACTACACACGGCCCCCCGAACTGAGTCCGGAGCAACTGGTGGATCTCCGGAACAACCTGCATATATGGGCAATGGAGCAGGCCCGCGACATTGACGCACTCTACCAGCAGCAGTACAAACGCCACGATGAGCGCCAGGAGGAAATCACCGCGCCGCTCCGACTGCTCGCAGCGTTCATGGACGAGCCTGTCTTTGCGGGACGTCTGGCATCAGCTCTCCAGATGCAGGAAGTGGTCCCCGAGCCGGTGGAGAGTAGTGTGGAAGTGCTGGAGAGAGCGGTCAAGGAGCTGATTCGTCAGGGCTACCGAGACGCCATCGCTATGCCGCAACTGGAATTTGAAATGCGCCGCATCACGGGCAGCACTCCTTGGGGGATGAGTTCGACCACTAAAAATCCTAAATGGCAGGAACCGCGTTGGGTGGGCCGCCAATTACGCATGATGATGGTCATTGACCCGGTACGGCCAGACGGACGCCCTCGACTCTGGGGCCAACAAATTCGGACATATGCATTGGAACCAGGATTTGTGGCTGAAACTCTGAGGGCTCTGCAGGCCGAGGGTGTTGCAGTGATAGCCGAACCCCTTGGGGTCCTGGAGTACTGCCAAGTTCAGTGCCTATCATGTCCATATAGCGCCTTTTGCAGTTTTCAGGAAACAAAGATGGCGCAGATTGAAAAACATGGCACTCAGGTGGGCAAATTCAACTAAAACTGACCATAGATCGCGGGAAACTAAAATTATTGCGCCCAGCGCATGTTTTGTAGTACCGATGATCTAAAATCATCGGTACCCTCCGTAGCAAAAAACAGAATTGCGCCTCACACAGAGTTTAGGGAGATTTTTCTCTATGCTTACAAAACAAAACCCAAACCCTACCAATTCATAGGGTTTTTTGAGCAAACTCATATTTGGCTGATTTTTTGTCGACTAATACACTGTTTCCAACTTGGCCGTTTTGTAGACTCGTTATGTTCTACAAAACAGCGTCTCACGACTCTGGATGTGCAAGATTTTTGACAAGGAACGGGCGCAAAAAGAAAAAAAATTGACCCTGCTTCTGGTTAACGGCTTAATCGTCTTCTCTTTACACAATTAGGTGAAGAAAGTGTCTCCCAGCACTTTTCTAGTGTTGTGTTGTTGAGTGTTCTATATTTGTTTTTGAATGTTCTGTGCTGTGTCTGTTTGTCTCAAACTCGTTCTATGACAATTAAGTCATGGTCTTTCCTGCAGATCTTATGGAACAAGTTATGGACACTTCCCATAGGCAAACAGCACAATGAACCACTACCTTTTTTCTTCGTGTTGTACAGCCTTTGTATGTTGGCTCAAATTGGAAAGCACCAAGTGTGCCGTTGTTCCTTTTCTGAAGCACCAGATTTTTCTTGTGGCTGTTTTTTACACATTCAACCGTGCAGACTGGCTGCGAATTCGCAGCCATATGCTGTGTGGCCTGCCCGTACACTTCAATACACGATAACAGGATCAACTGACCAGATGTCAGGTCGTTGTGCATCAAGACCTTGCGTCGGGTACAGGGCAAATTCTGTGAAGGAGCATCATGCCCTTAGCTAGTACCCCGGCGGCTGGTACCGACTCCGTCGCCAGAAGTGCATCTACAAAGCATAAAGCTAAGTCTCAACAACACTTCCATGACCGCATTGCTCAATTTCGGGCGTTTCTCGACACTCATACCAAGGACGGCTCGCCTCTCCCAAGTCGATATGGAATAGAAGTCGCCATTTTTCCGCTACTTGTTGCAGCTGGCCTGCCTACAAGTCTCAACAGAAAATTTCCAATATTCCGCGAAATCGCTCAAGAATACGCGCAGAAAGTTGGGCTGACGACTGCTGCGGCGTTTCGGACGCAACTCTCAGTCTCTAGACCAGTAGTGCTGTCTTCTATCAACGGGCTGACTTACCAGACATTGTTCGATCTGAATGCTGGTGACCTACAGCTTAGGAATCCAAAAAGTTTGGCGTCTTACCACAGCGCACTGCACCGCTTCATGGTGTTTGTAGGAAAAGCCTATGTGGATCAGATCGGCCATGAACTGGCGGGGCAGTACCAACAGACTCTTCAACAGTTCATCCAGAAACACTATGACGCCGATCAAAATTCCAGATCAGCGAAATCGTACCTCAATAAATACTGGCACATCGTCGCCAAGCGCCAGCGCACAGACGGTTTGCCCGTTACGCTGGACGCAGCATTGTCCCACTTAGTGAAGCAAGACGGACGCAGTGAAAGAGAGCTCACAGAATCTCTTGGTATGCATCGAGGCTTTGTAACTAACTTAATGACGGGCCGCCAAAAATCTGCTTCTAACAAAGTACTGACCCACCTAGAAGAATTGCTCAAGGTTGAATTGGGTACGCTGACTCGTCGATCCGTTCTTCTTAATCCCCGCATCAACCCAGAATTTTGTCCGATATCCCTCTTCCCGTCAGCGATGCAGGGGCCTGAGAAACGATTCAAGGCGATACGTGGACAAGTGAAAAAGTTTCTCCCGGATGACTTCCCATCCCTACCAACCGCACGACAACGCCAGCTGGTCTCGGACGCAGTGGATGATGTAACGAATAAGCGCCACCTCTCAGCATATGGCGGCACGCTCAGCAAGGTTCAACAGATTCGCTACACCCTAATGCCAGACCAAATGCCATCACGGCTGCAGCAAGAATTCGATGAACTGTGCGAAATGAAACGAACGCGCGGCTCCATAGCTAAAGGCAAGAAAAACAAAAACAAGATATGGCGAGCTGGAACTGAGCAACAGTGGAGATCGACAATGTCCGCGTTTTTGGGCTGGTGCCTGCTGCCCGCGGACGCCCTAGATCCAATGCGAAAAGGAGCAGGCCTGCAAAAAGATGACCTGACCCTCGGCCTGATCCTCCTGCCCGAGCTGATTACGGGATATATAGCGTTCCGCAACGCCCGTGCTGATGGTCAAGACACCGGAACCAGCGCAAGGTTTATCATCCAATGTCTCAGCATGCTAAGTGAAGGTCACGGTTGGGTGGCAGGGCACCCAGAGTTATTGCACCGCATGCCCGCAGCATCCCAGCAGACCAGCGATACCTGGAATATGAAATGTGCTAAGCAGGTTTCATTCATCACCGAAAGCGCAGATGAACTGGAGATTGTAACGGGCCGGAATCCTTTCGAACCGATCCAAACGTTGATAGACCTGGGGAGGCCGATGGATCTCATCCAGGAAGCGCTTGCTAATAATTGGAATGAACTGCAAACCAAGCTGCAGCACAGCCAACTTACTGTTCGTCAGAAATCGGAGCTGTACCGGGACCACGTCCTCATCAGCATGATCGCCGCTCTCCCGCTGCGGGCCAGTCACTGGTACGGCATGACCTACCGCACAACTGCGCGAAGCCTGACTGCCAAAGACGACGGTGAGTTGAGGCATGTCGACGGTCAACACTGGGGTCTGTACCTGCGTGCCAAAGACTTTAAAAATTCGAGAAATAAGAGCATCTTCGGTTCCGATGCAGATCGAGACTTGGCCCTGCTATTTCGCGAGACCCCAAAGGTTTTTCAACACCTTGAACCTTTGGTTGATGAGTACATGCGCGTTCACCGCCCGCAGCTTTGCCCAGGGAATGGCCCTGTTTTCCCAGGCACAGATGGCCTGGCATTGACTGGTAATGAGCTGTACACACTCGTCCGGAAATGGACAGCCCGATACCTCTCAGAGTATGGCGATTACCACTATGGACTACGTATCGTTGGACTCAGACCATTCGGTCCCCACGCATTCCGTCACTTAATGGCTTGCCACATTCTCAAAACGACCGGCAAGTTTGAAGATGCGGCCAACATGCTGCTGGACAGCATTGAGATGGTGAAGCAGCACTACGGGCAGTTTATGCCGGAGGATCGGCTCTTACAGACCTTTGCGCGGTTAGACATTCCACCGGCCACCCGGACAATCCTGTGAGCAACCCCAGCCTGGAAGACATCCGCAGCACTCGGTAAGACCGGATCATTGACGTGCCCAAGGCGCTTTTCCCAACGCGAAGCGAGATGACACCGGCCTTTGGATTCTGGACATCAATGAACAGGCTAATGTCCCAGGCGAGGTTGGTAATAATGACAGCCTGAGCATTGAGGTGGTTCTTGCTGGGTCAAAAGATGCGTGGAGCAACTTCGCCACGCCAAGGGGGGCATCTTTGGTTCGATCGTGGCCAACCAGCGGTAAATTTTCAAGACGCGTTGCGTCGGGTGTCTGCTTTCTTGCGTCTGCAGACACCCGACGCAACGCGTCTTGGGGCAGGTGACGAAAAAGGGCGCACCACACAGCACGGCCCTCAGTACCCGACACTTTGTGAATTGAGCGTCTGGCTGGGTTTCAAAAGCCCAATGAGTTGAAGGGCTTCCGCCTCCCCACGCTCATGGATGCGGGCGAATGTCCGCACGAGGTTCCGGAGGCCGAGCGTCACGACACTCCAGGCTCGCCGACCGTGCACCTTCATGGTGCACGTTTGAAGAACACCCACCAGCACGCACCATACGTACGCCAGGGTCAGCAGGCAGAGCAGGCGCTCCACGTGATCGTGGAGCGTCATGTGGGTGCTTTCCAGCTT
>NZ_KB899722.1 GCF_000378445.1 Deinococcus aquatilis DSM 23025 | reverse complement strand
GCTCCTGCACCGAAAACCCTATAGACAATTTCACAATTTATGTGGATTTTGTGAGTTGCAGTGACTGAGATCAAATTGCCCCTCAAAAATGACCTGTGGTATTGAGGGCAGTAAATCACTTAAAGGGAGAGGGAAAAAGCACGTCTGACACACACTTTTGGGCAACTTCTAGACTGGACTTTAAATCAGGCATTTGATTTTTGGCCGCGCCTCCGCTAGATTGGCGTGCGCTGGAACGGTGTCCGAGTGGTTGAAGGAGCACGCCTGGAAAGTGTGTAACGGGGCAACCTGTTCGAGAGTTCGAATCTCTCCCGTTCCGCCAAAAAGAGCTGGAACCAAGCAGGGCCGCATTCCCATCTGGGGTGCGGCCCTGCTTTTGGCTAGGTCAGCTTTTGGCTGTGCCGGAGAATCTACCGCCGGACTCGCCACGCGCTGATCAGCGGCAGGAGGGCCAGCACGGCGCAGGCGTAGGCCAGGGGCGGGAATCCGGCGTGGGCGATCACGAGGCCCCCCAGCAGCGTTCCTGTGCCCGCCGCGACGTACCCCAGACCATCGGTGACGCCCTGCACGGTGGGAAAACGGGTCAGGGCCTTGGAGCCGCTGACGAAGGCCAGATTCCAGCCCAGACCCAGCAGGAACATGCTGACCCCCAGCCAGCCCGCACCCGCCAGAGGAGCCGTGAGCGCCGCCGCCATCAGCAGAATCGAGCCGCCCACATAGCCCAGCCGCAACCCGAAGCGGTCTATCAGTGGCCCGGTCAGCCACCCAAAGCCGAACATGCCCAGAATATGTCCCGAGATCAGTACGGCAATCCCGGTGTGATCCATGCCCTGATGGTGCGCCCGCAGCGGCGTCAGGCTCATCAGCGTGACCATCACGCCCTGCGCGGTTGCCACGGCCAAAGCCGTAGAGCGCACGCCCGGAGTTGCCAGGGCTTCCCGCAGAGGCAGGCGCACCGTGGCCGCTGCACTGGCCGCCGCCGGGGCCACCAGCGGCTTCCAGAAGGCCATCAGCATGGCGGCTCCGGCCAGCAGCAGGCCGCCCATCAGCCAGCCGCCCACCTCGGCACTCACGCTCAGCCCCGCGCCGATGCTTTCCACCAGCCCCGACGCGCCCGTCATCAGGAACGATCCCAGCACGCTCATCAGCATCAGCGCACCGAGCGCCGTCCCGCGCCGCGATTCGGGCACGCTCTCAGCGGCGGCGTAGCGGGCCTGCTGGTAGCCGCCCTGTGCGCCGCCCATCATGACCGCGCCCAGCAGAAATACGGGCACGAGATTGGCCCGCGCTCCCGCGAATCCCACCACCGCGCCCACCGCGCCGAGTGCAAAGGCCAGTCCCAGCCCCACGCGCCGCCCAGAGCGCAGCATCAGCGCCCCGAACGCGCCCGCCGACAAAGCCGCCGCCGCACTGATCAGGGTGCTGGGCAGGCCCGCCAGATTCTCGCTGCCCAGCCCACTCATGACGAGGCTGGCAAGAACCGTGCTGACCGTGGTTGCGCCCGTTGCGAGGGCCTGAGCCGTGTACAGAGGGGCAAGGCGCAGATAACTGCTGCGGGTGGTCTGGACGCTGGTGGCACTCACCAGCCCAGCCTCACTCGGTCTGGCCCCACTCGGCCCAGCACTACGCTTCGCCCTGAGCCTGCCAGCGCTGGGCCACTGCCGTTTTCAGGTACGTGGCGGCGTCTTCGGTGCTGGCCCCCGGCGTAAAGACCCGGCCCACGCCCAGTTCCTTCAGGGTGGGCAAATCCTGATCGGGAATGATGCCGCCGCCGAACACGATGATGTCGGTGGCGTCCCGCTCGCGCAGCAGGGCCATGACTTCGCGGAAATAGTGCATGTGTGCCCCCGACAATACGCTGAGGCCGATGGCGTCCACGTCTTCCTGCACGGCGGCGTTCACGATCATTTCGGCGGTTTGCCGCAGCCCCGTATACACCACTTCCATGCCCGCGTCGCGCAGTGCCCGCGCCACCACTTTTGCGCCCCGGTCATGGCCGTCCATGCCCGGTTTGGCAATGAGTACCCTGATCCGGCGATCTGTCGTGTGTTCTGTGTCCATAGGTTTCTCCCTGTCGCGGCCTACCTAACGAGCGTTTGGCAGCATTGTAGAGGAAGGGACGGGGTGGAGGCGTTCTGGCGTAGGCGTTGGCCTTGCCGCAACCGCCTTTGCCGTCGCCCAAGCCACGCTTTTCCCTAGACCCTTAGACCTCCGCCTCGCCGTCTGCCTGCACTGCTCCGGGAGCCAGCACGCGCAGATTGCCGTAAGCGCCGTCCCGCTCCACACCGATTTCGGCCTCGATTGCCAGCACGATTCGGTTCACGCGGTTGGCTGTTTCGCCCAGTTCGCGGGCCAGACTGCGGGCGGTCCAGCGCCCCGGCTCGGCCTGAAGCTTGAGCAGCACCTTCACGGCGAGGCGTTCCAGACTCACTCCACTGCTGTTGGCAACCATAGTTCTCCTGTAAAGTCTGCTGTAGAGCTTATTTAGCCAGCAGCACGGCAACAATCGCCAGCACTGCCGGAACGGTCTGGATAAACAGAATGCGGCGGTTGGCCGTGGCCGCGCCGTACACGCCCGCCACGGCCACGCAACCGAGGAAAAACAGTTGAATGGCTGGAGCCTGCGTGATCAGCCCCCAGAACAGACCCGCCGCCAGAAAGCCGTTGTAGAGGCCCTGATTGGCCGCCAGTGCAGCCGTGGCATTGGCAAATTCAGGCGTGGTGCCGAAGGCGTTCATGGCGCGGGGCGTGCGCCACAAGAACATTTCCAGCACCAGAATATAGACGTGCAGCACGGCAATCAGGGCCACCAGCAGGCCAGCAACAAAGCTCATGCACTCTGTCCGGTGGGGGCCTGTGCCGCCCGCTCGATTCGGGCCACCACACGCTCCCGGCCCAGCGTTTCCAGCACCGTCAGCAGGTCGGGGCTTTCCATCGTTCCGGCCACCGCTGCACGCACGGGCGGCATCACTTTGCCCAGCTTCAGGCCCTGTTCTTCGGCAAATGCGCCAAAGGCTTCCTTGATGCTCGCGGCATCAAAGGTGGGCAGGTTCTTGAGGCGCGAGGCCAGCTCAGGCAGCAGCGGGCGGGCGTCCTGCACGGCCTTTTGCGCCTTCTCATTGACCGGATATTCCTCGGACCAGAAGTATCCGGTTTTGTCCAGAAACTCCGAGAAGACTTCCATTCGCGGCGTCAGCATGCCCACCACAGCGCGGAAATAATCGTCCAGAGGCAGGTCGTGTTTCTGGTCTTGCAGGTAGGCGTGCAGGCGGCGGGCCACTTCCTCTTCACTCAGCACCTCGCGCAGATATTTGCCGTTCAGCCAGTTCAGTTTTGCCAGATCGAACACCGGGCCGCCCAGCGTCACGTCTTCGAGCCGGAACACGCGCTGAAATTCGGCCAGATCGAAGACTTCCAGCCCGTCCGGGTGCGTCCAGCCCATCGTTGCCAGAAAGTTCAGCATGGCTTCGGGCAGGTAGCCCTGCTGCTGATACCACTCCACGCTGGTGGGGTTCTTGCGCTTGCTGATCTTGGATTTGTCGGCGTTTCGGAGCAGGGGCATATGGGCAAACACAGGTTCCGGCCAGCCGAAGGCGCGGTAGAGCAGCACATGAATGGGCGTGGACGTGATCCATTCTTCGGCCCGCACCACGTGAGTCACGCCCATCAGGCGGTCATCGACCACGTTGGCGAGGTGGTAGGTGGGGTAGCCGTCGGCCTTCAGCAGCACCTTGTCGTCGATTTCGCGGTTCTGAAAGGCAATCGGCTTTCTCAGCAGGTCATTGACCACCGTTTCGCCGTCGCGGGGCACTTTCAGGCGGATCACGGCTTCGGCTCCGGCGTCCACGCGCCGCTGGGCTTCCTGCGGGTCAAGGTCGCGGGAAGGCACGGCGATGACGTGGCCTTCCGCCTGCGCCGCGTCTCGCAGGGCCGTCAGTTCTTCTGCCGTTTCAAAGGCGTAGTACGCCGCCCCCGACGCCACGAGTTGCCGCGCATAGTCGCCGTACAAGTCAAAGCGCTCGGACTGGCGGTAGGGACCGTTGGGGCCGCCCTGCAAGGGGCTTTCGTCGGGCGTGAGCTTCAGCCACTGCATCATCGTAAAAATCCGCTGTTCGCTGCCGGACATGAGGCGGTTGCGGTCTGTGTCTTCTATTCGCAGGATAAATTTGCCGCCCGATTGGTGGGCCAACGTGTGATTGAACAACCCGATATAAGCCGTGCCGACATGCGGATCACCCGTAGGACTGGGCGCGATTCGGGTCACGACGGGGCGTGTGGGTGCAGGGGAAGGCTGGTCAGACATATGTTCAGGATACGGCCTCCTGATGGACGGCGCAGATAAGGCAATACAGGTGAGGCGATACAGATGAGGTCATGCAAATGCGGCAACACGTCGGAGGTTGGTCGTTTACGATGACCCGGTGTCTATTTTCCCCCTGATCATCTGGCATCCTGACGGCGTGCGGGTGCTGCGGCAGGCGGGCGAGTGGCCGGTGCTGGAGGCTTCCGCGCAAGCTGACCTGCCCGCCCTGATCCGCACCGCCTGGAACCTGGAAACGTGGTTGCTGCACGACGGCGGCCTCAGCCTGGGCAGGGAAGGCACGCCCCGCTTGCAGGCGTTGTCTGAAAGTGTGCCCGATGTTCTGACATGGGAAATAGCCGCCGTACCTGCCTTGCCCGGAGCGTGGGAATGGCAGCGTCCGGGCTGGGTTCCTGTGCTGAATGCCCGGTTGGAAAGTGGCTTGGCTGCGCAAGGTCTGTGCGCCGATCCCCTGCAACTGCTGTCCAGCAATGATCTGGGTACGGTGATACAGGCGGCGGTGTCGGGCGATTCTGTCTTTCTCAAAATCACGGCCCATCCGCGTGAAGTGGCCGTCACGTCCTATCTGGCCCAGAGATTCCCGGCCCTGCTGCCACCTGTGCTGCACACCGACACCGCCACGGGCACCCTGATCACGCGTTCGGGCGGCACTCTGCTGGACAGTGTGGAAGACCCGGAGGCATGGACGGCGGCCCTGCGCCAACTGGCCCACTTTCAGCGCACTGCCGACGCCCCGGCTCTGGCGGCGCTGGGCTGTCCCGCTTGGCCTTTGCCAGAGATGGCGCAGCGCGTGGACGCCTTCCTGTCGGAGACGGCCACCCTCACCGCTTGGGGTCTGAAGCCCGCCCACATCGCGGCCCTGCAAGCGGCGCGGCCCGCCATCCGCGCCAGTTTTGGGGCCTTGGTCGCGCACGGCCTCCCCGATCTGCCCGCACACGGCGACGCCCACCCCCGCAACGCACTCGCCGGAGCAGGGAAGAGCCTGTGGTTTGACTGGAGCGAGACGGCGTGTGCAGTCCATCCTTTTATGGACGTGGGCTGGTTTCTGGCCTTTGCCCTGCACCCAGCGCGGGCCAATCTCCCCATCAGAATGGCTTATCCAGATCTGGAATCCCGGCTGAGTGCGGCTTATCTGGAGGCGCTGGGCTGCCCGGAAGCGTCGGCACTGTTGGCCCACAGCATCCCGCTGGCCCTGCTTCACCGCGCCGTGCTGTACGATGCCCGCTTCCGCCACTGGCAGGGCACGGTTCCGGGCTGGCGGCCCCAATACGTGCCCTATTCTCTGGGTCTGGCTGCGCGGGAAGTGGGGCGGCTGCCTGCTGTTGTGGGCTGAATTGTACGGATTCCGTATGATTCCCGTACAGTCGGAACCCCACCGCCTGTCCGTCCATCTCCCGGAATCCGTATCTTTTCCTACTCGCTTCACTCGGATTAAACACCGAAAAGCACGGTGTTTAATCGGAATCCGTATTAGCGCCCCACCCGTTCCGCTTCATCCCGGCCCCGCGCCACGTCCCGCATTCCGCGCCGCCCGAAGGCGTGGGATAATTCCCGCTCCGACATCCTGAGGGTGGTTGGGCGTCCGTGCGGGCAACTCCACGGCTGTTCGCAGGCGTTCAGGGCGGCCAAGACTGCCTCTCCGCGCTCCAGTGTCAGCATTCCGGCTTTCAGGGCCGGGGCGCAGGCCAACCGCGCCAGCACGTCGCGCCGGGGGTCGGGGTGGTCGCCCAGCGCACTGTCGATGATCTGCTGATGCAGCCGGGGCACAGGCAGCGCTGCAAGGCTGGCGGGCAGAGTCCGCAGACGGGCCAACCCCGCGCCAAAATCCTCGATGGTCAGGCCCCAGCCGCGCAGTTCTGCGCCGCGCTCGGCCAGTCGGGCGGTCTGTTCGGGCGTCAGGTGCAGCAGTTCGGGTTCCGGCAATTCCAGCGGCGGCGCGGCTCCCAGTTCGCGGGCAAATTGTTCGTACAGGGCGCGTTCGTGGGCGGCGTGGGCATCGATGATCCAGAGGTCGCCTTCTCCCTCGGCCAGCAGGTACAGCCCCTGAAACACCCCCGACAATCGCAGCGCCGGAAAGTTGGCCCGTTCGCGGGGGGTGTGGGGCGGTGTGGGCAAACTGAGGGCCGGAGCAAGGCGGGCCTGCGCCAGAGGATGCGCCGCCAGCGCGGTTCGCACCGCTTCCCGAACCCGCACCGCCACACCTGCGAGGTCGGCCAGGGCCACCACCTGTTTGGCCGGATGCACGTTGGGATTGTGGTCTTCGGGGGCCACCTGCACATTCAGCACCGTCAGCGGAGCCACACCGGCGGGCAGCAATTCGGCGTAGCCTTCCAGCACGGCTTTTTCCAGTTCCGGCGGAGCAATGATCGGCCTTCCGTTCACCGAAAAATGCATCCGGTCACGGCGGGCGCGGGTCAGCTCGGGTCCGGAAATCACGCCTGATACCCCTTCGGCACTCACTTTCAGCACGCGGTTGGCGTTCAGCGGGCCGTACACGCTGGCTACCGCCCCCCGATGATCGCTGGGCGCGTGGATCAGGCGGGCTTCCTCGTCCACGGTCAGCCGCCAGTGCAGGCCGGGATGATGCAGCACATAGCGGCCCACAAGCACGGTAATTTCACGCGCTTCGGTGGCGGCGGGGGCCTGAGTTCTGAGGCGGGCAGGAAGTTGGGCGAACAGTCGGCGCACCGTGATGGTGGTGCCTGCCGGGGCCGACGTTCGGCTCACCGTCACATCGTCGCCGTGCGCCTGCACCTCGGCTGCCCCCACCTGCGCCGCCGGACGCGACACCAGATGCAGTTCGCCCGCCTGCGCCGCCGCCCACAGCGCCTCTCCGCGAAATCCCAGGGTCGTGACGCGATCCACGGCGGCGGCATCGGGTTCCAGCTTGCTGGTCGCGTGCCGCACCGTTGCCAGCGCGACCCCGTCTGCCGCGATGCCCGCGCCGTTGTCTCGCACCCGCACCAGCCCCAGCCCACCGCCCTCGATCTCTATTTCCAGTCGGCTGGCTCCGGCGTCCAGCGCGTTCTCGATCAGTTCGCGCACCACGTCCAGCGGGCGTGACACCACCTCACCCGCCGCGATCAGGCGGGCAATATGGGGAGGCAGCACGCGAATGGTCATGATCAGGAGCAGTCTAGGGCGCGGCGGCAGACAGGAATGTCGTTTGGGGCGCGATGCCTCAGGCCTAAGCTCAGGCCTCGTCTATCTGCCGCAGCCGCTCCAGCCGTGCCGCCAGTTCGGGCAATTCCAGCCCGCGCAGGGCTTTGGCACTTCGCGTCAGTCCCGCCTCATCAATGACGCCCTGATTCCATCCAGCGATCAGCATGGCGCAGCCCTGAAGCGCGTCGGTCACGAGTTCCTTGTGGAACATGGCCGCCAAGTTGCTGGCCTGTGCGGGTTGCGTTTGCTGTGCCTGTGCCTGCACATCCAGAATGACCTGCATAAAAATCTGGTCCAGACGGGCGCGGTCATTGGCGTCAATGGTTTTGTCTGAGGTGTTGTTGGGAGCGTTGTCAGTCATGGGGAGCAGTCTAAGCGTCGGGGGCAGGAGCGTCTAAGAGGTGTTGTTGGGCGGGGCTTGAGCCTTGGCACACCAGCCTGCCTAGAATCCGAACCGCTCTATCACTTCCGGCGGCGTGCGCTTGGGCCTGCCGCTCACGGGGTCAACCCATACCCACGTGGTCTGACATTCCGCCAAGCGCACGCCGTTCGCTTCTTCCGAATCGCCGTCGTTCAGGCGGTCAAGGGTATAGGCCCGCACGCTCCGCACGCCCACAGAGGTGGTCAGGGCGGTGCGAACGCGTACGCGGTCACCCAGCAGGGCAGGCTTGTGGTAATCGATGACGTGTTGGCGGGCCACTGGAACGGCCCCCAGCGCCATCAGGGCGTCGGTGCCCATGCCGAGAGACAGGGCGTGAGCGCGGGCTGCCTGCTCGCACCACGCCAGATACACCGTGTTGTTGACGTGCGAAAGGTCGTCCAGATCACCCGGCGCAACGGTGACGATCAATGCATGTTTGCGTGAGCCGGGCAAGCTGTCCCACAGCACGTCGGCATCAGGAATAGAGAGCTTCACCCGGCGGTGGCACCCTTGCTTGGATCAGCGCTGTTCTGGTCGGCCTGACCCAGCGCCGCAATCAGTTCGTTGACGGCCCGTGCGCCCTCGATGTCGGCCATCGTGACGCCTCCCGCATCATGCGTGAAGTAACTCAGTTTCACGCGGCGGTAATGGATGGTGATGTCTGGGTGATGACCCTGCGCTTCAGCCAGTGCCGCCACCTGTACGGCGAAATCCACACCCTCCTGATAGCTGTCAAAGGCAACATCACGGAACAGGGTGCCCTCGCCGCCCCACCAACCGTCGGGTTTCAGGTCCTGCACATCTCCATCAGTCATTTTGCGTTCAGGATCAAACGCCATTCGGGGGTCGTAGGCCATACCAGGCATGGTAGAGCGCGGCGTCTCCTCTCCGGCGGTTTTGAAACACGGTTCAAGCTGCCAATGTTAATTAAGTCACACCAGCCAGTCATGGATCCGATTATCATGAAGAAACCTTAGGCTAAGATAAGACGTTCATCAGATTATCCGTGATCGTGCACCCCACCGCTTCTCTCGTCGTCAACGAGGTGCTTATGACTGCATTCTTTTCCCGCCTATTTGGTCGCCGCCCTCGTCCCGCCCCTGTCAAGAAAGTATGGCCTCCCATTACCGAACTGGACCTGCTGCGTGCCCTGGGTTGCGACGAATAACAGGCCGAATAACAGAGAATTATACCGCCAACAGGCCCGCTTCTGAAGAGGAGGCGGGCCTGCTCAGTTCGCTGTTCTGTCAGGTCGTTTTTTCTGCCAGAAGCTTGTTCTGCAACTGTGCCTCCAGTGCGGGCCAGGCCTGTCTGACCTTCCGCTGTGCGTCTTTCCGTGCCTCCTTCTCACGGGCTATCAGGGCATCTCTGGAATGAGGCAACCACGTTTCTGAGGCCAGGATGTCCAGCACCACCTCGGCATCCTGCAACCGGCCCAATCCATCCAGCACGTCGGTCAGGGCGGTGGGAGCAGGTTCCAGCAGCTCCAGCGTGTAACGGTACTGCTTCAGGGCCTTGCGCCATTCGTGCCAGGTCCCCAGCTTCCTGGCCCGCAGGACTCTGGGGGCAGCTTCCAGAATCTGTGCACCCTGATCGGCCAATGCAGCCCTTACTTTGCGCTTGAAGTGTTTTGGGCGCGGTACATCCTTGCTGAGATTGGAAGTCAGTTTGGACAGATGAAGGGCCGCCAACGCTTCGGCCCGCAGGTGTTGCCAGCCCTCCTCGAACGCCGCGACCTCTGTGGCCGGTGCCTGTAATTCCTCCAGAGCCACCCGCAGATGCTCGCCCGCCGCATCCCGGTCACGGATGGGAGCCACGGCGCGGCGCAGATCCCGCCAGGCACGCCGCACCTTTTTGGGGGCGTCCGTAAGGGCCAGCTCTGCGGCCACCTTGCGCGTCAGTTTACGGGCCTCGTGAACGGCCTTGGGGTCACCTTCCTGCACGCCGGGCAGCAGCTTGCTCAGGCGTTCGCTGGGTGTCTTGGACTGCTTTTTGGTTCTGGACTTACTGCGTTTTCGTTCAGCTTGTCGGTCTGAAGATGCGGCCATCTGGAGTCGGTCTCCTCTGGCTTCCCGGTGAGGAAAACAGCGGTGCAGGGGAAGGCCAGCCTCAGCCTACTGTCTGATCCCTGCCCCGCACAGAGCCGAACACGCTGTTCAAGGGTTTGATGAACCTGTTCTGTTTCCTTCCGATGGTTAAAGAGTTTGTCCCTGTGCCGCTGTATTCCGCGCCACATGCCCCTTAAAAATGGCGACAAAGTCAGGCCGCTGCTCTGGCGTCAGGTGGCGCTCCGGATTCCACAGTTCTGCTGCCGAAAATGCCCTTGGGCAGTGCATAAACGCCTCGCGCACAGCGACGGAGATGACCAAACGGGGCAACTTGCCCGCCACCTCGAAGCGCCCCAGCAACTCGGGATCGGTGCTGAGGTGGGCACGCCCATTCACCCTGACCACTTCATTCACACCGGGCAGCAGAAAAATCAGGCCCACTTCCGGGTTCTCCACGATATTGCGCAGGCTGTCGAGGCGGTTGTTGCCGGGGCGGTCTGGGAGGAGCAGCGTGTGTGGATCGGGGATCTGCACGGTTCCGGCAGGGTCGCCACGCGGCGAGCAGTCGAGGTGGCCTGTGGCATTGGCCGTCGCCAGAAAGCAGAGCGGTGACAGGCCCAAGCTTTCGCGCAGGCCGTCATCGATGTGGTCTATCACTTTCAGGGAAACGCTGGCATTGGGGGCCGGGTACAGATCCTCCAGAGCGCTGATGCTGAGAACGGCGTGTGGGTCGCTGGATACGGTCATGAGAAACCTCGACAGGGTGGGGGAGAGAGGGTGAAAGCTGGGTTCATCTCTACTGTAGTTCAGCCCTGCATTTCAGGGAGTCTGGAATCTGCCAGGCTCGGGGTAGGCAGCGGTAGACCAGAAAAGACCCGCCTCAGAATTGGGCGGGCCACGCGGTCAGACCGACTTCAGATAGATTGCCCCTAGGCCACCGTGCGCTGCCTCACATACCCTTCCAGCAGCTTTTGCACGCTCTGGCGCGTGTGGTTGCTCTCGGCCCGCAGGCGCAAAAGGGGCAGGCCCGCGCTGCGGAAGGCCACGTCTTTCACGGCGTCGCGGTACTGCTGCTGGGGCTGGTCATGGCTGGCCCCGTCCAGTTCTATGGCGCACACGGGCCGGAAATCGGGCAGGGCCACGATCAGAAAATCCACGTGCTTGTCGCGCAAGCGGGCGTAGGTGCCCTGCCGCTGATGTGGCGGCGCGGTGATCAGGAACAGGTCGTTCAGGCGCACGTTCGGAAACACCCGGAAGCCCTGCGGCAATGCACCTTCCAGCGTCTGGAAAAAAGCAAGTTCGCTCTTGCTGAAAAAGTACCCCTTGAGCTTGATGGGCAGCGATTCGGGAATGCCGCCGGGTACATGCGAGGGGTGAACGCTGGCGGCTTCTTCCTGCTCGCGCAGACGCTGCTGGCGTTCGGTCTCGGCGGTAGAAAAGCGAACCTGACCCTGCGGCAACTGTTTGGCCGGAAGAGGGCTGGGTGGAGCAGAAGCAGAGCGCTGCTTGGAACTGGCCGAGGGCGTCCGGCCCATGCCCCCGGCACGCGCAGCCAGGATGACGGCCAGCACCACCAGCACCGCACCCACCACCAGCAAAGTCATCAGCAGTCCCATATACCGTTCAGCATGGCTGCCGCGCTCTGACACGCCTCTGTCAGCGCGGCAGATAAGGGTGGAGATTTCGGCATAACCGGGTTCATGCTCCAACGTGCCTCATCTCGCCGTCTCAATCTGCTCGGCACGTAAACTGAGCGGGTGAGTCCCAGAGAAGTTCCGCAGGGCGTGTTGAAAGGCACGGGTCACGGCCCGTTGCCGCCGATGCTGACGCAATACGTACAGATGCGCGATGAGGTGGAAACCCAGCTTCCCAACGCGCTGCTGCTGTTTCAGTGCGGCGATTTTTATGAAACCTTTGGCGAAGATGCCGAACGCCTGTCGCGGCTGCTGGGGATTGCGCTGACCCACAAGAGCAGCCGCGACTTTTCCACGCCGATGGCCGGAATTCCTCTACGGACGCTGGACAACAACGTGGAACGGCTGTTGCAGGCAGGCGTGCGCGTGGCAGTGGCCGACCAGATCGAGGAACCCGGCGGCGCACTCGTGGACCGCAAGGTCACGCAACTGCTGACTCCCGGCACCGTCACCGAAGAGCGGCACCTGACCGCCGACGAGAATTATCTGGCTGCCGTTGCCACCGGAGACGGCTACGCGCTGGCCCTGCTGGACGTGTCCACGGGCGAGTTTCGCTGCGCCGCTTTCCATACCCGCTCGGTGCTGTACGACGAACTGGGGCGCTGGCGGGCGCGGGAGGTGCTGCTGGCCCCCGAACTGGCCGGAAACGCCGCGCTGATGGCCGATTTTCAGGCCCGCTTTCCGGCGATGCTGTCTCCCGGCAACTTTGAGGAAGTCGCGGCCCGCCATGAGTTGCAGACCGTGCTGGGCGAGGTGCCCGGAACCCTGAACAATGCTGCGCTGGTGCGGGCGTGCGGCGCGGTGCTGGGCTATGCGCGGGCCACCCAGCAGGGCCGTCTGGAGATGGTGCGGCGGGTACTCAGATTTGAGCCGGGGGCACACATGCGCCTGCCCGATGCGGCGACGCGGGCGCTGGAAATCTTCGCGCCGCAGGCTCCGCAGGGCATGACCCTGATGGACGTACTCAGCGAAACGCGCACGGCAGGCGGGCGGCGCAGGCTGCGGGCGTGGCTGCGTGCGCCTCTGCTGGATGAATTGAGCGTGCGGGCGCGTCTGGACGCCGTGGAAACCCTGACGCGGGCCGCCGACCTGCGCGGGGCGGTGCGTGCCCTGCTGTACCGCGCCCACGACCTCGAACGCCTCGCCGCCCGTGTGGCGACCCGCCGCGCCAACCCGCGTGAGGTGGCGTCTCTGGCCCGTACCCTCGATCTGTTGCCCGAGGCGGCCCGCTTGCTGGAGGGTCACGAGGGGCTGCTGGGCGGCGTGCGTGCCCGCGTGAACGGCCTGCCGGAAGTCGTCTTGCAGATTCGCGCCGCACTCGTCGAAGACCCGCCGATGCGGGCAGGCGACGGCGGCCTGATCCGGGGCGGCTTTCATCCCGAACTCGATCAACTGAAGGCCGAAGCCCTGGCCCACCGCGAATGGATCGCCACGCTGGAGCTTTCGGAGCGGGAGCGCACGGGGATCGGCAGCCTGAAAGTGGGCTTTAACAACGTGTTCGGGTACTTTCTGGAGGTCACGTCGGCGCATCTCGGCAAAGTGCCGCCCGATTACCGCCAGATCGCCACCCTCAAAGACCGCGCCCGCTTTACCCGCCCTGACATGCGCGACCATGAACGCGAAATTGCGCGGCTGGAGGGAGCCGCCGGACGCTTAGAGCAAGAAGTCTTTACCAGCCTGCGCGACGGCCTCGCCATGCACGCCGACGCACTGCTGGAAGCTGCCGGAGCCGCCGCTGACCTCGATGTGCTGTCGGCCCTCGCGGAAATCGCGGTGGAACGGGGTTGGACGCGCCCGGAAACGGTGTCGGGCTTTGCGCGGATCGTGCAGGCACGGCATCCGGTGGTCGAGCGGAGTGCGCGGGGCCGCTTCGTGCCCAACGACGCCCTGCTGGACGACTCGCGCTTTGCGCTGCTGCTGACCGGGCCGAACATGGCGGGCAAAAGTACCTACCTCCGCACGGTGGCGCTGTGTGCGCTGCTGCACCAGATCGGCTCCTTTGTGCCCGCAGACCGCGCCGAGTTGCCCGTGTACGACGCCATTCATACCCGCATCGGGGCCAGCGACGACCTTGCCGGGGGCCGCTCCACATTCATGGTCGAAATGAGCGAACTCGCGGCCATCCTGCACGCCGCCACGCCCCGCAGCCTGATTATTCTGGATGAAGTGGGGCGCGGCACGAGTACCCTTGACGGCCTCGCCATCGCGCAGGCAGCGCTGGAGCATCTGCATTCCACCCGCGCCCACACGCTGTTTGCCACCCATTACTTTGAACTCACGCGGCTGGAAACCGACCTTCCGGGCCTGATCAACCTGCATGTGGCCGCCGAGGAGGACGCCGATGCCGGAAGCCTGACCTTTTACCATCAGGTCATTCCCGGTGCGGCCCGCCAGAGCTACGGCGTGGAGGTGGCCCGCCTCGCCGGGTTGCCCGCCCCCGTCACTGCCCGCGCCGCCCGCCTGCTCACGGCGCTGAACACGCAGGGCGACGATCAGAAGCTGAACCGCGAACTGGCAACTCTGGATCTCAGCCGACTGACGCCCATGCAGGCGCTGGAGGTGCTGCACGGCTGGCAGCGGGCGTTGGTGGGCGGCAAGGCCAATGCATGATTTCACCGTTACGGCGCTCCTCAGCCCACGCTGATAGGGGCAGATCAGTGGTGAAGGCGCAGCCCTCGGTGCGTCTGGTGGCTGATGTGTCCAGTACGCACCTTGAGATTCATGATCTGCGGCCATCTTTACTCGCTCTTGAGCCGCGTCCGACTCTGTAGTCCAGACCACACAGATTCGCGCTCCCAGATGATTCACTGTTCTCAACTCCGGGGGAGTAACCGCCCTGTCTGTTCAGGCAGATAGGGAGCGTGTGGACGTCATTACGAGCAATAAAGTTGCTCCGTCACGCGCAGTAAGGGCCAGACCCGGACAGGATCGCCACATGGTGACTTGTCCGTTGATGTCTGGCCCGCATTCGTGTTGGCCCCTCGTCCGGCTTCCCCGTGTGGCGCTCCCCCAAAGGAGTACCGCTGATGGAATTCTTGTATGAGTTGTGGCTCGGCAAGCCCGCCTGGATGTGGCTGGTCTTTATGACGCTGGTGGTCTCGCTTCTGGCCTTCGACCTCGGGGTGCTGGGCAAACGCCGCGAGAAAAAAGCAGTGGCAAACGGCGCGGAGCATCCGCAGGAAATCAGCATCAGCGCCAGCCTCAAGCTCAGCCTGTTCTATATCGGCGTGGCGCTGGTGTTCGGCGGGTGGGTCTGGTACACGCTGGGCGCACAGAGCGGCATCTCGTACCTCACCGCCTTTGCCGTCGAAAAGGCACTGGCCCTCGATAACGTCTTCGTCATCAGCGTGATTTTCGGAGCGCTCGCCATTCCGCGTCACCTGCAACACCGCGTCCTGTTCTGGGGCATTCTGGGCGTTATCGTGCTGCGCGGCATCATGATCGGACTGGGCACGGCGCTGGTCACGCAATTCGACTGGATCATGTGGATTTTCGGCGCGTTCCTGCTGCTCACGGGCATCAAACTGCTGCTGACCAAAGAAAAGGAATCGGAAGCCCCTGACCTGTCCAACCACATGATGGTGCGTGTGCTGCGGCGCTTTGTGCCCATCAGCCCCAAACTGGACGGCCAGAAGTTCCTGACCCGCCTGCCCGACGCCGCTGGCCGCCTGCGCCTGCACGCCACGCCGCTGTTGCTGGCCCTCCTGATCGTCGAAACGGCGGATGTGGTCTTCGCGGTAGACTCGATTCCCGCCGTGTTCGCCATCACCCAGGACCCGTTCCTCGTGTACACCAGCAACATTTTCGCCATTCTGGGCCTGCGGGCGCTCTACTTTGCCCTCGCCGCCCTCGTTCACCGCTTCGAGGCCCTCAAGCCCGCGCTGGCGCTGGTGTTGGTCTTTATCGGCGGTAAAATCTTCTACACGCAGTTTTACGGCAAGATGGACCCGGCCATCAGCCTCGCGGTGACGCTGAGCATTCTGGCAGGCGGCATTCTGGTCAGCCTCTGGAAAACCCGTGGAGAAGGCCCGAAAACGGCGGCGTAAGGTTGGCGTAGGCGGGCAGCGGGGCAGCGTCAGACGGATTCCAGAATGGAGTTAGCTTTTGGAACCGCACCAAAAGCTAACTCCATTCTGGAATCCGTCCTTTTTCCTACTCCTGTTAGTCGGGTTTCGCAGTTATTTCATAACTGTCTAACCGGAATCTGTATCACTTGCCCCGCTGCCCCGCTGCCCTGTATACTCTCAAGTCGGCCAAGTGGGACAGGGCGGCCAACTGTTTCCGGCACAAGCAGACTGTACAGACCGTACACGACGTGAGCGGCGAGAAACGGCCCTAGCCCCCAGACGGCGACCCGACAGCAGTGAACCTGCGCGGAGTTTCCGGGCTACAGGAGCAAGAAAATGCCTAAGATGAAGACCAAAAAAAGCGCCACCCGCCGCGTGAAGATCACCGGTACGGGCAAGGTCATGGCGTTCAAGAGTGGTAAACGCCACCAGAACACTGGCAAGAGCGGCGACACCATTCGCGGCAAGGGCAAGGGTTTCGTTCTCGCCAAGAGCGAGTGGGCACGCATGAAGCTCGCGCTGCCGAAGGGGAAGTGATTTAGTTGCCACGCGTCAAGACTGGTATCGTCCGCCGCCGCCGCCATAAAAAGGTGCTCAAGCGGGCCAAGGGCTTCTGGGGCAGCCGCTCCAAGACCTACCGTAACGCCTTCCAAACGCTGCTGAACGCCGCAACTTACGAGTTCCGCGATCGCCGCAACAAGAAGCGCGACTTCCGCCGCCTGTGGATTCAGCGTATCAACGCAGGCGCACGTCTGCACGGCATGAACTACTCGCACTTCATCAACGGCCTGAAACTGGCCGGGATCGACCTGAACCGCAAGGTCCTGGCCGACATCGCCGCCCGCGAACCCGCTGCCTTCAAGGCACTGGTCGACGCGGCGCAGGCTGCCCGCAACAACAAGTAAATCCAGAGCAGGACTGGGCAGGGCCGTCTTTCCTAACGGAGAGGCGGCCCTGCCTCATTGGTGTTGTCGGGAAGATAACCGTGTTGCTCACCGTCCTGCTTCATGGCCCACAGCCCCCGCCCAGCCTGTACCCTGTGTGGTATGGCGGTCATTCTCGGGATTGATATTGGCGGAAGCGGCATCAAGGGCGCTCCAGTAGATACGGCAACCGGCAAACTTACGGCGGCGCGGCACCGCATCGCCACCCCCGAAGGCGCACGGCCCGACGATGTGAAGGGCGTGGTGGCCGAACTGGTGCGGCACTTCGGGCATACGGGCGCGGTGGGCGTTACCTTTCCCGGCATCGTGCAGCACGGCGTGACCCTCAGCGCGGCCAACGTGGATAAGGGCTGGATCGGGCTGGATGCCGACAGGCTGTTTACCGAGGCCACCGGCCAGAATGTGACCCTGATCAACGATGCTGACGCCGCAGGGCTGGCTGAGGCCAAATTCGGCGCGGGTGCGGGCGTGGCGGGCACGGTCTTGGTGCTGACCTTCGGCACCGGCATCGGCAGCGCCCTGATCTATGACGGCGTACTGGTGCCCAACACCGAACTGGGGCATCTGTGGCTGCGAGACAAGCATGCCGAAACGTGGGCCTCTGACCGTGCCCGCGAGCGCGACGACCTGAACTGGAAGCAGTGGGCGGCCCGCGCCAGCAAATACCTGCAACATCTGGAACTGCTGTTCTCGCCCGATCTGTTTATTATCGGCGGCGGCATCAGCAAAAAGGCCGACAAATGGCAATCGGCGCTGGTGTTGGAGCGAAGCAAGTTCTTGCCCGCTGCCCTGCTGAACGACGCCGGAATCGTGGGCGCGGCCATGATCGCAGCGCACCGTGGAGAGGCCACAACCTAGGCTGATCCGGTGAAGCTGATCTGGCGGCAATCAGGCCAACAGCGGACCGGACCAACGGCGACAGAACCTTTGAACACTGAATTTGCCGGAACGGAAACTTTATCTGGCCCTGCTGCGTAGGAAGGAAGTATGGGATTCCTGAAGAAAATGATGGCATCGGTGGGTGTGGGTGCGGCAAAAGTGGATGCACAGTTGCGCGACCGGGCTGTGCGAATCGGAGACCCTCTGAACGGTGTGGTGGTCGTGAAGGGCGGCGCGGTGGAACAGACCATCGAGCGCATCAATCTGGGTATTGCCACCCGCTATCGCCACGACGATTCATACGTGACACACACGCTGTTTACCCAGCCTGTCACGGGTAATTTCGTCATCCGCCCCGGCGAAACTCAGGAATTTCCTTTCAGTGTGGTGATTCCAGCAGGCACGCCGCTGACCCTTCCCGGCACGGCGGTCTGGCTGATCACCGACGCCGATATTGCCGGAGCCGCCGACCCCGGCGACAACGATCAGTTGACCATCTTGCCCAGCGCGGGCATGGAGACCCTGATCAACGCGGCGCAACGCCTGGGATTCAGCCTCGCCAAAAGCGAAGTGGAGCATCATCACGGGCGTATTGCGCAGGAACTCAGCTTCCGGCCTCCGCACGGACAGTACAAACTGACCGAACTGGAATTGATGATGTTTCCCAACGGTGACGGTCTGGACGTGATTCTGGAAGTGGATCGCCGCGCAACCGGGGTGGCGAGCCTGTTTACCAGCGAATTTGAGAGCAAAGACCGCTGGAACGTGCCCGGCCATCTGCTGCGGCAGGGACCAGACGCCGTTGCCCACGAGCTTGAGGGCCGGATCAAGCGCCTGAGCTGAGAAAATTGTCTATCTGGGCCGGAGAGTCTACGGGCTGTCCGGCCTTTTGTTTGTTTGCGGTTGTTCAGCCCGACAGGCGGCACAATGTCTCCTATGTCTGATGTCGCCTCCCCTGATCTTGCCCCCCACACCCCCGAACTGCTGACCTGCGACATCCTGTATACGGGCATGGGCGGCGCACAGTCGCCGGGGGGCGTGGTGGTGTCGGGCGGAATCGTGGCGGCCACGGGGCACCCCGACACCCTGCGCGGCAATTTTCCGCACGCCCGCGAGCGCCGTGCCGGAAGCATCATCGCGCCGCCACCCGTGAATGCCCACACGCACCTCGATATGAGCGCCTACGACTTCCAGGCCCTGCCGTATTTTCGCTGGATTCCTGAAGTGGCGGTAGGCCAGCGGGAAAAACGCGGTCTGGCGGGCGCTCTGGCTGGGGCCGAGACCCTAGGGGGTTTGGGCGCGGGTGCGGTGGGCGATATTGTCGGGTCGCACGGACAGGACATGCTGGCCCCGCTGCTGGCCCGCACCGACCTGTCTGGCGTCGTTTATTTCGAGGTGCTCAGTCCTTTTCCAGAGCGGGCCGACGAAGTGTTCAGCGCGGCGCGGCAGGTCATGGATGCCCACCGCAAGCTGGAGCGTCCGGGCGGCCCCCGCCTCGGGTTATCGCCCCATACGCCGTTTACCGTCAGCTCCCGCCTGATGCGTCTGCTGACCGACTACGCGGCAGGGGAGGGCATTCCGTTGCAAATTCATGTGGCCGAACATCCCAGCGAGGTGGAACTGTTCCGCACAGGCGGCGGCCCCATCTGGGACAGCATGACCCGCTTTCCGTACCCCGCCACCTTTGCCGAAGTCATCGGACGCGCCCCCGAAGCCGACCTGACGCCCGTGCGTTATCTCGATGAATTGGGGGTGCTGACCGCCCGCCCCACGCTGGTGCATATGGTCAATGTCACGCCGGACGACATCGCCCGCACTGCCCGCGCAGGCTGCGCCGTGGTGTCTTGCCCCCGCAGCAATACCCATCTGGAATGCGGCGTGTTTCCGTGGGCCGGATTCGCGGCGGCGGGCGTGGAAATCGCCCTCGGCACCGATTCGGTTGCCAGCGGTGGCAGCCTCGATGTGCGCGACGATGTGGCTTTTGCCCGCACGCTGTATCCGCACCTCGACCCGCGCCTGATCGTCAGGGCTGCCGTGAAAGGCGGCTCCCGCGTGACCGGAACGCCCCTGCCATTCATTCGGCGGGGTGAGACTTGGCAGGAGAGCTTCATCTGGCCCTGAGCGCCCTCAGTCTGTGCTACAGTTTTAGGGTTGCCCGTTACGCACTTCGACGTAACGGAGGAGGCACCCCATGAAGAAAGACATCCACCCCAAGGCCGTTCCCACCAAAATCATTTTTCAGGGCAAAGTCATCATGGAAACCCTGTCTACCAAGCCCGAAATCCACGTAGACGTGTGGAGCGGCGTGCACCCCTTCTGGACGGGCGAAGAGCGCTTCCTGGATACCGAAGGCCGCGTTGACAAGTTCAACAAGCGCTTCGGTGACAGCTACCGCACCGCCAAGAAGAAGTAAGACCCAGCGTCTTAGCGGCCCTGCCAGAGATGGTGGGGCTGATTTTTTTGGTCTGGAGCTTGCTCTGGCTCCGGCCTGCCCGCTGCCGTGTCCCGCTGATACAGACATGGGGTAGGGGGCAGCGACTATGCTGGGCCGCGTGTCTACAACCCAATTGCGGCTGGAACTTTTGCATCAGCTTTCTGACCTGAACGGCGTGCCCGGCAACGAGGAAGCCGTGCGCGACTTCGTGCTGCGTGAACTGGAGGGGCTGGCCGACGACGTGCGCGTGGACTCTCTGGGCAACATCATCGCGACGCGTGCTGGACGCAAAGCCAAAAAATCCGACGGCGAGCGCCACCGCGTGATGCTCAGCGCCCACATGGACGAAATCGGCTTTCTGGTGCGCTTTATAGATGACCGGGGCTTTGTGCGCGTGCAGGCGCTCGGCGGCTTCGATACCCGCAACCTGTTCGCCCGCAACGTGACCGTGCAGACGCGGGGCGGGGCACTGCCCGGCATTCTGACCCCCGGCGGCAAGCCTGTGCATATCGCCAGCGCCGAGGAACGCAAGAAGATTCCAGAGGTCAAGGAATTCTTTGTGGACTTGGGCCTGGACGCCGACGAGGTGAAGCGCCGGGTACGAATTGGTGACATGGTGACGCTGGATCAGACGGCGCGGCAGGTGGGCAAACTGACGGTGGGCAAGGCGATGGATGACCGCGCCAGCGTCTATATGCAACTGGAAGTGCTGCGCCAGTTTCGGGACAAGCGGCCCCGTCATGATCTGGTGGCCGTGTTCAGCGTGCAGGAAGAGGTGGGCCTGCGCGGGGCCATCGTGGCCGCCTACGGCATAGAGCCGACGCTGGGCATCGGGCTGGACGTGACGTTGGCCGTGGATACCCCCGGCGTGGCCCCCGAAGAAGCCGTAACCCGCCTCGGCGACGGCATCGGCATCAAGGTGTTCGATTCCACCATGATCTCGACCCGCTGGTTGGTGGATGAACTGGTGGATCTGGCCGAGCGCGAGGGCATCCGCTACCAGTTGGAAGTGCTGGCGCTGGGGGGCACAGACGGCGCAGCCATCCAGAAATCGCGGGCGGGCGTGCCCACCGTGACCCTCAGCCTGCCGACCCGCTACATCCACACCATCGTAGAAGCTGTCCACGAAGATGACCTGCGGGCGGGCATCGATCTGCTGGTGGCCTACCTAGGCTGAAGCCAAGAGCGGGGGAGGGGGCGGCCTGCTTCGGTGCGGCTGCTCCCTCCCCTTTGCCCACTGGCCTGAAAGTTTTTCCCTCTGAAAAAATGCAGTTCTAGGGCACGATCGCGTAGAGATCCACGCGGCTGCCGGGGCGCACGTCGTCGCGGGCGGCAATGGTCAGGGTAGCGGTGGAGCCAGTCCTGGCATTCAGACGGGTCAGCAGGTCCACGAATTCATTGACATCCAGACCCAGATTGTTGATGTACTCGCTGGGTACGCCACGGGTGGTCAGGTCAAGTACTGCGTCCTGCACAGCGTCGCTGATCTGGGCCTGAAGGTTGCGCGTATCGGCGCTGAGGGTCAGGTTGACCCGGCGGATGCTTTCGCCGCTGCGGTACAGCACGCTGTTGGGCCGGGCGTCGCAGGTCAGGTCCACGGGAAAGCCCGTCACAGTATTGCTGGCGGCGCGGCACTGCACGAAGGTGCTGGCGTTGAGGCCGCGCAATTTGGTTTCCAGTGCGGCGCGGGCGGCAGCATTGAGGCGGGCGGCGGGATTGCCTTTTGCGCCCCGGCTCTGGGCCGCATTGGCGGCGGCCAGCAAAAAGGCGTCCAGATTCCTCACGCCCGGTACCACGCCCGCATACACCAGATCGTTGCGCGGAAAGGCAAGGTCGGTGTTGCGACTGGCGCTCAGTTCGTTGCGGGCGCTGGAGTATTCGTCTTGCAGTTGTCCCAGCGTGGCGCGGGCGCTGGCAAGGTCTCTGGACAGAGCTTCGTTGGCCGTTCTCAGCTGCGTCTGCTGGTTGCGGAGGGTGGTCAGGTCAGCACGCACGCGGTCACGCTCCAGGGTGGCCTGCTGGCGTTCTTTGGTCGCTTTAGCCAGTTCTGCGGCGGCGCGGTTGCGTTCCTGGGCCACGCGGTCACGCTCCAGGGTAATTCTGTCTCGTTCGGCGATCAGGCGGGTGCTTTCTCGCTGGGTGGCCTCGCGCTGGGTTTCAGCCTGCGTGCGGGCGGTCACGGCGGCGTCACGCTCGCGGGTGGCAGCGGCCCGGTCTGCTTCCAGTTGGCGCACCTGCAATCCCAGCTGTGCAGCGCGGTCGCGGGTCTGCTCCACCTGTGCCTGTGCCTGCTGCGCCTGTTGCTGCGCGGTTTTGGCCTGAGTCTGAGCCTGCTGCACTTTGGCCTGCGCCTGCCGAACCTGTGCCTGAGCCTGCTGCACCTGCACCGCCACCGCGACAACCTGCGCCTGTGCTGCCCGCGCCTGCCCCTGCGCCGTTTTTGCCAGCGTCTGAGCTGCTCTGGCCTGGGCCTGTGCGGCATCAGCCTCGGCCTGTGCCTGCTCGGTCTGAACCTGGGCGGCGGCAGCACGGCTCTGGGCCAACTGGGCTTCCTGTTCTGCCAGCGCCGAACGGGTATTCAGGTCCACGACCTGACTGTCCAGGGCCTCGGCGCGGGCCTGACTGGAGTTCAGCGCGGCTTCGGACGCCGTGAGCAGCGTGCGGGATCTCGCAGCCCGAGCTTCCAGCCCTTCACGGAGGGTGGTGAGTGCCTGCACCTTGTCCTGTAGGGCGTCTGCTTCTGCCTGAAGGCGTTGCTGGGCGGTGCGGGCATCCTTGAGGTTGCTGCGGGCCGTCTGAAGATCACTCAGGGCCGCCTGCTGCTGTTCGCGCAGGGCGTCGGCCTCCCGCTGCGCCGTGTCGCGGCCACTCTGGGCGGTCTTGAGATCAACCTGCACGCCCACGATTTCGGTTCTCAGGGCTTCCAGTTGCGGGCGCAGTTGATCGGCCTGAGCAATGGTATTGATGGCGCTGGAATTGAGCACCAGAAACGCCGCGAGGCTGGCCGCGCTGATGCCCATGCCCGACAGCACCGCCACGATCAGGGCCGTGGTTTTTGGCCGCAGGCCGAACCAGCGCAGATGCTTGCGCCCCGCTTTTTTGGCGATGGTGTCGGCAGCGTAGGCCACCACACCCGACAGGATCACCACAAAGGGCAAAAAGAGCCACAGCATCGCAGTCTCCGCTTACAACTCGAAGTCGTCGCCGAGGTAGTGACGGCGTGCATCTTCATCTTGCGCGAATTCCTGCGGCGTGCCCTCAAATTTCACTTCTCCGTCGAACATCAGGTACACCCGGTCGGTCAGGGCGATGGTTTCGCGCACATTGTGATCGGTAATAAACACGCCGATGCCCCGGCGGTCTCGCAGTTCGCGGATCAGGCGCTGAATCTCACGGATGCTTTTGGGGTCTACACCCGTAAAAGGCTCGTCCAGCAGCAGATAATCGGGGTCGGTGGTGAGGGCGCGGGCCAGCTCCAGACGCCGCCTTTCTCCGCCCGAGAGCTGATAGGCGAAACTGCCCGCCAGATGCGTGAGGCCAAATTCGGCCAGCAGCGAGTCGGCGCGGGCTTCCTGTTCGGCGCGGGGCAGTGGGCCATATTCCAGAATTGCCAACAGATTGTCGCGGGCCGTCAGCTTGCGAAAAGCGCTCGGTTCCTGCGGCAGGTAGCCGAGGCCCAGCCGCGCCCGCTCGTGCATGGGCAGCCGCGTCACGTCGCGTTCTCCGAGGGTAATCTGCCCACCGCCGGGGCGAATAAAGCCCACCAGCATGTAAAACGTGGTGGTTTTGCCCGCACCGTTGGGGCCGAACAGCGCCACGATTTCACCGGGCCGCACCCGGAAATCCACGCCGCGTACCACCGCCCGCCGTCCATAATTTTTGGACAACCCGGAAGCCACCAACTCTGGCCGCCCTAATCCCGCATGAGGATTGACGGCGGGAACGCTGGGCGTGACGGGGGCAGGGGAGGCGGGCGAGGTCACGTCTGGAAGCGTACCACGCGCCCTCTGCGCCGCCCGTGAGAGGAGTGACGATAGGCGGGAGCTGGAGTGTGGAACGTGGACCGTGGTCAGGTCTTTTTTCACATTTCACGATCCACGATCCGCTGTGCCGTTACACTGCCTCCATGCTCCTCACCATCATCGTTCTGGATTCCGTGGGTGTCGGTGAACTGCCCGATGCTGCCAGCTTTGGCGACGTCGGTTCTCACACCCTCAATCACACCCTGACCGCCGCTCCTGCCCACCTGCCCCATCTGGCGGGGCTGGGACTGGGCCGCATTCCCACCGTCCAAACTGGCCCCCAGACCCTTCCCGAAGGCGCGGAGATACACGGAGCTTTTGGCCGGATGCGCGAGGTCAGCCCCGGCAAAGACACCAGCACCGGGCACTGGGAATTCATGGGCGTGCAGCTCGAACACGCCTTCCAGATTTTCCCTGAGGGCTTTCCGCCTGCCGTGATGGACGCCTTCGACGCCGCCACCGGGCGCGGGCACCTGTGCAACAAGCCCTACAGCGGCACCGACGTGATCCGCGATTACGGCGAGGAACACCGCCGCACCGGAAACCCCATCGTGTACACCAGTGGCGACAGCGTGTTTCAGATCGCCGCCCATGAAGACGTGGTGCCGCTGGAAACGCTGTACCAGTGGTGCCTCGCGGCCCGCGAACTGTTGCAGGGGCCGTATGCGGTGGCCCGCGTGATTGCACGGCCCTTCCGGGGAGAGCATCCCTTCGAGCGGGCAGGCGAACACCGCCGCGATTTTAGCCTGTTGCCACCGCCCACCGTGCTGGACAGCCTCAAGGCCGCTGGGCAGGCCGTGATCGGCATCGGCAAAATCCCCGACATCTACGCGCATCAGGGCTTTACCGAAGAAATCCATACCGACGACAACCCCGACGGCATTCGCAAGACGTTGGCCCGCATGACGCAGGCCGCGCAGGACGGCACTTCTGGCCTGATTTTCACCAATCTGGTGGATTTCGACGCCAAGTACGGCCACCGCCGCGACCCCGCCGGATATAGCGCCTGCCTCGCCGCCTTTGATGCCGCGCTGCCCGACCTGCTGACCGCCGTGCCCGATGACGGCGCACTGATCATCATTTCGGATCACGGCAACGACCCGACCTGGCGCGGCACCGACCACACCCGCGAACACGGCATGCTGCTGGCCTACCGCCCCGGCATCGGCGCAATTGATCTGGGCGAGCGGGCCACCTTTGCTGATGTGGGGGCCACTGCCGCACACGCACTGGGCGCGGACTGGGACGGGCCGGGTGAGAGCTTTTGGAATCAGATCGGGTAGGGAAACCCGTGAGTGGTGAGTGGGAAAGGCGTGGGGGCCGTACCGTTTCCGGTGCTGGTCAAGTTAGGGACTCTAAGAACACTGCCCTCAGTCCAGCGGTTCAAAAGTTCCTCTGCTGGCCTAAAGCTTAGGTTCTGTCACCACGATGCTTTGCCTACGATCCACGATCCACGATCTACTCACAGAACCCTGTCCTCAGGGCAGGTCTCTTCATGACCCATCTTCCAGACGATGAACAGGGCCGGGAAGCCTTCCAGCTCGGGGCCGAATCGTTTGCGCTGACCCTGACGCTGGGGGGACGCTATGCCGGAGAGCAGACGTGGACGGTTCACCCCGAACGCAGCGCCCTGATTGCCCGTGTAGAAACCAACTTCGGCGGCGTGCTGCCCGAAGTGCGGCGCGTGCAGAGCAGCCGGATGCACGCCCGCACCTTTGCCAGCCACAGCTACAGCGAGGGCGACGGGCGCGGCAAGCCCAGTTTCGAGACGACCTTTGACCGCAAAAATGGCATGCTGACGCTGAGGCAAGGCAAAGACGAGGTGAGCGCCCCCCTGCTGGGCGACCACCACGACCCCGTGAGTTTGCTGCTGTGGCTGCGCGGCCAGCATGGGCAAGACCTGCCGCCCCAACGCCTGACCGGGGGCCGGGTGCATGTGCAGACCCTGCATCCGGCACAGGGCAGCGACGTGAACGGCACGCCCACCCATGTGTATCTGCTGCGCCCCGGCCACGCTTACGTGTATGTAGAGCAAGACGCCCCTCACCGCCTGCTGCGCCTGATTCAGCCCACCGACTTCGGCCCGGTGGAAGCCAATTTGCCCCAGGCGAGGCGGCAAGCCCAGCCAGAGCGCAGGCGGCGGCGGGCGGGGTAGGGGAGGAGTCAAACACCAAACACCTACCATTCCACCTTTCCTGCTTCCCCTCCAGTGCTGTCTTTAAACCTTTTCTCTCAAGTTGAAAGCCAATCTGCATCTTTGCGCTTTTGGCTCCTCTCCCTTGAGGGGGGAGGCTGGGACTCGCAGAGCTACGCAGGAGAGGGGGTGAATGAGCGCCAGCGATTGCCTTTAACCCCTCAACCCCTACCCCTCCGCAGGAGCAACCATGCAAGTTCTTCAAGGCCCCGATGCCCGCGCCGCCCTGACCCGTACTTTTAACGATATTCCTGTGCCCGACAGCGTTCTGGCCCGTATAGAAGCCACTTTTGGCGAGGCGCTGACGCCCACGCAGGTGGTGGAGCGGATCATTGCCGATGTAAGGGCACGCGGCGACGACGCCCTGCGCGACTGGACCGAGCGGCTGGACGGCGTGCGCCCACAGCAGTTGGAAATCAGCGCCGAAGAACTGGCCGAAGCCCATGTAAACGCCGATCTGCACGCGGCCATCCGATTGGCAATTGCCCGTGTACGTGCCTTTTATATGCAGCAGCCCGCGCACGGGTTCCTGAACCATGATGAGGGCGGCGCACTGGGCCAACTGATTCGCCCGCTGGGACGGGTCGGGGTGTATGTGCCAGGGGGCCTCGCGCCCCTGATCAGCACCCTGATTCATACCGCCGTGCCCGCGCAGGTGGCAGGCGTGCCCGAAATCATCATTGCCACGCCGCCCGCCCGCGACGGCCAGATTCACCCCGCCATTCTGGTGGCCGCCCGAGAACTGGGCCTGACCCGAATCGTGCGTGTGGGCGGCGCTCAGGCAATCGCGGCGCTGGCCTACGGCACGGGCACGCTGCCCGCCGTGGACAAGATTGCTGGCCCCGGCAACCTGTTTGTGGTGATCGCCAAGCGCCTGGTCTACGGCCAGACCGGAATAGAAAGCCTGCCGGGGCCAACCGAAACGCTGGTGGTGGCCGATGACAGCGCCGATGCCCGCTACGTGGCCGCCGATCTACTGGCACAGGCCGAACACAACGGCGCGGAACCCGTGTTGGTCTCGACCAGCCGCGAGCTGTTGGTTCGGGTTCAGGCCGAACTGGGCGGCCAACTGGAAGCCCTGCCCGAACCCAATCGCACCTGGGCGCGGGATAGCGTTCAGGCCCGCATGAAAGTCATTCTGGCCGCCGACCTCGGGGAAGCCCTCGACCTTGCCAACCTGTACGCCCCCGAACACCTCTGTCTGCTGACCCGCGACCCGTGGAGCCTGCTGGGACGCGTGCAGCGGGCGGGCGGCGTCTTTATCGGAGAAGCCAGCATGGAAGCTCTGGGCGACTACGTGGCAGGCCCCAGCCACGTCATGCCCACGGGCGGCACGGCCCGCTTCATGAGTCCGGTCAATGTGCGCGATTTCCAGAACATCATCAGCGTGATCGGCGTGAACGAGGCCACCCTGCACCGCATCGGCCCCGCCGCCGCTCTGCTCGCCCGCGCAGAAGGGCTGGAAGCACACGCACGGGCGATTGAGAGCAGGCTGGTGGGGGAAGAAGTCTGAGGGTCAAAGAGTCTAAGGTGCAGATTCACGGCGTTTTCGTGTGTGTGTTCCCCTCTCCATTTGCAGAAACTATGGGGCAGTGAGCGTAACGGCTGCCCTTTCTTAGACCCTTAGACCCCAGACCTTTAGACCTCTCCCACGCTGCCCAAAACCCCACCGTCCCGCAGCCCTAGACCCCTGCCCCCCGCGCAGGCGTATGCTTTTCCGCGTGTCTTCTGCCGCTGCCCCCGCCCCCGCTTCCCGCCTGACTCCTGCCGTGCTGGTGGCGCTGGGCATCGTGTATGTGGTGTGGGGCAGCACCTATTTCGCCATCAAAGTTGCCATTGGTAGCCTGCCGCCGCTGGGGATGTTGGGCATCCGCTTTTTTGTGGCAGGCGTGATTCTGTTCGCTGTGCTGCGCCTGCGGGGTGCGCCGATGCCCACGGCGCGGCAGTGGAGGGCCAGCGCGGTGGTGGGATTGTTGCTGCTGGGCGGCGGCACAGGTCTGGTCACGCTGGCCGAACGCGACGCCAGTTCCAGCGTGGCCGCGATGGTCATTGCCGTGTCACCCCTGTTCGCAGCCCTGTTCGCGCAGTTGTGGGGCGAGCGCACCGGCGGGCGCGAATGGCTGGGCATCGGCGTGGGGCTGCTGGGCATTGCCCTGCTGAATATCGGAGAGCTGCACGCCACGCCGCTGGCCGCCCTGCTGCTGATCCTGGCCCCGCTGTGCTGGACGTTCGGCAGCCAGTGGTCGCGCCACCTGCCCCTGCCTTCCGGTCTGATGGGCAGCGCCGCCGAAATGGTCACGGGCGGCGTGCTGCTGCTGGCCCTCAGCCCGATCATGGGTGAAAAGTGGGGCACGCCGACCCCGGCCAGCCTGTGGGCGCTGGCGTACCTCGTGCTGTTTGGAAGCCTGCTGGCCTACAGCGCCTACATGTATCTGGTGGCCCACACGCGGCCCGCGCTGGCAACCAGTTATGCCTACGTGAATCCGGTGGTGGCCGTGCTACTGGGCGTCGGCTTTGGCTCAGAAACTCTGGGCACGCTGGGTTGGGTGGCGCTGGGCGTCATTCTTATGGGTGTGATTCTGGTGGCGTGGCCCAAGAAGGTGCCGGAGGTCAGTGCTCTATGACCGAGGCTGCCTCTCCCGATTCCGCCCGCCTGACCCTGCGCGAGATGGCTCCCACCGATCCCGTGAGTCTGGTGGTGCGCCGCCGCATTCTGCCGGGGCACGAGGCCGAATACGAAACCCTGCTGACCGAAGGCGGGGCGCTGCTGGCGCGGGTGCCGGGACACCGGGGAACGGGCATCATCAGGCCGCCCCCCGGTGAGCGCGAATACACCCTGATTGCCCGCTTCGATACCGTGAATGCCGCCGCCGAGTGGGAACTCTCGCCCGAACGCGCCGAGTGGCTGACCCGCGTGAATGCCCTCGTAGACGGTCAGGTCAGCTTTGAAAAACAGCCCGGTCTGGAGTTCTGGTTCACGCCGCCCGCCGCGCCCAATCTGCGTCAGCCGCCCCGCTGGAAAATGGCGCTGCTGACTCTGGCCGCCCTGTACCCGGTCAGCGTGAGCCTCGGCCTGTTGCTTGCCCCCATCGTCGGCCACTGGCCCGCACCGTTACGCGCCCTGCCGCAGATGGTGCTGGTGGTTCCGGCCATGACTTATCTGGTGATGCCGGTGGTGACGCGTTGGGCGGCGGGTTGGCTGAGGCGGTAGGCGCTGACGCGCCGGTAGTGGGAAGTGGGAAAGGCAAAAGAGTGTGGATCGTGGATCGTGGATCGTGGATCGTGGATCGTGGATCGTGGATCGTGGAGATGTGAAATGAATCTTTAGGGGTGTTTCCAAAGTTCAGAGCTAAAAATCTAGAAATTCCTGCCCACCTGCGCCTTTTCCGCGCTCTACAATCCACGATCCACCCACCGCTTTTCCTCCCCCCGCCCGCCGTGCTACACTCCCAGAGTTTGCCCTCTAAAAGGGGGCGCAAGATCGCGGGCCGAACAGGCCTGGGCAGGGTCGCAGGAGCCGGACGACCTAGGAACAGGGCAACCTGGGAGCAGGCCAGCCGGAAACCAGCGGTACAGCCAGCAGCGGTGCGGGGGCGTGAATCCTCCCGTCCGCCGCGAACGAAGGAGAGAGCAGCATGAAGCGTACCTACCAACCCAATGTCCGCAAACGGGCCAAAACCCACGGCTTCCGCGCCCGCATGAAGACCAAAGCTGGCCGCAACATCCTCGCACGCCGCCGTGCGAAGGGCCGTCAGCAACTCACCGTCGCAGACGAGTAAGCGCCTCCCCCGACAGGAAGCGTCTATCGCCACGCCCGATCAGTCCAGCGTCACGCAGGAACGGCCCCGCCGTCCGGTGGCGCTGGATTCTTTGCGTGGAGACCGCGAGTTTCGCAAGGTGCGCCAGCAGGGGGCCGTGGTGCGTGACCCGCTGTTTACCCTGCGCCTCACCGAATACCGCCCGCGCTACGGCGAGACGTGGCAGCCCCGCGCCATCATCGGTGTCGTTATCTCCAAAAAAACCTTAAAACGCGCCGTAGACCGCAACCGTGCCCGCCGCCGGGTGCGTGAGGCGCTGCGAACCCTGCCGGGTGGCCTGCCGCCTTGCCGGGCTATTTTGCTGCCCAACCCCGGCGTTCTCACGGTGCCGTTTCCAGCGTTGCAGGCGGCCCTGATTCGGGCGCTCGCCAAAGCGCCGGGCCGCGTGAAAAAGGGCGCTGGCGGGCCAAAGGGCGGGAACTCTGGCCGTTCTCAGCCCGTATCTGTTCCTGTGACTCAAGGCGATTCCTCCGCATGAAACAGCCGGTGCCCACTGCTGCGCCCATTGCCCACACCCCTTCTGCGGGCTTGGCGGCGCGGGGACTGGTGCGGGTGGTGCGCGGCTATCAGCGCAGGCTCTCGCCGCTGAAGCCAGTGCCCACTTGCCGTTTTGTACCGACCTGTTCGCAGTACGCTATCGAGGCCATAGAACGCTTCGGGGCCGTGCGGGGTGGCTGGCTGGCCGCGTGGCGGGTCATGCGCTGCAATCCTCTCGTGCCGGGCGGCTTCGACCCGGTTCCTGCCCAGTTCCCGGCCTCCCTCGGCCCTGCTCGCCGCCCTACTACAGACGGCAAGGCCCCCCCCACCGCTGGAAAACCCAAACCATGAAACCAAAACATCTGCTTCCCCTGACCGCCCTCGGTTTGCTGCTCCTGACTGGATGCGGTCAGACCGGCCCGCTTCCCACCTTCGGCAAGGCCATCACGCCCGAATGGATCACCGCAGACTTCGACGGCCAACCCGGCGACGAATTTATTGCCACCAGTAACCTTCAGGACGTGGTGTTCAACGCACGCGGTGAGGTTATCGGCTGGTACGTCAAGCAAAATGCAGGCACGCCGTACATCAAGAAGGGTGCCAACGGGTACGACTTCACCACCCTGAGAACCCAGAAGGGTCTGGTGAACATGGTGGGCCAGCCTGCTGTGCAGGGCGGCGGCGCACCGGTGTTCCCCGCAGACCGCCGGGCGTTTGCCCTCAAGGGCGGCCCCCTCGATCCAGCCACTGCTGCCGAAACCACCACGCCGCAACTGACCCTGAACCTGCCGCAGAACCGTCAGGAAGCCGTGTTCCGCTATACGCAGGGCGGCGCGACCGTGACCAAAACGGTGACGCTGCACCCACGCAACTTCAAGATCGATGTCAAAACTGCCGTAACGGGCGGCCCGGACAATGTCAACATGCTGTTCCCTGGACTGGGCAAGGCCGACAATCCTCGGGTACAGGCTGTGCCCGTGGGCGGCCAGCCTGCCAGCGTGCAGGGCACTGGCACCACCACCGTCCAGAACATTCAGTACGCGGCGTTGCAGGAAAACCCCAGTCAGTTGGCACACGCCCTGATCGTGCGGCCCCAGGCCGGAACTCCTGCTAGCGCAACCCTAACGGGCGGCACGCAGGGCCTGATCAGTGTGGCCCTGCCTGCGGCCAGCAATCTGGAAGTGTACGGCGGCAAAAACGAACTGATCCACCTGTACCAGAGCGGCTATACCAGCCTGCCGGGACTGTTCAAGCCCAATATTTTCGGTCAGATCAGCCTGTATATCGTCAAGCTGATGGAAGCCATGTACAAGGTCATCGGTAACTGGGGCCTCGTGCTGGTGCTGTTGACGGTGCTGCTGCGCCTCGTGATGTGGCCGCTGATGCAGGCGCAGGGCCGCACCACCGCCCGGATGCAGGTCATGCAGCCCAAGATCAAGGAAGTGCAGGACAAGTACAAAGACCGCAAAGACCCCGACTCGCAGCGGGCCATGCAGGCCGAAATGCAGCAGGTATACCGCGATTACAACTTCAATCCGGCGGGCTGCTTCAGTACCTTTGTGCCGTTCCCAGTGTTGATCGCGCTCTGGTCAACCATCCGTAACTTCGAGTTCGACAGCGGGTTCCTGTGGCTGCCCGACCTCGCCATTCCTGATCCGTTCTACATTCTGGCGCTGATCTACCTGATCGTGAACATTGGTCAGCTGTACGTGATGACCCGCAAGAACCCGGATATGTTCCGCCAGCAGGCTTTCATCTACCTGATCTTCCTGTACTTCGCCCTGACCTTCCCGGCAGGCGTGACCATCTACATCATTTTCAGCACCCTGATCGGCATCGGGCAGCAGATTCTGATCAACAAGCAGGTCGAGAAAGAAACTGCCAGCATCGGCACGACTGTGCAGAAAACGCCGATGCGTCCGGCAAAAGTTGCCAAGACGATAGACGCACCCAAGAAGTAAAGTAACAGAGTCAAGAAGTAAAGGAACACAGTAAAAAGCCGCCCCGACTGTAGGAGTCGGGGCGGCTTTTTGGATCGTGGAGTGTGGATCGTGGACAAAGCCAGACCACACTTCACGCTCTATGTTCCTGTCGGCAGTTTTGCCAGAGCCACCCGCGCCGCCGCGAATGCGGGCCGGAGCCTCAGCGCCTCGCGGTAGGCGGCTTTTGCTTTGGCGGTTTGACCCTGCACGGCCAGAGCGCGGCCCCGCCAATACAGGGCTTCTTCGTGGTTGGGGGCGTCTTGCAGCACGGCGTTGGTGAGGCGCAGCACCTCGGCGGTGCGGCCCGTGCGGGTGTAGGCTTCCAGCGGCCCAAACGAATACCAGAGGGTTCGCCAGGGCAGTCCTCCCACCGTGCGGGCAGGGCGGGTGGGGTCAAGTGCGGCGTCTGGAACGCTGGCAAACGCCTGATCGTAGGCACGGGTCGCCCCGCGTGAGTCGCCCAGAGCAAGCCGCGCATTGCCCACATTCATCCACGCCACGGCGTCGCTTTTGCGTCCTGCTTCAGCCACCGCCACGCGCAGGGCTTCCCGCTTTGCCAGTACCGGATCGGCCCGGAAGCCCAGCAGCCCGCGCAATTTTTCTTCCTGTTCGGGCGGCGACACCACCAGATAGGTGCGCCCGAAGGCCCGCCACAGTTCGTCCAACTGGGCGTAGGTAAAGCTCAGTTTGCCCAGATAGGAATCCAGCGCCGTGAACTTCTGTTTGGCGTCGTCGTACCCATTCAGGATGCGGTAATGGCCCATGCCTCCGCTGTCGGCGGTCACGAACCACGTTTCCACGATCACCGGAAATCCGGCGGCCAGCAGGCGCTTCAGCAGAGCGCGGCTGCCCCCGACGCCCAGGTGTGTCTGCATGCCCTGTGTGCGGGCATAGGCGGCCAGTTCGGGCGGCGTCACGTTCACGTCTCCCTTGTTGGGCTTGAGCACCGGCGCGATCTGATACTGCGTCAGCGTGCCGCCCCAGCGGCTCAGGGCCATGCCCACCGTGACCGGGCCGCAGTTGTTCAGGCGCTGATATTCGTGCCGGATACCGGTCACCTGGGCAGAAGGGGGTAAAGAGGAAGCCGCCCCAGCAAGGCTGGAACACGCAAGGAACAGACCGAACGACAGAGAGCGCAGGCTCATGCTCTCTATCGTTTCAGGTCTTCATGAGGACTGGGAAGTGGAGTTGGAAGGTGAACCCCCCATTGCTGGCGCAACGCCCCCCCTTTCGCTCCCCTTAAGGGGGGCTGGCTGCGAAGCAGACTGGGGGTCTACACGCAGCTTTAATTTGAGTTGGAAGGTGAACCCCCCGTTGCTGGCGCAACGCCCCCCCTTAGAGGTGGGGACTCAATCTTTTTCGCCCTTCCTACTCCCCACACCCACCTCAGTACCCCATCACTGTCCGAATGGCCCGCGCCACCCGCACTGGGTTCGGGCGGTATACGTCCTCAATGGCCGTAAACGGCGGGTAGGGTGCGTCATAGCCGGTCACGCGTAGGATCGGGGCACGCAGGCTGTCTATGGCGTGTTCGGCAATGTTGGCGCTGATCTCAGAGTGAAAGCCGCCCGTGCGCGGGGCTTCGGTCACGACCACGGCGCGGCCCGTTTTTGCCACCGAGTGCAGCACCGTTTCCAGATCCATCGGCACCAATGTTCGCAGGTCGATGACTTCCACGCCGATGCCGTGGGCGCGGGCGGCTTCGGCAGCTTTCACGCTGACCTCCACCATGCCGCCGTAAGTGATGACCGTCACATCGTCGCCTTCCGTGACCACCCTCGCCTTGCCCAGCGGAATGGTGTAATGGCCGTCTGGAACGCTTTCTTTGGTGCTGCGGTACAGCTTGATGGCTTCCAGAAAAAACACCGGATCGGGGTCTTCTATGGCGGCCAGGAGTAGGCCCTTGGCGTCGGTGGGCGTGCTGGGAATGACCACCTTGACGCCCGGTACATGCGCCAGAATCGCCTCGGGGCTGTCGGCGTGCTGCTCTGGGGTATGGACGCCGCCGCCATAGGGCGCACGAATCACCATCGGCAGGTGGTAACGGCTGCGGGTGCGGTGGCGGTAGCGGCCCAGATGCGACAGGATCTGATCCAGCGCCGGATACATGAACCCCGCGAATTGAATTTCTGCGATGGGCCGCAGTCCGGCCAGGCCCATGCCGATGCCCATGCCCACGATGCTCGCTTCGGCCAGCGGAGTATCGAACACCCGCTCTGTGCCGAACCGCGCCTGCAAGCCGTCCGAGGCCCGGAACACGCCGCCCATTACGCCCACGTCCTCGCCAAACAGATAGGTGGTCGGGTCACGTTCTAGCGCGATGGCGAGGGCGTCATTGATGGCAGCGACCATCGTGCGGGTGGTGGATGTTTGGCTGGGCGGGGATTGCAGAGCAGTCATGCGGGAACCTCTGTTGGGAACGTGGATCGTGGGGGGTAGATCGTGGATTGAAGGGCAAGACTGGGGATGGTCTGAACGCTGTTTCTACGATCCACGATCCACCCTCTACACTCCCGATTCATTCCCCAACCTCGCGCAGGATCTCGGCCCGCTGGGCCACCAGTTGCGGGGTCGGCTCGGCAAACACATGATCCAGAATCTCGGCGGGTTCGGGTTCCGGGTAGGTGTCGGCCTCGTTCAGCGCGGCTTCAAATTCCTCGGCAATCTCTTTCAGCAGGGCGGCGTCGCTCTCCTCGGTTAGGATTCCCTCGGCCAGCAGATGCAGGCGCAGGCGCGTGATCGGGTCTTTTTCGGCCCAGCCTGCGGTGTCGGCGTCGGTACGGTAGCGGGTGGGGTCGTCGGCCACCGTGTGCGCGGCAATCCGGTAGGTCACGGTTTCGATCAGGGTCGGCCCCTCTCCGGCGCGGGCGCGGGCCACTGCCTCCGCCGTCACCTGATAGGTCGCCAGGACATCATTGCCGTCTACGCGCACACCGGGAATGCCGTAGCCATCGGCGCGGCGGGCCAGGTTCACGGCGCGGGTCTGGGTGCGGGTGGGCACGCTGATGGCCCAGCCGTTGTTCTGCAAAATAAAGATGCACGGCGCGTTCAGGGCGCCCGCAAAATTCAGCGCCTCGTGAAAGTCGCCCTCGCTGCTGCCCCCATCTCCGATGTAGGCCATCGCCACATTGTTGGTTCCCTTGCGCTGCTCGGCCAGTGCCGCGCCCACCGCGTGCGGATACTGGGTGGCAATCGGAATGTAGAAGGGCAAGACCTTGAGGTGTTCGGGCATGTGCCACCCGTGCGGGCTGGTGCGCCAGTAGGCCAGCGTGCGGGCAATCGGCAGGCCCAGCGTCAGGGCCGCGCCCGTATCGCGGTAGGTCGGAAACAGCCAATCGTCGGAGGTCAGGGCCGCCGCCGTGCCCACCTGGCTGGCTTCCATGCCCTTAAACGGAGGAAAGACGCCCAGTCGTCCGGTGCGGTAGAGCACCCAACCGCGCTCGTCGAAGTGGCGAATCCGGCGCATGTGACGGTAGAGGCTCAGGCGGGTCTGGGGGTCGGGCAGGGCGGCTGGGTCGTGGGCATTGCCGTCCGGGGCCAGCAACTGAAAGGGAATGTCGGTGGCGGGCGCGTGCCGGGGGAAATCGGCTGAAGAATCGGCAGTCGGCAGTGCCGTCTGGGGCGCAGAAGTCGTGGGCGCAGAGTTGGTGGGCGCGGAGGCGAGATCAGTCATAGGAACTCCTGAAAGGGGAGACGGGATCAGAAACTAAGGTGGGGTCAGAAATTGGCGGGGCAGGCCGGATCGGACGGGTCAGGGAGCGCGGCGCTGGTTCATCAGGCGTGTGCTGGCGCTGTTGCTGCCGCCGCACACCGACGATTCGGTCAGGTGCTGCCTCTGAACGCTGTGTGTATGAACCGTCATTCCCTCACCCGACCCGTGTTCCCTTCTGAATGTGGCTGCGACTTGTCTGACTGCTTGAGGCCCCCAGCCTAGCAGACCCACCTAACGCCCGTTTGGGGAGGTGGGACGGTGCAGTCCACCATCACTTCCCCACCTCCCACAAACGAAAAAACCGCCGCCCCTGAATTCAGGAAGGCGGCGGTGAGGTGGATTAAAGGCTTATCGGCGCGTAATGGTCACGTCGAAGCGGTTGCCACGCTGCTTCACTTCAAGGCTGGCCGTTCCCCGGCGGCCCTGAAATTCGCTGCGGATATGGTTTCCGGTCTGACGGCTGCTGATCAGCGTCAGGCCTTCATTGCGCAGGCGGTTCACGTATTCGTTGTTCACGTCGGCCAGCGAGCGGTTGCTGCTGAAGCTGCTGCGCGTCACGCCCACGGTGTAGCCGGGCTGCACAGGCTGGACGGGAATGGGGCGCACAGGAGCGGGCTGCACGGGCTGAACAGGAACGGGGCGCACGGGGGCCACGTTGCCCTGAGCCACGTTATAGAAGGCGGTGGCCGAATCCCAGGTGTTCTGGGGCACGGGGTTCACCACGATGCTGAGGGCCTGCGCCAGACGCTCCGGTCCCTGCGCGGTGGGGCTGACGGGCGCGAAGCTGTTCTGGCCTGCCCGCACCTTGGCGATCTGATCGATGTTCAGGGCAGTGCGGCTGGCAACGGCCAACACTTTGTTCAGGCCGTAAGGAGCGGCGATGGTGAAGGTGAAGGCATCACCATTGCTGGGAAACACTTTGACCGTGTTGGCCTTCAGGAAGTTGGCTCCGCCTGCATAGCCGTTGGGCAGGATCAGATCGACCTGGCCCTGCGGATCCACGTTGAACAGGTAGACGTACGAATCCTGAGACACGCTGGTGTACAGGCGAATATTCTCGCCGGGGTAGTAGTTGGGAGTCTGGGTGCCGCTGGCGTCGCGGTCAGTCCAGACGCGCACATTCACGGTGGTAGGCACCGGGTTCACGATGATGCTCTGGGCGCTGATCTGAGGCGCGGCCTCGACATTGCCCAACGATGCGGCAGTGAGGAGTGCACCGAGGGTGACTCCGGCAGTGAGGGTCAACTTGTTCTTCATGGGCCTATCTTGGCGCTCCCGCGTGACTCCGGCCTGACCCGTACAGCGCGGCAACCATGACGCTCTTCTCATACAAACGTCAGGAGCAGCCTTATAACTGACTGATCATTCGTTGTGGCGTAACTCAGCCAACGTTTCCAGTCTTCCAATACTCTAGACTGCATAAGTGACCCGCCATAAAGTCGCCCCTTGCCAGATGGCCTCTGCCGTGGTGAAACCGAAAGGGAGGCTCCTGCGGTGGTCCGCTGCCGCGCTGATCATGACGGTGGGGCTGTCTGCTGTGGGGTCGGTGGCTTTTTCCCAGAACGCTCCTTCGTTGCCTGCCTCCCGTCAGGCGGCGTCCATTCCAGCGCTGCCAAGTACCAATTCCTCACCACTTCCCTTCCGGTATCTGCGCTTTGGCAAGGCCGCTCTGCCTGCCCCCAAACCCGGTGAGCGGGTTATGCTGACGCTGGAGAGTCCGGGCCACAGCCTGAAGCTCACGCGGGGGCAACTGCTGGCGCTTCCCACGATGCGCTACACCACCGAGCAACCCCAATTGCACCGCACCTTCACCTATGAGGGGGTGCCGCTGCGCGATCTGGCACGGTTGGGTGGATTTGTGGGCAAGGATTTGCGCGTGTATGCCAGTAACGGCTTCATGACCGTCATCCGTGCCAGCGACTACCTGAGCACCCCCATGATGCTGGCCTACGTGGCGGGCGGGAAACCCATCTCCGTGCTGGACAAAGGCCCGCTGACGGTGGTTCTTCCGCCAGATGCCACGCAGTTTCCGGCCCGGCTGTATTCACGCTACTGGGTGTGGTACGCCGTCAAAATTTCGCCTGCACCATGAACCGCACCCGGTCTGCACGCAGAGAAAAAGACGTTGCCCGGCCAGAGCGAATGACCCCGACGGTCACTGCGCGGGAAGTGATGTTGGCGGCCCTGCCTGCCCTGCTGACCGTTCTGCTGCTGACTCTGGTCACGCGGCCCGCCTATACCAAGCTGCTGGAAAACGACAACGGGTGGTCGCCCTACGCCTATCAGGCGCTGGTGCAGGACATCCTGGGTTATCAGGTGGCCCGCCTTGATCCGGCCCAGTCGGCTGCCGACCTGCCTGATATTCGTGACCGCGCCCGCTCCAGCGCCCAGAATCCCGGTCAATTCACGGCGCTGCGTAAGGTCGAGAGTTACGGCGATGCGAGGCTGGAAACGGTGAACCGCCTGCTTCGGCAAGACACCTCCGAATCGGTGGCCGCCGCCGGGAAGGAAGCGCTGTTGCTGAATTCTCAGGCCAACAATTTTGGGCAGGAAACGGGCGGCGAGTACTTCAAGGCCTTTTCGGATATGCGCCGCGCCCTGATCGTCACGGCCATCATCACAGGACTGCTGAGTATGCTGCTGACAGGCAGGGCGCTGTGGTTGTGGCGCACCGAGCGCGAGCGCCGCAGCAGACGCGAAGCCCGCCAGCGCGAAGCCCTGAATTTAGCCAGCCATGAACTGCGCCGCCCGCTGCAAAGCCTGATGCTGGCGAGCGATCTGTTGCGGCATGCCGAAACGCCTGAACAGCGTCAACATCTCCTTACCCTGATCGAAGACAGCGCGACCCAACTGGCAAGCCGCGCTGACCTGACGCGCCTGAACGACCTGTATCTGGACGTGACGCTAAAAGTCATGCGGACGGATCTGCGGCCATTGGTGCGCCGCGCTGCCGAAGCTGGGGGCCGCGTCACTGCTCATGTCCCCGACATGCCTTTGGTCTGGCCGGTCGATACCAACCGTACCCGGCAGGTGATCGAAAATCTGGTCGAAAATGCCCTGAAATATACCGACGGCCCAGTCGATCTCACCCTTCGGGAGCAGGGCGGCCAGCCAGAGATCGTCGTGCGCGATTTTGGCCCCGGCATTCCTTCAGAACTGCGCGAGCGAGTATTTTTACCCTACGAACGCGGCCCGCGGGGGCTGACCGAGGGGCATGGGCTGGGGCTGTCTCTGGTGCGCCGCTACGCCCGCGCTCACGGCGGCGACGTGACCCTGCACACCCCCGAAAGCGGCCCAGGAACGCTGGTGCGGGTGCGTTTCGGTACGCCACTCCTGGCCGAGCAGAGAGCATAACGCCGGCATTTTGTGAGTGGTGATCGCCGGAACTCAGAGCTGTGATGTTGGACAGAAAAATCTTAAAACGCGGTCATTCAGAGGTTTTTGACTGGGCACTTCTGGCCTAGGAATGCTCTGAAGCATTTAACAGCACAGTAGCACTGGGAAAACAAGCCGGAAAGCCACTCAGAGTGCCGTTCCCACACCCCACGTCCTCTGAATCTGCCCTAGAGCATTTGTCAGAAAAATGGCGTGTTGTTCTCCATTTTTCTGACCGAGCGGAGCGAGTGAATTTGGCGAGCAGAACGGAGAATGGAGGCGTCGGCGGTGCTGTTGCGGCGAGGCCGTAATTCGGAGAACTGCTCTAGAGCTGTGCAAACACCTGCGTCCAGTACGTCTTGTATTTGGTTCCGGGCCGGGTCACGTAACTCAGGCCGATGAAACTGAAGTTGCCCATGATGTTGTGGCAATGGCCCGGACTGCGGAGCCAGCCGTCCACCACTTCCTCGGGTGAGGTTTGCCCAGCGGCAATATTTTCGGCGCTACTGCGGGGTTTCATGCCGGTGGCCTGCACACGGCGGTAGGGGGTGCTGCCGTCCAGGGCGCTCTGATGATCGAAGTATCCGCCCAGGGCCATGCCTGCCGACTGTGCGGTGGCGGCCAGATCCAACTGCGGATTGCGGGCCAGCGGCGGCAGGGCAGGGCCACCTCCGCGCTGTGTGGCACAGTTCCAGCCGAGTTGCCGTGCGCGGTTGGTCAGGCGCAGCACCTCGGTATCGAAGGGCACGCTGCCTCCCAGCGGAGCCATCGTAAAGTTGAGGCTGCGTTCCAGCATGCCCGCGCTGCCCGGCACGCGCACCGTGACGCGGTGGGGTCCGGCGGCCAGCGCCACTGCTTTTGGTCCCGCCACCTCGCGTCCATCCACCTGAAAACGGGGCGTGCCGGGGCCGTAAACCACGCTGCCTGCCGCACTTACGCGCACCTCGCCCGAACCCAGCAGCAGGGTGACTTCGGCCCGTTCTGCGCCGCTGCTCTGCACGTCCAGCCGCCCGGTGGCCGTACTGACCAGGCGGCCCTCCCCATCCAGAATCTGGGTTCTGACGGTGTAGCTTCCGGCGCGGTAATAGGTGTGCTGCACGTCTGCGCCCGCGCCTTCCTGTCCGTCGCCAAAGTCCCAGGCCACGCGGTAGCCGCCCGGAACGGTGGCTGTCATGGTCACGTCCAGTGGGGCGCGGCCTTCCGCACTTGCGCTCAGGCGCACGCTATAGCTGACGGGGCGCTGCGGCTGGAGTGCCTGCGCTACCGCCGACAGTCCACGGCCTACATCTGTCCACGACACCAAGCTGAGGCCCACCAGCAGCGCGGCCCGGCCCCACTTGGGCTTCATGTTCCCCCTGTTCCCTGCGGTCACCCATTCAGCTTAGAGGCGTGAATCTTAAGACAGCGTGAAGGAATCCACGCACCCCAATGGGGGTACGGTGGGGGTATTGGGTCCCAGGCATGGGAGAGGCCATCAGAAGATTTCCCCTCTGCTCCCAGCCTTCAGACTTCGGCCCATTTGCCGGATTCCCGACTCAATGCCTGCCTTCAATGCACGTCGGCAACGTCGGCCAGCAGTGCGGCCAGCTGCTCTTTGGCCCGGAACACGCGGCTTTTGGCCGTTCCCACCGCCACGCCCTGAATCCGGGCAATTTCATCGTAGGGCAGGTCTTCGACAAAGCGCAGCACGACGGCCTCCCGGTAATCCTCGGGCAGTTGCAGGAGGGCACGCTGCACCCTGTCCTGCGCCTGTGCACTCTCGGCCACCTGGGTGGGGCTGCGTGCCGCGCTGGTGACCTCAAAACCCACGTCCTCGCGGGCTTCTTCCAGGCTGAAGCGCTGCAACTGGCGTCGTCGGTGAGATTCGATCTGGGTGTTGCGGGCCACCTGATACAGCCAGGGCAACACGCGCTCGCCGGGCCGGAAGGTGCGAATGGAGCGCCACGCCCGGTAAAACACTTCCTGCGTCAGGTCGAGGGCGTCTTCACTGTTGCCTTCCAGCCGGTAGAGGTAGCCGTACATCCGGCCCTCGTATTCGGTAACAAAGGCGTGCCACGCAGCTTCCTCGCCCGCCGTGAGTCGTGCCAGCAGTTCCGCAGACAGCAGGTCAGAGGGGGTGGGGGGCGGGGGCGCGACAGGTTCCACGTTGCCTATACCATACTGCCCCGGCACACGTTCTGGCACGCGAATCGGTGGATAGGCCACAATACTCAGCGTTGGGAACGCGCCCGAAGACCCCTCTTTCATTCCGGCTCAGAGACCTGGCCTATCTTCATGACCTGTCCCAACACTCCGGCCCGCCGTGACAGGTCTCTGACAGGCCAGATGCTCTAGCATGCGCCCCCATCCATGCCTGCGCCTGTTCCTGATCCCACGTCTGCCGAGCCAGCCCTCACTGGCGGCCTGCTGGCTTCCCTGTTGCCCGACCTGAGCCTGGGCGCGGTGCTGGGCTTTGCCACCGGCTACGCCCTCAAAAAACTGGGCCGCATCGTGCTGCTGCTGGTCGGCCTGTCGTTCATCCTGTTGCAGGTGCTGTCCTGGTTCGATCTGATCACGGTGCACTGGACACGGGTGCAGGCCCTCAGTGAACCCTGGCTCAGGCAGGGCGGCGAGCAGGGTGCGGCGTGGCTTTCGCGCCTGTTGACCGCCAATCTGCCTTTTGCGGGAGCGTTCACGGCGGCGCTGCTGGTGGGTCTGCGGGCGCGGGGCTGAAGGAAGGGGGCCGCTGAGCGAGGTCCGTATCAGGCGGTGTCGCGCAACATCAGCTTGGGTTCAAAGCGGCGGGCGCGGGCGGGGCCTCGGTGTCCTCCAAGGCGCGAGAGGAGCAACTGGGCGGCCTCATAGCCCATATTTTCTACGGGTTGGTGCAGGGTGGTCAGGCCGCGTGCGGCGGCCCAGGGCTGATCGTCGAAGCCGATGATCCGCACGTCCTGTCCCGGTGTCAGGCCGCGTGCCCGTACCTCGTCCAGCAGTGCTCCCGCCAGCAGATCGGCAGAGGCGAATACGGTGCAGGGCAGGTTGCCTGCTGCCGCGACCTCGTCCAGAAGCGTGCAGGCGCTGTTGCGGGCTGCCAGCGGATCGAACGACGAGGTGTGTTCGCTTGTCACTTCCCGCCCTGCCCCGGCCACCGCCTTCAGGAATCCGGCGCGGCGATCCTCGAAGACACGGGTGGTGAACAACTGATCCAACTCGGTTTCGACCCAGATGGCGTGCAGCGTTCCCGGCAGCGTGGCGGCGTAGTCTCCGGCCAGTTTCCCGCCCGTCACGTTGTCCATATAGGCGCAGTCCACGCCCTCGGCATAGGCATCCACCAGCACGGTGGGCTGCTGCGTTCGCAGGCGGTGCTCATTGAACATCTGCGTGAGGTTGTAGGTCGCCATGACCAACCCATCGGCCTGATACGCCAGCGTATGTGAGCCCAGGTAGCGTTCCAGCCGCGAACGATCCAGCAGCGGAAAAATTGCCACGTCGTACCGCGCTTCCTGAAAAGCCGTTTCCAGGCCGTCCAGCAGGCGCACATAAAATTCAGTGGTGACCACAGGCAGCAGCACGCTGATGGTGTAACTCTTGCCGCCTGCAATGCGCCGGGCGTGAGGGTTGGGCGTGTAATCAAGGTCGGCAATGGCCTTGAGCACGGTGTCGCGGGTCGCGCCGCGCACGGCAGCGTGGTTGTTCAGCACGCGTGACACGGTGCCGACTCCCACACCCGCCTGACGTGCGACATCCTGAATGGTGGGCTTACGCATAGGTATACCGGCCACCATACCGCGTAGCGTGGAACGGGTTCCATAGGCCACGCCGTTTTCTGGATACTGAGTCGTCTAAGCAAGCGGGACAGTGGGCAGAAGATCTGGCCTGCCAGATACTGTCCTGACCGCGTACAGAGACAATGCAGGGACAATTTAGCCCCGCCTCAGCGCCTAAACTGTTTGGTAGTGGCGGCTCTGAGCGGCTTGTTTCCTGCCGTGCATCATCTCTTCCCGGCCCCCACTGGAGTCCTTATGTCATCTTCTCAACCCTCAAATCGACCTGTGCGTCAGCCCACGGCGCTCGCGCTTTCTCTGGCTGCTGCATCCGTGGCGTTCGTGCTGTCGGTGGCCCTGGCGCAAAATACGGCTGCTGCCCAACAGGGCCATATGCCGGGCCATACCATGTCCACCCCCCTGAGCGTGCCGATTGCCGCTCCGGTTGCCACACCCCCAACTGCCACACGTATGGCGGCCCTGCCCCTGACGGCCCAGAACGCCACCATCGTCGCCGTACCGCCGGGCATCACCGAAACCAGCGTGTTCATGACCCTCCGAAATGCGGGCAGCAAACCGGTCATTCTCAGCGGTGTCACGTCCTCTGTGGCGGCCCACGGCATGTTGATGGTTACCCGCCGCGACGCGCAGGGCCGCACCGGAATGTCGGAAACCCGCACCCTGACCGTGCCCGCTGGACGCAGCCTGAGCCTCAGTGCCACCGGAGATCACCTGATGCTGATGGGCCTCAAGCGCCCGCTGAAAGTCGGTGAGCGCTTGCCCCTCACGCTCCGTACCTCGGATGGGCGTAGCCTGAAAGTCACGGCAGTCGTTCGTAAGCCTTGAGAGAGGGTTTCCAGGGAGTTTCTCAGGCACGTTCAGCACGCTTATTCGCTGTGTTCGCGCTGTTCTCCCTGCTTTCTACTGAGTTTCCACTGATCATTCACGGCTGATCCATCCCGTCTGTCCATTGCCAGAACGCTGCACCAAGCTCACTCCAGAGGCTCTGCCCATGACCGACCAAAGCGCCCAACCCGCCGCCAGCACCGCCGAATCCCCCAAAGATGTTGCCGGACGGCCCTGGTATGTATCTGCAATTCTGGCCGTGTGCGCCATCACGCTGGTGCTGGGCGGCGCGTGGATCTTTGCGCGGATTCGCAGCCCGTTTCCGTTTTACGGCACGGCTTACGACACACCTGTGCAGGCCGCCGCCTTTGCGGGAACGGATCAGGATGGCCGCGCCTTCGCCTTCAGTCCGGCCACTGACGGGCGGGTCACGGCGCTGTTTTTCGGCTTCACGCATTGCCCCAACATCTGCCCGCTATCTCTGGCGTACCTCGACAAAGTGCGCCTGAGCCTCACGCCCGCCGAGCAGGCCCGCTTCCGGGTGTTGCTGGTCAGCGTGGACCCGGCCCGCGATACCACCGAGCGGCTGCGCGAGTACGTCACATTTTTCGGCAAGGCGCAGGGCGTCCGGATTCCTGAACCTGCCCTGAGCCGGGTGGCACGGGACTACGGGGCCAGTTATGAGAAGGCCGACATCAAGAGTGCCAGCGAGTACCAGATCAACCACACCACCGCCACCTACCTGATCGACGCGGCGGGCCGCCTGCGCGTGATCTGGGATTACACCCAGTTGCCGCAGATAGAGCGCGTGGCCGCAGACGTGCGCTACGTGCTGGGCAGTGCGGCTCAGGCCGGAACGCCGAACCGGGCTGAACCGTTGGCCCAAGCTGGAGCACACCAGACCGGAGAACAGCCATGACCGCCCCCATCCTTCCCGCCTCCGAGGTGGCTGCCAACCTGAATCCCACGCTGGCCGATCTGCTGGCCCTGCGCCCCGATCCGCTGATGCTGATTCCGGCGCTGATCGTGGCGGCGCTGTATTTCTGGCGGTACGTGCAGGCGCGGCGCACCCCGGAAGGCCGTCAGCGCTGGCCGATCTGGAAGGCCATCTTGTTTGGCCTCGGCATGGTGCTGCTGCTGCTGACCACCCAGAGCCGCGCCGCTGGCCTGACCTCGGGCAGCATGGCGCTCTACATGGGCCGCCTGATGGTGCTGGCCGAAGTCGTGCCGCCGCTGCTGATGCTGGGCATTCCGTGGAACGTGAAACTGGACGCCCGCCGGGGCCTGGGCCGCGTGCTGGGCGTGCTGCTTGATCCGTGGGTGGCGCTGGGCGTATGGGCGGCGGTCATCATCTTCTGGAATGTTCCCGCCGGATTCAACGCTTCTGTCGTCACCAATACGGCGGCGGCCCTGCTGCCCGCACTGTACCTCCTGAGCAGCCTGATGGTCTGGGCCGTGGTGCTGCGGCCCCTGCCCGCCGTGCAGCCCGCCACCATCGGTTCCCGTGGCTGGTTTGGCCTGCTGGCTGCCCTGCCCATGATGACGGTGGGCATGGTCTGGCTGTATTCGCCGGAGGTGCTGTACACGCCCTACGTCAATGCCCTGTGCCTCTGGAATCTGACCCCACTGGACAATCAGCAACTCAGCGGCTGGATCATGATGTTGGCCGGACTGCCCGCCCTGGCGCTGGCCTTTATCCAGTTGTTTGCCTGGCTGATTGCGCTGGCCGATGGCGGGGTGCAGCGGGAATAGGGGGACTTATTGATTCTTGTGTGGCTCAGCAACGCCCAACCCCCCAGTCGGCTTCGCCGCCAGCCCCCCTTAAAGGGGAGCGCAACAGCCCTTGTCCTCCCCTTTAAGGGGGGGCGTTGCGTCAGCAACGGGGGGGTTGTCTGGCCCAGCCTTCAAGGTGTTGCCAACCTCCACAAGAATCAATAGGTGGGCTGGTTTCATTCTTATGTTTGCCCCCCTACGTCATCAGTCCCACTTCCCGCACCGCCTGATAGCTGCCTGTATCCAGCAACTCCCGCAGCACGCGCACGGTTTCTTCTATCTCGGCTTCGGTGGTGTAGAGGGCTACGGGTGCGAGACGCAGAATGTCCGGCTGGCGGAAATCGGGGATGATGCCGCGTTCACGCAGGGCCACACTGAGGGCGAGGGCGTCGGGGTGGGCCAGCGCCACATGGCCACCGCGCTGGGCATGCTCGCGGGGCGTGACCATCTGAAATTCGGGCAGATGCTGGTCGGCAAGGGCGATCAGGTGGTCGGTCAGGGCAAGGCTGCGGGTACGAACATCTGCCATGTCTACGCCCGCGAAGACTTCCAGCGCTCCTTCCAGCCCAGCCAGCGCCAGCACAGGCGGCGTGCCCAACTGGTACGCGCCCGCGCCCGCCGCAGGCCGGAAGGCATGGGCCATCTCGAACTGGGTGGTCTTGTCGTGGCCCCACCAGCCGCGCAGGGCGGGCATGCGGTGGTGGTGGCGTTCGTGCAGGAACAGCCCGCCGGGTGCGCCGGGGCCAGCATTCACGTACTTGTAATGGCACCACACCGCAAAATCTGCGCCGCTGCCGTGCAGGTCATGCGGCAGGCTGCCTGCCGAGTGCGCCGCGTCCCAGCCGATCAGAATGCCGCGTGCCTGCGCCGCTGCGGTCAGGCCCGCAATATCCAGCAGTTGGCCGCTGCGGTACAGCACGGTGGGCAGCAGCACCACGGCCACATCGTCGGTCAGGGTCGCCAGAATGTCTTCGGTGGTCAGTGTCCTGCCGTCATGGCTGGGAATCAGCCGGAGTTCTGCGCCATGCATGTCGGCCCAGCTCTGCATCGCGTACACGTCGGAAGGAAAATCCAGCGACGTTGCCACCAGATGCCGCCGCACGTCGGAGGGCTGCGGGTGGTACAGGGTTGCCATCAGGGAATGCAGGTTGGAGGTGATGCTGCCCGTCGCCATGACCTCGTGTGGCAACGCCCCCACCAGCCGCGCCACTCCCGGCGACAGGCTTTCGGCCAGCCCAAACCACTTTTCCCAGCCATGTACAGAATCGTGTTGCCAGTCGTCCAGGCGGCGTAATACCGCTGCCCGCGCCGCGTGGGGCATGACGCCCAGGCTGTTGCCGTCCATGTAGATGCCGGGGGGCATCGCAAAAAGTTCGCGTCTCATCGGAGTTCCATAAGAGCAGGTTTGAGGTGAACGGGTGGGGTGCTCTGTTTGGTTGTCGGCACGGTCATTCTCCCAGTCCAGCCAGCGCCGCAGTCTCCAGTTCCGTCGGTTCCAACGCAGCCAGAGTTCCGGCAGGCAGCAGCACGGCGCGGGCGGGTGCGCCGTCTACACCGATGTGATTTCCGGCGGCGTCCGGGCCACCTGCCAGCGGCATCGGCAGGCACATCAGGTCATATTCTCCGTCCGGCACGCTGCTGAGGTTCAGTCCCTCCAGAATCAGGATGCCCGCCGCAAAGCAGGCGGCGTGGGCGTCCAGCGTCTTGCTGGTCAGAGGGTCCACACTGGGGCTGTCGGTGCCGATCAGCGTCACGCCGCGCCGCCCGAGTTCCGCGATGAGGTCGGGATGCAGCGCCGTAAAATCCTCGGGAAAGGCGTCCCAGTGGGCAGGCTGCCCGGTATGCAGCAGCACGCGGGGCGGCAGTTGCTCGGGCAGTCCCGTGAGGGCTTCTGGCCCCACCCGCGCAGGACTGCCCACGCCCTGCACCCGGATCACGCGGCAACGGCCCACATAGCGGCTCAGCGGCACGGCGTCCAGCTTTTCGGCGTGGTCGGCATAGTGCCAGGGCGCGTCTACGTGGGTTCCGGTGTGGGTACTCAGGGCCAGTTCGCCCGTGTTCACGCTGTCGCCTGCGGCCATACGTGCGCGGGGATGGAGCATGAATTCGGGGTCGCCGGGCCAGCTCGGATGGCCGGGGGTCAGGGCGCGGGAGATGTCTTGCAAAAGCGCGGGCACAGTGGACATGTCCTCACCATAAACCGCCGGGGCCGGGTGGAGGAGCCGCGCCGCTGAAGCCTGATTTGCACCGGGTTCAGACAGTCGCCTGACCCGGCCGACGAGTCCTGGTAGAAAAAGCCCGTGCCAGTAGGCATTTCTCTGAGTTTCAGCTCAGAAGACGCTCCGCCGCCCCCCTCCCTGGTCTGCTGACCAATGAGTTTTTTCGCGTCCTGCTTGCGCCCTCTCCTGGCTTGGTCAAGAATGCCCGTATGAGAGGGATTCGCTTCACTTCAATGCCCCTGGGCCACCGCTGATCCCATGAGACTGATCCCATGGGACTGCTGACATGAGACTGCGGACGCTGGGAACCTTGGCCGTGGAGGGAGCCGCCCTGAAACGCGAAAAGGTGTTGCTGCTGCTGGCGTATCTGTGTCTGGAAGGGCCGCAGCCTCGCCGCCGCCTGGCCGATTTATTTTGGCCCGAGGCCGCCAACCCCATGAACAGCCTCGCGCAACATCTGGTGCATCTGCGGACGTTGCCGGGGGCGCTGCACGAGGAGGGCAGCCGCGTGGAAGCGGCCCTGCCCTGCGACGCCGTGCTGATGCGTGCGGCAGCCGCCAGCGGTCAACAGGAACAGGCGGCGGCTCTGTACGGCGGCCCCTTCCTGGACAGCCTGACCATTCCGCTGGGGGCAGACCTCGAAGAATGGGTTTTCGATACCCGTGAGGCACTGGCGCTGGACCTGCGCTCAGCGCTGTTGACCTTGGGCGGGCAGGCGGCGGCGCGGGGCAACTCCGCAGAAGCCGGAGCCTTGGCCGCCCGCGCCCTGATGCTGCCCGGTGCGCCTCCACCCGACGAAACCGAATTGCCCCGGCTGTATCACCTGCTGAACCTGAGTGCCCACCCGCTGGCCGCACAGGTCGAGCGCGACGCCCGGACGTTGGGAGTTCCGCTGGGAAATCCAGACTCTCGCCTGTGGAGCGTTGCCGCGCCGTTTGTGGGCCGCGCCGCCGAACTGGGCCATCTGGCCGCCCTGCCCCCCGGCAGCTTTGCTTGGATCAGCGGCCCCGGCGGCATGGGCAAAACCGCGCTGCTGGACGCCCTGAGGCGGGCCGGGGGCTGGCAGATTCTGTCGGGAAGCCCCGAGCCTTACGCCACGCTCGCGCCCCTGCTGCCGCACCCGGTCAGGACGATTCAAGAGGCCCTGAGCGTGTTCAGAACTGCTCGGCTCAAAGTTGCCATCGACGATTGGGAAAGTGTAGACACGGCCACCCGCGAGGTCCTGACCGTGGCAGCGCGGCAGGCCGTTTCGCCGGAACTGGGCGGGGCCGTGATCGTGGTCACGTCGCGCCGTCATCCCCCCTTCGAGGTTCGGACGCATCTGAGATTGGGGCTGCTGGAGAGCACCGATATAGCGCAGCCGGGGCTACACGCCCTCACCGACGGCCACCCGACTCTGGTGGGCGCGGCCCTGCGTGGGCAACCGCTGGAGCTGGGGCAGGGAGCCAAAGTGCGTGCCCTGCCCCCCGAACTGCGCGACACCTTTTTGCTGCTGGCCCTGCAAGACGATCCCGATCTGCGGGCCACCCGCGCCGCCCTGAACCTGCCCGCCGATGCTTTTGCCCGCCTCCTCTCGGCGCTGACAGTGGAAGGGCTGACCAGCGAAACGGGCCGGGTGTATGCCGCTGCCGCCATTCGGCAATATCTGTCGGCCATCTACGTGCAGGCTCAGTTGCTGCATTTGCGTCTGGCCCGTGCCCTGCCGCCCGAAACGGCCTGGCCGCACTACGCCGCCGCCCGCGACCTGTGGGAAGGAGCCGACGAAGTGCGGATCGCTGCGGTGGCCGCTGCCCGTGCCGAAGTGCTGATCCGGCGGGGCCACCCCGGAGAAGCCCGCGCCCTGCTGGACAGCCTTCCGGCCTGGCCCGAACTGGGGGTGCCGCACGCCTGGGCGCTGCTGGGGGCGGGCCAGTATGCCGATGCCCTGAAGCGGCTGGACGCCCTCACGACGCCTTACGCCGACGCGCCTGCCACCCTCGCCGCCCGCGCCACCGCGCTGGTTCGCATGGGCCGCCATGCCGAGGCCACCGCGCTGGCGGGCCGCGTCACCGGTACGGGCGCAGAGGGAGCGCAGGCTGCCAGCGTGCTGGCCCACGCCGCCCGTATCCGGGAACAGTGGGAAGAAGCCCGCCGCTATAGCCGCATCGCCGCCGACCTGTGGCAACTGAACGGCGACGAAGAGAAGCACCTCAGTGAGTTGGGCTTTGTGGCACTGGCCCGCGTGCGCCTCGGCGCGGCCCCCGCCGAAGCCTTTGGCCCCCTGCTGGAACGTGCCAGAGGGCTACCCAGCGTGCGCGGCACCATGCTGGTGAACTACGCCCAGATGCTGGGGCAGCATGACCAATGGGAACAGGCCGAAGCAGCCTTGCGGGAAGCTGTGGAAGAACTGACGCTTGCCGGAGATACCCTGGGTCTGGCTCAGACACTGATCAATCTGGGGGTCAGGTTACATTTGCAGGGCAATCTGAAAGCGGCGGCTGAGCTGTACAAGCAGGCCATAACGCGTCTTAAGGGCACCGGCAGCATCCGCACACTGGGGTTGGCCCTCAGCAATCTCAGCGAAATAGAAGGCGACCTCAGCGCCTTCGAGGACGTGATGGAGATGCTGGAGCGGGCCGGACAGCATGAACTCGTGGCCTCTATTCGCCGCACTGCACAGGTGGTCTCGCGCTTTCCGCCCAGCTCTTTACAGTCCTGATGGTGCAGCCGTGATCCAGCTTCCCGGTCATGCCCTGATCATGGGTTGAGATTCACACTGTGTACAGAGTTGTCTCCACAGGCTCGCAAGATTCACCCTGCACTCAGGAGGTTCGGCCATGAATCCTGTTTCTCCATACCACCGCAAACTTCAGAGCAAGACGCAGATCGGCACGGCAGCCCTTCCCGCCCCAATTTCGTTCGTGTCGCACGCCTTCATGCTCGTGCTGGTGCTGCTGGCCCTGCTTCTGCTTTCTGCGGCCCACGCACAGAACACGGTGGCGGCCACCATTCCCAGCATCGGCACGGTGTTTCCCGGCACGGCGGCCCCCGGCGAGCGCGTGTGGATTCCGAGGCCGACCCGCCTGACCGAGCGCGATACGCTGTGGGTCGGTGGGCGTCCTGCCACACTGAGCCGCGATGCAGTATCGGGCTGGCTGGCCTTTGAGGTGCCCAAAGAGGCGGCGGGTGGCCCCCAATGGCTGGGTGTAAATGCTCCGGCGCGGCAGGGCGGAGCTGTTCTGAATGTTTTGCCCGCTGAAGCGGCGGCGGGCGACGTGGTGGTCTATGTCAATCCAGCCGCCGGGAACGGGATTCGTAGCGGTTTCAATGAGCGCCTCAAGCGTGTTCAGGTGGCCTGCCAGCGAGCTTGCCCCGCCGAACTGACCGATACGCTGAGCCGGTTGTCGGCGCTGACCTTGCCTGCCTTACAGCCGTTGGGTGGGCAGTCTGCCGGAACGGTGCGCCCCTCGCCCGCAGCAGTGCCCCTGCCTCCGGTGCGGATCAATCCGGGTGCGGTGACTGTGGGCGTGCCTGCCCGCGACCTCCAACAACTGAGAATCCAGAATCTGACGCTTCCTCCCCTAAGCAGCGCCGCTGTAGTGGCTGCCCGCAGCAGCAGCTTTTGCAATTGGCTGGGCACCACCCTGCCAACCTCCGGCTTACCAAGCGGGCGCGTGCTGGCCTTCCTGGGCGCTCTGTTCGGAGATGATCTGCAAGTCGATCCCGCCACAGGTTCTCACCCGACCCAGGCAGACGTCCCCTACCAGAACGAACGTCCGGGCACGGTGCTGGAAAAGCTGATCGGCGCAGGCGCAGGCACGGGCAAAGGCGTGACTATTCACATCCTCGACACGGCCAGCGGCGCAGGCAGCCGCGTGTCCGACCCGTTTGTGATGGGCCAGCCGATCAACTATTACAACCAGATCTATCCGGGCGTGTCGGGTCACGGCAGCGTGGCGGGTCAGATCGCGCAGACGGTGGCCCCCGGCGCGGCGCTGCGTTATCAGGCGGTGTGTGATGGTGCGGGCAACTGCTCGACCCTCAAGACCGTGCAGGCGCTGTGTGCGGTGGCTTCTGCGGCGCGGCAGGGCGGGCGGCATGTGGTCAATTTCAGCCTGGGTGGCCCGGTGCCGCTGGTTGGGTTACGGCTGGCCCTGCAAGAAGTGGCCTCCCTGGGCGTGCCCACTGCCGCCTCTTACGGCAATACCGACGACTGCGAAGGTCTGATTCCCGGAGATCGCTGCTGGCACTATCCCGCCGACTGGCACGCCGAATTCTCGGTGCCCGGTTTGCCCAGTCTGGTCGCGCAGCCCCGCCCCACCATGCTCCTCAGCGTGGCAGGCTGGGACATCGGCACTCAGGAGATGGCGACCTACAACCGCGCCATGCGCCTCAAAGGAGTGACTGCGCCGCCGCCCAGCGTGCAGGCTCCGGGCGAATTCTGGTTTGGCGGGCAGCCCTATTTCGGCACGTCTTTCGCGGCTCCGGTGGTGGCAGGCGGGCTGGCCCTCTGGGAGCAGTGCAAACCTGGCGTGCCCTTTTTGCCGCTGGTGCTGACGCCGGGCGTGGCCCCGCTGAATCTGGCGGCACTGGGAGGCTGCCCGTAACCTGTTGCTGATTCCTGTTGGGCTGAGCAAGGTTCCGGGGCCGTACAACCCTCCTTGAAGGAGAGCGCAACAGCCCTTGTCCTCCCCTTAAGGGGGGGCGTTGCGTCAGCAACGGGGGGGTTTAGCCTTCAAGGTGTTGCCACTCTCCGCAAGAATCAAGAGTGAAAAAGAAACCCACCCACAACAAAGCCGCCCCTATGCACAAGGGGCGGCTTTGTTTAATTTTGTTTGAACACTGCTGCTGGGGTTACACGCTGATTTCGGCAAACCTTGCGTTTTCGCGGATGAATTCCTTGCGGGGCGCAACGTCGGTGCCCATCAGGGAATCGAACACTTCGTTGGCAACGATCAGGTCCTCGATGTTCACGCGCTTCAGCACGCGCAGTTCGGGATTCATGGTGGTTTCCCAGAGCTGGTCGGCGTTCATCTCGCCCAGTCCCTTGAATCGCTGAATCTCGTACTTCTTGCCTTCCTTGTTGGCGCGGGCCACATGCTGCTTCAAGGTTTCTTCGTCGTACAGGTACGTGCCCTTCTTCTCGCGGCCCAGCGTAAAGCGGTACAGGGGCGGCTGGGCAATGTACAGGTGGCCCTGTTCGACCACGGGGCGCATGTACCGGAAGAAGAAGGTCAGCAGCAGCGTGGTGATGTGCCCGCCGTCCATGTCGGCATCGGTCATGATCACGACTTTGTGGTATCGCAGGTTGCTGAGGTCGAAGTGCATCCGGTCTCCCGTGCCCTCCACACCCGCACCGATGGCCCCGATCAGCGCCCGGATTTCGGCGTTTTTCAGGATCTTGTTCAGTTCGGATTTCTCGACGTTCAGGATTTTGCCGCGCAGGGGCAAGATGGCTTGAAAGCGGCGCTCGCGGCCACCCTTGGCGCTGCCGCCTGCCGAGTTACCTTCCACGATAAACAGCTCGGATTCGGCGGGGTCCTGCGAGGAGCAGTCGGCCAGCTTACCGGGCAGGTCGTCGTTTTCCAGCGGGTTGCTGCGGCGCACGATGTCGCGGGCCTTGCGGGCGGCTTCACGGGCGCGGGCAGCCTCGGCGGCCTTCTCCACGATGGTCTTGCCGATCTTGGGGTTTTCTTCGAGGAACTCTGCGAACTTCTCGCCCACGATGGCGTTCACGGCGGTCTGGGCCTCGCTGTTCAGCAACTTCACCTTGGCCTGAGACTCGAACTGAGGCTCGCCCAATTTGACGCTGACCACGCAGTAGATCCCTTCCAGCAGGTCGTCTCCGGTGGGAACCGGGTTGCCGTTCTTGATCAGGTTCTTGTCGCGGGCATACTTGTTCAGAATGCGCGTGTAGGCCGTCTTCAGTCCGGTCAGGGGCGTGCCGCCGTCGCGGGTGCGGATCATGTTGGCGTAGGTCAGGATGTTGTCGGAGTTGTAGGTATTGGCGTGAATAAACGCCACCTCCACTTCCACATCGCTGTGGGTGCCGCGCATGACGATGGGCTGGTCGTACAGCAGCTTGCTGTCGTCGGTCACGAGGGCGCGGGCAAAATTGGCGATGCCGCCCTGCTCGTAGAAGGTTTCTTCCTTCACGTCGCCCGCGTGCAGCTCGGTGCGCTCGTCGCGGATCACGATTTTCAGGCCGGTCAGGTAGGCCAGTTCGCGCAGGCGGCGGCGGATGCGGTCATAGTCGAACAGGTTGGCAAATTCGCTGAACACGTCGGCGTCGGGGTGAAAGCTGACCTGCGTGGCCCAGGTCACGTCGGCGGGGGTGTCGCCCAGCACTTCCAGCGGAGTCACCACGTCGCCGCGTTCAAAGCGGATGTGGTGCAGTTGGCCGTCCTTGTTCACGGTCACGTCGAGGTAGGAGCTGAGCGCGTTCACCACGCTGGAGCCTACGCCGTGCAGCCCGCCGGACACCTTATACGCGCCCTGCCCGAACTTGCCTCCCGCGTGCAGCTCCGTAAAGATCACTTCGATGGCCGAGCGGCCCTCACTTTTCATGATGTCCACGGGAATGCCGCGTCCGTTGTCGGTCACGGTGGCGCTGCCGTCGGCGTGCATGATCACGTGAACTTCATTGGCAAAACCCGCCAGACCTTCGTCGATGGCGTTGTCGATGATTTCGGTCAGCAACTGGTGGTAGCCGTCGATGCCCGTGCCGCCCTGCACGTACATGCCGGGGCGTTTGCGAACGGCTTCAAGGCCCTTGAGGATAGAGATATCGGCGGCGGTGTAGCTTCCGCTGGGGCCGCCCGCCACGGTGCTCTCGGACACGTTGCTCTTGGACACGGTGCCCTCGGAGGCGGGGGTTTCAGGCTGGGCATTCTCGGTGGCGCTGTCGTCTAGCACGGCATCCATAGCTTTGGGTTTAATGGTCGTCATGTTCCTCCTGATCGGCCCACGTGGGGCGTCTCGCTGGTTCTGGCTGATGAATATAGAAAGCAGGGGGAGCCAGAGGTGGAAAGGTAGGGTGGAGAAGTGGAGTGAGGTGGCACGCAATGCGCCCCCATCAGTCTGCTCAGTATACTCCCTTTGCTGAAATGGGTCAAATAAATTATGTTATAAGCGTAATATATGATCAGTCTTCTTGAGCAGCGGCGCAGGTAGAAAATCCGTCCCAGCGCCCTTCTGCTTGCTTCTAATTTTCAGTGCCGGGGTCAGGGTTGCATGTTGGGCCTCTGTAGGGGTCAGAATGGGCACGCGATGCGCCGCGTTTCTCTCACCCTCCTTTGCCTGACCGGTTCTCTGTCTGTGGCCCGTGCAGCCACGCCGAGTCTGCCCAATCCCGCCGCCGCTCCTGTCTGCGCCCTGCCCACCGGGCCACTGCCCACCCAGACGCGGGCCGTGTTTCTGCTGGATACCAGCGGCAGTATGCGCGGTATCGGCGACGGTCAGGCCGATATTTTTGAGCGGGTCAAGGTCAGTATCAATGTCTATGTGCGGGCCGAGCAGCCTGACCACGTTGACCTCGTGACCTTCGACAGTGGTGTGCGAACGCAGCGCGGATACGATCTGCCGGGAGCCGCCGGACGTTTCAACGGCGACCTGGCCGCCCTGCGTGCCGATGGGCGCAATACGTATCTGTACCGCAGTTTGCAGGCGGCCTTGACCCCGCTGACGGGTGCGGACCGCTACCTGACCCGCGTGTTCGTGCTGACCGATGGCATCGACAACGACAGCAGCCGCGCCGCCACAGCCCAGAGCGCGTTGGCGGCTTTTACCGGGCGTGGCCAACTGGATACCCTGCATTACGTGGCGCTGGGGGCTACCGTGCCTGCCGACGCTGCCCGTGCTCTGGCGGCCAGTGCCTATGCCGATACCCAGACCGTGCCTGTCGGAGAGGTGCCCGACCTGACACTGGTTGCCGCAGGCGACGGCCTGAGAACCGTGACCGACGTGGGCAAGGTGTCGGCCCCCTACCCGGACGGCACACCGCTGGCCCTGTCTTCCGGCACCACTGGCGTGACCTTGGCGCAGGCCACCGCACAGGGCGGCCTCACCCGCCTGAGTGTGCCCCCGCGTTTGCCGCACGGCACGGCGGCCCTGTTGTGTGCCCCGTCTGCCCGCGCCGACGCTCCGGCCCGCCGCGTGCTGCTGCGCCTGAATATCGGCACTGATCCGGCGCTGAGTTGGCTCAATCCTGCCGCTGACCGCACCCTCGCAGCAGGCGAAACAGTGAACCTGCGCTACCGGGCTGCCCCCGACCTGAATCTGGACGGTGCGGCAGTGGAGGGCCTGAACGGCACACTGTTGGAAGGCGTGTTGGAACATCAACCCGGCAGCCGGGAATTCACGGTGCGCCTCACCAACAGAGGGGTACAGCCGGGCCGAATCCTGAGTCCCAGTCTGGCCCTGGCAGGCGGGCGGCGGCTGGCCCTCCCCATTATCACAGGGGATGAGGGTGGACGCGTGGTGGCTGCTGTCAACCCGGTGGGGTCTGCGGCCACCGCCACGCCTGCCAGCCCTGTTTCCAGTGGCCCTGTCTCCGGTGACTCGGGGCGCTCCGCTGCTGGACTTCTGGCCGCTGGGTTGTTGGGCGGGGCGGCCTTGCTGGGTCTGCTGTTCGTGTTCTGGCGCAGAAGGCGGGGCCGCCGCGTGGTGCCTGCCGCTCCCGTGTCGGCCCCACCGCCTGCCGTAGAGGGGCTGGAATACCGCGAAGACCGCACGCTGGCCCTCGTGACCGCCACAGGCGACGTGAGCAGCGTGAAGATGCCGCTGGGGGGTGCGTTCGATCTGGGACAGATTGCCAGTGTGCCGCACCTCAGCGGATTCCGGGCCGAACAGCACCGCGACGGCCTCAGCATCATCACTGTGCCTGCTGATCTAGAAGTCAGTCAGGGCGCACGCCTGTTGCAAGCGGGCGACGTGGTGCGCCCTGGCACCCTGCTGGGCGTGGCCGTCGCGCGGCTCTCGCGTGCGCCCCATCCGCCGCTGGGGTCGCTGGTGGGGTTGGGTCTGCCCCTGCGTCTGCTGGCCGACGGCGTCACGCTGCACGTCACCGGGCCATACGGCGACCACGCGTTTACGCTGGGAGCAGGCATCACCGATCTGGGGGCGGCGTTTCAGGCTCCGGCCCTCGCGGGCGTGCGCGTCAGCTCCAGCGGCCCGCGTGTGCTGCTGGCCGACGTGCCCAGCCACCTGAGGCTCCACCGCTCCGAAGACGCTGCCCCCCTGCGCCCCGGCACCTACCTGCCCCCGGCATCGGAACTGACGTTTTCGAATGACTGACCAGGAACAGAAATTGATGAGGAGTAGGGGAGGCAAGGGCGCTTTGGCCCCCTGCCCCTATGTCCCGACCCAGGCGCGTTAGGCTAGCGCCATGGAGTTGCTGCAAGCGGTTCACGGATATCAGTTCTTTGGTGCGTGGGCCAAGCTGACGCCCACGCCTTACGCGTTGGTCACGTTGGTGCTGTTCGTCTGGAGTATCTTTCCGGCCATCAGAGGCGCGGTGCATTCCAGTTTCACTGCCGGGTTGCGGGTGACCTGGTTCTTTACGCTGCTGCCTGCGGTCACGGGGATACTGCTGGCCCTGAACGGCCTCAAGGTTCCCAGCGCCACTGCCGCTGCGGGAGGACTCACCAAATACGGCTTTGAACCCGACCCTAGCCGTAACTGGGAACACTGGATGTACAGCCTGTTTGCCCTGATGAGCCTGTATGTCCTGGAAATTCTGGTGCGCGGCAAGCTGATCGAACACCGCGTAGGGCTGCGCTTTTTGCCGGTGGTCACGTTATTTCTGTACGGTGTGGCGTATATGGTAGGCCGCGTGGCGGTCTTGCCGGGCAGCACGCCGGGTACCTGAGGTTTTCGCCGCCTGGAGGTTCCAGCGCCCCCAGCCCTTCTTCCTCACTCTGCGTCAGCTTCGGCTCACCCGCTGCCGGGGCTGGCATGCTCAGCTAGGGGCGATGGTACCCCGTGTCTGTTCCGCTGCTGTATTGGCCCTGATGTTGTTAGGTGGGAGCCTGGCCGCGCCCGCTACCGTGAAGGTCAAGTCTGGAGATACCCTCTTCAGGATCGCCACCCGTGCAGGCCTGAGCGTGGCCCGTCTCAAAACCCTGAACGGCCTGACGACGAATACCATCCGGGTCGGCCAGGTGCTGCGCCTGAGTGCGGCTGGGTCTGGCAACAGCCCCGCACCCACACCGCGCAGTTCAGTTTCTGGCGGTCAGGGCGTGTACACGGTCAAATCCGGCGATTCTCTGAGCAAGGTGGCCGCCCGCTACGGCGTCAGCGTGGGGTCGCTTCAGGTATTCAACGGGCTGCGCGGCAGTGTGATCAAACCGGGTCAGCGGCTGCGGGTGCCGACGCGGGGCACGGGCATAGGCACCGCCCCGGCAGCGGCCCGCCCTGCACCTCGTCCCACCACAGAGGTCCGGATCATCTATACCTACGTGCGGGTTGCCCTGCGCGACACCGCCGACAGCCTCGCTGCCCGCTACCGCACCACGCGCCCCGCCCTGATGAAACTGAACCGCCTGAACGTGAGCACGCGCCTGATGCCGGGGCAAAAGTTGCTGGTGCCTCAGCGGATACCTGTGCCGATTCCGCCCGCTGCACGCGGGGCCGCTGTGACCTTCAAACGCTTCAAGCCGCTGAATATTCCGGTGCAGGTGTTCCGGGTCGATCTGCGCCACCGGGATGTGTTGGTGGCCCCGGTGTTGCCGCGTGCGGGTCTGGGTTACGGAGCGCGGGTGGGCACGCTGGCCCAGCAGAGCGGAGCGCGGGCCGTCATCAACGGCAGCTATTTTCACCCCCAGACCTACGCCCCCGCCGGAGACCTGGTGATGCAGGGCCGCCTGCTGACCTGGGGCCGCATTCCCGCTGCCCTGGCGATCACGCCCGACAACCGCGCCGCCTTCGCCGTCACCACCACCGGACTTCTGGGCCGCCCGCTGGACGCCACCTGGAACGGCATGGAAACGGTGATCGCCACCGGGCCACGCATCCTGCTGGGGGGCCGGGTGCAGACGCGCTATAACGTGGCCTTCCGCGACCCCGCCCTCTTTGGCCGCGCCGCGAGGAGTGCCGTGGGCCTCAGCAGCAACCGCGATCTGGTGTTCGTGTCTACCCACGCCCGCCTGACCACCACCGAAATGGGCAAAGTCATGGCCCGCCTGGGCGTGCGCGACGCCCTGCTCCTGGACGGCGGCAGCAGTACGGGCGTGGCCTGGAACGGCACGGCCATTTTTGACAGCACCCGCAAAGTCAGCTACGGCATCGGCGTATTTACCGATTACACGGGGCGGCGCTACGCCCGGTAACGCATCCCGTACCATGTCCAGATGATCTCTTCCGCTTTCTCTTTTTCCCGCCCGGTGCAGCCATGAGGCCCGAACAGGTTCAGTCTCAGTTGTTGCGCGTGCTCAGCGACGCCATTTCACAGCTCCGTGACCCGCGTGTGCCCATGATCGTGACCGTGGAGCGGGTGGCGGTCACGTCCGATTACGGCATTGCCCGGATCTACGTCAGTTCGCTGAATGCTGACATGCCTGCCCTGCTGGACGCACTGAACCACGCACGCGGCCACCTTCAGCGCGAGGTGACGGCGCAGGTCAAGCTGAGGCGGACGCCCGTGCTGGAATTTCATTCTGCGGCAGACGTGCCCCTCTGATGGTGGTCTGAGATGACCGACGTGCATTCTTCCCAGACCACCAGCATCCAGACCGAAATCCGTGTGCGGTACGCCGAAACTGACGCGATGGCGGTGGCCCATCATGCCAATTACCCGGTCTGGTTCGAGGTGGGCCGCACCGACCTGATGCACGCGCTGGGGCTGCCGTATGCCGAAGTGGAGGCACGCGGCTACTACCTGATGCTCAGCGGCCTGAACGTGCAGTACCGCCGCGCCGCCCGCTACGACGACCGCCTGACCCTCACCACCCACGTGTCGGAAGTCAGGAGCCGCACCCTGAAATTCACCTATCAACTGCACCGGGCCGTGCTTGGAGGCTCTGCCGACCTGCCCGCCGAACTGATCGCCACCGGAGAAACCCAGCACATCGCTACCGACAAGGCCTACCGCCCAGCGCGTCTGCCGGATGAGGTGCTGAAGCTCCTGCAAGGGGGGTAAGGAAGGCAGCAAGCACCTCGACCACCCACCTACACGCCAATGCTCTAGACTGCGCGGCACATGAGTCACCTCTCGCGCACCCTGCCGATCAAGCGCGCCGCACACGTCTATCTGGTGCGCGAAGGCCAATTGCTGCTGGTCGAAGAACGGATGGACGACGGCAGTATCTTTTACGGACTTCCGGGCGGCAAGGCGCAGGCGGGCGAAACGTTGGCCGCTGCCGCCGTGCGTCAAGTGCTGGTGGAAACGGGCCTGACCGTCACCGACCTGATGTTCGTCAGCCTGCTGGAAGGTGAACTGCTGACGGGAACGCGCAACGAGTGCTACGCCACCTTTGCCCGTTTTACCGCCGAGTTTCACGGCGAACTCGATCCCACCGACCCCGAAGTGGTGGGCGTCAAATGGGTTCCTTTCGAGATGGTGGAAGCGTTGGTGCGCTACGGCCCGCCGCCCGAAGTGGAGGAGCGCAATCCGTTGATCTGGCTGCCCACCCAGGACTTCCTGCGCGGCAAGATCCGCAGCTACTACTCTATTTAAGTCGGTCAAAGTTCAGATTGGGTTGAATCGAGCGAAGCAATTCTCGAAAAAGACAAAGAGTCGGGAATGGAACACTTCCGACTCTTTGTCATAGGTCATACGGAATCTGCGATATGGAGATGCAACCTGTGAATTTCTGAGTGCGCAGTAATTAAGCCGAGTCCGCTGAGGGACTGACAAAACAGATGAGAATGCCCCCGTCGGGGCATTCTTGAGCTGCGATGACACAAGAACAACGCACCGATGGGGACGCCGTCATTCTATTCAGCCGGGTCTTCGATCTGCTCCGGTCAGCCCCATGGCGGGACCGCCGACACGCTCTGACGATGGCTTGGATGGTCGTGGGCCTCTTGATGTCGCAGGTTCCACACCCTGCGGCGTGGTGCTCTTTTCGTTGTTTCACGCGCTCGATACGCTCAGAGCCATGAAC